>DASYXW010000005.1:0-66734 GCA_035934405.1 Terriglobia bacterium
TCGGTTCCGCCTCCTTTCGGCGGCAAATACCGGCAGATCATGGTCTACGTGGATCCGCTGAAGCTGCAATCCCACGGGCTCAGCGTGATGGATGTGGTGCGCTCCGTGAACAATGCCAACCTCATCCTTCCTGCCGGAGACAATAAAATCGGCCCGTACGATTACAACATTTATACCAACAGCCAGATCCAGCACGTCGCGGATATCAACAATGTTCCCCTCAAGGCGACGGGCGATTCCTATGTGACCGTCGGCGATGTCGCCTCCGCCCGGGACGCCCAGACGATCCAGACCAACATCGTACGAGTGGACGGCCAGCGATCGGTCTACCTCCCCATCATGAAACAGGGGGGCAACACCAACACCATTGCTGTCGTGGACGGTATCAAGAAGGTGGTATCTCACCTCTTCGACGTCCCCAAACAACTCGTCGCCAATGTGGTGTTTGATCAATCGCAATACGTGAAGAAGGCCATCAGCACGCTGATCCACGAGGGTGCCACCGGACTCCTGCTGACGGGACTCATGGTGCTGCTATTCCTGGGCAGCCTACGCGGCACGGCGGCCGTATTCCTCTCCATTCCGCTCTCCGCTCTTGCCGCCGTCATCGCCTTGTATTTCGGAGGCAGTACGATCAACAGCATGGTCCTGGCGGGCCTGGCCATCGTCTTTTCGCGCCTGATTGATAACTCGGTGATCGTGCTGGAAAACATCTTCCGCCATATGGAGCTTGGCGAGCTACCCGAAGTGGCAGCGGAAAAAGGCGGACAGGAAGTGAGCAGGGCCGTCCTGGCTGCCACCATCGCCAGCGCGGTCGTCTTCTTCCCGGTAACGTTCCTTTACGGCGTGAGCAAGTTTCTTTTCTCGGCCCTGGCGCTGGCCGTGGTTCTTGCCTTGTTTGCTTCCTATTTCATCGCTCTGACCGTCGTCCCGCTGTTCTGCGCCAAGCTCATCAAAGGCGTTCACGGACACGGGGCCGCCGCGGATACCCCTCCGGAGGCGAAGGTGCAGCGCTCCTGGACAGCCCGATTCGACGCGGCTTTCAATGAAAGATTCCATCAACTGCTGGACTGGTACCAGGCTACGGTGGACCGTTCTCTCGTTCGACCCTGGCGGGTGATCGGCGCGATTCTGGGCGCTTTCCTTCTGAGCCTGCTCATCTTTCCGCTACTCGGCGTTGCCTTTTTTCCCCGTAGCGATGCCGGTCAATTTGTGATCAATCTGAAGGCTCCCTCCGGTACCCGCGTTGAAGAGACGGACAAGCTGGTTGCTAAAGTTGAAGCTCTCGTTCGCCATGAGGTGTCGCCGCAGGATCTTAAGTTGATCGTTTCCAATATCGGCGTTATCCCCGGATTTTCTTCTATTTACACCAGCAACTCAGGACCGCATACCGCGACAATCCAAGTGGCGCTGACCGAAAACCACAAGATCGGAAGCTACGATTACATGGATCTTGTTCGCCGGCGTCTCGCTTCCCAACTCCCGCAGGTCAGCGCCTTCTTTCAGTCCGGAGGCTTGCAGGATGCCGTCCTGAACCAAGGCCTTCCCGCACCCATTGACTTGCAAGTGAGTGGTCAGGACTTGCAATCTACCTATCAAGTCGCGGCCAATCTGGCCCGCCGGATTCGCAACTTGCCCGGTGTGAGTCAAGTATACATTCCGCAGGATATCGATTACCCATCTCTGCGACTGCAGGTCGACCGGGTACGGGCAGCCGAGCTGGGCCTCAGCCAGAAGGAAGTTGTGGACAACGTCATCACCGCGCTGACCTCAAACCAGATGATCGCGCCCAGCTACTGGATTGACCCGCGCACGGGCAATGACTACTTCCTGACAGTTCAATATCCGGAAAGGGACATCAACAGCTTGTTTTCCCTGAAAGATATTCCCATCCGTTCTCGTTCCTCGAAAGAGTCGGCGTTCCTCGATCAGGTGGTCAAAGTCTCGAACTTCAAAGCGCCGACGGAAGTGGACCATTACCAGATCCAGAGGGTCATCGACATCTACGTCAGCCCGGCTACTGAAGACCTGGGCCGCGTGGCCAACGCCATCGACAGGATCACCGCCCAAACCCACCTCCCTGAAGGCGTGGGCTTGGTGATGCGCGGCATGGTGGAAGGCATGCGCCAGTCTTTCCACAGCTTTGGTTTCGGACTCATACTGGCCCTGGCGCTTCTCTACTTGGTTTTGGTGGCACAGTTCCGCTCCTTCATAGACCCCCTCTTGATATTGCTCGCCGTGCCCACCGGGCTGACTGGCGTGCTGCTGTTCCTCTGGATCACCGGAACAACGATGAACGTCATGTCGCTAATGGGCGTGGTGATGATGGTGGGCATGGTGACCTCGAACAGCATTTTGATCGTCGAGTTCGCTCATCACCTCGAATCCGAAATGTCGGTCCGGGATGCAGTCGTGACCAGTTGCCGTATCCGGTTGCGGCCGATTCTGATGACTTCTCTCGCCACCATTTTTGGACTGATCCCGATGGCTCTCAAACTCGAGGTCGGAAGCGAGGCCTATGCCCCGCTGGGGAGGGCGATTATCGGCGGACTGATCGTTTCCGTGGCGCTTACGGTGTTCATTGTTCCCGCCGCATACCTCTTGGTGTATCGCAACCGAAAGGGTCAAGACGAGCTACCTGCCCGGCCCCAGGAGGCACGATGACGACGCGAGCCATCAAGATCGTTGTGCTGGTTACTCTGGCTGGCGGCACAGGCCTTAGCTTCGGGCAAACACCGCAGAACCCGGCGCCGCCGAGCCTCACTCTCAAAGAGGCGGAAGCCCTTGCGCTTAAGAACCATCCCCGGGTGCAGGCCTCGCAGTTGAACGCCCTCGCCGCGCGGCAAGTTGTGACCGAGGTGAAATCCGCCTACTACCCGTTTAGTTATGGCAGCTTGACGGGTGCCGGTGCGGAGAGCGCAAGCCGGGTTGCCGCCGGCGGCCTGAATAATCCCATCATCTTCAACCGCTATGCCAACGGTGTAACGGTCAACCAACTCGTCACAGACTTTGGCCGCACCTCCAACCTTGTGGCGAGCTCGAGCTTGCACGCTGAGGCGCAGGACCAGAATGCGCAGGCCACCCGCCAGGACGTGCTCCTTCAGCTCGACCGCGCCTATTTCGACGCGCTGCGTGCTCAGGCCGTGCTGAAGGTGGCGGAGCAGACCGTCAAAGAGCGTCGGTTGGTCACAGATCAAGTGACCGAGCTCGCCAAGAGCAAACTCAAGTCGGGGCTCGACGTCAGCTTCGCCAACGTGAATCTTTCCGACGCGAAGCTGGCGCTGGTAAGTGCCCGGAACGACTTGACGGCGGCGTTCGCTGAACTCTCCGCCGCTCTGGGTTACCAGGACAATCAGACGTATTCATTGGTTGACGAGGCGCTGCCCGGCGCCCCACCTCCTGACGCGTCTGACCTGGTGTCCCAGGCGATGCAGAACCGGCCCGAGCTGGCCAGCCTTCGTTTTGATAGTCAATCCTCACATCGATTCGCCAAGGCCGAACGCGACCTTTGGTTTCCCACCATCAGTTTTTCCGGCACGGCCGGCTTGATTCCCTTTCATCAGAGCACTCTCACCGACCGCTACGCCGCCGCCGGGGTGAACGTTGACATCCCGATCTTCAATGGCCGGCTCTATTCGGCCCGCGCGGCCGAGGCGCGGCTGAGAGCGGAAGCGGCCGACCAGAGCCTGCGCGCCGAGGCCGACCGCGTAGCTCGCGACGTCCGTCTGGCATGGTCAGATGCTCAAACCGGTTTTCAACGCCTCGCTTTAACGCAGCAGCTTCTCGACAACGCCAATCTAGCTTTAGACCTTGCCCAGGAGCGATACAAGCTCGGGCTCGGCTCGATTGTTGAACTTAGCCAGGCGCAGTTGAACCAGACCCAAGCTGAGATCGAGCAGGCCAGTGCCAAGTACGATTATCAAACCCAAATAGCGAACCTGAATTACCAAGTGGGGTTGTTGCACTGAGGCGACGAAGCGCTTTGAAAGCAAGGCGTTCGCAAGAATTGGACGCAGGTCAAAGCGTGAAACGCTGCGATGCTCGTGGGCGAATTCGCGACCTTGTTGCGCGGGATGCACCCCGGCGGCAATTCTCTTGACTTCCTATTCCCTCCGGCGCTATGCTTCGCTGTTATCCACTCGATCCAAGACTTCACTCAGGGGGGGCCTGCTTATGGAGTTCCAGATCGGCGAAAAAGTGGTCTATCCGAATCAGGGTGTCGGCACGGTCGAACAAATCTCCAACCGCAATCTCACCGGGCAGTCCGAAATGTTTTACCTGCTCCGGCTGGGCTCCTCGGGCCTTCGCGTCATGGTTCCAATGAGCAACGTGGAGAACCTGGGCCTGCGCCGGGTGGCCCGGCTGCGCGAAATCAGCGCCGTGCTCGAGTATCTCAACACCGGCTCCATCAAGGCGCCGCGCGACTGGAAATGCCGCTTCAAAGAGAACGGCGACAAGATGCGCACCGGCTCCCTTTTGCAGGTGGCCGAAGTGTTCAAGACTCTGCTGGTGTTGAGCCAGGCCAAACCCCTATCCTTCCGCGAGAAGCGCATGTTCGACCGCTCCTGGCAGCTCCTGGTGGACGAGATTGCGGCGGTTCGCGGCTCATCGAAGGACGCGGTCGAAGCGCAACTCGTCAAGGCGCTCAGCAAATCGAAGCTCAAGGTTCTGCTGCCCAGCTAGTTTCTCTTCTCACCGCAGCGGCCGGTTCAATTGCAGCGCCATCAGCGCGAACGAACCGGCGATGATGATCACCGAGGCGACCGCCAGCAGCCCCCACAGCGTCTCCTCGGCGCGGGTCGAGGGCTCGCCCTCAGGAATGATGTAGCCCAGCGCGATACCCGCGGCGGCGCCCCCGATGTGGGCGGCGTTGTCGACCGCGAAAAACAGACCAAAGATGAGAATGTAGAGAATCCAGCGCCACAGCCGGCTGCGGTACTCCCTGCCCAGCGTGCCGTGATGGAAGCTGGCGCCGATGAGCACCCCGATCATTCCCATGATGGCCCCCGAAGCGCCAATCGAAATCCCGTACGGGCTCCACAAGAAGCTGAGGACATAGCCTGCCACCCCCGTGACGAGATAAAAGACCAGGAACTTCGAGCTCGAGAAAAGCTGTTCAGCCACGGGCCCGATGTCAAAGAGCACCCACATATTCATGCCGATGTGAAGCAGGCCGGCGTGCAGAAAACACGCGGTCACGAGCCTCCACCACTGGCCTTGCACCATGAGCGGCCCAAACTTGGCGCCGAGCCGTAGCAGCACTTCGTTGCTGATCCCCCCCAAGCCGGGGGCCTGCGTGAGCGTGGCCGCGGCCTGCTGCTGCGTCAGGTACCAGGTGAGGACGTAGAGCAGAATGTTGACGGCGATCAGGATTGCGGTGGCCGTGCTCGGCACGGGAATCACGCCGAGGACGCGTCCCGGCGTGCCGGACGGACGGCTGCGAGGAGTTTTGGTTGAAGCGCCGCACAGGGGGCACACCGAGGCATCCCGCTCGATCAGGCCGCGGCATTGCGGGCACATCCGGTAAGTGGCATCGTAGCGCTGCGGTTTCACGACCCCGCCGAAGGTTTCCTGCCAGAAGGATTTCAACTGTTGCAGCTTGAACCAGATTTTGCGGGGCAGTGGCATGGATGCAGTCGAAGCACTCAATCTTCAGCATCGAGTATGAGGGATAATGGCGGAGGTGTGAAGCGTGAAAGTGAGCGCGTTCATCCGCTTTCTTCCACCCGGTGGCGCGGCACGGCGGCGAGTGGCGGCTGCCCGGAATCCCACAACTCGCCCGCGCTTTCGATTAAACTTCCCTCCGTGCCTTCCGGAGAAGAGCTTTTCGGCGCGGCTGCGCGGTTGCACGGCCACCTGCTCGGCCGGCATTACCGGAGCGGACTTTTGCGCGGGCCGGACGCGGGCGTCCGCTTCAACCTTCGCGCCTGGCGGTTCGTGAAAAGCGCCTTCGACTTCCTGCCCTGGGGTGACGATTACGCGTTCATGCAGACACAGGGCTACTGGATTCTGGCCAACTGGATGCTGTTTGAAGCCATGGGCGACCGCCGCTACCGCGAGTTGGCGATCGAAACCACGGGGGCAGTGCTTGCCCTCCAAACTGCGGAGGGCTTCTGGCGGTATCCCTTGCCGGAACGCCGTCACCTGGTCGCCACCGTGGAGGGAAACTGGGGAGCGATCGGCTTGCTCGCGACCTACGCCCGCGAGCCGCGCCAGGAATACATCGAGGGTGCTGTGCGCTGGTACAAGTTTCTGGTGAACCGGATCGGGTTCCAGGAGCACGAGCGGGGCGAGGCCATCAACTACTTCGATCGGCCGCGCGGCAAGGTGCCGAACAACTCGGTGGAGGCGGCGTGGTTTTTCGTGCGTCTCTGGAAGGCGACGGGCGAGAACCGTTACCTTGAGCACGTCGCGCCGCTAGTCGAGTTTGTGGCCAGCGTGCAGCTTGCTTCGGGCGAGCTGCCGTACATTGTCGCCGGTCCGTACGAGCGCGCGCGCCCGCACTATCTATGTTTCCAGTACAACGCCTTCCAGTATTTGAAGCTGGCATGGCTGGCGGCGGTCATGCCGGAAACGCGCGTCGCGGGGATCCTGCCGCCCCTGGCTCGGTTCCTCGCGTCCGGAGTGAGGCCAGTCGGCAGGTTGACCGCAGCCGAGACAGCCGCGACAGCCGCAGCAGATTGCGCGCACCTCGGGGGCGGCGGCCCGGAAGTGGATTACTACACCGCGGCGCTCGCCGCGGCGCTCCACGAAGCGGCGCGGACGCTCCGGGCGCACGACACGGAATCGGGCGGGTGGAGTGGGCGACTCTACGCTCGCCTCCTCCAGCGGCAGCGCGCCGACGGCAGCTTTGGGTATTCCACCGGCGACTACGGCCTGCTGCGAGATTCGCGGTCATATCCCCGGCCACAGGTCATGATGCTGTTTCACCTGCTCTACGGCTGCGGCCTCGGAGAGGGCCTGATGTGACGTAGTAACCTAATAATTATATGTTTCTAATTAAATTAATATAATGGGCGGTTAGACCGGCATATCTGACGGAACGGATTTTCCCTAGATTACCAAGAGATTTCCTGTTGGGTCGTACAAACGTCGGAGAATCACGAGACGCCTGGCGAACTAAACGCATTGTCTTCAGTTGATTAGTGGCTATTCCCACAAAGGCTAAAATGGCTCCAAACGTGCTGAAACAACATCGAAACCGGAGAGTAGTCATCCGGGAGGGGGCGGACTTCACTCCAGAAGTCGGTATTGGTTGGACAAGAAGACTCTCGCCCAAGGGAGGATACGCATGAAGGCTTATCGGTATGTGCTGGCAGCCGCGCTGCTGGCTTTCGGGTTTATTTTACCCGCCAACGTGTTCGCGGACAACAATCCCACCGGTTACAGCGTCCTGGTGGGATACGCGGACAATCTTCGCGTCAGCGGGTTCTTCCCCAACCCATGGGACGGATCTTCCGGGGTCACCAATTTCCTCGGCTCGCCGCCCGGAAGTCAGTTTGACGCAGGGGCAATCCAGATTGACAACACGTCGGGTGCACCTCTCGTGATTACCAGCACCTTGGTTGACATCAACGGTACCTCGCTTTCCGACATATGGGGCAGCTTCACGATTCCGATCGGCGGCATCGCGATTCTGACGCAGAACAACGGTTTCAATTTCGACACGAGCGACGTTCACCCCATCTCATCCTGCGGTGTGCCGGTAGCGCCAGGGACGACGCCGTTTCCCACAGTGACGATTACCGCCAACGGGGTTCCGACAACCTTTAACGACTCAGGTCACGTGCTCGACACCAGCGGGTACGACTTCGCTTGCACGGGCGCCAATGAGTCGTTCTCGTGGCGGCCCATTGGCACGACTGGCGGCCAAGGCGGCGCTCCTGAGCCGGCTTCGATTCTCCTTCTGGGTTCCGGTCTCGCGAGTCTGGGTGGGTACCTGCGCCGCAAGCGCGCTCGGACGTAGGCGGCTCAGTTTAGTTCATTGCCTGTCACGAGGGCGCCGAATCAGCTCGGCGCCCTTTTGTGTTTCTACAGACGTAAGAAGTCTGGGCGACGTTTCCCCGCCTCTAACTTTCTCGTTTCGATCAAACTTCGCAGTGCCACGCATTGCTCCTTCGAGGATCTCGTCCGCCGGTCGCAGAAGCCCGTGGGTCCCCGAGGAGAAGTTCGCCCCAAGCCGCTGGGTTTCCAGTACACTGGCCCCTGATACCTGATCCCTAGCCCCTGCTCTTATGTGTGGTATCTGCGGCATTTTCAATTTCGGAACGCAAGCGCCGGCAGATGCCCGAGCGCTCAAGCGCGCGGCAGATGCCATGCGGCACCGCGGTCCGGACGATGAGGGGTTCCATCTGGACCGCGAACTGGGGCTCGGCAATCGACGCTTGAGCATCGTCGACCTCCCCGGCGGACATCAGCCGCTCGCGAACGAGGATGAGACGGTCTGGATCACCTTCAACGGTGAAATCTACAACCACCGCGAACTGCGCCACGATCTGGAAGCGCGCGGACACCGCTTTCGCACCTCGTCGGATACCGAAACCGTCGTCCACCTCTACGAGGAGCGCGGTCCGGGTTGCCTGGAATACTTGCGCGGCATGTTCGCTTTCGCCGTCTGGGACAGCCGCGAACGCCGCCTGTTCCTGGCGCGCGACCGGCTGGGCGTGAAGCCGCTCGTGTATCGCCTCGAAGTGGGACGGCTGGTGTTCGCTTCCGAACTCCGCGCTCTTCGCCAGCTTGCCGGCGAGTCGTTTGAAGTGGATCCGCAGTCCGTGTATGACTTCTTCGGGTTCCGTTACGTGCCGGCGCCACGCACGCTCTATCGTGGCGTGGAAAGGCTCCTGCCTGGCCACTACCTTTTGGCCGGCGCCTCCGGCGCCAGCACGCACGCCTACTGGGATGTGCCCGGCGAGGAGGACGATTCCCGCCGCCCGGCGGACTGGGCCGAGGATGTGGTGGAGTGCCTGCGGGAGTCCGTGCGACTGCGGCTCGCCGCCGATGTTCCGGTGGGAGTTTTCCTAAGTGGCGGCGTCGATTCGAGCGCCGTGGTGGCGCTCGCTGCCGGGCTTGGGACGCGGCCGCTGCGCACGTTTTCGGTGGGCTTCGAGGAGCGTGGATACAGCGAGTTGCCTTTCGCGCGGCAGGTGGCCGAGGCGTTTTCGACCGAGCATCGAGAAATCGTGGTCCGCGCCGGTGACTTTGCCGACGATCTGGCCCGTCTCGTCGAGTTCCGCGACGAGCCGATTGCCGAGCCCACCGACGTGGCGTTGTATCGCGTCGCCTGCCTAGCGGCGGGCAGCGTGAAAGTGGTGCTGGCCGGTGAGGGTGGCGACGAACTCTTTGCCGGTTACCCGAAGTACGCTGCCGACCGGCTGGCCGGACTGGTCCATGCGCTGCCACAGGACCTGACGCGAGCGGTGGCCCGCTGGTTCCCTTATCGGCACCGGCGCATACGCCTGGCCATCGAGACGCTTTCAGTTCGCAATGAGGCGGAGCGCGCCGCCACCTGGTTTGCATCCTTCACGCGCGACGAACGGGCGGATCTTTTCGCTCCTGACTTCCTCGATCAGATTGACCCGGCCCACCCGGCTAGAGTCTTCGAGCAACATTTCGAGAAGGCGCGCGATCGGTCACCCCTCAAGCGCATGCTGTACGCCGACTTGAAAGTCTGGCTGCCCGATAATCTACTGCTGCGGGGCGACGCGATGACGATGGCGGCGAGCATCGAGCAGCGCGTACCGTTCCTCGATCACAAGTTGGTGGAGCTTGCGGCGAGCATTCCGGCGGAGGTGCTGACGCGAGGGTTCCAGACCAAGTCGCTGCTGAAGCAGGCCCTCCGCCCCTACCTGCCGGCTGGCGTTTTGCGGCGCCGCAAGGTCGGTTTCGCTGTGCCCACGGGCGCGTGGTTCAGGAAGCCGCTCCAATCACTCGTTGCCGGGCTCGTGCTGTCAAGCGAAGCCAGGTCCCGGGGCTATTTCAACTCCACCACCCTGGGACAGTTCGTGCGGGAACACTTCGACGGCGTGCGCGACCGCCAGAAGCAGCTCTGGGCCCTGATCAATTTTGAGCTATGGCACCGGGCACGCGATGAGAGAGTAAAGAGTAGCTACCCTGGTCCCTATTCGCTACTCCCAATTCCCGTTCTTGGTTCAAAGCCGACAAAATGAATAGTGTGCCGATTGCCGTCTGCATCATCGTTGAAGACCTTCCAGTGCCCTTTGACCGTCGGGTGTGGCAGGAAGCGCGGGCGCTCGCCGCGGCAGGCTACCGCGTTTCCGTGATCTGTCGCAAGAGCGGGCCGTACCGGGCCGGCCGCGAGACGCTGGACGGTATTGAGATTTACCGCCACGCCATCTTCGAGGCGTCGACGCCGGCGGAGTATCTCGTCGAATACACCTGGGCGCTGCTGGCGCAGTGGGCTCTGGCGCTGCGGGTGTACGGGCGGACAAGGTTCCGCGTCCTGCATGCCTGCAACCCCCCGGATACGATTTTTCTCGTCGCGCTCTTCTTTAAGCTGCTGGGCGTACGCTTCATCTTCGACCATCACGACCTAAACCCGGAGCTTTACGAGGCGAAGTTTGGCCGGAAGGGATTCTTCTATCGGCTGGTTGCGCTCGCTGAACGTTGGACCTTCCGCACCGCCGACGTTTCGGTTGCCACCAACGAGTCTTACCGCGAGATCGCCGTCCGTCGTGGCCACATGCCGCCCGAAGACGTCTTTGTCGTGCGAAGTTGCCCTGACCTCGCGGCGCTGCCCGCGCCGCACCCGGATGCGCGGCTCAAGCGAGGCCATCGGTTCCTGGTGGCTTACCTCGGAACCATGGGCCCGCAAGACGGAATCAATCTGCTGCTCGATGCGGTGGGCGCCATCGCCAGCGCGCGTGATGATACGATGTTCGTTCTCATCGGTGGTGGGACGGAAGTGGAGCGTCTGAAAAGCATGACGACAGCGAAGGGATTAAACGGCGTCGTGGAGTTCACGGGGCGAATTGCCGATGACATCCTGGCCGCTTATCTTTCCACCGCCGACGTGTGCGTGGCCCCCGACCCGAAGAATGCGATGAACGACAAGTCGACCATGAACAAGATCCTGCAATACATGGCCTATGCGCGCCCGGTTGTTCTGTTTGACCTGACTGAAGGACGCCGTTCGGCGGGCGAAGCTGCGCTCTACGCGCGTCCCAATGACCCGCGCGATTTTGCCACGCAGATCCTCAAGCTGCTCGATTCGGAATCCTTGCGCCAGCAGCTCGGCGCGCGCGGCCGGCGCCGCATCGAGGAAAGCCTGAACTGGGACGAGGAAAAGCAGCACTTGCTTGCTGCCTACGCCCGAGCTTTGGCCGTCGCGCTTTGAGGACATGAGGAGAGAAAGCCGAGAACCAGAGAGACGGAGAGAGCATCCAAATCGAGAGGCCGCACGCGGCGCTTCCATGGTGCGCTCTGACCGCCTTCCTGCGAAACCAGAAGGGCAAGTAGGTGGGGATTTTCCTGAGAGAAAGGTGGTCCAATGGACCGGAACGGATCCGGGAAGCGAGTGGCCTTCGGCAGGCCTGGCATCGAGCCTCGTTGGACGCACGGCGGCAAGGACGGCGTCGGCACCGCGTACGCCGCTTCCAGCCGCATCTGGTTCACCATGTGGAACGGTGTCATTACCGAGGTCTATTACCCCACGGTGGACCGGCCGCAACTGCGCGACCTGCAATATCTCATCACCGACGGCCACAGCTTTTTTCATGAGGAGAAGCGGCATCTCGCCTCGAGGTTCGAGCGCCTGTCAGACCACACGCTGGGCTATCTTTGCGCCAACTCCGATCCCGATGGGCGCTACACGATCAACAAAGAGGTCATTACCGACCCGCATCTTCCGTGCGTCCTTGAGCACACACGCCTGACCGGCGACGCCGGATTCCTTTCGCGGCTCCGCCTGTACGTGCTCTGCGCGCCTCACCTCGAAGTGGGCGGCTGGGGCAATAACGGCTACGTGACCGAGGTGACCGGCCGGAAGATTCTGGTGGCGGAGAAATGCGGCACTTGGCTGGCGCTCGCGGCCACCGTGCCGTTCTCCCGCGCTTCCTGCGGCTACGTCGGCGAGAGCGATGGCTGGACCGACCTGCACGAGGACCTGCAGATGGACTGGGAGTTCGACGCGGCCCCGGACGGCAACATCGCGCTCACCGGCGAGCTCGCTCTCGACGGAAGCGCCGAGTTCACGCTGGGACTGGCGTTCGGCGAGACCTTTCATCACGCGGTCAGCACTCTCTTTCAGGCGCTCGGCATTCCGTTCGAGGTGCAGTACCAGCGTTTCGTCAGCCAGTGGGAGCGCCCTCTTCGCGGCAGAATCATGCCGCTCGATAAAGCATCGGGCGACGGCGGCCACTTGTATCACACCAGTGTCAGCCTGCTGCTGGCGCACGAGGACAAATCCTACCCCGGCGCCTTCATCGCCTCGATGGCGATTCCGTGGGGCGAGGCCAAAGGCGACGAGGACATGGGCGGCTATCACCTCGTGTGGACGCGCGACATGGTGCAGAGCACCACCGGACTGCTCGCCGCCGGCGACACCGTCACGCCGCTTCGGGCTCTGATTTATCTCGCCGTCTCGCAGCAGACGGGCGGCTGTTTTCCTCAGAACTTTTGGATTGACGGAACTCCCTACTGGTGCGGCGTCCAGCTTGACGAGGTCGCTTTCCCGATTCTCCTCGCGCGCCACCTCCAGTTGCACAACGCGCTTCAGGACTTCGACCCCTACCCCATGGTCATGCGGGCGGCACGCTTCCTGCTGGAGCGTGGACCCGTGACCCAGCAGGAGCGATGGGAAGAGGCCAGCGGCTATTCGCCCTCGACCCTTGCCACGGCCATTGCCGGGCTGATCGCCGCAGCCGGCATTGCTCTTCAGAAAGGAGACTCCGCCGCGGCGCAGTTTCTTGCGGAATACGCCGACTTTCTCGAATGTCATCTCGAGGCCTGGACGGTGACCACCCAGGGCACGCTGGTTCCCGGGATTCCCCGGCACTATATTCGCATCCTGCCCGCCGGCGTCAACGATCCCCAGCCCGACGAGGATCCGAATCACGGCGTGCTCACCCTCACCAACCAGCCGCCGGACAGGCCTTACGCCTATCCGGCCAAGGAGATCGTGGACGCGGGTTTTCTCGAACTCGTGCGCTTCGGCATTCGCAAGGCCGATGATCCCATCATCGTTGATTCGCTCAAGGTGGTGGACGCCGTGCTAAAAGTGGAGACTCCGGTGGGGCCTTGCTGGCGCCGTTACAATCATGACGGCTACGGCCAGCGCGATGACGGCGGGCCGTACATTGGATGGGGCAGGGGCCGTGCCTGGCCGCTCCTGACCGGCGAACGCGGTCACTATGAGCTGGCCGCGGGGCGCGATCCGCGGCCGTATATTCGTGCCATGGAGGGTCTCGCGTCATGCACCGGCCTGTTGCCTGAACAGGTCTGGGACGCGCCCGACCAGCCGGAGGATCACATGTTTCTTGGGCGTCCCACCGGCAGCGCCATGCCGCTGATGTGGGCGCACGCCGAATACATCCGCTTGCTGCGCTCGGCCGCCGATGGACATTTGTTTGCGATGCTTCCGGAAGTGGCCGACCGTTACGTGAGCAATCGTCAAACTCGCCGTTTGATGGAAATCTGGAAGCATAATCGCCAGCCGCGCGCCGTCGCGCCGGGCTGGGTGCTTCGTATTCAGGCAGGCGCGCCGTTCCGTTTGCGTTGGACGAACGACGGGTGGCAAACTCCGCAGGATGCGCTTTCGTCCTCGACGAGCCTGGAGATCGATTTCGTGGACATTCCCATCGCGTCCGAACAGCGTGCGCCGGTTCAGTTCACCTTCTTCTGGACCGCGAGGAATCAGTGGGAAGGACGCGATTATCAGGTTGATGTGCTCGGCGCCTGAGAGAGCCAAACCATGAAGATTTTGGTCAGCGGATCGAGCGGACTCATCGGCTCGGCGCTGGTTCCCTTTCTCACGACCGGCGGTCACGCGGTGGTTCGCCTGGTACGCGCCGGAAGGTCTGCCGCAGCCGAGGGGATCCCCTGGGATCCCTCGACCGGCGCGATTGACGCTGCGAAGCTGGAAGGGTTCGATGCGGTCGTGCATCTCGCCGGCGAGAGCATCGCGGCGGCGCGATGGACGCCCGAGCAGAAGGTGAGGATCCACGAGAGCCGGGTGAAAGGCACAAGGCTTCTTGCCGAAACGCTCGCCCGGCTTGCCAGGCCGCCACGAGCGTTGGTGTGCGCCTCGGCGGTCGGTTACTACGGCAACCGCGGCGGCGAGCTCCTCAACGAGGCGAGCGCTCCCGGTTCGGATTTCCTGGCGCAGGTCTGTCGCGACTGGGAAGCCGCTGCAGAGCCGGCAACGCGCAGGGGAATCCGTGTTGTGAACCTGCGCTTCGGCATGGTGCTCAGCTCTGCGGGCGGCGGGCTCGCAAAGATGCTCACGCCGTTTCGCCTGGGTGTGGGCGGCATCATCGGAAGCGGCCGCCAGTACGTGAGCTGGATTGCGCTCGACGACGTAGTGGGCGCCATCCATCACGCGCTCTCGACCGACGCTCTGCGCGGGCCGGTGAACGCTGTGGGGCCCACGCCGGTCACCAATCGCGAGTTCACCAAGGCGCTCGGACGCGTCCTCTCGCGTCCGACCATTTTCCCGGTGCCTGCTTTCGCCGCCCGCGCCACCTTCGGCGAAATGGCGGATGCGTTGCTCTTAGCCAGCCAGCGCGTCGAACCCGCGAGGCTCCTCGCCGGCGGATATCAGTTCCAGTTCCCCGAACTCGAGGGCGCGTTGCGGCACGCGCTTGCAAAGCAGGAGTGAGAAGTCAGAAGACAGAAGTCAGAGCGATTGAGTGATTAAGCCATTGAGCCATTGAGTGATTGAAAAGTCAGAATCCCCCTTTTGGTAAAGTGAATCAATGGCCCGATGACTCAATGGCTCAATGACTCGATTCCATGACTCAATCACTCAATCGTTCAACGCAGCATCGTGTCGCGATCCTCGGCGGCGGATTCGGCGGCCTCTCCGCCGCGCGGGCGCTGAAGCGCGCTCCGGTCGAGGTCACCGTGATTGATCGCAATAACTATCATTGCTTTAACCCACTCCTCTACCAGGTTGCCACCGGCGCGCTCTCCCCCGCTAATATCGCCGCGCCTTTGCGGCGAGTCTTGAAGAACCAGCCGAACGCCAGAGTGCTGCTGGCCGAGGCCGTTGATATCGACGTCGCGGGGCGGCGCGTTATCTTGAGCGACGGCGAGGCGGGCTACGACACGTTAATCGTTGCGACCGGCTCGCGGCACCAGTACTTCGGGCACGACGAGTGGGAGAAGTTCGCCCCTGGACTCAAGACCCTCGACGACGCCACCTACATGCGTCGGCGCATCCTGCTGGCGTTCGAAGCGGCCGAGCGCGAGACCGTCCCCGAAAGGCTACGCGCCTGGCTGACCTTTGTGATCGTGGGCGGTGGCGCGACGGGAGTGGAGCTCGCCGGCGCCCTCGCCGAAATCGCCCGCGACACCTTGAAGCACGACTTTCGCGCCATCGATCCTGCCCAAGCCCGAATCATTCTGCTCGAAGGCGCGGACCGCGTCTTGCCGCCTTACCCCGCCGGCCTTTCCGAGGCCGCGCGGCGGATGCTCACCCGGCTCGGCGTGAGCGTGCGCACCGGCGCGATGGTGACCGACGTCAAACCGGACTCGGTGACCGTTCGCACGGGAGATCGGAGCGAAACCATTCCCACGCGGACGGTCCTCTGGGCCGCAGGGGTCCAGGCTTCGCGCCTGGGGGTAATTCTCGCTGAGAAAACCGGCGTGCCGCTCGACCGCCTCGGTCGCGTGGTGGTCCAGCCGGACTGTAGCCTCCCCCACAACCCGGAGATTTTCGTTATCGGCGACCTGGGAAACTTCAGCCACCAGACGGGCAGTCCACTGCCGGGCGTGGCGCAGCCCGCAATCCAGCAAGGCCGCTACGTGGCCAACTTGATCAGGCAACGGCTTCGCGGCGAGATCGCAAGGCCATTCCACTACCGCGACAAGGGCGACCTGGCCGTCATCGGCCGCAAGGCAGCGGTGGCCGACCTGCACTGGGTCCGCTTCTCAGGATTTCCCGCCTGGCTCGTGTGGTTGTTTGTTCACCTTCTTTACATCGTCGAGTTCCAGAACCGCCTGCTGGTGCTCATGCAATGGGCCTGGAACTATTTCACTTTCAACCGCGCCGCGCGGCTGATTACGGGAAAGAGTCCTCTGCCGCTGGACCTCTGACCCGCCATGGCGCGCCGCGGTTGGGCGCAATGACGGAATCGTATGCACATCCCCTATCTCGATCTGAAAGCGCAATACGCCGCCCTGCGCGACGAGGTGCTCGACGCGCTCGACCGCGTGGGCCGCAACGCCAGCTTCGTGCTGGGTGAGGAAGTGGCCGCCTTCGAGCGCGAGTTCGCGGCCTACTGCGAGGTCAACCACTGCGTGGCGCTCGCTTCGGGGATGAGCGCCTTGCACCTGGCTCTTGTGGCAGCCGGCGTGGGGCCGGGCGACGAGGTCATCACCACGCCCAACACTTTTGTGGGCACCGCGGAAGCGATTTCTTACACCGGCGCGACGCCCGTCTTTGCCGATGTTGATCCCGCAACCGCCAACATTGACCCGCGCGAGGTTGCCAGCGCGGTGACGGCGCGCACCACGGCGATCATACCCGTCCATCTGTACGGTCAGCCCGCCGACCTCGACCCGATTCTCGAAATCGCGCGGCAGCGTAATTGCGCCGTGATCGAAGACGCCTGCCAGTCGCACGGCGCGCGCTACCGCGGCCGTCGCGTCGGCGGCTTCGGCCTCGCCGCCGCCTTCAGCTTTTATCCCACCAAGAACCTGGGCGCTTGTGGCGACGCCGGCGCGCTTACCACCAACCATGACGCGGTCGCCGCCCGCGTGCGCGCGCTCCGCAACCATGGCGAGAGCCGCCGGTATTTCCACGACGAAGTAGGCTACAACGCCCGCATGGACGGCTTCCAGGGCGCCATCCTGCGGCTTAAACTGAAGCGCCTGGACGCCTGGAACGCTCGGAGGCGCGAGCTCGCCGGCCTCTACCGGCGGCTGCTCTCAGGCGCCCGCGTGGACTTGCTCAAAGAAGCGCCCGGCGCGGAGAGCGTCTTCCACCTGTTCGCGGTCTACGTGGACCACCGCGACCGCGTGCGCGCTGAGCTCGAAGCCCGTGGCGTCGCGACGGCGGTCCACTACCCGCGGCCGCTGCATTTGCAGCCCTGCTACGCCTCGCTCGGATTGAAGCCGGGGAGCTTTCCCCATGCCGAGCGCGCCTGCGAACGAGTGCTCGGCCTGCCGCTTTTCCCGGAGTTGACGACGGAGCAGGTGGAGTACGTGTCGGCGTCGCTTGCGGAGATTGTTGGAAGGAAGAAATGAATGTTTTTGGAGTGCGGCAGCTTGCTGCCGCTTTGATGGCGCGAGGTCACCTCGCGGCGGCCCACGCTTGGGGCGTACGGTCCACGGCACGGCCAGCATGCCAGCCCGGGAGAAAGCGGCAGCAAGCTGCCGCACTCCAAAGTCAGTTTCCGGCCGGTCGCGCCGAGGCGCCGTTCTCGCCGCTCACGCCGATGAAGCCTTCTTGCTCCAGGTGCAGAAAAATCTCCTGAGCGGCTTCCTCCGGAGTCACGTCGCTCGTGTCAATCATCACCTCGGCGTCCGCCGGCGCCTCGTACGGATCGGAAATGCCGGTGAACTCCTTCACCAGTCCGGCGCGTGCCTTGGCATAAAGCCCCTTGCGGTCGCGCGTCTCACAGGTATCGAGGGGAGTCGCGAGATGAACCAGGATGAACCCGCCGCTGGGCTGAATCATGCCCCGCACTTCCTTGCGAATCGAATCGTAAGGCGCGATGGGGGCGCAGATGGCGATGCCGCCGTTCTTGGTGATTTCGGAAGCCACATAGCCGATGCGCCGGATGTTGATGTCGCGGTGCTCTTTCGAGAAACCCAGCTCGGAAGAGAGGTGCTTGCGCACCACGTCGCCGTCGAGCAGCGTCACCGGCCGCCCGCCCATTTCCAGAAACTTGGTCATGAGCACGTTGGCGATGGTGGATTTCCCCGAGCCGGAGAGGCCGGTGAAAAACACGGTGAAACCCTGGCGATGCCGCGGCGGATAACTGCGCTGCAACTCACGCACCACGTCGGGAAAGGTGAACCACGACGGGATGTCGCGGCCTTCGTTCAGGCGGCGGCGCAACTCGGTGCCGGAAATGTCAAGGGTCCGCGCGCCTTTCGGCACCTCGTCGGCGGGAACGTACCGATCCTCGTCCTCCAGGTAGACCATCATCTGGAACGGCACCATGGTGACGCCGATCTCTTGCTGATGCTGGCGCAGCAACTCCTGCGCGTCGTAGGGACCGTAGAAGGGCTTACCCTTTTCGTCCGCGCCAGGGCCCGCGTGGTCGCGCCCGACGATGAAATGGGTGCAGCCATGATTCTTGCGGATGATGGCGTGCCACACGGCCTCCCGCGGGCCGCCCATGCGCATCGCCAGCGGCAAGAGCGCCAGCTTGGCGGTGTCTTTGGGGTAGCGCGAGAGCAGCGCCTCGTAGCATCGGACGCGGACGTAGTACTCCACGTCTCCCGGCTTCGTCATGCCCACCGACGGGTTAATCAGCAGGTTCGCTTCCACCTGCTTGGCGGCGCGCAGCGTGAGCTCCTGGTGGGCGCGATGCATCGGGTTGCGCGTCTGAAAGGCGACGATGCGCCGCCAGCCGAGGCGTATGAACTCCGCTCGCAGCTCGGCCGGCGTGAGGCGCAACGCGCGGAAGTCGTAATGCGCCGGCTTCTGGACTCCTTCGAGGCGTCCGCCCACGTACCATGGGTGGGTCCGCTGCACCAGGTGCGCGACGCCCGGGTGAAACGTGCTCGTGCTCTTGTATACGGACTCGGCTTCCGCCATCCGGTCGGGCTGCCAGACTTCTTCCGCGTGCAGCGCCGCGAGCATCACGCCTTCCGCGTCACGCAAGGCGATGGTCCGGCCGGGGCCGATTTTTTTGGCGAACTCTTCCGTGACGTCCAACACGATGGGTATCGGCCACAGCAGGCCACTCGCGAGGCGCATGTTCGCGCAGACGCTCTCGTGGTCGGCGCGCGACATGAATCCGCGCAGCGGCGAGAAGCCTCCCGACAGCAGCAGTTCCAGATCGCATAGCTGGCGGGGACTCAAGTCCCACGAGGGCCAATCTTTCGATTCAGCTTTCAGTTCGAAGACGCGCTCGGGCGCCGCCATCAGGTTGACGAGTGCCCCGCCGTGCGGCGGGTTCAGGTGATCAGACATTGTTCCGCGACTCCTTGTCGTTGGAGAGATTCTACTGTTATTATTGTCAGCAAAAGTGCTGGTTCCGCAAATTCGGTGAAGCAGTTCCCACCGAACCGGGTCTTTCGCTGGTTCCTGTGGACAAACAGGGTACCACAAACCGTGAGGAAACGCGACAGTTAGCCGCTGGCAGAGCTATCCGAATCTGTCTGGTAGCGGTGGCGTCACGCCCCGGCGGATCGGCTCGCCAGATGAGGTTCAAGCAGAGAGTCAACTTCGCCGCGCAACCCCGGCCCGCCTGCGATGAGTCCCGCGAGCAGCGCCGACTTGTGGTTAAACGTCGGCGCGCGACCGTCCAGACCTTCCGTGAAACCTCCCGCCGCTTCGACCAGCGCAACGCCGGCGGCCACGTCCCACTCATGCTTGGGAACCAGTGTCCAAGTGGCGTCGGCGAGGCCGGCGGCCACTAGCGCCAGCTTGTAAGCCACCGATCCCATGGCTCGCATCACGAACGGGCTGCCTTCGAAGCGTTTCCACTCGCCCCGCTTCACCTCGCTGCGGCTGGCGAGGACGGAAGCGCCGGTCAAGGTGTTTCTCCCGCTCGCTCGCACCGGTTTGCCGTTGTACCGCACTCCGCCTTCGATCGAGCCGATGATCGTTTCCTGGGTGGCCGGGTTGGCGATGCCGCCCGCCACCGCCTGCCCGTTCTCCACCAGTCCGACCGAGACGCACCACTCCGGGATTCCCTGGACGAACTCGCGTGTGCCGTCGAGCGGGTCTACCACCCACACGCGTTCCCTGGTCAGCCGCACGTCATCGTCCACGCTTTCTTCCGAAAGCCAGCCTTCGCCGTCCCGCACCAAAATCTCTCGCAGCACGTGATTGGCGGCCCGGTCGGCTTCGGTGACGGGGTCATCTCCCGATTTGTAGTCGAAGTGGACGGCGCCCGGAATAAACTTCGAGTGCGATTTGACGGCTGCTTCCAGCGCTTCAGCAATGCGTTCGAGTGTAGTCATAGCCTTGGCTATCGGTGTCCTTCTCCTGCCTGTCGATTCGAGGGTCATTCCCCGCCGCGGCGGGGAATCCAGTTGGATTCTGCCGGATCTCCAGCGCTTCGAGGTCTCTTCAGTCTCCCATCCGAGGAGGGGAACCTCCGGGGGAATTTTGGGCCGGCCATCCCACTTGTCGAAGTTTGTAAAGCAAGGCCCGATAGCTGATGTTGAGCGAGCGGGCGGCTTCTTTGCGATTCCAACTGCTGGTTTCCAAAGCTTCCAGGATCACCTTGCGCTCGAAGTCGCGCATCGCCCGTCGCGCCACGCCCTTCAGGGTAGTCGTGCCGGCCGCTGAGGTTTTCGCTGAAGTGTCCGCCCAAGTTTCCCCCGACGTTTGGGTAAGAGCGCGGCGTTTCCCTGGTCCCCGCAGTTCACCCGCAATGCTGTCTTCCGTTCCCATGATCACATAGCGTTTGATCAGGTTTTCCAGCTCCCGGATGTTTCCGGGCCAGCAGTGCTCTTCAAGCGCTCTCATCAATTGCGGCGAAAGAGGCTTCGCTCGCCTATTGAATCGCTCATTGCAGGAGGCAATCAAGTACTCAACGAGCCGGGGAAGGTCCAGGCTTCGCTGGCGCAGCGGCGGCACGCGAAGGGTGAACACGTTGATGCGGTAAAAGAGATCCGGCCGAAACGCGCCGGCTTCAATCTGTCCTTCGAGCACGCGATTGGTGGCGCAAATCACGCGCACGTCCACGTGCCGCTCCTCTTGTCCGCCCAGGCGGCAGAATTGTCCGTCCTGAAGCAGTTGCAGCAGCTTCGCCTGCAACGAGAGATCGATTTCGGAGATTTCGTCCAGAAACAAGGTGCCGCGGCTGGCCGTCTCCACTCGTCCGGGCTTGCTGCCGTATGCGCCGGTAAAGGCCCCCTTTTCGTACCCGAAGAGCTCGCTCTCAAGCAGGGTTTCAGGAATCGCGGGACAGTTCACCTTGACAAAAGGAGCGTCCCTGCGGAGGGACCATTGGTGAATGAGCTTCGCCAGAATCTCTTTGCCCGTCCCGCTTTCGCCGCAAATCAGCACCGGAACGTTGGCCTCCGACACCCTGGCGATCTTCCGCCGCAAGATCTGCATGGCGTCGCTGAGGCCGAAGATGACTTCCTCCGGAGGCAGCTTTTCAGCCCCGCTGTAACCCGAACCGTTAGTGGAGAAATTGGCAGACATGGGTCCAAGTCCCGGGAATGTCACGTTCCATGAGTATGACGACCATCCCCCCGCTCGCTACGCTATACGACAGCCCGGCATCATCTACAGTGCATCCCGAACTCCAAACTTGCGCGAGCCACACAACTTACCTTCCTAGCCTGGCCGATGTATCGTCTATTCACAGTGTTTTAAGCCACTTAGGGTCTCGACGACCCCATCCAGCCAAGCGCGGGAACGGATGGAAGGCGCGGCAGACTGCGGCCGATGACCCAGTGGAAAGCATTTCCATTTCGGAGAAAACAGTTTCTTCTCGCTTGGCTCACACCCGATCAATGTTGTATTGTCGGATCTTATAGAGCAAGGCTTTGTAGCTGATATTCAACAGTTTCGCGGCCTCTTTGCGATTCCACTTGGTTCGCTCCAGCGTCCCGGTTATCGCCTCAATCTCCGCCTCGTCCTTCAAAGCCCGAACTTTCGCGTTGAGGTCTCCGACTGCGGCCGCCACCGGCTGCGCCGATGGAGCAGCGCGGCGCAGTCCGCGTCCCTGCACCTCGCCAGCGATCGACTCCTCCGAGCCGAGAATCACATAGCGCTTGATGAGGCTCTCAAGCTCCTCGATGTTTCCGGGCCAGTCGTACATCTCGAACGATCGCATCAGTTGCGACGAGAGAGGCTCGGCGCGGCCGTTAAGACGCCGGTTCCAGCAAGCCAGCAGATAGTTGACGAGTCCGGACAGATCCATGCTCCTTTCCCGCAAAGGAGGCACCCGCAGCGCGACCACGTTGATGTGATAAAACAGGTCACGGCGGAAAGTGCCGGCTTCGATTTGGTCCTCGAGTTCACGATTGGTGGCGCAGATGACCCGCACGTCCACCTGCCTCTCCTCTTGTCCCCCAATGCGGCAAAATTCCCCGTCCCCAAGCAATTCCAGTAACTTTGCCTGCAGCGACAAATCGATCTGGGAAATCTCGTCCAGAAACAACGTGCCTCGATTCGCGAATTCCATCCGTCCGAGCTTGCTCGAATGAGCCCCGGTGAAGGACCCCTTTTCATATCCGAAGAGCTCGCTTTCGAGCAGCGTTCCCGGGATCGCCCAGCAGTTGACCTTAACAAAGCGCTCAATCTGCCGGGGCGAGCGCGAGTGGATGAACTTCGCCAGAACCTCCTTGCCTGAGCCGCTCTCACCGTAAATAAGAACGGGCACACTGGCGTCCGCCACTTTTTCCACCGCTCGCCGCAGCACCTGCATGGCTTCGGAACCGCCGAAAATGACAAACGCAGGAGGCAGGTTTGTGGCTTCATCAGGGCCAAGACTGTTACCAACGACGGTAGGTGACATGGTCGAGTACCAGAATCTACAAACCCGCCCTACGAGCTGCGATCGATGTTGTATTGCCGGATCTTATAGAGCAAAGCCTTGTAACTGATATTCAACCGCTTCGCGGCCTCTTTGCGGTTCCACTTGGTTCGCTCCAGCTCCCCGGTTATCGCCTTAATCTCCGCCTCGTCCTTCACGGCGCGAACCTTCGCCTTCAGGTCCCCTGTGGCGGTCGCCGCTGTGCGCGCTGGCGCTCCTTCGCGGATCGGGCTCTCCATCCGGTTGGACTCGAGTTCGCTCAGCACCAGCGACTCATCACCCAAAATCAAATAGCGCTTGACGAAATTCTCCAGTTCGCGCAGGTTGCCGGGCCAAGGATACCGGACGCAGGCCTGCACCAGCGTGGGCGAGACGGGCAGGGCCGTCCGCGCAAAGCGGGTAGCAAACAGCGCCATGAAATGCCGCAACAAGAGCGGAATCTCCTCTTTCCTCTCGCGCAGTGGCGGCAGGTGAAGGGTAAAGGCGTTCAAGCGGTAGTAAAGATCCTCGCGCAACTTCTTGGTGGCGATGGCCTCCTGGATATCAATGTTGGTCGCGGCCAGGATCCTCACGTCCACCTCGACCATCGTCCTGCTGCCCAGGCGCGAGAACGTCTGGTCCTGCAAGACGTGCAGGAGTTTCGCCTGCAACCCCGGCGGCATCTCCCCGATTTCATCGAGCAGAATGGTGCCTTTGTCGCAGAGCTCGAACTTGCCGGGTTTAGACCGCGTCGCGCCGGTAAAGGCGCCGGGTTCGTAACCGAAAAGTTCGCTCTCCAAAAGATCGCCGGGAAGCGCGGCGCAATTCACCTTTAGAAACGAACGATGCGCCCGTGGAGACAGCTTGTGGACCAAGCGGGCCACCACTTCCTTTCCGGTTCCGCTCTCGCCCAGCATCAGGACTGGCACGTTGACGTTGGCCACCTGCGCCACCTGCTCGCGAATCCGGCGCATGGCGGGGCTGGCGGCCACAAAAAAGACGTCGTCGCTCAGCTCCTCCACTTCGCCGGCGCGCCCCTCGGACTCCACCGAACCCGCCGGGGGCGCCGGTCGCGGCCTCAGGCAATGGCTGATCACGGCATCGAGTTCCGCCTTCTGAAACGGCTTGGTGAGGTAGTCCTGCGCCCCCAGGCGAATCGCCTGCACCACCTTGCGCGTATCACTCACGCAGGAGAGCATCACCACCTTCAGCCGTGGCTGCAGCTTGCGCAGGCGCTCGAGCGTCTGCAAGCCATCGAGATCGGGCATGAGAAGGTCTAGCAGCACGAGATCCGGCGGGGGCTCGCTTTCGAGACGCGTCAGGGCTTCCTGCCCACTCTTCGCCGTGGACACTTCGTAGGAATCCACTTCGAGCAGGGTTTGCAGATAGCGAAGCATGCCGGGCTCGTCATCCACCACCAGAATGTTCGCCAGGTTTGCCATGATCTTGCGTCGCTCCGCCCGTTACTGCGGATTCAGGGGCAGCAGGAAGCAAAACGTGCTCCCTGACCCGGACTCGCTCTCCACCCAGATCTTGCCGCCGTGCGCCAGCACCAGCCGTCGCGCGATGGCGAGGCCGAGCCCCATGCCTCCCGGCTGTTCGCCCGGCTGAGGCAGCTTGATAAAGTCGTCGAAGATCTCCTGCCGGTACTCCGCCGCGATTCCCGGCCCGGTATCGGAAACGGTCACCCGCACGCAGTTGGAACTCGCACCCTTCTCCCGGCGGCGCTCCTCTAGAATACCCCGTTTCTGCCGGCTGCGCCGCTCCCACATGTAAAGTTCCGCCGTCATCCAAACCGTTCCGCCCGCCGGCGTGAATTTCAGCGCGTTCTCCAGCAGATTGGAAACCACGTGCTGCACCTTGTCGCCGTCGAACGGAAAGCTTGGCAAGCCCGGCTTGAGGGGAAAGTATAACGCCACGCCCTTCTTCTGAAACGACGACAGCCAGTAGGTATAGAGTTCGGAAAGGCACGCATGAAGATCGCCCGCCTCGAACTTGATCGTCAGCTTCCCGGTCTCGATCGCGCTGTAGCTCAGAAAATCTTCGATGAACTTGTGCAGCCGTACGCAGTTGAACCGCGATTCCTCGAGAATCTGGCGCTGGCGATCATTGAGCGCGCCGGCCTTCTGGGTTAACAGCAAGTCGATGTAGCCGCCGATAATGGCCAGAGGCGTCTTCAGCTGATGCGCCGCCGAGCCCAGTGCAACCGTCCGCCGGCGACTGTCTTCCTGCAGCCGCTGGAACGCCTCCAGGAGCTCGAGATAGCCCGATGGCACGTCCGTGTGAGGCGACCCCTCGCCGGCCTCACTGGTTGGCTGGGCGGTCTCCCCCGAGGGCTCCAGTTTCACAGTGACCTCACCCACCTTACTGCTTTCTCTTGAGATATCGGCAGATCGCCAAGAGCTCGCTAGTACCATATTTACAAGTTAGTCATGGATATACTCGTTCTCTTTTGGGCAAAACATTTGCCCTTCCGTCCGGCTGAAATTCTGGGATGCCACTTTTTGGTTTTGTAGAATCTGTTTCAAGAAATTGATTCTAAAATACTTACATAAACAAAAGCAACTCATCCAATGGGCGTAAAGTGGCCCCTTGCGTGCGGTAACTCTAGCGGGCCGAACTGGGATGTCAAGCGTAAGCGACTTGACCGGGATGAACTTGAGCACGCTTTCCAAACGGGGGGTTGGGAAAAAAGGGGAGAGTCCGTCTCTTCGGCGCCCGCTGCGGGAACGCCGCCACTGGCAGCGGCTGCCCCTGCCCGTACCGATCTTTGCCCGGGGCGTGGACGAGAACGGCAAAGAGTTCCTCGAATTCACCACCACTCTGAATATCAGCGCTGGAGGGGTCCTGCTCGCCATGCGCCGGCCGCTGAGTCCAGACGCCAGGGTCTTTCTAGAGATTCCCGCCGCACCGCTTCCCCGGGTCGCCATAAGGCCCCAGTTTGCGCGAAGCCTGCAAGCGCGCATCCTCCGCGTGACGCCCTCAGAACCTGCCTACATTTGGGCTCTGCGCTTCGAAACGCCAATTAATCCTTCGTAATCTGACCCTCGCAACCTGCGATGAGGCGACGAACCGCCGCTACGCCGTGCCGGCGCTCCTTCCGAAACTGGCGATCGCCTTCGCTTCGTCGTCATGCACGTCGAAAACCGTCAGCAGTTTGGTGATCTGCAGCAGATCGTGCACCTTCTTTGTCAGGTTCAACAGCTTCAACTGCCCACCTTGACCCGACACCGCCGTGAAGCCGCTCACCAGCTCGCCAATGCCCGAGCTGTCGATATAGGTGACGTCCGCCAGATTGAGCAGTATGTTCTTGTGCCCTTTGCTTGCGAGGTCGCGAATCAGCTCGCGCAACTGGCTGCACCCTTCTCCCAGCGTGATCCTGCCGCTGAGATCGACGACGCTCACGCTATCCACTTGGCGTATTGTGGCCTTCATGCTCACGGTGCGTTCCTCCTTCGTTAAGGTCTACTCTCGAATGCAATCGCTTCACCAACACCACTTCGGTCCCGCCGCCGGGGGTGCTCTCCACCCGAAACTCATCCATGAACGAGCGGATCAGAAAGATTCCCCGGCCCGACACCTTCAGCAGATTCTGGTCTTCCAGGGGATTCGCCACCCGGCTGGGGTCGAACCCCTGCCCCTGATCCTTCACGTGGATCTCGATCCGATCAGGGTGAATCTCCAGCCGCAGCAGGACCTTCTTGCTCGGGTCATTCTTGTTGCCGTGCCAGATGGCGTTAATCACCGACTCGTGCACGGCCATGCCGATGCGGTGCTCGTCCTCTTCGTCGAAGCCGACGGCCTTGCACACCCGCTCGACAAGCTCCTCCGCCGCTTCCACATTCTTCAGGTCGCTGTCGATCATCATTTCGACGACGCTGGCGTCAGCGGTCATGGTCAGCGGTTGCAAGTTCCGTTAAACGCTACAATAGCGGCAACCCAAAGTCAACGAGAACGGTGAGCATACCCGAAGGTTCCGGGGGCGTCAACGCCCAATCGCTCTTTCGGGCAGCGGCAGCCGCAGGCTGGCGACGCAGCCGGTCCCGCCGGCGCGATTCTCCAGCGTGAACGTGCCGCCATGCGCCTCGGCAATCTGACGGCTCAGCACCAGGCCGATTCCCGACCCCTGGGGCTTGGTGGTGAAAAACGGCACGAACAGGTTGCCGGTGTTCGGCAGTCCGGGACCCTCGTCCTCCACCCACAGGTCGAGCGTGGCCGGGTTCCTTCTCCAGCCCACGCTCACCCCCCCTCCGGTCTCGAGCGCGGCGTCCACCGCGTTCCGAATCGCATTGATGAGCAGTTGCTCCAACTGGTCGCCGTCCGCCCTGACCGTCAGGCGCGGGCCGGGAACGAGCGTGACGCGCAGCCGCGTTTCGAGTGCGATCACCCTCCGGACGCACTCGTCCACGTCCACCGCGCGAAACTGCGGCTTGGGAAGCCGGGCCAGGCGTGAATACGCCTCCATAAACCGCCCCAGCGACTCCGCCCGGCTGGCGATAATCCGCAGGCCGTGCGCCACGTCATCCTGCCAGTCCGCCGGACGCGGCTCGCGCACCAGCATACTTTCCAGGCTCGCGGCCACCGACTTGATGGGCGCGAGCGAATTGTTCAGCTCGTGTCCAATCACCCGCACCAGGCGTTGCCAGGCCTTCAGTTCTTCCTCGCGCAGCGGACGGCTGAGGTCGCCGATCACGACGAGTTCGAGCGGAATGCCGCCTTCGCGAAACGTGCTGCGGCTCATGCCCCAGCGCGTGCTGCGGTCAGGTCCGCCCGGAAACGTGGTCTGCAGCGTTCGCTTGGCTTCGCCTTTGAGGCACTCGGCCAGGCCGCACTCCGCCGCCGTCGAGCCAAGCAATCGCTCCGCCGGCTGGGCCAGCAATCGCTCTGCCGCGCGGTTCACCAGGCGCAGGTGCGCGCCTGCGTCGAAGGCAAACACCGCCACTTCAATTTCCTCCATCACCTTGCGCAGCAGCGTGGTAGCTTCAAGCGCGCCCAGCCGCCGGTCGTGGAGTTCTCCGGCAAGCGCGTTGGCCTCGAGCATTACCTCGCCCAGCGAGTCGTCACGCCGCGCGCCCCGCGCCCGCAAGGAATAATCGCCCTCGCGGACGGCGGAGAGCAGGTTGGAGAGGGTTTGCAACGGAAGCACCACCCGGCCGCGGGCGGCAAAGGCGAAGCCCAGCCAGAAGCAACCGACCAGCACGAGCAGGGTCCACTGTACCTTGGCGCTGTAATCGCCGCGCCACAGCAGGACGCCCGCCACCAGGATGCCCGGCGCGCCGGCCGCGAGCGCCAGCAGCAGGATGCGGCTTTCGTAGGTCAGCCTTCGCTTCCGGGTTCGCGCGCGCTCGGCCATCGCACAACAAGCGTAGCGCGGACCTCCGCTCTTGAGGTCCGCGGCCTGCTTGGTCAGTCTACCGCACAACAGCAAACAGGCCGAGCCGTTTGCGCCTCGCGGTCGCTCCCTACGATCTAAACTCTGTTCCCCACCTATTGCCCCGTCGGCTTGTTCACCGGCACGTCGGTTGATACGCCCCACACCGTCGTGGTGGTCGTCCCGTTCGACGAGTTCTTGATGTACCACGTCCCGTTCGACGGCCGCCACACCGCGTAGTCCGTCTTCTCGTCGCCGTCGTAATCCTTGGCCACCGGCACGTCACCGTTAGCGCCCCATTGCTGGTTCGTGCTCTTGCCCGTGCTGCTCAGGATCACGTAGAATGTTGCCGTCGACGGCCGCCAGACGGCGTAATCCGTCTTGCCGTCGCCGTCGTAATCTCCTGGCACGGGCTTGTCACCGTTCGCGCCCCACTGTTGCGTCACCGTCTTCCCCGTGCTGCTCAGAATCACCGTGAACGTGCCTGTCGCCGGCGTCCACACGGCGTAGTCGGTCTTTCCATCGCCGTCGTAGTCGCCCACTACCGGTATGTCACCGCTCGCCCCAAGCGGCTGCGTCGCCGTCTTCCCCGTACTGCTCAAGATGACGTAGAACGTTCCGTTCGACGGACGCCACACGGCGTAATCCGTCTTGCCATCGCCGTCGTAATCGCCGGGCACAGGAATGTCCGTGCTCACCCCCCACTGCTGCTTCAGCGTCGTCGTCGGCGTGCTCGACGGGATCACGTAGAACGTCCCGTTCGACGGACGCCATACGGCGTCATCCGTCTTGCCGTCCCCGTCGTAGTCCCCCGGCACGGGAATGTCGCCGCTCGCTCCCCACGCCGTCTTCGTGGTGTTCGAAGGATTCGAGCTCGGAATCACGTACCAGGTCCCGTTCGACGGACGCCACACCGCGACGTCCGTCTTGCGGTCGCCGTCAAAGTTCGCCGTGTGCTTGTCGCGGCGCTCCATCACCGGCAAATTCGTCGCCGGAATGTCGCCGGAGTTGCCCCACTGCGTCTTGATATTTGCTCCGCCCCCGCTCAGGCTGACGTACCACGTCCCGTTCGAGGGCCGCCACACCCCGTAATCGTTCTTACGGTCGCCGTCGTAGTCGCCTACCACCGGGATATCCCCCGCCTCCCCCCACTGCTTGGTGATGTTCGCGCCGCCGCCGCTCGGAATCGCGTAGAACGTCCCGTTCGAGGGCCGCCACACCGCGAAGTCGGTCTTGCCGTCGCCATCGTAGTCGCCTTCCACCGGAATGTCTCCCGGCCCGCCCCACGCCTGGGTAATCGTCGCGCCCCCATTGCTCGGCGAAACGTACCACGTCCCCGTCCCCGGCCGCCACACGGCATAGTCGGCTTTGCCGTCGCCATCGTAGTCGCCCACCACCGGCACGTCGCCCGACTCGCCCCACTGCTTCGTGATGTTGGCACCGCCGCCGCTCGGAATCACAT
The DNA here is from genome assembly GCA_035934405.1 of Terriglobia bacterium. Lineage (GTDB taxonomy): Bacteria > Acidobacteriota > Terriglobia > UBA7540 > UBA7540 > DASYXW01. The sequence goes on from DASYXW010000005.1 coordinate 29,666, forward strand.
AGAACGTGGCGTTCGAGGGCCGCCAGACCGCGTAGTCCGTCTTCCCGTCGCCATCGTAATCCGCCGGCACGGGTACATCGCCCGTCGCACCCCACTGCTGCTGGACCGTCGCGCCCGTGCTGCTCAGGATCACGTAGAACGTTCCATTCGACGGCCGCCACAGGCCATAGTCCGACTTGCCGTCACCATCATAGTCGCCCACTACCGGCACATCGCCCGGCTGGCCTTGCACCGTCGTGATGGCCGCCCCGCCATCCGAAGGCAGCACGTACCAACTGGTTGTATCAGGGCGCCACACCGCCAAGTCCGCTTTGCCGTTGCCGTCAAAATCCACCGTGAGCGTCGGACTCACCGCCACAGCCGATCGACCAACACCAGACAAGGCCACGCTCTCCGGGCTCGCGGGGTCGCTATCAACGATAGTCACCGTTCCGCTGAGACTCCCGGTCCCGGTGGGGCTGAAGGTCACGTTGATCGTGCAGCTTGCTCCTGCTGCAAGGGATGACCCACAATTGTTGGTCTGGCCGAACTGCGCGCTCGCTGTGACGCTGGTGATCGCCAGCGCGGACGTGGCGTGGTTCGTCAGCGTCACCGGCTGAGAAGAACTTGTCGTTCGCTGGGTCTGTTCCCCGAAACTCAGGCTGGTGGGAGAAAGGCTGGCGTACGTGCCGTGACCACTCAAACTAACCATCTGCGTGCTGGCTGCAGCCCCATTGTTGTTGTCGGTGATTGTCAGAGTCCCCGAGCGGCCGCCCGCTGCAGTAGGGGTGAACGTCACCTGAATCGTGCACGAATTGCCGATTGCTATCGTTGCACCGCAGTCATTTACGGAGCTGAAGTCTCCGCTCGTCTGAACCGCACTTAGGTTGAGGGTAGCGCTACTCGGATTGTACAAGGTGACCGTCAGTGGAGCGCTGGCGGTACCCACTTCTTGATCGGGAAAAAGCAATGAGGTTGGAAATAGCGCAATCGATGGTCTGTTGAGATAAACCGCGACACCGCCTCCACCTGCGTCCTGGTTGGCCACCGCCAAGTCCGGGCTGCCGTCGCCGTCAAAATCCGCCACCGCCGCCGAGGAGGGGGACGTTCCAGCAGCAAAACTCATGCTGGTCACTCCCTGGAAGGATCCGTCGCCATTCCCCAGGGTGACCAGAGCAATCCCGCTCAAAGGGGATCCGTTGCCGGTATTCTCCGGAATAATCGAGTCCAATTTGCCGTCGGCGTTAACATCCGCGAACGTGCCGAATCCAAAAGGGTTGAAAAAGTAGTTGGGTGCTGGTTGGAAGGTCCCGTTGCCCTGGTTTAGCAGGATCATGAAAACACTGTTAGTTGACAGTGCGAGGTCAGGTTTGCCATCACCGTTGAAATCGCCTGCAAAGATGAGATCGCCCTCAGAGGTGAGGGCATAGTCGACGTGGGAAGCAAAGGTGCCGTCTCCTTTGCCAAAAAGAACCGAAAGAAAGGGATTCGGAAGTGGGCATTGTACCGCCAAGTCCAGCTTGCCATCGCCGTTGAAATCCGCGGTGGTCACTCCCTCCGGCGAGCCAGCAGTCGCGTAGTTCACCGGGGATTGAAAAGTTCCATCCCCTCTACCCAGGAGAACAGCAACGACGTTGGAGCCCGCAACCGACACGGCGATGTCCAGCTTGCCGTCACCGTTGAAATCACCGGCGGTGAAGAACAGGCCCGCTCCTGGCACTGGGGTCGTGATGGGACTCTGAAAGGTTCCGTCCCCTTTTCCTAACAACACGGAAACTTGCGGCGAAAAAGGATTAGCCAGGACCGCCAAATCGAGCACGTGATCGCCATTAAAATCGCCAGCCAACATCGCAGTGGGCCCTTGCCCTCCGTCGTTGGACATCTTCGGCGCCTGGAAAGTACCATCCCCGTTTCCGAGCAACACGGACACAGTATCGCCGTTGATGCTGAACGCAGCGAGATCGATCCTTCCATCGCCATTGAAGTCCGCTGCGATCAGGCTCTCTGGTTCGTTGCCCGCCGCATACTCGGTGTAGGACTGGAAAGTTCCGTCACCCTTCCCTAGCAACACCGTCACCGTGTCGGTGCCGGCGCCGGGGTCAAAGTTCGCCACTGCCAAGTCAGGGTGGCCATCGCCATTGAAGTCTCCGGTCGCGACGGCGATTGGATCGGCTCCTGCTCCGTAGTTGACGGCGGCCTGGAACGTACCATCGCCGTTGCCCAACAGGATAGAGACCTGTGTGTACGGATCAAGGGAATACCCATAATTGGGAACCGCTAGGTCGAGCTTGCCGTCTCCGTTGAAGTCGACGGCTAGAAGGCATTTAGGGAACAGGCCCGTGCTGTAATCGACATGCGGTTTGAAGGTCCCGTCCCCATTGCCGAGCAGGATGGAGACCCCGCCGCCTGTCGCAACTCCCAAGTCAAGGCTGCCGTCATTGTTGAAATCAGCCGTGACGATGCCCGCTGGTCCATTGGCAGTATCGTAGTCGACGTGGTTCCCGAACGTTCCGTCGCCATGACCCAGCAAGACCGAAACCTGGCTGACGCTGTAAAAGACGCTGACTGCCAAGTCAGGCTTTCCGTCTCCGTTAAAGTCGCCCACCGTCACTCCCCTGGAGTTCGCTGCGGTGGCATAGTCCACGTGCCGCTCGAAAGTGCCATCGCCGCTACCCAGCAGTACAGAGACTGTACTCGCTTGGGAATTAGCGACGGCGAGGTCAAGATGACCGTCACCGTTGAAGTCACCGGCCGCCAGCGAAACGGGTGCGGGGCCCGTGGCATAGACCATCTGGGCCTTAAAGGTCCCGTCGCCATTCCCCAAGAGTATCGAAACAGTGTTATCGCCAGAGTTTGCGACCGCCAGATCCAGAACTCCGTCCCCGTTGAAGTCTGCAACCACCAACGCGTCGGGTGCTGCCCCTGTGCAGTAGGCCACGAAAGGCGCAAATGTACCGTCAGGCTTTCCGAGCAGCACGGAGACGAAGTCGTTGCCGTAGTTAGTCAGAACAAGATCCGGCTTGCCGTCATTATTCAGGTCAGCCACACTCACTGCCGAGGGCTCGTACCCGGTCCCAAAGTCGGCCCGGCCGTAGAGGTAAGTCTGCCCCTCGGCCTTCTGGGGCAACGATCCAAAAACGAGGAAAACAGTCACCACTAAGAAAAGCGGCCGTGTATTAAAACGGTTCATGATTTCCCCCTATGGTCCGCGGTGTCGCTGGCGCGAACGGCGGACGCCATGCCTCATGAAAGTAACATTGATACCGCAGCTTGCTGCGATCCGTCACCATTCCCCGTGAGCAGAAATACTTGGTCAGTAGTCTGACTAGCCACGATCACGTCCGGCGTGCCGTTGTTATGGAATTCGCCCACCGCCATGCCCCGGCACTCAGGTTCGGACGGTGAGTCCACTCGGGTGAACTTGCCGGTGCCATCGCTCAGCAATACGGTTACGGTTTCCGTGCCGGCATTTGAGGTGATAAGGTCGAGCTTACCGTCGCCATTGAAATCGCCGCTCGCCATGGAAATCGGTTGTGTGCCTACGGCAACGGTTGTCTGAGCCTGGAATGAACCGTTGCCGTTGCCGAGGAGAATCGACACGGTGCTATCGTTTGAATTGGCGATGGCAAGGTCCAGACGCTGGTCTCCATTAAAGTCTGCTACCACGATTCCGATCGGATCGCTCCCAGTGGCGTAGGTTACTTGTTTTTGAAATGTGCCGTCGCCATTGCCCAACAATACCGAAACCGTATTGTCATTCTGGTTTAGGATCGCCAGGTCCGGCTTGCCATCCCCGTTGAAGTCGGCGATGACGAGCGCATTGGGCGAGGTTCCGGTCGCGTATGTCACCTGCGCTCCAAATCCACCAGTAGCCTGGGCGAGCAGGATCGAGACCGTGTTGTCGTTAGAGTTGGTCACGGCCAGGTCCACCAGACCGTCGCTATTCAAATCGGCCGTGGCCACGGCTGACGGACCGCTCTTCGTAGGAAAACCAGCCCGGCCGTAAAGATAGGTTTGTGCTTCGGCCGTCGGAGCGGATACTCCGAGCATCCCCATCAGGCCAAACAACATCGCCCTGACGACAATTCCGCACCCCATTCGCTGCTTCGCCGACTTCACAGCTTTCCCCCCTCTATGAACAAACGCGGAGGGCCGCCCGCCCCGATTCTTCTCCGATTGGCCGTGCCGCCCATTCCTGTTTTGAATGAGTCTTACAGCGCGCTGATTTTTTACCTCAAGTGGGCAACAAAGTCAAGGAAAGAGCAAAAATTCAGCTTGACACAGTAGAATTCTAGTAATATACTAAAAAGTATATGTAACGGCACTGCTCCACAGGATTGAGGGAAATTTGACCAGGATGCCAGCCTTTGAACCCGCCACCGGGAATAACCCGGCGGACCGTACGGCGGCCGGCAGGGTCACGAGGCCGAAAAATGCAGGTGATGGTTCCGGCGTTGGGTGCCAGGCAAGCGCAGGGAGAGAAGTCGGTCAAAGCGCGAATGTTACTGATAATAGGAAGCTTCAGATCGAACGCAGCAGGCCCGATTTGCCCCAGCGTCGGCCGAAAATGCAAGGCTTAAACGAACTGGCCTCACGCAATCTCGATATCTTAAGTGTTATCTATAGGATATGGGAAGCGCTCCGAAACGAACTGACACATATTATCTCGTTTGTTTTCTTAGGCTTAAACCATGATTTGGCGAAAAGATTCGTTCGCTGGAATCGCTCACCATTGCAGATTCGCAATTTCAATAACTCGTGCTTCCAGTTCTGGTGCGGCACTATCGCAGGCACCGGCAAAGCCTTCAACTTATTGATAACATTTGGCATGCCAGGATTCCAGAAGTCCCGGATCTTGATCGTTCTGCTGCTCGCGCCTATGGGGCGGACTCTTGAAAACCGGCGAATAAAAAACAAAGGGGAGGCGACTCCCTCGAGCCGCCTCCCCTCCCCTCTTCACCCCTTCGCCAACTGGAGCCAGCCGCACGCTCCCGGCTCCGGTTCCACTGCAAACCCGCTGGGGAGGCAACGCCCCCGCGCTGCCTCCCCGTCCCCCTTACCCCTCCGCCAACCGTTGAGCCCTTGGCAGTCGTCGCTTGCGCGGAGCAAAGCTACCGCGCCGCCTACCGCGTGGCGAGCTTCCTCGCGAAATCGAGGAAGAAGTCGCGATCCGCATCCACCATCTTCGTTGCCAGCCCCTTCAACACCAGAAGGAACCGGGTTTCCACGCCGCCCTTCCCACTTTCAGCCGCCACCTCCTCCAGGCTGCGCCGCGGCGTCAAATGAGGTGTCGGCGCCGGCTTGCCACCCTCATAGAAGAGCTGAAAAAGCGGAACGTCAAAGGCGTGGGCGAATTTCTCCAGGCTGTCGAGCGACGGTACCGTATGTCCATGCTCGACCCGCGAGATGTAGCATCGCAAGAGGCCTGAAACCTTCTCCACATCGCCCTGGGAGAGTCCCCTCTCCTCCCGAAGCTGTCGAAGCCTGTCACCGATTAACATCTCTCCCTCCTTGCAGAGTTGCCAGTTCTGTTGCGCTCTCAATCGACGCCCGCCCGGAGTCTGCCCGGTTCTGCCTAATTTTGATTAAGCAGCGAATTCAGGCAGACGTACATCAGCCCTTCCGGTGTTCCGACCAGATGCAGTTTCTCGGCGTGCAACGGTTGGGAAGAGGCCAGCATGCAAGCCGCCAGGTTCGCGGCCTCTTCCGGTCGAACCAGCCGTACCAGTTCGGCACAGTTGGAGCACCATCCGTCCAGCGCGCGGCGCGGCCTGCCCATAACCAGGATCCGCTCCGTACCGATCACGCTCCTTGTTCTCCTCGTCGCTTGTCTCATCATTCCCTCCTATCGGGCCAAACCGAGTCTTGCCTAGTCTCGATGGCAGCCCCTCCCCAAGCCGGTCTCCACTTACTCCACCAGTTGCATCGCCGGGCACAGTGCCTTAGAATCACAAGCGGCTTTCAGCCCGAACTGCTCGCTTACGGTGCCAACGATAGGCGAACCGCAAGGGCAAGTAATTAGGAAGCCCTGAAAGATCGCTGAAAGTTTTATGAAAGTGGCTAACGGTAAGACCGCCAAGCACTTCCTGGTGTTCGGCGCCTTCTCAATCGACGTCACAGACCGCGTGCTGAATCGCCAGGGCAAGCCCGTCAGCCTTACTCCCAAGGCCTTTGACACGCTCCTCGCTCTGGCGGAGAACGCCGGACGCATTCTCGACAAGGACGAGTTGATGAAGACGGTGTGGCCAGATACCGTCGTGGAGGAGAACAATCTTACCCAGGCGATTTCTGCGCTTCGCAAAGCCTTCGGCGAGGACCCGGCCGCCCCCAGTTACATTGAGACCCTTCCGCGGCGCGGCTACCGCTTCGTGGCCGAGGTAACCGAGAGACAGGAAGAGATTCCGCAGTTATACCGGAAGGACCCAAAGGAGCAGGACAGGCCGTCTGAGATTGGCGCCGAGCCAACAGAAACACCGGTTTCGGCGGACGGCGAACGCTTGGCAACAGTTGTCGAGGTCAACGAGGCAAGGCCTATACCCGGACGCTGGATAACACTCAAATTGGTTGTCGTCGCAGCCGCGCTGCTCGCTGTCACCGTGTTCGCGGCCTACTATTTTTGGCTCGGCAAGCAATCCCAAGACCGTTTCGGCGGGTTTAAGCATCGGCGGTCAGTAGCCGTGCTGGGTCTCAAGAATCTCTCCCAACGTCCGGACGCTGCCTGGCTGTCGACCGCGCTTTCCGAAATGCTCACCACGGAACTCTCCGCCGGCGACGGCCTCATGGCGATTCCCGGCGAGAACATCGCCCGCATGAAAAGGGAATTGCCGCTCGCCGACACCGACAGTTTGGCCCAGGACACGCTGAAGAATATCCGCAAGGACCTCGGCGTCGACTATGTGGTTCTCGGCGCCTACACCGACTTGGGCAAGGAATCCGGCGGCCGTATTCGCCTCGACCTGCGCGTTCAGGATGCGGCGGGCGGCGGGACCGTTGTTACGGTCGGAGAGACCGGCACCGAAGCCAATCTCTTCGATCTGGTCTCGCGGACCGGAGCGGTCCTGCGTTCGCGGCTGGGATTGGCTGACGTGCCTCCGGGCGAAGCAGGCGCCGTCCGCGCCTCACTGCCCTCGAACCCTGATGCCACCGAGCTCTATTCCGAGGGTCTCGACAAGCTGCGCGCCCTCGACTTTCTCAACGCCCGCGATCTGCTCGAAAAGGCTGTAGCTCGCGATCCGCAATACCCCGTGGCGCACTCCTTCCTGGCCGCGGCTTGGTCGTCCCTGGGCTATGACGCGAAGGCCAAGGAGGAAGCCAGGAAGGCTTTGGATCTTTCTGCCGGCCTCAGCCGCGAGCAGCAACTGGTGATCGAAGGGCGGTTGCGCGAGATCGAAGATGATTGGGGCAAGGCGGCCAGCACTTACCGGACGCTGTTTGGACTTTTCCCCGACAACCTGGAATACGGCCTGCGCCTGGCCACGGCCCAAACCTTCGCCTCCCAGAACGCGGACGCCGAAACCACACTAAGTGCGCTGCGCCGGTTGCCGCCGCCGGCGCGCGACGACGCGCGAATTGACCTGGAGGAAGCGGCTTTGAACGACGCCCTCCCCAACTTCCAGCGGGAGCAGGAAGCGGCGTCGAGCGCGGCAAAGAAGGGGCGAGCGCAGGGAGCGAGGCTTCTGGTGGCGCGCGCCCTCGTGATGGAGGGCCGGGCGCTCTGGAAGCTGGGCCGCCCGCAGGAGGCGGCGCCGGCTTTTACGGAGGCGCAGCAGATTTTCAGCCTTGCTGGAGATCAGGAGGGGCTGGCCGAGGCCGTTCACACGCACTCCGAGATGCTGGTGGACGCGGGTGACCTTAGCGGCGCGCGCAAGGGCTACGAGCAGGCGCTCGCCATACACCGCCAGACGGGAGACCAGGGGGGAGTGGCCGCCAACCTCAACGATATTGCTCAGATTCTCTGGATGCAGTCCGACCTAAGCGGGGCACAGAGGATGTACGACCAATCCATCGCCGCCTTCCGCGAAGTCGGCGATCGCCACGGCGAGGCCGACGTCCTCAACAACATCGCCAACATCCTCTACAACCAGGGGAACCTTGCCCGCGCCGCGGACATGTACAACCAGGCTCTGGCCGTGTTCCGTCAAATCGGCGACCAGGAAGGAACGGCGCTGGCCCTGGCGAATGTCGGGCTCATTTTTTACACTCAGGGCGATCTCGATGGCGCCCAAAAATCCTACAAAGAAGCCCTCTCGATCAGCCGCGCCGCGGGCGCCAAGAGCGAATCGGCTCAGGCCTACTATGGTTTGGGTGAAATCGCGGCAGACCGCGGCGACCTCGACCAGGCGCGGAAATGGCACGAGCAGGCGCTGTCGCTGCGGGAGGAGATCGGCGAGAAAGCCACAGCGTCGGAAAGCCAGCTCGATCTCGCCTCCATCGCACTCGACCAGGGCCGCGCCGGCGACGCCGAAGCCGCCAGCCGCAGCGCGGCGGCGGAATTCGAGCGAGAGGACTCGCAGGATGACGAAGCCCTGGCCCAGGCGCTGCTGGCGCGCGCGCTGCTGGCGCAAGACAAGCTGGCGGAGGCGCGCGAAAGCGCAGCGCGGGCGTCGGGGCTCGCCCGCCAAAGCAACAACCGCGGCGCCCGTCTCGTGGTGGCCATCACCGCCGCCCGCATCGAAGCCGCCTCCGGTGGTCCGGCCGGGATCAGGGCCGCGGTTCGAAACCTGCAAACGGAAGCGGCTGAGGCCGCGAAGCTGGGATTCTTTCACGAAGAACTGGAGGCGCGACTGGCCACGGGCGAGCTGCAACTGAAGTCAGGGCCAGCGGCCGGGCGCGCGACACTGGATGGATTGAAGAAGGACGCTGAGGCCAGGGGTTATGGGAGAGTTGCACACCTGGCAGCAGAAGCGATGGCCGGGAAATGAGTAACGAAGCCTGGCCGAAGCAGCGAACTCCGGCCATCAAGACGGGGGGCTGCAAAGCACCCACCCGCTTGACGCGAAGCCAAGGCGTGCCTGCGGAAACAAGAGCAGGCTTACGCGCGCGCCCGCCGGCGTGTTCCCCGAAGGATTCCGAAAATGCCCGCGATCCCCGTACCCAGCAGGAGCACGGTGGCGGGCTCAGGAACAGGCTGGTCCGGATCAGGAGCGAACTTCGGCCGTTTGTGGCTGCGGGCGGACAAAGGCCGGTCCGGATGCTCGGTCGCCGCGAAACCGGGGACACTCGGATTCGCGACGGCTGGAGCCGGAATCGGCAACGAAGTCACAAACAGCGATGCATCGAGCGTCTCTGTCCGGGTATTGTTCGACTCGGTCTGGCTCGAGGAAAACTGGATTTGTGCCGCCGGCACTGCAACGTTCAAGGCATCAATCCTGGGAACCTGAAGGGCAACGTCGGGTGAAACGCTGTCTGCCTTGGCGGCCCCCACCGCCACGGCCAGACCTGCGAACACCCCCAGTGCCCAAATCAAATACTTCCTGGCGCTCATAAGCTGACTACCTCCGCCTCTCCCCCCTTTCGAGAGAATCCTTAGCGGACATCTACACTCCGATTGACGGCCCTGCTTCCAGCGATGCTCGCTTCAGACCAGATAGCTATAGCATGCATGAATGAGCACGTCAAGCGAAAAACCGTGCCAGAGACTTTGCCCCGCCGCGACGGAAACACGCAGCCTCGAACGCCGAAAAGGGGTGGCCCACTGGCCCCGGACCTGATAGAGTGTTGCATTGGCTGTTCGGAGCAAATCCTCTCATCCACGCCCTGCGAGGTCACTCAGTTGGCCCCTTCTCTAATCGAAACCCGAGTGAACCCAGAGTCGCCGGGCTTTGCCGAGAACACCCGGCGTGTAGTCGACTTGATGGCATCGATCAAGAGCGAGGAAGACCGGATTCGCCAGGGCGGCGGCGCGAAGGCCATCGATTCACAACACAAGAAAGGACGGCTCACGGCGCGCGAGCGGATCGCCAAGCTGATTGACCCGGACACGCCGTTCTTCGAGCTGGGTCTTTATGCGGCCTATGAGATGTACGCCGAATGGGGCGGAGCGCCCTCTGCCGGAGCGATCACGGGCCTCGGGCGGGTCTGTGACCGTCTGGTGATGATCGTCGCCAACGACGCCACGGTGAAAGCCGGGGCGTTCTTCCCCATGACCGCGAAGAAGGTGATCCGGGCGCAGAACATCGCGATGGAGAACCGCATTCCCACCCTCTACCTCGTGGATTCGGCGGGCGTGTTCCTGCCGTTGCAGGAAGACGTCTTCCCCGACACCGATGATTTCGGGCGCGTCTTCCGCAACAATGCCGTTATGAGCGCGTGCGGCATTCCGCAGATCACCGCCATCATGGGCATGTGCGTGGCGGGCGGCGCTTACCTGCCGGTGATGTGCGATCACATCCTGATGACGGAAGGCAGTGGGCTTTTTCTCGCCGGGCCGGCGCTGGTACAGGCTGCCATCGGCCAGAAAGTGTCGACGGAAGAACTGGGCGGCGCCAAGATGCACGCGAGCGTCAGCGGCACGGTGGACTTTCGCGAGCCCGATGACGACTCGTGCCTGGAACGGATCCGCGCCCTGGTGGACCATATGGGTCACAGGCCGGGCGCGCCCTTCAACCACCAGCCGGCTGAAGAGCCGCTGTCTCCGCCGGAAGCAATCTACGGTGTGTTCTCTGCCGACCCCGGCAAGCAGTACGACATGCGAGAGGTTCTCGCGCGTATTGTCGACGGCTCGGTGTTCGAAGAGTACCGCGCCGAGTACGGCCAGACGCTCGTTTGCGGCTACGCCCGCATCGGCGGCTGGTCGGTGGGCATCGTGGCCAATCAGAAGAAACACATTCAAACGCTCGCGCCGGGCACGGCGGAGAGGCGGACGGAATTCGGCGGCGTCATCTACACCGAGTCGGCAGACAAGGCGGCGCGGTTCATCATGGACTGCAACCAGAACTTGGTGCCGCTCATCTTTTTGCACGACGTCAATGGCTTCATGGTGGGGAAAGAAGCGGAGTGGAGCGGCATCATCCGCGCCGGCGCCAAGATGGTGAACGCCGTCTCCAACAGTGTGGTGCCCAAAATCACGGTCATCTGCGGGGGCAGCTTCGGCGCCGGCCACTACGCGATGTGCGGCAAGGCGTACGACCCGCGATTCATCTTCGCCTGGCCCACGGCGCGCTACGCGGTGATGAGCGGCGACTCGGCGGCCGGGACGCTGGTCGAGATCAAGATCAAGCAACTGGAACGCGAAGGCAAGAAGTTGAACGAAGCGGAAAAGAAGGAACTCTACGAATCCGTCCGTTCCACCTACGAGCATCAGACCGACCCGCGCTACGCCGCGGCCCGGCTCTGGGTGGACGCCATCATTGACCCGGCGGAAACGCGCGACGCGCTCATCTGGGCACTGGAAGCCGCGGCGCTGAATCCGGAAGTGAAGGAATTCAAGACGGGAGTTCTTCAAACTTAAGAGCAATCTCTCGCAAAGGCGCAAAGACGCAAAGGAAATACGAAAGCTCTGATGATTACTCCTCGGGCCGGTCCGGATATGGCGAGTCACGATAAATACGGGAAGGAACTGATGCACCAATTGCTCGGGGACAGATGGAGTTCATATGATTCCCAGCGGTCTATCGCTGAGGCCGGCGTGAGGGCTGATTTGGACGACGTCATAATTGCATTGGACAGTCAACAGGTCGAGTGCGCGGTGGAAATCGAGGCGAGGGTGTATAAGCAAATCCGTGGCGCAATAGTGGATCTCGCCCTGCACTCTGCTCCAAAGAAACTTTTGGTAGTAATTAAGGCGCAGCCCCAGCTTGGCGATACGCCAAAAGTTATAAAGCACTGCACCTACGTCTGGCAACAAGTCGCTGGGACAGGCCATGGAGGGTTGCTATGGTCGTTTTGGAAGGAAGAACGGGTGACCGCCCTTCTTGTGAGGTTGACCTCGTGCTGCTAGAGAACGCGCTTCAGAATCTGGGTATCCTGAAACCTGATTCGGTCAGTGTTGACTTTGCGCCTTAGCGCCTTTGCGTGAGCATGCTCTTCGATGACGGAAAACGAAATTGCAGCTCAAATCGTTGATGCAGCCTACAAGATCCATACAACGCTCGGCCCAGGCTTGCTGGAGTCCGTTTACGAAGCGGTGATGGCCGAGGAACTGAGTCGGCGCGGCCTTCAGGTTGTCCGTCAGCAGGCCGTTCCCGTTGTTTACGAAAACGTGCGGCTGGAAGTAGGCTTTCGCGCCGATCTGATTGTTGAAGGCAAAGTGATAATTGAGATTAAGTCGGTTGAAGCCATCGCGCCTGTTCATAAGAAGCAGTTGCTGACTTATCTGCGTCTGACGGACAAGCACCTGGGGTTGCTTATCAATTTCCACACCGAATTGATCAAGGACGGAATTACGAGGGTCGTGAATCGGCTTCCCCAATGACGGCATACTCACGCAAAGGCGCAGAGGCGCAAAGCAGGAACGATGGAAAAGGTCAAAATCATCGAATGTCCCCGCGACGCCTGGCAGGGTCTGGAAATGATCATCCCTACCGAGGCCAAGCTGGCGTATCTACACAAGCTCATCGAGTGCGGATTTCGCCACATTGATGCGGTCAGCTTCGTAGCGCCGAAGTACGTTCCGCAGATGGCCGACAGCGAGCGCGTCATGGAAGCGCTGTATCCTGACATAGCCCCGAACTCCGAATCCCGAACTCCGAATCCCGAGATCATCGGCATCGTGGTCAACGAGCAAGGACTCCAGCGGGCGCTCAAGACCCCGGGCGTCGCCACGATCGGATACCCCTACTCCGTCTCGGCGTATTTCCGGAGGGCCAACGCCAACATGTCGAAGGAAGAATCGCAGACGCTGGTCGAGAAGCTGCAGCGGGCGGTTTCGGCGCGTCCCAACGGCCCCAATGGCAATGAAGTGCAGCGGGGCCTGGTGGTTTATATCTCCATGGCTTTCGGTAATCCCTACGACGAGCCCTGGGGGCCGGAAATCGTGGAAGAAACGGTCGAGTGGCTGAAGCGGACCGGCGTCAAGACGGTGTCGCTGGCCGATACGGTGGGCAAGGCCGAACCGCAGGCCGTCGGTGACCTGTTCCGCGCCGTGAAGAGCGCGGCCGAGGGACTGGAGTTGGGCGTTCACCTGCACAGCCGTCCTGATGGCGCGGCGGAGAAAGTGCTCGCCGCTTACGAAGCCGGCTGCCGCCGATTTGACAGCGCGCTGACCGGTCTCGGGGGGTGTCCCTTTGCGGGCGACGACCTCGTGGGCAACATTCCAACTGAGATCGTGGTGAGCACGCTGCACGGACAGGGCGCGACCACCGGTATCGAGCCGTGGGCGTTGCTCTCGGCGGTGGAAGCCACGCGGGAGATTCGCAAGCAGTACGCGGACCATTAAGACGGAGACGATCTGTGCCATACCACACTCTGCGGCTGGAACCTGAAGGCGATCTTGCCACTCTCACCTTCAGCCGTCCCGAGAAGCGCAACGCCCTGTCGCTGGAGATGATCGAGGAACTGATGGCGGCGCTCGCTGAAGCGGAGCGCAGCGCGGCGCGCGTTGTGATCCTCACCGGCGCGGGCAAGGCGTTTTGCTCTGGCATGGACCTCGAAGCGCTCAAGGCGATGGCGACGGAGTCGCCTTCGGCGGAGGCGGCGCGCGAAAGTTCCCGCACCATGGCGCGGATGTTCCGCCGGATTTACGAATTCCCGAAGCCGCTTATCGCGGCCGTCAATGGCGCGGCGATCGCGGGCGGCTGCGGCATCGCCACGCTGTGCGACTTCACGCTCGCGGCGCCGGAAGCGAAGTTCGGATATACGGAGGTGCGCATCGGATTCATTCCCGCCATCGTGTCCGTGTTCCTCATTCGGCAGGTCGGCGAGAAGCGCGCCCGCGACCTGCTGCTGACCGGACGCATCTTCGGCGCGGAAGAAGCGCGAGAGCTCGGTCTCGTGAACGAAGTCGTGCCCCAGGAGAAACTCATGAGCCGGGCCCGGGAGCTGGCCGCCCAGCTCATCGAAAACAGCCCCAACAGTCTCGCCCGCACCAAGCGCCTGCTGCGCGAGCGGAGCGCCCAAGAACTCGACCGCGAACTGGATCTCGCCATCGAAGCGAACGCCCGCATCCGTTCGACCGCCGACTTCCGCGAAGGCTTGGCCGCTTTTCTCGAGAAGCGTAAACCAGTCTGGAGCGGTGAATGATTCACCGCTTCCGTGCTTCTTTGCGCCTTAGCGTCTTGGCGAGAGGCTGTTGTAGTTTGCTCGAAAAAGAGCAAGCTCACGCAAAGGCGCAAAGGCATCCGGTCGCAGCCTTATCCAGCCCCGGTCGGCGCCGCTCCATTTCGTTATTTGCCTCCGGCGGAAGACGCCGCAGCAGGCGGCTTCATGATCGCCAGTGGCACACGCGCGAAAGCCACTTGGTCAGCGGCGGGATCGAGCACGTTCACCTGCATCCAATAACGCCCGGGCGGAAACTTTGCGAGCGGGATGGAGACGAAGTATCGCGCTGCGCCGCCCGCCGGTGGCGCGGCCCTGCCGGGGAACGGTCCGGCCTCTGAAATCTTCACCCCGGCACGGAAAAAAACCACGGCGACCGAGGGCAGCGCATTCGCACTGCCAGATGCCGAATCCGCCGGCTTGGAAGTTCCTTTCCGGCCCTTGCCGGCGTAGGATTCGAGATAGACGTGGAGGTTCTGATTGGTGCGGAACACTCGCGTGACACTGGGCAAGACGTCGCGGCTTCCGAACTGCAAGGGGCTCGTCAGCGACCTACTGCGCTTTCGCCCTTGGCCCCGGCCGCCGGCAGCGAGGTTCTCGACCTGATTCGAGACCACCACCGAGCTCACATCCAGTGCGGAGCCGCCGGTTTCCGGCAGCACCAGAGGCTGCTCAAACGTGCCGAGCTTGCCGCTCTGGTTCTCGCGCACTACAACCTTCAAAGTGTATTTTCCCGCGGGCAACACGAAGCCGCCCTCATAAAGAATATTGCTCGAGAGGACCTGTGCATAGCTGGCGGGGTCGAGCTTCACGGGCAACGTGTCACGGAGCGCGGCGACGGGATGTCCGGCGCTGTCGGTGGCGCGCCAGGCAAAGTCAAACTCGGTCTGGCGGGTTTGCGATTTCTGCAAAAACGAAATGGCGGAACCGGGAATCTTGGCGGCGAGCACGACGTAGAACTTATCGTCCGGCTGCCGGAAATAGGCGGCCTCGACAGCCAACGGCAGGTCAACAAAAGGCGCGTCCAGATCCATCGCCTGCTCAAGCTGCACCTCTTTGTCTTCGCGCGTGAACTGGCGGAAGTTCTTGGGGGCGAAGTATCCCGGACGCGCTTCGACCTTCACGCCGGGCCGGCTGACCTTGACCTGGATGCGCCGGAAGCGTCCGTCGGACTTCTTGTTGGACGGCGTGTAGCCAAGCAGGTAATAGGTGGAGTTCTCTTTCTGGACTTGGCTGAAAGCCGGCGCGAAATCGTTCAAGTCATAGAAGGTCCGCCCGCCGGTATCGGTCGCGAGCGTGGCGAGTGTCTCGCGCCCGCCTTGGAGCGACGAAACCTGGGAAGAAACCGCGGAGCCGCTGTAGATCGCGGTGCCGGCCGGGCTCGCCGTGGAAGCATCGCCACCCGGCGGCAGTCCTACGAGCCCGCGCGCGTCCACGGTGTAGAACGATACGTCGCTGCGATTGGCGGCGTCCGTTGCAGCGCGCAGTTGCGCCTGGTTCTCAATGCCGGTGCGCTCGATGCCGCTCGAAAAGTGAATCACCGACTTTCGCCCCGGCACCCCGCGAAGCATCTCGGCGAGCGACTGGACCGCCGCCAGCTTTTCGTCGGTGTTGAAGATGTTGAACTCGGTCTCATCGGGTGTGAAGGCGGCGGAGACATCCTGGGTGACCACTTCCTCTCCCGTGGCGCTCGTCGCGCCCGCCTCTCCCGTGGTGCCGGAGTCGGCCAGCGACGAGGCCTCACCGATGCGAATCGCTTCGAGACTCTTGTCGAGCGCGGCGCGGCTGTTGGTGAAATCCTGGACGACTCGCAAGTCCGAAGCGTAGAGGGCGACGGCCACGAGATCCGCCGGCGTCATCTGGGCGTCCACAAAATGCCGCGCCGCTTTTATGGCCCGCATCAGGTCATCGACGGGCATCGAGGAGAGATCGAAAAAGAGAACGATCAGGCGGCGATCCTGCAGCAGCTTGGCCACGGGCGCATTGGGCGGAAGCTTGGAGAAGTCAATCGTGGCCGGCGCCGCCTCGCCGGCGCTCGCGGTGGCAAGACCCTCGACGTTTTCGAAGCTGAACGAGGTGAGCGTCTGCGGCGCGCCGTCTTCCAGCACTTTGAAGTCGCTCTCCTTCAGGCCGGCGACCGGCCGCCCGCTCTTGTCCCATACGCGAACGTCCACCAGGACGACGTTGGTCTGCGCGCGGAGCACGTAACCCTGACCGGCGCGCGGCAGGTTGGACGCAGTCCGCGGCCCCGCCCCCGAGCCGTGTCCTGTTTGGGCAAGGTTGGGAGTCCGAGCCGATAGCGACGCCAGTGCGACCGAAACAAACGCGAGAGCCAGCTTGCGCGCATTTCGAAGAGTGTGTCGAAAAACCATAACACTATGTGTTTTCAATAGCCTGACGGCTTTCCACGGGACCATAAGCGATAAAGCGCACATTTTCAGTCAGTTGACGGCTTTCAAAAAGGAACGCGGAAGCTCGCATTGATTCTAAAGAACATTCAGGGTTTGTTTTTTGAAACCATGAATTTTCCTCATTGCTTGGGACAGGCGCTCGTGCCGCGTGCTGGACGTCCCGCCCGTGCCCTTTGGTTGGATTCGAGCCATCTCTTTTTGTTACCATATGACAAACCATAAGTCAAGCCTAAAACCTCAGCCGCAACGACAGCGCCACCGTGCGCATGTTGGCGACGCTGGTGACACGGCCGAAATCGGTGGCGTTCACCACCGTCGCCAGGCCCGTGAAGTTCGGCGTGTTGAAAACGTTCGCCGCCTCGATGCGGAAATCGCCGCGCACGCCCTTTTCGGGTGACAAAACAATCTCACGGTCGAGAGACATGTTGAAGTTGGTCGTGTGCGGCCCTGGTATCGTGTTCCGCCCGGCGTTACCAAGCTGGCCTGGCGGCGGCAGCGTAAACGCGGCCATATTGAAAAACTGCAGCGGGGTAGGGTTGAAACCGGCGGGCAGGACGGCCTGGCCGGTGGCTTGGCCGCGCTCGGAAAAGTACGCACCCGTCCCGCCGTTGTTCGAAAGATTCCCCAGCAAACGCGCGGTGTAGGGCGTCCCCGACTGGATCGTCGTGACACCGGAGATCTGCCAGTCGCCGAGCACGCGTCCGAGCGCGCCGCCGTGGCTGAGGTAACGCTTGCGGCCACCGAAGGGAAGTTCGTAGTTATAGTTGACGAGCAGCCGGTGCCGCACGTCGAACACGGAAAGGCCGCGCTCGGCTTCGAGATCCTGGAAATCCTGCGCCACCACGCTTCCCGCCCCGCCCACACTCGAAGCGTTGTCGATGGACTTCGAGAAGGTGTACTGGCTCCATAGTGACAAACCATTGTGGAAGTTGCGGCGCAAGCTCACCTGCAGTCCGTTGTAGAGGGAGGCCGCGCCGGAAGTCTCGTAAGTATACTGCAGAGCGCCCGAGCCCGCAGATCCGGCCGTACCGGTCGAAGCGGCGGGATTGGGCCCCAGCAGAAGGTCCAGATGGCTGCCGCGCGTACCCACGTAGCCTACCGACAACACCCAGTTGGGCGCGATTTCATCTTCCAGCGAGAAGTTCCAGGTCTGGCCGTAAGGGGTGCGGAAGTTCGGATCCACGGCATAGGTGTTGCGCGCCACGCCGGAGGCAATCTGCGGGAAGCCGTCCTGGAGCGTCAGAACCTGGGCCGGCGTCGTGAGCAGGGTCGAGGCCTGCGCGAAGGGCGGCTGGTTGGCAAGGTTGGGAACGAGGCGCTGGTAGATGGAGCTGTCGTAGAAGATTCCGTAGCCGGCGCGCAGCACGAGCTGACGCTTGGTCCAGGGCCGGAAGGCAACGCCCAGCCGCGGCGCGAGATTGTTGGCGTCGCTGCGGATGAGCGAGTCGGGCAAGGCACCGGGATTCTGCCCCGTGACCACGCCGAGCGTGGCGAAGCCCGGGCCGACGGCGAGGTCCGACAGATGGCCGTATTTCTCCGCGAAGGGTTGAAAGTGCTCGTAGCGCAGGCCGAGCGAAAAGGTCAGGCGCGCGCCGGCGCGCCAGTCGTCCTGGACGAAGCCGGAATAGACCCAGGAGCGGAAGTAATTGCTGCTGGTTCCAAAGCGCACCGACGTGGCCTGCGGCAAGCCGAGCAGAAAATCGGCGAAATCGAATCCGGTTCCGGCAACGGGTTGCCCGGCGGCGGTGAAGTTGCTGGTGGTGAAACCGCTGAAGGTGAACGTGCCGCGCGCGTCGGGATCGGTGAGCGTGTTGACGTTCACCCGGCGCAACTCGCCGCCGAACCGGAGGTTGTGTTTGTCCTTGTTGACGATGACGAAATCGAACGCCCGCGTCGTTTGATTGCGAGTCAGGTTTGGAATCGTGTCGTTGACGGCGGCGAAGTTGGTGAAGTCAATGGCCGGCAAGCCAAAGTCGCGCGGGTTTTGGGAGATGCCGGTTATCCCCAGATCGCCCGCGACGTTTTGGGTGAACGCGAAGGGGTTCAACGTCTGGACGCGCTGGCGGTTGAAGTTCAACAGGAAATTGTTTACTACCTGGGACGAGAACGTGTGGTTCTCACTCAGGTTGAGGTTCTGGCTGCGGACGGACGTGCTGGTCTTGAGGGCGGGAAAGTTCAAGACTGAATTCGAGCGCGATGAATTGAAGAAATAGAACGCGCTCAGGCTGTCCTTGCTGGAGATTTGGTGCCCGATGCGACCCATCACGCGGTCATTGGCGGAAGGCAATGCCTCCTGAAGATGAAAGTTCTGCACTCCGGCCCCACTCGCCACGTTCGGCAACGGAATGAACGGCAGCAAACCGATCGCGGCCGAATTGAGCCGCGCCGCGGGAATCACGTTGCCCGCGAAGGGCGTGCGGGGGCCGAGCGGATTCGACTGCGGGTCGTAGATGACAGGAACCATGCCGGCGAGCGGCCCCGAGGCGATCACCGTCTGCGAGAAATCGCCGCCGCGTTCCAGCAACGTTGGGACCGTGGCAAAGCTGTCGAACGGGCTCTTCGAGCGTTGCAGGTTGTAATGGACGAAAAAGCTGGTGTTCTTACTGCCGTTGTAAATCTTCGGAATGACCAGCGGGCCGCCGACGGAAGCGCCGAACTGTTCCTGGTAAGAGGCGATCTGGTGCGACTCGGGAACGTTCAGTGGATAGGGGCTGGCGTCGAAGGCGGAATTGGAATAACGCTCGTACAGGTTGCCGCGGAGGCGATTCACCTGCGGGCGGCGTCCGCCGAACCGGCCGCCGAAGAAGATCACAGCGCCCTCGAAGCCTCCGCCGCCGCCGAATCCGGGGGCGCCCTGCTGCGCCTGGCGAAACTCCTGGATGCGCTGGCGAAAGTTCCGCCGATCGCCCTCGGGCGTCGGCGCCTGCCCGACGCTGCCTGAGAGCAGGAACGAATTGGCGGAGGATTGAGCGCCGCCCATGTCGCTGCCGGCGGAAGAGTCCTCGGTGCCAGCGCCCTGGCTCGCCGCTCCGCCGGCGCTATCGGCGCTGTCGGAGAATCGGACGGCGGCAGCGCCCGTCGCGCCGCTGCCCGGTTCCGGCAAACCGTCCAGCCCGGCCGCCCGGTCCATGCCTTCTCTACCGGCCCCACCGGCGCCTTGCGCGACGCGCTGCTCCGCCAGTTTGCGAAGACGCTCTATCACCTCCGGCGGCAGCGAGTTCCAATCGGGACGTCCGGCCGCGTTATTCGCTCTCGCA
Source organism: Terriglobia bacterium (assembly GCA_035934405.1). Taxonomy (GTDB): domain Bacteria; phylum Acidobacteriota; class Terriglobia; order UBA7540; family UBA7540; genus DASYXW01. The sequence goes on from DASYXW010000005.1 coordinate 49,506, forward strand.
CCGCGGAGCGACTGCTTCGCCGCCGGGGTGGCCGCGTTTTCTTCCGCGGCCGGCGCCAATGAGGCCAGCGACAGCGCCAGGTTGACAGTCGACGGCTGACCGGAAGCGACCGCGACTGGCGGCTGTGCGCTCGGACGGAATCCGACGAGCGACACCTCCACCTGGTAGCTTCCCGCTTCCAGGCCGCGCACCGCGTAGTTCCCTGCCTCGTCCGTCCAAGTCTCCTTGCGGACGCCGTTGGCGGTATCCGTGACCACAACCGTCGCGCCCGGAACGGCAACGCCGCCGGGTCCGGAGACGTGTCCGGCGAGTGAGGCGCCGCCTGTGCTCTGTGACCGCGCCGTTACTGCCGAGAGCAAGGCAAGAGCAACGAGAGGCAGGAAGAAGCGCAAGGTCTTGTGAAAGCCGGAATCACTCACCGATAGTCCTTCTCTCGAATCCGCCATCGAGTTCCACTACTTGTGCGCGGCGCCATGTGCGCAGTCATCGTGACGGATTTATGACAACAAGAGTAAAGACGTTTCGGGCGCGGGAGGGGTTTCGAGAGGTCCGAGCGTTGCTCCCATTTCTGTGGCAAACTCTCTGGTTCGGTGCGAAAGCAACTTCGGGCCCTTCAGGAAAGACATGCCACTCGCCGATTTGCTATTGGGCAAGCCGCTGCGCTCCTCGGAAGAAAGCGAGGAAAGGCTTGGCTCGATGGCTGGTGTTTCCATCTTTGGACTGGACGCGCTCAGCTCCGCCGCATACGGCCCGGAGGCAGCCCTCACGCTGCTCATCCCGCTGGGCGCGGCGGGAATCGCCTACCTACTGCCCGTGAGCCTGAGCATCATCGTGCTGCTCGGGATCGTTTACTTCTCCTACCGCCAGACCATCGCCGCCTACCCGACGGGCGGCGGCTCTTACACCGTGGCCCGCAAGAACCTGGGGAGGTCTGCGGGATTGTTGGCCGCCGCGGCCCTGATGATCGACTACGTTCTCACCGCCGCCGTGGGCATTTCGGCAGGCGTTGGGGCGCTGGTCTCCGCCGTGCCGTCGCTCCAGCCGCACACGCTGCTGGTTTGCCTCGTCATCCTGCTGCTGGTCACGGTGGTGAACCTGCGCGGCGTCCGCGCCGCCGGCGCCGTGTTCATCATTCCCACCTACCTGTTCGTCGGCAGCCTGTTCATCACGCTGGGCCTCGGACTCTTCAAGTCGCTCGCGGCCGGCGGGCATCCCGCGCCGGTGGTTGCGCCACCCACCATGCACCCGGCAGTGGCCGCGGCGAGCGCCTGGCTGCTGCTCAAGGCGTTTTCGAGCGGCTGCACGGCGATGACCGGAGTCGAGGCGGTCAGCAACGGCGTGCGGGCGTTCCGGGAGCCGGTGGTGAAATCGGCGCAGCGGACGTTGACCGCAGTCATTGCCATACTGATTGCGCTGCTGGCCGGAATCGCCTTTCTGGTTCGCGCCTATCACATCGGCGCCACGGACCCAGGAGCGGCGGGATACCAGAGCGTGCTTTCCGAGCTCACGGCCGCCGTCGCCGGCAAAGGCATCTTTTACGACTCGACCATCGGTTCGATTCTGCTGGTGCTCGCCCTTTCCGCCAACACGGCCTTTGCGGATTTTCCGCGCCTCTGCCGCGCCGTGGCGCAGGACGGGTATCTGCCGCGCGGCTTCGCCGACCGCGGACGGCGGCTGGTGTACTCGCAAGGCATCTGGGTGCTGGCGGCGCTGTGCGGTTTGCTGCTCGTCCTTTTCGGCGGCGTCACCGACCGCCTGATCCCGCTGTACGCCGTGGGCGCTTTTCTGGCCTTCACGCTGTCGCAGGCAGGCATGGTGGCGCACTGGAAGCGCGCCGGCGGCCCGAAATCCCGGCGCAGCATGTTCGTAAACGGGCTGGGCGCCGCGGCCACGGCCACGACGGTCGTGGTGGTAACGGTGTCAAAGTTCGTCGAGGGGGCCTGGGTGACGGCGCTGCTGATTCCTGCCTTGATGCTTCTTATGGTTTCCGTCCGGCGGCACTACCACCGCGTCGAACTGGAGATCGCCAATCCCGGACCGCTGAACTTGAGCGAACGACAGCCGCCGCTTGTGGTGGTCCCGATTGTTCGCTGGGACAAGCTGGCGGCGAAGGGTCTGCAGTTTGCGCTCACCCTGTCTCCCGAGGTGCAAGCCTTGCACGTGGATGCCGAGGAGGGCGACGAGGTCGAGCCATTGCGGGAGAAATGGCGCCGCTTCGTCGAGGGACCCGCCCGGCAGGCCGGGCTCCCTCCGCTGGAACTTGTGATCCTGAAGTCGCCCTTTCGGCTCGTGATTTCGCCCATCCTCGACTATGTTCTTGAGCTCGAGCGGAAGAATCCCGGCCGCCAGATTGCCGTCGTCACGCCGGAACTGGTGGAGCGGCACTGGTATCACTACCTCCTGCACAATCAGCGCGCCTCCTGGCTGAAAGCGAGATTGCTCGTGAAGGGAAACCAGCGAATTGTTGTGATCAACGTGCCGTGGTACCTCAGCACCTGACCGGGTGAGAGGCTCCCAGCCGTGTACCTAATATATATGTATGAGACGTGTAACATCTTGAATCGACGTTGACATCGGGGTTCGCAATCGCGGAAAATCAACCTCATGGGTTCAGCTACAGCTCTGGCGCGAGAGGCGATGCCTCATGCCGGCGTCTGCCGGCTCGTGGTGCGCCATCAGGAAGGGCTTGCCGAGGTCATCCGATTTGTCACCGAAGGTCTCGAGATCGGGCAGCAGGTGGTGGCGATGGCGGGCCCCGGCTGCCTCAAGCATCTGGCCCGCGCGCTGACCGAGAGCGGGCTGCGGCCTGACTCGCTGTTGCACAACCACCGGCTCGTCTTTTTGACGGTGCCGGACTGCGTGGGACAACTCTCGCGGCTCGAGGATCCGCTGCAACGTGCGCCGCTGCGGCGTAACGGCCCGATGCTGCGCTGGGTTTCAGACTGGTCCTGGGCGTACTCGAACGGTCGCGACCCGGCCGCCATTCTGGAATATCAGCACCGCCTGCACGACTTTCTTCGCTCGTTCGACGCCCTTTCGCTTTGCACCGTACACTGCCAGAAGCTGGAACGCGCGTCGCTGCTCGCCGTGCTGGCCGATCATCGCCGCGCCGCCAAGACCCGGCTCCCGGTCTGAGCCGCACCCCGAGCATCGTCAGTGGAACGTGCCTGTGTAGTTCACCGGCCCCGGCACGGGCGCGCAATTGATGTTATATCCGCACTCCCAGCCATTGAAATTCGTGTGGTCGTAAACCCCCGCCAGAGGCAGCACCAGAACGTTGTAACTCGCCGGCGGCAGGCCGGCGATCGAATAGGTGCCGTCCGGCGCGGTGATCCCGTCGGCCACAACGTCACCCGTGCCCGCGTCAATCGCCAGAACGTGGGCCTCGAAGATGCCGGCGCCACCCTGCGTCACCGTTCCGGAGAGCGCGCCGGTGATGGAACTGAAGTTCTTCACCGGATAGAGGAATGCGATGCCGGCCGCGTCGTCGGTGGAGAGGTTCGATTGCGTGGTCAAGCCCGTGTCGCCAAAAGGATACATCACGGCGTTGGCCAGGCCGCTGTGATCGAGTCCGAGCATGTGGCCGATCTCGTGCGTCGCAATGCTCTGAACGCTGAAATCGTTGGTGGGAGGCGGCGACGCCGTGGAAAAGTTCTGCGCCGGATTGAACTCAATGTCCGCGTCCGCCAGGCAGGAATTGAGCGTGCAGGTCCGCGCGGTCGGGGGCGCGGTGCAGGTGTATGGTGTGGGCGGGCCGGGGGGCGGCGTGACGGTGGAGATCTGGGTGAAGGCGATCGTTCCGGTGGGAAAGTCGGACTTCACGCTGTCCGTGAATCCGATTACATTGAGACAGTCCGCCGCGTCAGCATTGGCGGGCAGGGTGGACGACACCTGGCCGAGCGTGATGGTCAACTGGTCCACCGTCGTCGCCGCTCCATTGAGCGTCAATTGGGCGTTCTGCCAGGAGCTGAAGGCCGCGGTGAGAAGCGCCTGGACGCTGGGTCCCCCGGTTGTGCTCACGTTCTTCCCAAGCGTAGGGTCCAGGTTCCAGGTGACCGCATTATTCTCCCAATGGGTCGGCACGGCAGCGCCGTTCACGCGATCCTGCTCCGGATTGTAGGCAAACGCCAGGAGAGCGCACAGAATCGCCGCGCATCCTGCCGCCATGAGCCCGAGCCTGCGTCCGTATTTTTTCCGCCCCTGAAGCATCCCCGTCACCTCACCCTGACCACGAGTTGCCGCCCACGAAGCGGGTCTGCCCCGTTTGGCGCATGAGGCTCTTCGCTCGTGGCGCGAATCGGAATCTCCGTGCCTCGCACCATCACTTCGGCCCAGCGGATCTTCCACACACCCACGACGAGTTGCGCGGCGCCGGCAACGGCGCTCCCGGCCGGAACAACCGACTTCGCGCTCGGAAAGATATCGTGGGTGGTCCGCGCCAGCACCTGGAGCCTGCCCACGCCGTCGGATTCGACGGATTCAATGACCAGCGGAAGCGAGGTTCCAGCGGGAATAACGACCGGCGCCTCGATGGCCCTTGAAAGCCCGGGCTGGAACTGGCTGAGCGGCATCCCCTCCATCGTGACCCCGGCCGCGGCGCCGACGTGGAACTCGCCCGTGGGCTGAATCACGATTTCGCGGCCAGTTTTGGTGTCGCGCGTGATGCGATAGGCTCCCTGTTCCATCCCCACCACGACATATCGCGAGGATTCCGCCGGTTCGAGGAACAACAGGTAACTCGCCTGCGGCTCCAGGCGCGCGCTGCCGGGGACGTAAACGTGCCGGTTGCCCACCGTGCCGCCGAGCTGCTGGACCACAACCGTCGCCCCAGGGGATCCCTTCATCGCCTGGTCAACGGCCACCATGGTGTAGGTCATGATGCGCGTGTGGGCAGCGTTCCAATGACTTTCGGCGCTCACCACATGGCCGCGGACGATGACGCTCGAAGCCTGGGAAAGCTGTTCCAGGCTCATGCGGACCATCGTGGTGCCGCGGGCCCGCGCGACCGGAAACAGGCTGGCAGCAAGCGCGAGTGCGGTGCAAAGCCCCATACGTCGATTCATCGTTCAACCCCAATCCCGAAATCGCCCGAAAAGCTAAAGCCGCTCACGGAAAGGCGCAAAGCCGCCAAGAAAGCAGAAGCCATGCTCTTTAGGCCTTGGCGCCTTTCCGAGACCAGGCTCTAAGGCCCTTTCGTAATCAACAGTCCGCCCACAAATGCCGAGATTTCGCCCGCCCCGTTCTTCACCAGGATATTGCGTGCGCCGGGCGCCGCGGCGGAAGTAACCGAGATGTTCACCTGGGCGCAGGGAGTGTTCATCGCGCCACCGGAAGGGCCACACATGAAGAAGTCAGCGGGAGCGACCGGCTGCGTGACCTGAACGTCACTGGGGCCGCTGATACCATAGCAGGTGCCCGCCACCATCCCCTGGCCGACGATCAGGAGCGACGCGCTCGAACCCTGGGCCACTGGGACCGTCGCCGCGCCCGCGGAGTTACCCAAGCCCACGGCCGTGACGAGAAGCGTTGGCGTAAGCGTCGGCACGGCGACGTCAATGCCCGTGGTTGTCTGCCCCGCAGTCACCGTCACGGGGTTGGTGGAGGGGAAGGTGCATGAGGCGGTGGAAGCGGAGATCTTGACGCTGGCCGAAGCGGCGGCCGCCGCGTCCGCCTGGCTGGTGGCGGTGACCGTGGCGGCGCCTGAGGCCGGAGCGGGATTGGGCGCAGTGTAAAGGCCGGCGGATGAAATGGTTCCTGCCGTCGCGCTCCAGTTCACCGCGGTGTCTGTAGTCCCGGTCACCGTCGCCGTGAACTGTTGTGCGGCCCCGGCATTAAGGGATACACTCGCGGGACTGATGGCGACGCTGATCGTGCTGCCGCCACCTCCGTTGCCGGAACCCCCCCCGCCGCCACAACCGATGGCGACGAGCGTCATCCCGAGCGCCAGCCCGAGGAGTGCCAGCGCCAGTGACCGGCGCCGCAGCCATATACCCCGTTCGTCGTCCTTGCGCTCCGGAATCATCTCAAACCCCAGTCAGCGGTTTCACGCCCTAATCACGGTCTAAGGTTATGACGACCCATGGTTCAAGTCCACAGCAAAGTGGCCGCCGAACACTCTGCGGGAATGATGCCGAAAGCGCCGCGCGAAGTTGTACCGAATTTGCAACACCCGGCGGCCCGGAAAGTTGCGGTGGTCGGGCCGGACGGCGGCGAGTTCGGCAGGTCGGTGAACTGCTGCGACTTGTGTGAGATGGGCGACCGTTGCTTCGAGGCAGCGGGACAGGATGTCACCTCCAGACGGCCAGAACTGCGAAAACAGGGTTATAATCGAATGCGTGGATATCGAAAGGACGATGCAATTCATACTGGATACTCAGGCCCGTCTGGAAGGGTCGGTGGCCCAGCATGACGAGCGCATTAGTAAGCTGGAGGTCTCGCTGACTCGACTCGAAGGCTCTGTTGCTCGACTTGAAGGCTCCGTGGCCACCGTCACGGATCTCGTCGGTCGTCTCGCGCAGGCTGAAACCCGCCTGGTGGAGAGAATGGACCGGCTGACCGAGTCGCAAACCCACACGGACCAACGGCTGGACGCGCTGATCGACGTGGTGGACAAGCTCGTTCGCCGCAATGGTTCTCCGACGTAACCTTTGACCTCTGAAATCCTCATCTGACGACAGCCGGCCTGCGTCGCGAGTTCCTACTCGTAGCTGTTCTGCAACCCGTAGCGTTCAAGGCGCCGGTAGAGCGCGCTGCGGCTCAAGCCGAGGGCCTGGGCGGCCTGGCTGATGTTGCCGTTGAACCGGCCGAGCGCCTTTTGGATGAGGAAGCGCTCGACCTCTTCGAGGCTCATGTCTTCGACGCGCGACGCCGAATCCCGTCCGGAGCGCAGGCTGAGGTCGGCGGCGGCAATCACGTTGCCTTGGGCCATCAGGACGGCGCGCTCCACGGCGTGGTCGAGCTCGCGAACGTTTCCCGGCCAGGAGTGCATCAACAACAGATTCATGGCGCCGTCGTTGAAGCCGATTAAATTCTTGCGGTAGCGCCGGGCGTGCTCGCCCAGGAAATGCATGGCCAGCAGCGGGATGTCTTCGCGGCGGTTGCGCAGCGGCGGCAGGTGAATCTCCACCGTGTTAAGCCGGAAGAAGAGGTCCTCGCGGAAGTTGCCGGCGGAGGCCTGCTCCTTGAGGTTGGCGTTGGTGGCAGAAACGATACGCACGTCAGCATGACGCGTTTTGGAGGAGCCGACACGCTCAAATTCGCCGGTCTCGATCACGCGCAAGAGCTTGGCCTGCTGGCTGAGCGGCACGTTGGCGATTTCGTCGAGAAAAAGGGTGCCGCCTTCGGCGAGCTCAAAACGGCCCACGCGGTCCACCTTGGCGTCGGTGAAGGCTCCCTTGACGTGGCCGAAGAGCTCGCTTTCGAAGATGCCCTCGGAGAGCCCGCCGACGTTAACCGTCACCATGGGTTTCGAGGCGCGCGGCGAGAGCGCGTGCAGCGTCTGGGCGACGACCTCCTTGCCGGTGCCGTGCTCGCCGGTGATGAGGACGTTGGCGTCGGAGGGGCCGACGCGGGCGAGGAGCGCCAGGACGGGCGTCATGACGGCGGACTCGGCGATGAGTTTTGGCCGTTCGGTCGCCCGCAGCAGGCGATTTTCCGCTTCGAGGCGGAGCCCCCGGCGCAAGGCGCGGCTGAGCTCGACCTGGGTACGGATGATGGCCAGCACCCGCGCGTTTTCCCAGGGCTTCTGGATAAAGTCGCGCGCGCCGCGGCGCATGGCCTCGACGGCCAGGTCCACGCTGCCCCAGGCGGTCATCACCACTACCGGCAGGGTCGAGTCGAGCGCCTGGATGCGGTTGAGAAGCTCGAGGCCCTCCTGGCCTGAAGTGGTGTCGCGGGCGTAGTTGAGGTCCATCAGCAGGCAGTCGAAATCCGAGGCTTTGGCGGCGGCCAGCACGGCGCCGGGGGAGCTGACGGACTCGATTTGGTAGCCCTCACCCTTCAGGAGCAGCCGCAGCGATTCAAGCACGTCCGGCTGGTCGTCGGCGATCAAGAGGCGCGGGTTGGAGTCTTTCGGCATCAGGTCAGTTTGTCAGTCACTCATACCGCAGCGCCACCATCGGATCGACTTTGGTCGCCCGGCGTGCCGGCATGTAGCACGCGGCCAGGGCCACCACGAGCAGGACGAGGCAGGTTAGAGCGAAGGTGGCGGGATCATAGGCGCTCACTTCGAAGAGTTGGCTCCTGAGAAGCTGCGCCACAAAGTACGCCGCCACCGCTCCGGCCAGAGCACCAACCAGGGTCAGCCGCATACCCTGGCGCATCACCAGACCCCACACCTGGCGGCGCTGCGCGCCGAGGGCCATGCGGATACCGATTTCGTGCGTACGCTGAGCGGTGCTGTAACTGATGACGCCGTAAAGGCCGATGGCCGCCAAGAACAGCGCCAGGGCCGAGAAGATTTCGAGCAGCGAGGCGGCAATCCGCTGGGGGCTGAGCGAGCCTGAAACGTATTGCTCCATCGTTTTCTGGTCCGATACCGGCTGCCCGGGATCAACTGCGGCTACCGCCACTTGAATTGAGCCGGCGAGTCGCGCCGGGTCCTGCTTGGTCCTGACGACGAGGAATGCGTGCGGAATAGGCACCTGGAGTATGGGGTAGTAACACACTCCTTTGCCTGAATCGCCGACCAGAGCCGATTGCATCACGTGGGCGACGACGCCGACAATCGTCGCCCAAGGTGAGTCCGATCCCTGGCGGAGATGCTGTCCAACCGGGTCCTGGTTCGGCCAGTATTGGCGGGCGAGGTTATCGTCAATCACCACCACGGGCTGTGTGCCCAAGCGGTCCTGGTCGGTAAAATACCGTCCTTTCTGCAAGGGAATGCGCATGGCGTCAAAGTATCCGGGCGTGATCCAGCTCAACCCGCTGTGCGGCCCCGGATCACCCGGACCGAGCGGGCGGCCTTCGATGGAGAAAGACGACGAAGGCGTGAACCCGGTGAACGGCAGTGCGACCGTCACGGCGGCGGAAGAAGCTCCGGGAATCGCGGCCAGCTTTTCCTCGACGGCGCGATAAAACGCGGCTTGCTTCTCGTCGTTGTTGTATTGGTTCTCCGGAAGCTGGACTGTGGCGGTCATTAGTCCTTCGGCGTCGAACCCCGCATTCACGCGTCCGAGGCGGGTTAGGCTCTTCACCAGCAAACCCGCTCCTACCAGGAGGACCAGAGCAAGGGCTACTTGTGCCACCACCAGCAGTTCCCGAAGTCGGAGGCGACGGCGACTCGACGTAACCGAGCGGGCTTCTTCCTTGAGCATTTCATATTGCTGATGGCCGAAGACCTCACCCATGGGCACGACGCCGAGAAAGACCCCGGCGAGCACCATCAGCGCTACCGCGAACAGGAGCACATGCCCATCAACCCGGACCACGAGTCGCGCGGAAAGATTTCCCGGGGCCAGGCACAGCAAAAGCCCGAGACCTCCGTAAGCCCCCGCGACACCGGCGACAGCGCCGCAGGCCGTCAGTAAAAAGCTTTCCGCCAGAGCCTGCCGAAGCAAATCCCGTTTTTGCGCGCCCAAGGCCGCGCGCACGGCGAATTCCTTCGAACGAGTCGAGGCTCGGGCCAGGAGCAGACCTCCGATGTTCGAGCAGGCGATCAGAAGCACGAACCCGACCGCGCCCAGCAGGATGAGCATGGGCGTCCGCAAGTCGCCGGAGGTGTATTCGGTGTACGGGAGCGCAAACATCCCCCAACCCGAGTCCTTGGCGTAGGTGCTCTCCGGATGAGCCTGGATAAGCCGCTCGGTGAGAACCCGGACAAAGGCTTCGGCTTGGGCCGGCGAGACCTGGGGCCGGGTGCGCGCCACCACAAACAAGGACTCATTGAAAGTGTTGTCAGGCGAAAACTCACTGGCGGCCAAGCCCATGGGAATCCAAGCCTGGGTGCGGAGAGGCCGGTCAAAGTCCTGGCCCATGATTCCCACCACGCGGTAGTCCTGGTGATTCAACTGAATGGTCTTGCCGATGATCGAAGGATCACCGGCGAAGAGATGCTTCCAGCTGTCATACGCCAGCACTGCGACTTGATTGGCATGCGGCTGGTCCTCTTCGGGCCGGAAGACGCGCCCGACGGACGGTCGAGCGCCAAAGAGGTCAAACCACTGCGACGAGACCTTCGCCACCGTCAGCCGCTCGGGCCCTTCCGGGGCGAGGTAGTTGAAACTCTCCTGGTCGGCGGCGGCGGCGGAAGAGAAGATCTGCGTGCTGTCGCGGACGTCCTTGAAATCCGGGGCGGAGATCACAATGCTCTTCAGGTTCAGCTTGTCGTACTTCACCCGGATGGCGAAGAGATGACCGGGGTCGGCGATTCCGGTCGGGTGCAAGAACAGGCTGTTGATCACGCTGAAGATGATGGTGTTGGCGCCAATGCCGAGCGCGAGCGTCAGCACGGCCACGGTTGTGAAGCCGGGATTCTTGGCCAGCATCCGAAGTCCGTAGCGAAGATCGGTTAGGAGAGAGGTCATCTCGGTGTCTCCAATCTCGAATTGACTCATTGACTCATCGGGTCATTGATTCAATGAGTCAATCAATGACTCAATTAGCTGATCCACCCGTCCACGATATTGATAATCCGGTCGCCGTACGCTGCCCAAGCCTCGTTGTGCGTCACCTGAACAATGGTCGCGCCTTCCTCATTCAGCTTCTTGAAAAGCTCCATGATTTCCTTGCCCTGGCTGGAATGCAGATTGCCGGTCGGCTCGTCGGCCAGAATCAGCTTGGGGTTGGCAATCACCGCCCGCGCCACCGCCACGAGCTGCTGCTGGCCGCCCGAGAGCTGGCTAGGATAGAGGTCCTTTTTGCCGACGATGTGGAAGCGGTCGAGCGTGTCGGCGACGAGGGCCTGGCGCTCGGAAGATCTGACGTCGCGGTAGGAAAGGGGAATATCCAGATTCTCGGCCACGGTGAGATTGTCGAGGAGGTGGTACTGCTGAAAAACAAAGCCGATGTATTTCTTATTGATTTCAGCGCGCCGCTTGAGGTTGAGCTTGTGGACCGGCTGTTCGAAAAAGTAGTACTCGCCCGTCCAGGCGCCGTCGAGCATGCCCAGGATGCTGAGCAAGGTGGATTTCCCGGCGCCGGAGGGTCCCATGATGGTGATGAATTCGCCTTCCTTCACTTCGGCGGTGATCCGTCGCAGGACGTAGTACCGGCCGGCGCCGATAGGATAAGATTTCTCGATGTTGTTCAGTTGAATCATTCGTTTCTCAGCCTCAGCCCACCACGCTCGCGCATCGAGTGCCCGTCCGATGCCTACAGCCGAAGGGAATGGCCCATTGATTCAATGAATTAATGAATTAATGAATCAATGAAATTACTGGCCGGCCGAAGCCTGGGTCATTTCTGCCTCGCTCTCCTCCACCACCCGACCGTCAAACATGTTGACGGTCCGCTGGGCGTAGCGGGCGAAGCGCGGATCGTGCGTCACCATGCACAGCGTGGCGCCCTCGCGGTGCAGGTCGCGCAGCAGGTCCATCACCGCCTCGCCGTTCTTGGAATCCAGATTGCCGGTAGGTTCGTCGGCGAGCAGGATGGAAGGCTGGCCGACGAGGGCGCGGGCCACCGCGACGCGTTGCTGCTGGCCGCCGGAAAGCTGCGAAGGGTAGTGCTTCATGCGGTGCGACATGCCCACCTTCTCGAGCGAATCGTGCGCCCGCTGCTTGCGTTCCGAGGCCGGCATGCCGCGGTAGGTGAGCGGCAGCTCGACGTTCTCGTAAACGTTGAGGTCGCCGATGAGGTTAAAGCTCTGGAAAATGAACCCCACTTCGCGGTTGCGGATGCGCGCCCGCTCACCCAAGTCGAGGTTCTCCACGCCGCCGCCGTTCAGCCAGTACTTCCCGTCGCTCGGTGAATCAAGCAACCCGAGAATCGAGAGCAGCGTGGATTTCCCGCAGCCGGAGGGTCCGGCGATGGAGAGGTATTCGCCCTTGTTGATTTCGAGGTGGATGCCTGAGAGCGCGTGGGTCTCCACCTCGTCGGTGTAGAAAACCTTGGTCACGCCTTCCAGTCGAATCAACGCTTCCGAGGATGTGCTCATGGTTGCTCCTTTGCTTCAGTAGTCAGTTCTCAGTTGTCAGTTATCAGTTCCCATTTGCCAGTCAGCGACTACGGACTTGCCTCATCAGTGTTCATCGCTTCTTCCGATTCGAGCACCATAGCCTAGCCACTAACCACTGTCTTATTCGTACCTCAGCGCCACCATAGGATCCACTTTCGTGGCCCGCCGCGCTGGAACGTAACAGGCCGCAAGCGCCACCAGCGTCAGGAGGCTTGCCACCGCGATAAAGGTGAACGGATCATGGGCGCTGACCCCGAAAAGCAACTTCGCCATCAGGCGCGTAAGCCCGAAAGCGGCCACCAGGCCGATCGCAACACCCAGCAGCGCCATCTTGACGGCTTCTCCCAGCATCAGCCGGAGCACATGGCGCCGGCCGGCGCCGAGTGCCATCCGCACGCCGATTTCGTGCGTTCGCTGGCCGGCCAGATAAGAGATCACGCCGTAGATTCCGATACACGACATGACCAGAGCGAGCGCGGCGAAAATGCCCAGCAGAGCCATGGCAAAGCGGCGCGCGGCCAGCGAATCGGAAATGATCTTGTCCATAGTCTCGCTGCCATAGATCACCGCCTGTCCATTAATCTGCTCCAGAGCGTGCCGCACCGGGGCTAACTGCGCCGACGGCGACCCGGCGGACCGCAGCACAACCCCCACACCCGGAGCAATGAGGGGGATGAAGCGGTCGGGAATCTGCGAAATCGGCAGATAGCACTGCGGCTGGACGGGCGAGTTTGTGTCCTCGTCGAGGCCCCATTGCTTCACATGCCCGACGACGCCCACAACCTCCGCAGTGACGTTCAAGAGATCGAAGTTGACCCTCCTGCCGATGGGATTCTGATCGCCGAAAGCGAGCCGCGCGAAGCGCTCGTCGATGACGGTGACCAACGGCGCCTGCTGGTTGTCCTGCGGCGTCAGAAAGCGGCCCCGCTCAAGCGGTAGCCTCATGGCCTTCAGGTAGTCCGGCTGGACGAGGGAAAAGAGCGTCGATTTCATCTGGGCCTGCGTCGGCGGCTTGGGTTGCCCCTCGAGCCAGAACGATACCTCGGAATCGCTGTCCATGGGATGGGACCCCGCCGCCAGCGAAACGGCCTCGACACCGGGGATGGCGCTGAGCGCGTCGTGAATTCGCAGCCAGGACTCTCGAACGGCGTCCGCAGAGCCGAGCGGCGGAAACGACATGCTGAACGTCAGCAAGTTGTGGGGATCGAATCCGGGATCGACGCTCCAGAGTTTGCCGAGGCTTCGAATCATGAGTCCTCCGCCGGCCAGGAGGACGAGCGCGAGCGCCATCTCCAGGACCACGAATGCGCTCTGGGCGCGATGCCGGGCGCCGCTCGACCCGCGCCCTCCTTCTTTCAGCGTTTCATGAAGATCGGGTTGTGAAGTCTTGAGCGCCGGCGCCAGTCCGAACAGGACGCCCGCCAGCACCGACGCGGCGAGCGTAAACAACAACACTCGTCCGTCGAGGTGAATGTTCTCGGCTCGCGGAAGCGCCTCGGGCAGCGCCTGGAGCGCGCCCTTCAACCCCCAGGCCGCAAGCAGCAAGCCCAGGCCTCCGCCCGCCAAAGCCAGCAGGATGCTTTCCGTCAAGAGCTGGCGGATGGCACGGCCCTGGCTGGCGCCGAGCGCCGCCCGGATGGCGAATTCACGCGCGCGGCCCGTGGAGCGCGCCAGCAACAGATTCGCCACGTTCACGCACGCGATCAGCAGAACAAATCCCACCGCGCCCAGCAGCACCAGGAGAAACGGCCGGATGTCGCCGACAACGTTCTGTTTCAGCGGAACCAGAGTCACGCCCGTGCCATGGTCGGCCTCGGGATACGCCTCGGCCAGATGCTTCCCCAGCGCCGCCATATCGGCATTCGCTTGCTCGAAACTGACCCCCGGCTTGAGCCTGCCCACCGCGTTCATGCCCATGCCGACTCTGCGGTCGCGAAACGTCGGGTCATTCCACTGGCCGATGGGCACGTAAACGTCGCTGCGATGAAAGTTGTTGCCGACGTAATGGAAGTCGGCCGGAATCACGCCGATGATGGTGTACGCCACACCGTTGAGCGTGATCGCCTTTCCGAGCGCATCCGGCGAGGAGCCGAACTTGCTTTTCCACAGGCCGTTGCTGACGAGCGCCACGGGCCTCGCGCCCACCTGATCCTCACTCGGCAGGAACGTGCGGCCGAGCGCCGCCGTCACGCCGAGCACCGGGAAAAAGCTTGCCGAGACCATCTCGGCGGGAACACGTTCAGGCTCGCCCATCCCGGTGAGGCTGAAGTCGTCCTCCCGATAAGCCGCCAGCGGGGAAAAGGAACGGTTGTCGCGCACCCAGTCCAGGAAGTTCGGATATGAGATGGAGGACTTGTCGAAGTCCGTCGTCCTTGAATACAGTGCCACGAGGCGCTCGGGCTGCGGGTAGGGCAGCGGATTGAGCAACACGCCACTGACCACCGAGAAGATGGCCGTGTTGGCGCCGATGCCCAGCGCCAGCGTCAGCACCGCCACTGCCGTGAAGCCGGGATTCTTCGCCAGCATCCGAAGACCGTAGCGCAGGTCCTGTAGAAGTGTACCCATCAGTTTCCTCATTAGCCCCAAGTGGCTAGTGGTTGGTGGCGAGTGGCTAGTAGCTAGCCAACTTCTGTCGCAGAGAAGAGAGCATCTTTTGCAACTCGGCGATGAAGCCAGACGCCTCCTCGGTTCCGCTGCGTGCTAAGAAACCGAGTTCCACAGACAAGATCAGTTGAGTATCCAGTTCCGCTAGAGAGCCCTCGGCGTGAGACAGGACCTGAAGGAACTCTCGTCGGCCCCGACGTGCCTGCCCCTCGGCGATATTTGAGGGCACGGAAACGGCTGCACGCCGCATTTGAGAGACCAGCCCGAACTTCTCGCCGTCGGGAAACGGCGCGGTCAGTTTGTAAACCGCTCGCGCCAATGCAATGCCCTTCTGCCAACCCAGCAGGTCGCGGTAGCTCCTGATCTTCGGCTGCGCTTCCACTCGGATCCCTCTAACCACTAGCCACTGCTTTATTGCAATCTTACCCGGTCGAACTGGTCCCACCGCGACATGTCGGAAAGGATTACCTCGTCGCCTTGCTTCAATCCTTGCAGGATTTCCACTTCGTTCACCGACGTCCGCCCCAGCTTCACCTGCACGCGGGCGGCTTCCTTGCCATCGTTGGTTACCTTGAAGAGCCCGACGGTCGAGTCCGCCTGCCCGAACGCCGGACGCCCGACGTACAGCACATTGTCGAGGTGCTGGAGTTCAATCGTGCCGTCCACGCTCAGGTCGGGTACCGCGCCTTTCGGCAGCGCGCCGTCCAGTTTCACGTCCACCGTCCGCGTACCGTTCAGCACCGAGGGATCAATGCGAATCACGTGGCCCGGAATCACGCCGTTGTGCGTATCGATCTCGGCCGTCTGCCCAAGCTGGATGTCTTTGGCTTGCGTTTCCGCGATTTTCAGTTCGGCCTTGAGCTTGGCGGGATCCGTAGCCTTGGCCAGCGTCGTTCCCGGCGTCACCTGTTGCCCCACCTCGACGTCGAGTTCTTGCAGCACCCCGTTGATGCCGGCGCGCACGTTCAGCTTCTCAAGCTGGTTGTGCTTCACCTCGTAAAGCGCTTTGAGCTGCTCGATTTTTGCCTGCTGCGCCAGAAGCTGCGCCTGGATGGAGTTCTTCAGCACCTCCACGCGGTCGCCTTCGATCTGGTTGCGCGTGGTCTCGGCGTCGGCCTTCGCCTTGGAAAGATCAGCGGTCACCTCTGAGCCGAGCCCCAGCTTCGCCATCTGCGTGTCCTTGTCGGCCTGCAGTTTCGATTGCAGATAGTCCGACTTCACCGTCGCCGCCGTCGCCTTCTGGTCGAGAAGCTGGCTATCAAGCTGCGCCTTCAGGCTGTTGTACTGAGCTTGCGCTTCCTTCACCTGCCATTCGGCGTCGAGCGTTTCCTGCTGCAATTGCGGATTCGCCAGCACCATGATCACCGTGTCGGCCTTGACGGCCGTCCCTGGCAGCACCAGCCGCCGTTCCACTTGGCCTTCGGTCACCGCCGGAATCCATTGAATCTCCTCCGGCACCAGCGTCCCGATGCCTCGCACCTGCAAGTCCATCGGGCCGCGCTTCACGGTGTCTCGCCACACCGTCCCGCCGTCCACCTCCGGCGCCGCCGGCTTAAGTTTTGAGACGCCCAATGTGATCGTGGTGATAGCGGCCACGCCGGCCACGGCGTAGATAATCCGCCGGATTCGCTTCTTTCGGGCTTGCGATTCGCGTGGGATATCCATCGGAATCCTCCACCTAGCGATTGGCAATCATGGTACCACTCCACTCTAGCAGGCTAACAACCTGAGCGATATCGGCTTACCTCAGAGCCGCCGCCTTGATTCTCGCCGCGGCTTGTCCGCTCCTGGGAAGCTTTTGTCCGAAACCGGACAGTTGCCATTCGCGCCTATCGTCGCCATTCCCACACAAACGCATCATCGCGTTGGATGTAGGGGCGGGGCTTGCCCCGCCCACTGTAGCGTCGGTGTCCTCGCCGCCGACGGCGACCTCCTACAACCGGACGCCAAGAGGAACTGCTGTGTACCCTTCCGCCACTTGACGTAGGCCCCCAAAAGCCGCCATAGTCTAAGCTGCCAAGTGCGTCATTCCGGGAGGGGAGAACCATGAAGAACCCGAGCCGCAGCCATCGTCACCTTGTAATCGTCAGTTTGATTACCTTATTGGCGCTCGCCATCCCCGGTCGCCCGGGTCACAGCGACCGTCCGATGCTCGCCGCAGATGCGCCTGTGAACCTCTCCAAGCCCGGCCCGGCAAGGCAGGGACGCGTCCTCCAGAGTTACGGCAAGCTGCCGCTCGCTTTCGAGGCCAACCAAGGCCAGGCCGATGCGCGCGTAAAGTTCCTGTCTCGCGGCGCAGGCTACACGTTGTTTTTGACGGGCGATGAGGCCGTGCTGGCGCTGCGAGGCGCGAGTCGAAAGTCGAAGCCAGGTAGCGCATCTATGAAGGGGGCGGCGGAGTCAAGCGTTTTTGTTCTTGCTTTGTTTTCTGCGCCCAGCCAACCCCGCGGGTGGACTTGAGGTGAAAACACCTGAACCGAGCCACACTCCACCTCTCGGAAGGCCGGCGG
>DASYXW010000020.1:0-2942 GCA_035934405.1 Terriglobia bacterium
ACAAGGTGCAAGAGCTGCTGGCACCATTCAGGGCCAAGCCCAATGCTCTGGGTCTCTGGGATACGCACCATCTGGGCTACTATGCGGCACTGACCTTTCCTGGCAAGAGCATTGTCCATCCAGGAACGCCAGTCCTCTCCAAGAAGACGAAACAAGGTGGGCAGCAATTGCTTATGCTGGAAGCCTTTGAGGTGGCGGATACGCTGGCAGATGGGACCTATTCCAGCATGGTCCTGGCAATGGAGCAGGTGGCTGTAAACAAAGCCTATTACACAGCGGGGCACGGCTATCTTGAGAAAGAGACAGCCGACTGGAAGCCGCTTGTGCTGCAAACGGGTGACAATGCAGGAGATGCCGAGGACTGGGTGACAACAGAGGCGATAGGCATCGCTCTGGAGGCGTTACAATCCTTGCCAGGGTCTGTCCCTGACGACTTCAGCACACCGACCGTGCTGCCAACGGTTGGGGAGTGAGAGGTGGAGTTGCTTCGTAGTTCTACCACAAACCTGGGGCCGATTGGCCTGACAGCCGCAAGGACCTCCGATGTGGCCTCCTGCAACATGTTGACCAATTTCAACATCCTCATTGAGATGTGGTACTTGACACACCCTCTTCCTTCACTTTATCATATCATTAGGTAATGATGTAATAATGTGAAGGAGATGGTAAATGCCGTACCAAGTGAGCAGGTTTGGCCCTCCGACGTAAGCACTTGCCCTCCAATGTGAGCGACTTCAACAAAAATACTTGAGCAAACCGCTTCACATCTGGGGTATCAGCAGAGAAGAGTGGAAATAACAACGAGATCCACACCCCTTTGATGCGTCGCCGATCCCCACCAGTGGACTTGAGGTGACGAGTGAGCAGCACAACCATTTACCATTTGAGAAGCCGCTCCAGTTCTAGTATGACAGTGTTGAAAGTGGTAAATAGAGATAGGGCTAAGATCCTCACAAAAACGTCTCCAGCAGCGAGACTTCACAGATACGCGACGCGATGCAGCGCCACCACGGTCGCGCCCTTTGCCTGGGCCACCCTTGATCAACAGCACCTCGGGGGTGCTGTTGATCAAGGTCCGTCGGAGGCGGATCGTCACAAGATCCCACCCTTTCGGGCCACACCTGCGTGCTCAACTAACGGCGGCGCCGAACCACTTTGGCAGCAGGACGCGCAGATCCTGCTGATCGTCACCGACCCACGCCACGTGGCCGTCCGGTCGCAGCAGCGCGGCGGGTACGTCGAGTTCGGAGCTTTTGTCGACGATGTGGTCGATCCGATCTGCCCAGCCCGAAACCTCAAGCTGGCCGGTCTGGTCGAGCAGCAGGCCGCGCCCGCTGTGCATCAGCCCGTAGAGGCGCCCCCGCTTGAGCTCGATATCCCGCAGCCGGCGACCGACAAGCGGATGCTCGCCGCCGAAGTCGTAGCGGACCCCGATCGCTGTGATCTTCCCGATCAGGTAGCGGTTGACCTCCTCGAAGTCCATCAGTTCCGATATCAGCCGGAGCACCGCCTGGGGGCCCGGTTCGGGGGACAGCAGTTCCGACTGCGCGCGGGTGTTGTTCAGCACGGAGGCGGCCACCGGGTGCCGTTCGGTGTGGTAGCTGTCCAGCAGCCCCTCGGGAGCCCAGCCGCCGATCTCGGCAGCCAGTTTCCAGCCGAGGTTGAAGGCGTCCTGGACGCCGAGGTTGAGGCCCTGTCCGCCTATCGGCGGGTGGATGTGTGCCGCGTCGCCAGCCAGCAGCACGCGACCGCTGCGGTAGCGCTCGGCCTGCCGGGTGGCGTCGCCGAAGCGGGTGAGCCGGCGCGGCGAGTGCACGCCGAAGTCGGTGCCAGCGAGCTCCCGCAGCCGCTGCTTGAACTCCTCGAGGGTCGGCGGTGCCGCGCGGTCCTCGGCCACCTCCTCGGTGCGCGCGACGAAGCCGTACACCCCCTCCGCGTGAGGGGCGGGACCGAAGCGCAGATGGGGAGTGCGGATTTCAGCCGCCACGGCGGCCAGCTCCTCCGGTGGCGCGGCCACCTCCACCTCGCCCAGCAGCCACTCGATCCTGGCGGGCTCGCCGGGGAAGCCGATCGCGAGCAGCTTGCGCACGGTGCTGCGGCCGCCGTCGCAGCCGACGAGGTAGCGTGAGCGCAGTTGCGTGCCGTCGGCCAGTTCGACGGTCACCCCGTCTTCGTCCTGGCTCAGCCCGACCAGCTCGCAGCCGCGCCGGATCTCGGTGCCGAGCTCGATGGCATGCTCGTTCAGCAGACGCTCAGTGATGTTCTGCGGGATGCCGAGGATGTACGCATGTGCGGTGTCCAGCCGGTCCGGCCGCGGCTTGGTGATGCCGGCGAAGGAACCGCCGAGCGGGTACTGTCGGCCCTGCGCGAGGAAGCGCTCCAGCAGGCCGCGCTGGTCCATGATCTCGATGCTGCGCACGTGCAGGCCGAGCGCGCGGGCATGCACGTTCGGCTCCGTCTCCCGCTCCAGCACGACCACGTGCACGCCGTGCAGCCGCAACTCGCTGGCCAGCATTAAGCCGGTCGGTCCACCGCCGGCAACGATCACGTCGATCATCACACCCCCCATTTCCGATAGAACAGATGGCTTGCTTGTCGCCATATCATCTCTTTTCCTTTCATCTCTAGGTGACTCCATACGCTTCGACGAGGGTCTGGCACACGCCTGATGAAGCCTGTGCTGATTTCAGCACACACACGAGAGGGATCGCAGGCTCAAAGGAGAGCTTTCACCGCGGGTGCGAAAGACGCGCGTCGCTTCCGCCTGAGTATAGGGGAAAGAACGCCAAAAAAAATCGCCCAAAAAGGCAGTGTGCGAGTAGACAGGAGGTGATACAATAAAAGTGGGAACAGGCGGGCTCGTTTTTGAGCGAAGACGACACCCACTTCTCCCATGAAGATCAACTCAAACAAGGTTACGTCTTTGATCCTGACTCATACCC
>DASYXW010000048.1:0-1539 GCA_035934405.1 Terriglobia bacterium
CGTCTCACCGCTCTTGACCTTTAGCTGCCGGAGGACACCGACGGCCGCCTCGGCCGAGCTGGGCAGCGCGGCGGCATCGATCCACGAGACGGGGTCTGGCTTGCGGGTCCAGATCGACGCCAGCGCGTACTCGGCGTACCCGCCCAGGCTGACCAGCAGGGCCGTGACGCCGTCGCCGAGGGACGTGCCGGTGACACCGGGCCCGACCGCGTCGACGGTGCCTGCTGCCTCGAAGCCGAGCACGGCGTTCGGGGGCAGCGGGAAGACCTCCTTGACATAGCCGGCCCGCAGGACGAGATCGGTCGGGCTGATGCCGGCGGCCTTGACCTTGATCCTGATCTGTCCCTGACCCGGTTCCCGCAGCGGGACGGAGGCCCACTTGAGCACCTCAGGTGGTCCGTATCCAGTCATCACAATCGCATTGGGCATAGCAATTCCTTCCTTTCTGGTCGCGGCCTCGGGATGGCCGCGAACGGCAACTTCAGCGTGTTCGTGGTGCGCCCTCTCCTGCTCCATCGATCGCGCAGGGCTATGGGGCCGGCGCTTCCCGGCCCCGCTCGCGGGCCAGATCTCCGAAGCCTGCTGGCGGAGAGCTGGTGACCGCTGATGTAGAAGCGCGCGCCATCGAACTGGAAGCCTACGACAACAACAGTGGGTTGTCCATCATTGTCCACGGTGGCAATCCTGGCAAGGGGTTGCGCTTGCAGGTAAGCCAGTTCCTGCTCGGAAAACATGATACACCTCCTTTGTTGCTGCTCCCACTATGGTTCGACGGCCAGCGTAGTCAGCAGGCTCACAGTAATAATAGCTGTCACCGTGTGCATAACGATCATGGTCCAAAAGATGTGCAGGTTCATGCCCGGAACGGGGTACAGCCCAGCCAGCGCCATGATGGGGTTGAGAAATGAGACGAACAGAGCGACCAGTGTCAGAATGCGGTAGAAGCCCACCGGGCGGCGAGCGAAGCGACCGACCAGGATGAAGGCCACCAGCGCCAGCAACAAGAAGACGACGGTACTCCCAATGACAAAAGGTGCCTGCAAGTACGTGAATCCATCAGGAACGCCGAAGAATGCGACGGCAATGGTTCGTATCACCAGGTTAACAAGGACGGCGACAATGATCGTCAGTGGCCCAACCCAGACCAGCTTGCGAAGTGCAAAGCCTTTCCGAGAGGTTGGGCGAGTGGTAGTGGATGCCATATCATTTTCCTTTCAATCGTCTCAAACGTTCACAGCATTCGTAGACCTCCTTTGACATCCGATCTGGTTCATTGTCTCGGAGAAGAGTGTACATATGACCTCATTTGTCTCGTTACGCGCATCACTATGACAACTTCGTTTGGAGGCGGATAAACCTCCCCATCTGCTCAAGTGATTGCTGTCCTTCGGGCAAGATGGAAGCGAATAGCTGGAAGCCGTGCCACATGTCATCCCAGACGGTCAGTTCGACCGGAACATTGGCGGCTTTGGCGTGTTCGGCGACTTGTAGGGAGTCATCCAAAAGGACTTCGTCAGAACCGACATCAATATGCAAGGG
>DASYXW010000025.1:0-13609 GCA_035934405.1 Terriglobia bacterium
CAGCAGAACCAGCGACGGCGTCAGGCCCCACTTGGCGCGCGCCGACACGATGAACTCGTCCACCACGGTCTGGGCGCCGTTGATAAAGTCGCCGTACTGCGCCTCCCAAATCACCAGGCGGTCGGGGGCCTGCACGTTGTACCCATATTCGAAACCGAGGCAGGCGTTTTCACTCAGCGGGCTGTTGTGGACCTCGAACGCGGCGCGCGCCTGCGGCAACGTCTGGAGGGGAATGAACGGTCCTCCTGTCTTCACGTCGTGAAACACGGCGTGACGCTGGCTGAACGTGCCACGTGCCGCGTCCTGGCCCGTGAACCGGACGGCGACGCCGTCGGCCAGGATGGAGGCGAGCGCGAGTTCCTCGGCCGCCGCCCAGTCCACCGTGCGCTCGTCCAGCGTGTCGAGCGCTTTGCGGCGCCGCTCCCTCGCTCGCTCCAGCTTGCGGTTGGCGGTAAAGTCGGCGGGCAGTTCCAGCAGCGACGCGTTAAGCTCCCGCAGACGTTCCGCCGGGACCGCGGTTCGCGCCTGGCGGGCGGCGCCAGACGGAGGCGGCTCCGGCACCGGCTCCACAAGCTGGCGCTCGGCATCGAGCGACCGCATCACCGCTTCAATCTCGCCCGTATGCCGACGCACGAGCTCGTCGGCAAGGCGCTCTTCGATTGCGCCGCGGTCGACCAGCGTCTTCGCCCAAAGCTGCCGGACTGTCGGGTGGCTGGCGATTTTCTGGTACATCAGCGGCTGGGTGAAGCTTGGCTCATCGCCTTCGTTGTGTCCGTAACGGCGATAGCCGACGAGATCAATCACGAAATCCTTCTGGAACCTCGTCCGGTAGGCTAGCGCCAGACGGGCGGCTTCGAGGCACGCCTCGGGATGGTCGGCGTTGACGCGCACGATCGGAATGCGGAAGCCGCGCGCCAGGTCGCTCGCGTAAATTGTGCTGCGGCCATCCTCGGGCGTGGTGGTGAATCCGAGCTGGTTGTTAGCGACAATGTGAACCGTGCCGCCGGTCCGGTAGCCGGGCAGCCGATAAAGGTTCAGCGTCTCGGCCACCACGCCCTGGCCAGGGAATGAGGCGTCGCCGTGAATCAGAATCGGCAGCGTTCGCGTGGGATCGAACCGCGGCGCGCCTGGTCGGTCCACCGTCGTTCCTGCCGCCCGCGCCATTCCTTCCACCACCGGGTTCACCGCTTCGAGGTGGCTGGGATTGGGGGCGAGCGTGACCACCATGTCGGCGGCCTCGCCCTCCTTAAGCGCGAGGCGCGCGCCGGCGTGATACTTCACGTCGCCCGTCCATCCCAGGTACTCGCGAATGTTGCTCCGGTGCAGCGGGTCTTTGAACTCCGCGAAAATCTGCGCGTAGGGTTTGTTCAGCACGTGCGCCAGGACGTTCAGCCGCGCCCGGTGCGCCATGCCGATCAGGATGTTGTGGAACTTTGCCTCGGCGGCCCGGCCGATGATCTCATCGAGCACGGGAATCAGGATGCCGAGCCCCTCGATCGAAAACCGTGTCTTGCCGGGGAACGTGCGATGGATGAAAAGCTCGAAGACGCCCTCTTGCGTGAGCCGGTCGAGCAGCGCCACTTCGTCAATGGGATCGGCGGGCGGCCGGAAGAGGCCAGCCTCCGCCGCCGTTCGCAACCAGTCGCGCTCTTCGGGGTCACGCAGATGGGCGTAGTCGTAGCCGGTGACCGACGAGTAGACCTGCCGCAGCGCCTGAATCACCTCCCAGGCGTTTGCCTTGCCCTCGGCAACCTGACCCACAATCAGGCTGGCCGGTAGGCTACGCAGGTCGTCCTCGGTGACGGCGTGGAACGCCGGGTCAAGGGAGGGATCGCCCGGCGACGCGCTGCCGAGCGGGTCGATCTGAGCCGCCAGATGTCCGAACTTGCGGATGGATTCGGCGAGATTCACCGCGCCGACAATGTGAGCAACCGGGATTGTTGTGGAGACGACTGCGGCAAGCTCCGGGGCCGCTACCGCTGTCGGTTCCGCCGACGGGGTCCACCGCTCGAAGATCGCACGGCTGGCGGCGTCAATGGAACTAGGATCGCGGCGGTATCGCTCATAAAGCTCGGCGACGTATCCGGCGTTAATTCCCTGGAATTCGCGTCCGATGTCCATGAAGTCTGGGCCAATCACTCATCTGGCGTTTGATGCGGAAATAATGCTATCATCGTTAGGGACATCTGCAAAGCCGCGGGCCGCGCGACGCGTTTACTTGAGTTTGACCTGGCATCAGCCTTGGAAAAACCCGCGATGAGCCAATCCGGCAAAACGCTGCATCATGACCGATGGCAACGGGGCACGTTGGCACGTGGAAATCAGGAGAGTGCCGGTGATCGTCGAAGGTTCTATCCCCCAGAGGTGGCGACGCAAGCACGAGCTGTTCCCAGCCGCCCAGGGCATCGGAATACACAAACATCATGAAATGTTACGAACGAAGCCGTCAACATATTGAAAACAAAAGAAGGAATGTTTTTTGCTGCACTGCAAATCCGCCAACATATTGAAAATGAATGCTTTATCTCAATTAAAGCCGTCAAAATATTGAAGCTAAATACTTTAGTTGAATCCTCGGCTTTTTAGCGGCTTGCCGCTCTGAAATGATGAGCTTTCGTTTCGCGAACGGTCGCATCTGATGGCGAAAGAAAGACTTAGTTCGCTTGCAATCAATGTAGGGATGCCACGCGAGCCCGGCCAAAGCTTGAGACATGGGCGGAGATAGGACAAGTTATGAGCACCCAACCGACTTTGCCGCCGATTCCTGAAGAAGAAGTCATCGAAACGCGCGAATGGCTGGAATCGTTCGACTACGTTCTGAAGCATTCCGGACCCGACCGCGCCACCCGCCTGTTGCGCACCCTGCGCATCCACGCCCAGCAGGATGGCCTGCGAATTCCTTATACCGCCAGCACGCCGTACATGAATACGATTCCCGTCGATGAGGAGCCGCCGTTCCCCGGAAGCATCGAGATCGAGCGCACCATCAAGAGCCTGGTGCGCTGGAACGCTATGGCCATGGTGGTGCGGGCCAATCGCGAGGAAGAAGGCATCGGCGGCCACATCTCCACTTACGCATCGCAGGCGACGCTGTTTGAGATCGGATTCAACCACTTCTTCCGAACTCGCAACGAAAAGGGCGAAGGCGACCTGGTTTACTTCCAGGGACACGCCTCGCCGGGGGTTTACGCCCGCGCGTTCCTCGAAGGCCGCATCACCGCCGAGCAGCTTGCGAACTTCCGCCGCGAGTGCGGGCCCACCGGTGGACTCTCCTCTTACCCGCACCCCTGGCTCATGCCGGACTTTTGGGAGTTTCCCACCGTCTCGATGGGCCTCGCGCCCATTATGTCCATTTACCAGGCGCGCTTCAGCCGGTATCTGGAGGACCGCCACCTCAAAGACACCTCCGGCCAGAAGGTGTGGGCCTTCCTGGGCGACGGCGAGATGGACGAGCCGGAGTCGCTCGGGGCGATCTCACTCGCCTCAAGAGAGAAGCTCGACAACCTCATCTGGGTGGTCAGTTGCAACATGCAGCGGCTCGACGGTCCGGTGCGCGGCAACGGCAACGTGATCCGGGAGCTGGAGTCGGTTTTTCGCGGGGCAGGATGGAAAGTGATCAAGGTGGTCTGGGGCAGCGACTGGGATCCGCTGTTCGCCAAGGACGAGGAGGGGCTTCTCGCCAAGCGGATGGGTGAAGTGGTGGACGGCGAGCGGCAGAAATATACCGTAGAGCCGGGCAATTATTTCCGCCAGCACTTCTTCGGCGCCGACCCGCGCTTGCTCGACATGGTGAAGCATCTCTCCGACGATCAGCTTCGTAAACTGCGGCTGGGCGGCCATGATCCGCGCAAGGTCTTTGCGGCCTACAACCTCGCCGCGCACCACACCGGGTCGCCCGTGGTGATTCTCGCCCGCACCATCAAAGGCTACGGCCTGGGCGAGGCGGGCGAAGGCAAGAACATCACCCACCAGCAGAAGAAGCTCAACGAAGAGGAAATCCGCGCTTTCCGCAGCCGCTTCGGGATTCCGCTGTCGGACGTCGAAATCGCCGGGGCGCCGTTCTACCGGCCTCCGGACGATAGCCCGGAGATGCAATACCTGCAGGCGCGCCGCCGCGAGCTGGGAGGCTACGTGCCTCGCCGCAAGGTATTCGCAGCGCCGCTCCAGCCGCCGGCCGGGGACGTCTACCAGGAGTCTTACGAGGGCTCCAAAGGCCACGAAGTCTCGACCACCATGGCCTTCGTCAAACTGCTCTCCAAGCTTCTGCGCGACAAGCAGCTTGGCAAGCTGATTGTTCCCATCGTGCCCGACGAGGCGCGCACCTTCGTCATGGAGGCGCTGTTTCGTCAGGTCGGCATTTACTCTCACGCCGGCCAACTCTACGATCCCGTCGACCGGGCTACGCTGCTTTACTACAAGGAGGCCACGGACGGCCAGATCCTGGAGGAGGGCATCACCGAAGCCGGCTCCATGTCATCCTTCATTGCTGCGGGCACCGCCTACGCCAACTACGGCATCAACACCATTCCGTTTTTCATCTTTTACTCGATGTTCGGATTCCAGCGCATCGGCGACCTCATCTGGGCCGCCGGTGACAACCGCGCTCGCGGCTTCTTGCTGGGCGGCACGTCAGGACGCACCACGCTCGCCGGCGAGGGTCTCCAGCATCAGGACGGCAACAGCCATCTGCTGGCCTACACCGTGCCGAATCTGCTGGCGTACGACCCGGCTTACGCTTATGAAATCGCCGTCATCATCGAGGATGGAATCCGGCGCATGTACCAACAGGGCGAGAGCGTCTTCTACTATCTCACCCTGATGAATGAACCCTACGCGCAGCCGCCCATGCCGGAAGGCGCACGGGACGGTATTCTGAAGGGTATGTACCGGTTTAAGGCTTCGGCAAACCAGAAGGAGCAGAAGGGCCATAAGGCGAAGCCGCGCGCCCAGCTTCTTGGAAGCGGCACGATTCTGAACCAGGCGCTTGCCGCGCAGCAGATCCTGGAAGAGAAGTACGGGGTCGCGGCTGACGTGTGGAGCGTCACCAGCTACAAGCAGCTCTACCGTGACGGTCACGACACCGAGCGCTGGAATATGCTGCACCCCGGCGAGCCGCCGCGCCAGCCTTACGTCTCTTCATGTTTGGCCGACGCGCCCGGCGTGCTCGTCGCCGCCAGCGACTACGTCAAGGCGCTACCGGATTCGATTGCGCGCTGGGCGCCACGGCCGCTCGTCTCGCTCGGCGCTGACGGCTTCGGTCGAAGCGACGGCCGCCGCGCTTTGCGCGATTTCTTTGAGGTGGATGCCCGGTTCATCACCCTGGCTGCGCTCGCTGCGCTCGCAAGAGACAAGCAGATCGAGCCGGATGTGGTGGCACAGGCGATGAAGGAAATGGAGATTGACCCCGAGAAGGCCAACCCGGTGATTTCGTGAAGCGATGCTTCTTGTTTTTCTTTGCGTCTTTGCGCCTCTGCGTGAGAGGCTTTGGGAAATGACGACATGCCAACCGAATTCAAGTTGCCTGAGTTGGGCGAAAACATAGAAAAGGGCGATCTCGTCAAGGTCCTGGTGTCCGTAGGCGATACCATCACAAAAGACCAGTCTGTCCTCGAGCTTGAAACCGACAAGGCGACGGTCGAAGTGCCGTCTCCGGTAGGCGGCGTGGTGAAGCAGATTCACGTTAAGGCGGGCGACGAGATCAAGGTGGGGCAATTGATTCTCACCGTGGACGACGACGCTGCCGCCCAGCCCTCGCCGGAAGCGAAGCCGGCCGAAGCCGCCGCGCCGCCGGTCCAACGGGCCGACGCGAAAGCTCCGCCCTCCACGAAGGAAGCGCGACCGGCGGAAAAGCCCGCTGGCCGAAACGAGCCCACGGCAGCAGTCGCCGCTCCGGCGCCTCCTGCTTCATCCGCACAGACCGTTCAACGTGGACAAGTGGTCGAGTTCGCTCTCCCGCCGCGCACGCCGATAGAGAAAACGCCCGAAGCCGCCCCGGTCATGGTGCCCGCCGCTCCATCCGTCCGCCGTATGGCGCGCGAGCTGGGCGTGGATATCACGCAGGTCCCGGGCTCCGGACCCGGCGGTCGCATTTCGACCGAAGATGTCACCGGGCGCGTTCGTAGCATGGTGGCCGGCGCGGCCACAACGGCGCCTCCGCTTCCGGATTTCACCAAGTGGGGCGAGGTCGACCGCCAGCCCATGTCCAACATCCGGCGCAAGACGGCGGAGCATCTGAGTTACGCGTGGTCTATCATTCCGCGCGTCACTCAATACGATGTAGCCGACATCACGAGCCTTGTGGATCTGCGAAAGGCACACGGTAAGGGCGTGGAAGCGGCGGGCGGCAAGCTGACCGTCACCGCCATCGCGCTGAAGGTCGTAGCCTCGGCGCTCAAGGTCTTCCCTCAGTTCGGCGCCAGCGTTGATGCGGCCAAGAACGAGATTGTCTACAAGAAGTATTGCCACATCGGCGTCGCCGTGGACACCGACCGCGGTCTACTCGTGCCGGTAGTGCGGAACGTGGACCGGAAGAACATCCGGGTCCTTGCCGTCGAGCTGGCGCAGCTTGCCGAGAAGGCGCGGACGAAGAAATTGACCCTTGACGAGATGCAGGGCGGCGTCTTCAGCATCAGCAACCTGGGTGGGATCGGCGGCACGGGTTTCTCGCCAGTGGTCAACTGGCCCGAAGTGGCGATCCTGGGGATCTCGCACGCCCGCACGGAACCCGTGTTCACCGACGGGCAGTTCGTGCCGCGCCTGATGCTGCCGCTGTCGCTTTCCTACGACCATCGCTTGATTGACGGCGCGGACGCCGCTCGTTTCCTGCGGTGGGTGGCGGAAGCACTCGAGCAGCCGTTCCTGCTGGCGTTGCAGGGATAACGGCACAATGAGGAACTCTTCTCGCGGACGCTGCAAGGATAGGTTTTGAAATCTTGAATCTCAAATTTGAAATCGGGCGCACTCACGAGGGCGGCGCGCGGTCACAGAATCGGCGATGAGCGAAAAACCGAACTCCACACAACTAGCGGTAGTCGGCGGCGGACCCGGCGGTTACGCCGCGGCGTTCCTGGCGGCGGACCTCGGCCTAAAGGTCGCCCTGATTGACAACGAACTGAACCCCGGCGGCGTGTGTCTCTACCGCGGATGCATCCCCTCGAAGGCGCTGCTGCACGCCGCTCGCGTCCTGACTGAAGCGCGCGAAGCGGCAAACTGGGGAATCCAATTTGCCGAGCCGAAGATTGATCTCGGCAAGCTGCGCGCCTGGAAAGACAGCGTCGTACAGAAGCTCACCGGCGGACTTGGGATCCTCTCGAAACAGCGAAAGGTGGATTACATCCGCGGCCGCGCCAGCATCCTTGACCCGGCGACGTTGCGCATCGAGAAGCACGGCGGCGGCGAGGATCGGTTGGTGTTCGAGCACGCCATCCTGGCCACCGGTTCGCGTCCGGCGGCGATTCCGGACTTCCCCCCGAATAGCGACCGCGTGCTTGACTCGACCTCGGCGCTCGACCTCAAGCGTGTGCCGAAAAGCCTGCTGGTGGTGGGCGGAGGCTATATCGGCCTCGAAATGGCCACGGTGTATGCGGCCCTCGGAAGCAAAGTCACCGTGGTGGAAATGCTGCCGCGTCTGCTGCCGGGCGGCGTGGACGGCGACCTTGTTGCCATACTCGCCAAGCGCATGGAGAAGATCTGCGCGCGAGTGCTCGTCTCGACCAAGGTTGCCGGGATGAAGGAGCAGAAGGACGGCATTTACGTGAAGCTGGAAGGCGCGCAGGCACCGGCGGAGGAGGTCGTGTTCGATCAAGTGCTCGTCGCGGTCGGCCGCAAGCCGAACTCGCAGATTGCCGGCCTCGAGAACACCCAAGTCAAGGTGGACGCGCGCGGCTTCATCGAGGTTGACCTGCAGCGCCGCACTGCCGAGCCGGCCATTTACGCCATCGGCGACGTGGCGGGCGAGCCGATGCTGGCGCACAAGGCGTCGCACGAAGGCTTTGCAGCGGTCGAAGCCATCGCTGGACACAAGGTCGCGTTTGAGCCGCGCGCCATTCCCGCCGTCGTGTTCACGGACCCCGAAGTTGCCTGGTGCGGGCTCACCGAAGACCAGGCGAAGGCCGAAGGCCGGGCGGTCGCCGTGGCCCGCTTTCCCTGGGCCGCGTCAGGCCGCGCCATCACGCTCGACCGTCCCGACGGCCTCACCAAGCTGGTGATTGACCCGGAAACCGAGCGAGTGCTGGGCGTGGGCATTGTCGGGACCGGCGCTGGAGAGCTGATCGCCGAGGGCGTGCTGGCGGTGGAGATGGCGGCGTTCGCTTCGGACGTGAGGCTCAGCATCCACCCGCATCCGACGCTCTCCGAAACGGTGATGGAATCGGCCGAGGTGTTCTTCGGCCAGAGCACCCACGTCTACCGTCCCAAGAAAAGCCCGGCCATGCCAGCACGTTGAGGACGATCGCCTCGAAACCAGGCAGCTAGGCTAGTCTTGTAGTCATCGGTTGGCTTGGTGAAGCTGGTCGATCTTGGCGGCGAGGATGAAGTCGCTTTCCGTGAGGCCGTTGATGGCGTGCGTCCAGGTCTTGACGCCCACCTTGCCCCAGGCCAGGAAAATGTCCGGATGGTGGCCCTGATCCTCGGCGAGTTCTCCCACCCGGTTGACGAATGCAAGGGCTTGGCGAAAGTCGGGGAATTTGTAGTCTTTGGTGAGATGGTGCCCGTCCTCGACCGACCATCCGGGCACCTGAGACTGCAAGGCTTCGAGAGCCTCGCCGCTCAAAGGCGGGACGCCGCCGCGGCAGGGAACGCAATTCTTGCTGGCAAGTTGCGACACGCTTAAGCTCCCGCCGGCGCCGGAGGAGCCGTAGGCTGGCTCGCCTCGGTCCGGGATTTCTCTTGCGCCAGCACCTTCTGCGCGAGCCCCGGGAAATACTCGGTGAACACCTGTCCGCAGTTGCGGCAGGTCCATTGCGATTCCTGGATCTCGAGGTGATTCCAGTTGACGGCGCCGCACGGACACTCCACCTGCAGTCCTTTGCCGGAGCTGCCTTGAACAATCTTGACGTCGCCGGGTTGGAGAGGAAATCGCATGGTGGGGCATGAAGCCGATGAGGAGTTGGCGCGAGCTCAACCGATCTCGCCTCGCACGCCGGCCTTCTATTCGTCTTCTATTCCTCGTCAGGCTCGTTCGGCAGGCCCTCGTCCTTCGTGCCGTTCTTCGATTCCTGCTGCTTGTAAATGTAACGCACGAAGGACTTCATGATGAGCAGGTTCGGCTCATTGGCGCGGTGCACCTTGATGCAGCTCTTGTCGTACCACTCAATCACGCCGCGAATCTGCTCGCCGGTGTCGAGAACCACCACGACCGGCGTGCGGGCCTGCATCTGCTTGATGTAATAAAAATTCTCGGCGTTGGTCTGCTCGGGCGGCGTGGGCTTGCGGCGCGGCATGCCGCGCGGCCCCATTTGGTCCTGGATATCCGAGAGTGATGGACGTATCAGTTTGCGGTTCACGGGCGCAACTCCTTGGGTCTCTGGTCCCGAGGCGCCTGGAAAGGCGCCCGAGATACTCAGCCAGTTAGACGGTAAATCGTGCGGCTCGGTTTCTTTCACAAGACAAAATCAAAAAGCTCAGCGGGTAGCTCCGAACCTACGCCGTAATTTAGCACGCCCCCGTGCCCGCCGCAATGCAATTCTTGGAAGCCGCTGCCACGCTCCATCTCGCTGCGATTCCACTCGGCGGGGCGTTGCCGGCCCCCTTGTTTCTTCAACCGCTCTGCCCCGCCAGTTCCACCGCCAGCGCCTCGAAGCCAAGCTGCTGATTCACGTTCCGGATCTGAAGCCGGTAGGCTTCGTCCAAGCCATTCTTCAGAGTCGAGATGCCGGTGAGCCGCAGCCTGCCAGCCCAGCCTTTCAGGCGAGGCAACAATTCGGGGTCGCTGACGCGTGGCTCGGCGGATTCGAGCGCCTGCACGAGATCCTGTAGCAAGTCATAGCCGATGCCGAGGGTTGCCTCGAACTCATCGCGCTTCGCGGTGAGCGATTTCACGGCGTCGAACAAAGCATTCCAGTTTGCCGGGCTGCCGGGCTGCGCGCTGACGCTTTCCAGGAAGTCGAGCCACGGCTGGCGGCGCTCCAGGTAAGCGGCCAGGTCAAATGTGAGGGCTTTCGAGACGCTGCCGGCGGCCAGGCGCGCGACGATCGTGCGCTGTGCCGGTGGAACTCTCGCCTCGCAGGCCAGCAGCTCGCTGATCAGCGAATCGGGCACCGGCACAAACTGCACGCGACGGCAGCGCGACCGGATCGTGGGCCGCAATTCGTAGGCATTGGGACACACCAGGACGAGCGTGGTCGAGTCCGGCGGCTCTTCGAGCACCTTGAGCAGCAGGTCCACGGCCTGCCAGTGGATGGCTTGCGCCTGGTCAATGATGAACACCCGCCGCCGTAGTTCGAAAGGATGGGCGTAGGCGACTCTGCGAAGCTCGCGAATCTGCTCGGTGAGGATATAGCGCGTGATCGGCTCGATAAGCTGCACGTCGAAATAGACCAATCCCTCGACAC
The DNA here is from genome assembly GCA_035934405.1 of Terriglobia bacterium. Taxonomy (GTDB): domain Bacteria; phylum Acidobacteriota; class Terriglobia; order UBA7540; family UBA7540; genus DASYXW01. The sequence continues at coordinate 10,551 of DASYXW010000025.1, forward strand.
GCTTGCCGGCGTCTTTCAGCTCACGGCGCCGAGCGAGATCGTCACGCGACGCGGCGAGCATCTCGTCCACCTTGCGGCACGGCGCGCACTCGCCGCAAAAGCTGCCGTCACCAGACGGACGTTCGCAGTTCAACGCCTTGGCGAGCATTTCCGCCAGCGTCTTCTTGCCCACGCCGTCCGGGCCGGTGAAGAGCAGCGCGCCCGGCACGTGGCCGCTCGCGAGCATCTCGCGGACGGCGGCCGCGGCGTCCGCGTTACCGAGAAAAGATTCGAAGTTCATGACGATACCAGCCTGTTGATCTGGCGCCTTTCGTGGCGCTCCGCCAGCCCTCCAGAAATACGTCAACGACTTCCCGTATCTCCCGCTGCACTTCGCCGGCTGGCCGGTCTGCCTGCACGATCCTCACGCGGCGAGGGTCTCTTCGCGCCAGTGTGAAATATCCGGCGCGGACACGGCGTTGAAACTCGAGCCCGGCCTGCTCAAAACGGCTGTGCTTCGACTTCTGCCGTGTCTCGCGCTGGACCGCGCGGCCCAGCGACGCGCCGGGATCAACGTCGAGCACCAGCGTGAGATCCGGTTGCGTGCCGCCGCAGATGATCCGGTCGAACGCCTCGACGGTCTTGAGGCCGAGCCGCCGTCCATAACCCTGGTAAGCGCGGCTCGAGTCGTTGAAGCGGTCGCTGACCACGAGGTCGCCGCGCGCGAGCGCTGGCCACACCACCTCGTCCAGGTGCTGGGCTCGTGCCGCGTACATCAGCGCCAGCTCGGCAAGCGGCGTAAGCTCGCGGTTGCGCGAAGCGAGCAGAATGCGGCGAACCTGCTCGCCCACTCGAGTGCCGCCCGGCTCGCGCGTGGCCGTCACCGGGTAACCCCCGCGGCGCAAGTATTGCGCCAGCCGGCGGAACTGCGTCGTCTTGCCGGCGCCGTCAATGCCTTCGAGCGTGATCAAAATGCCGCGGCGCTTCACACCGTCCCTTTGCCTGCTCGCCCTGCGGTCAGGGTCTTAACAGCTTATCCTAAAATCGGCGTTCCAGCGGAGGCAGCGGTGCCGGGCTGAAGAGCTGTAGCGGCGGCCTCTGGCCGCCGGTCTAGGTTTTCAAGGGGGCTCCGGCGCTCAGGAAGCGCCTCTACATCCGCGCGGTCGGTGGAATCAATGATAGAATCTCGCGCCTGTTGAGCTAAGAAACCGTGCCCACTCCTTCTTCTCCCAGCCCGGGCTTGCCACGCCAGCGCCGGCGATGGCTTCGGAACACTCTGCTGGCGATCCTGGCTCTGATCGCCGCGAGCGGAGCGGCGTTTTACCTGCGCCCGCTCTGGGTAGCTAATCAATTGAAGCGGGTGGTATACCTTGCCGAGGGTGTAAGAAGCCGGCACGTCCAACTTGGTTCTTGCCGCGTCCACTATCTCGTCGCCGGCGCGGGAAGGCCGCTCGTCCTGGTGCACGGTCTCGGTGGCAGCGCCGACGACTGGGGCTTGATGTTGCCGGCGCTGGTCCGGCACGGCTTTCGCGTCTACGCCATTGACCTGCCGGGCTACGGCCAGTCGGATCGCCCCGATGTGGATTATTCGATTGCTTACGAAACCGACGCCCTGCGCCAATTCTTCGACAGCCAGCGGATTGCCCAAGCCTCGCTCGGCGGCTGGTCCATGGGCGGCTGGGTGGCGCTCAAGTTCACCCTCGCCCACCCCGAGCGCGTGCGCCGCGTTGTCGTCTACGATAGCGCCGGCATTCGCTTTCCGCTGTCCTTTAACCCCGTTCTCTTTCATCCACGAACGTCGGCCGAGTTCCGCCAGTTTATGCGTCTCCTGTCGCCGAAGCCCATCCACTTTCCACAATTTGTGGTGCGCGACTTTCTGCGTCAGTTCCGCAAGGACGGCTGGGTGGTGGATCGCGCCCTCGCCTCCATGCAGACTGGGCAGGACTTCCTGGATGGCAAGCTCCGAGGCATCCATGCGCCGGTCCTGATCGTCTGGGGCAAACAGGACGCTCTGATACCGCTTTGGTGCGGCGAAGAGATGCACCGCGAGATGCCGCAGTCCATCCTGGCCGAGTTCAACGGCTGCGGCCATCTGGCGCCCGTCGAGTGCCGCGACCGCGTTGTGCCCGAAACGATCCGATTCCTAGAAGCCGGTCCTATCCCGATCCCGGCCCTTCCCGGCGGCCCCCGGGCGGCTTGCCGACGTTCGGCGGCAGCGGGTAGCGGGGTAGCGCAGAGTCTCGCTTTTCAGAGACTCTGCGACTTCTTCGCGCGTAATCGGGCGTATAATCCGGCCCGTGTCCCGCTTGCGCCGCTTGGTGCTGTCGGATCGGTTTTTCTTTATCACCTGCCGCCTCTTACGCAAGCGGCAGACGCTTCGGGAGACAGAGTTCGCCTGGCTTGGCGAGTGTCATCCGCTCGCGCCGCCAGGAACACCGTTTTCTGCTCACGGCGTGGGTTCTTCTGCCGGACCACTGGCACGCCATCCTGTACCCGCGCTTTCCGCTGACCATCTCGCGCGTCATGGAGGCGATCAAGGTAGGTGCAACGCTTCGAATCAACTCCGACAGGGCGGAGGAGGGTGTTCTGCGGCAACCGCGCTTCTTCGAGAGGGTGTCCCGGATTCCGTTAGAGGTTGAGCGACAGTTCCCCGACCCGATTCGGTAGAATCGGGTTGGGAAAATCTCAGAAAAGGAGAACCGTCGTGGAGAAACCTTATCACATTGTGGGCAAGGAAGGCACCCAGGAACTGGCCAAATGGCTGGCCAAGAACGGACAGATGCTGTTGCCGATGGTGGAGCGGATCGAGCAGTCGAAGCTGGCGGTGGATGAGTTGATCGGCGTGCTGGGGCGGGCGCAGATCGAGGCGGGGCTGAGGCTGTCGGCGGAGCGCGTGGCGGGACCGCCGCATCCAGGGAAAAAAGGCGGGGCGGGGGGATGGTCTTGCGCTGGGCCGCCGCGGCCTTGCTCCTGACCGAAAAGCATTTTCGCAGGATTAGGGGCTGCCGGGACCTGTGGATGCTGAAAGCAGTCTGGGAGGAAAATCCAGCTTCATCGCAGCAAAGGGTGGCGTAAAATGA
>DASYXW010000069.1:0-46869 GCA_035934405.1 Terriglobia bacterium
AGGACGGTCACCCAACAATTCTTCTTATGAACATCCACTCCGAGGTATAACATTTCAGGGGGTGCTCCTTTCGATTCAGATTGAGTTTTCCAACAACCCAATCCTACTCGAATCCAGCCGCCCCCTTCATAGCATCAGACCCTCTGGGTCTGCGCGCGTAGCGCCCTTTCATGAAACCGCCAGAGACCGCCTGAGTCGAGGCTCGCCGCGGTGATCGCGATTCGCGCCGCATCACTGTAACCTAGAGTCGCAGACTCGCCGCGGCGAGTCTGCGCCAGCCCGATCTAGAGCCTTGATCTTGGGCGACTTGCTTGTAGAAGCACCCCGTCGCATCCTATAATGCCTGGATGAACTATCAAGATCTCATCACCATCGAGCCGGGCAAGCGCGGCGGGAAGCCTTGTATCCGAGGCATGCGCATTACCGTTTACGACGTATTGTCTTACCTTGCTTCCGGGATGAGCCACCAGGAAATCCTTGCCGACTTCCCCTATCTAACTGAAAACGACATTCTCGCCTGCCTTAGTTACGCGGCTGACCGCGAGCACCATCTGATGGTGGCACGGGATTGAAGCTTCTTTTTGATCAGAACCTCTCGCCGGAGCTCGTGGAACGCCTGGCAGATCTTTACCCAGGATCGACTCATGTGTTCCGGCTCGGGCTTGACCGGGCCTTGGACCTGAGTGTTTGGAACGCCGCGCGCGACCACGGGTTCGCCATCGTCAGCCAAGATGCCGACTTCAGTGATTTAAGCGCTTTGTTCGGTTTTCCTCCCAAAGTGATCTGGATTCGCCGGGGGAACTGCGCCACCCGCGAGATCGAAGCCATTCTCCGGCTCCATTATGACTCCGTGGCGGGCGTTGGCGAGAACCCCAACCTGGGCATCTTGGTTTTGTTTTGAACCTGCGCCTGCCCGCCTAGGGCCGCAGACCTTCAAGCTCTACGCCAGCCCACCCTCTGGATCTGCGCGCGTAGCGCCCTTTCATGAAACCGCCAGAGACCGCCTCGCCTGAGTCGAGGCTCGCCGCGGTGATCGCGATTTGCACCGCATCACTGTAACCTAGAGTCGCAGACTCGCCGTGGCGAGTCTGCGACCCCACGGGCGTTCAGGCAAGCCGGTCCATCGGCAGGAACGGGTAGCGGGTAGCCACGGTCAGCGCCTTGCTGACCGTGGGCTTTTGTTGATGGGAGAAGCCCATGGTCAATCACAGACCTATTGACCGTGGCTACCAAAGCCTTGACTACCGGCTCTAGTGACGGTGGGCGGGCCCCGATGGTATCGGGGCGGGCATCACCCGCTGGGGGAATTCGCCGCTGAAGTCTGCCGTCGGCCACGTTAGCGGCTCGTCGCGACCCCCGCGCCGGCTCCGCTCGCCGGTTATACCGTAACGCGCACGCTATCGCGCAAGAACTCGGGCGCGAAATCGGCGCTAGCTACTTATAGAGCGAACACCGATGGCACAATGCCTGACGGCAAAATAGTCCATGCTACAGTAGCCGTGACCGAGGTCTGGGTCAGACGAGCAGGCAACTGGAAAAATCTGCGCTATCATGAAAGCGAACTGAGATGAGATGCTCTCTCTTTACACACCAGCATTTTGATCTACGCTGAGCCCGTTCGCCTTTGCGCTGCGAACGGCTCTGAGCGGAGCGAAGGGGCTCAGGGTAAACTCCGCTAAATTAGGTGCGAGAGTTGGAGGTGTACATGAAAAAGCCCGTCCCGGTGGAATCTGCCTCTGCATCAATCGACGAGAAGATCAAGGAACTTGGGGACTGGCGCGGGAAGACGCTCGCGAGGGTGCGCGAAATCATCCACGCGGCAGACCCCGAGATCGTCGAAGAGTGGAAGTGGGCGAAGGCGACGTCGCCGGGGACTCCCGTCTGGTCCCACGGCGGCATCGTCTGCACGGGAGAGACGTACAAGAGCGCCGTCAAGATGACATTTGCCAAGGGAGCTCGGTTGAAGGACCCTTCAGGTCTATTCAACTCCAGCCTGGAGGGGAATATCAGGCGCGCCATCGACATCCACGAAGGCGACAAGGTGGATGAGGCCGCCTTGAAGGATCTCATCCGCGCTGCCGTGGCGGTCAATCTCATGGGCCAAAGCGGGTAGCCACGGTCAGTGATTTTCTGACCGTGGCTACTCGCTGCGTGGTGTGCCCCCGATAGCGCAGCAGTTGCCGCTGCTCCCGCACTTGACGCGGCGCGATCCATTCGTCCAGGTCGCGCGACGCCCCCGGCAGGCGAGCACGCCCCCGCTTGCGCCGGGGTGATGGGAAGCGGCCCCGCAGCTTCCCGCCAGCTGTCCTGTCTACCGTTTGCTGTATACCGTATGCCACCCTGCGACTGTATGCCGCCTCGCGACCGCTACTCCCTACCCCCTGCCGGAAGCGCTCTGGCAGTCCGCCATAACTCTATAAGCTAGGCTATACTATTAATTAACGTTTGTCAATACATATTGTTACCTTCAAAGGCCCGTTTAGGGTCGAAAAATGAGAAAGCGTAGACAAATGATAAAACCGAGACACCTTTTGCAAAGAGCTTTGGTTTCGTCAGCTTAGGAGAAAGAAAACGGTCCGAACGAAGGGGTCAGAGCGAAAAGCGTGGAGTTTCTCCACACTTTTCCACGGCTGCCGGCCGCGTGCGGCGTTCACAGATCCAGGACCGCTCGCACCGTGGTGTCGTCGCACGGGCGCTCCAGCCGGAATCCAAGCTTCCGGCACACCTGCTGCATCTCCTGATTTTCGGCCAGCGTGTCGGCGCTGATGAGGTGGATCTTCTCGGCGCGCGCGAATTGGATGAGCCGGCGAAGTAGCTCCGTACCCAAGCCGCGATTCTGGAACGGGTCAGTGACCACGATGGCGGTTTCGGCCTCGTCCCTTCCCGGCAGCCTGGTGAGCCGCCCCACGGCCACGATCGAACGCTCGCTGCCCTGGGCATTCTCGTGTTCGGCCACCAGCACCATTTCGCGGTCGTAGTCCACAAAACAGATGCGTGTCAGCCGCTCGTGAGCCACGCGATGGTCGAGCGAGAGCATGTGAAAGTAGCGCAGGTAAACGCTGCGCTCGGAGAGCGCGCGGTGGAACTCCACCATCAGGGGCTCGTCTTCAGGGCGGATGGGGCGGATGAGGACCGGTTGGCCACTCTTCAACGTCCAGGGAGACACATACTGGCTGGGGTAGGGGCGGATGGCGGGCCGGGGCAGCTCGTCTTCGTCAACCGCCGACGAATGCAAAACCACCCGGGCGTCCAGCGCCATGAGACCTTCCGCTGAGGCGAGCAGCGGGTTAATGTCGATCTCTCGCACCGCCCGCTGTTCCAGGACGAGCTGGCTGAACCGCACCAGCAGCTGTTCGAGGGCGTTGAGGTCCACCGCCTTGCGTCCCCGCGTGCCCTGGAGGGCCTTGAAAATAAGGGTCTGCTCCATCATGCGGCGTGCCAGGGTGGTGGTGAGCGGCGGCAAGGCCAGGGCGCGGTCGCCGAAGATCTCAACCAACTGCCCCCCGGCGCCAAAAAGCAGCACGGGTCCGAATTGAGGGTCCAGCGTGCTGCCGATGATGATTTCATAGCCGTCGGTCTTGATCATCGGCTGTACGGTTACACCCAGGAAATCTCGCGGGCCTGCTTTAGCAAGCACCGAAGATTGGATCGCGCGATACGCCCGCCGGACGGCGGCTTCGTCGCCGAGATTAAGTTGCACGCCGCCCACGTCCGTCTTGTGAGTGATGGTTTCAGAAAGGAGCTTAAGAACTACCGGGTAGCCGAGCTGAACTGCCAGGATCACGGCTTCGTTCTCGCTCGACGCGGCGCGGGTATCGACGGTAGGAATGCCGTAGGCCTTGAGCAACTGCTTTGACTCAAACTCCGTCAGTAGAGTTCGGCCGGCGTTTCGAGCCTCCTCGATCAGCTTCCCGGCCGAGGCCGTGCCGGCGGCATCGGGCACCCATTGAGGGGTCTCGTAAAGGCCGCGCAGGTTGTAACTGTAACGCCACATGTACTGGAAGGCGCGGACAGCGGTGTCCGGGTAAGCGAACGTCGGGATGCCGGCGCGGTTCAGAATCGCCTCGCCCGCCGCCACCTGCGCTCCGCCCATCCAACTGGCCAGAAGGGGCTTGCCCTCCAGCTTCGCATAGGGCTTCAGCTCCTCGGCAACCTGCGTCGGGTCCGTCATTCCCTGCGGTGCCAGGATGACGAGCAGGCCGTCGCTATTGAGATCCCTGGAAATAATCTCCACCGTCTTGGCGTAACGTTCAGCGCTTGCGTCTCCCAGAATGTCGACGGGATTGTCGTGACTCCAGTGCCGGGGCAGGAGTTGATTGAGCGACCGAATGGTCTCGTCGGCCAGCGGCGCAAGTTCGCCGGCCTGGCTGATGAGGGCGTCCGTGGCCAGCACTCCGGGGCCGCCGGCGTTGGTGAGAATCACCAGCCGCGATCCTCTGGGCCGAGGCTGCTTCGCCAGCACTTCCGCCATGTAGAACAGGTCAGAGACGTTGGCCACCCGCAGCACGCCGACGCGGCGGAAGGCGGCATCCAGCACTTCGTCGCTGCCGGCGAGCGCCCCGGTGTGGGAAGCCGCTGCTTTCGCGGCCGCTTCGGTGCGGCCGGCCTTGATGATGATGATGGGTTTCGAGAGCGCTACCTGGCGAGCGGCCGAGAGGAACGACCGGGGGTCGCCGATGGATTCCATGTAAATGATAATGCTCCGGGTGCGCGGGTCGTCTCCCAGGTAGTCGATGAGATCACCCCAACCGACATCCAGCATCGAGCCGACGGAGACAAAGGCGCTGAAGCCGACAAACTCACGCAAGCTCCAATCGAGGATGGCCGTGCACAGGGCCCCGCTCTGGCTGATGAAGCCGACGTTGCCGGGCCGTGCCATGGCGCCGGCGAAGGTGGCATTCAAACCCGTCAAAGGACTCATCAGGCCGAGACAGTTCGGCCCGACTACCCTCATTCGGCCGCGTCGGGCATGGGCCAGGATTTGTGCCTCAAGCTCGGCTCCAGCGGCGCCGGTTTCCTTGAACCCCGCCGAAATGATGATTGCGCCTCGCACGCCGGCGTCAACACACTCGCCGACGACGGCGGGAACGGTCCGCGCCGGCGTGGCGATTACGGCGAGTTCGACCGGGGCGGGCGCGGCGGCAACGTTCGGGTAAGCCTTGATTCCAAGCACCGCATCCCGCTTCGGGTTGATGGGAAAAACGGCCCCACCAAAAGGACTGCCGATCAGATTCGCCACAATCGTCCGCCCGACGCTTGCCGCCGTCTCGGTGGCGCCGACTACCGCCACCGTCTTCGGGGCGAAAAACACGTCAAGAGGGTGTACCCTGCCACGCAGGATGTCGTGGGCCGGTTCGGTACCTGATGTACGGTCCTGTTTCATGTGCGCTCCCGGGCAAACCCCTCTCTGATCGCCGTGTGAGGCTGCCGGTTCTCATTGGAACATATTTCAGTGTGGATAACCCACGTGGAGTGATTGCCAGGAAGGCGCCTACGCCGCGGCCGGCCTGCCGGCTGCGCGTCCTCGATAATCTTGGTTATGCGACGCGGACCTCCACAGGCAGTTTCCCAAACAACATCCGGCCCCGGCGTGACGAACGTCACCGATAGCTGTGATTTACAGCACTGCGCCGCGGGACGACGGCCCGCAAGCTACACGCGGAGAGTTAGGGTGTTCGGTCCGCGGCCGCCCGTGGACTGTTTCATCGCTGGAAGCGTACCTGCCGCCTTGCCGAGGGGGAAAGGAGTTGGTTATGCGAGGCGCTTACATTGGCATGCCACTGATTCTCGCCGCCATCGTGGGTGCTGGGCGTGGCCAGCAGGGCACAAAGCCGGCGGAAAATCCTCCACCAGCCTCCGCCTCAACCGTTGAGACGCCGCTCAATCCCCACTATGCGATTAGCGCTGAGGACAGAGCCCGCAAGAATCCAGTGCAGTTTACCGATGCCTCTGTCGAAAAAGGAAAGAAGCTATTCCTATCGCAATGCGCCATGTGCCACGGCGCCACTGGCGACGGCAAGGGGGACCTGGCGAAGGAAATGAACGTCACTTTGCCTGATTTCACCAAGCCGGAGACGCTGCAGAAGCGCACCGACGGGGAACTTTTCAAGATCCTCGGCCTGGGTAACGACGTCATGCCGGGGCAGGCGAAGCGAATGAACGACATCCAGTGCTGGGAGATCATTAACTTCTTGCGCGCCGCGAGCGGGGCCGTCCCGCAGAAATCGACGGGAAAGGAGTTGACTGACCAACGCTACGTCGAAGTTCCGAAGTGAGTTTATTGAAGGAGGTCTGTCATGAATGGCTACGTTTACGGTTGGGGAGTGCTTGCGGTGTGTGTCTTGATTATCGCGATTTACCGCCTCGCGGTCGGGGCGCACGAGGATCAGACGCTGCACCTCTACCACAACGTGGGCGCCGTGGCGTCCCAACAGAAGCTGGCGCGGCGCGTCTCGGTCGCTGACCGCTGGGGCGAGCTACTCACGATCGCGCTTGTGGTTTACGGTCTCGCGCTACTGGGCGTTTACTTCTACCATCTCTGGCTGAAGAGTTACCAGATCCAGTTCCACTAGCTGTAACCCGGTAGGGCGCCAGCCTGCGGAAGTTTGCCGAAGGGGTGGCGGTGTTGTCACAGGAGAGAGGAGAACAGTCATGACAAGGAATTCAGCAGTACCACAACGCGTGAAGGGCGGCCAATCCGTCAAGATTACTCCGGCCGGCAATCTGGCCGCGCGCCAAAGGGAAGTGAATGAGATCGTCAGCAGGCGCGCCTATGAGATTTACGAAGCTCGCGATCGCGAGCAGGGTCGCGAGCTCGAAGATTGGGTGCGCGCCGAATCCGAGATCCTGCTCCAGGCACCGGCCGGTTTTCTGCACTCTCGCGACTTCCTCATGGTTGACGTGGATGTTTCCGGTTTCGCCGCTCGAGACCTCGAGCTGAGCGTCGAGCCTCGCCGCATCACCTTAAGCGGGAGACGGCAAGCCATCTGCGAGGCGGGGAGCGAAGTCAGCACCAGCGGCAATTCGCGGCCTTTGCATATTTTCCGTGTCATTGACTTGCCGGTTGAAGTGGATCCTTTGTACGCGGTGGCTAGCCTCAAGCAAGGTGTCCTCGAGGTCTCGATTGCCAAGCTTCGGGGAGCCCAGGAAGAGTGCGCCACACCGATGGCAGCATGAGGTAACCCGGGCGATGAGGTCCGGCCGGCTCGAAGCGTGAAGGCAGCCAGCCTGACTTCTTGATTGCCAGCGCGACGACATGGTCCTCGCGCTGGCTGCGGTCAAATTCCCCGTTCCCTCAGACATGGACCGCAAGCACCGGGCAAGACCCTAGCTGAATCACGCGATGGGTCGTGGACCCAAACAACGCCAAGTCCAGTGCGTTGCGGCCTCGGACGCCCAGGATGACCAGGTCGCTTTGGGCTTCCAGGGCAAGCTGGATGATTTCCTGGTAGGGCTTGCCGATCCGCACTACCGACTTGATGCTGCACCAGTTACGGGCGTCCTGAGGGATGGGATTCTCTAGGCGGCTAATTGCCTCTTTCGTAGCAGTCTGGAGATCGGGCGAGGCGGGAACGTCCTCCAGCACGTGCATCAGGGTCAGCTCGGCGTTGTATTCCATGGCCAGTGAGAAGCCATAATCCAAAGCGCGAAGAGCGTAGTCGGAAAAGTCTGTGGCGAGGAGGATTCTACGCAGGCGCACCGGGTCGCGCCCCTCCTCCGGGTTGACAAAATCATGAGCCGGCTTGCGCACTGCCAGCACCGGACAGCGGGCTTTGCGAAGCACCTTCTCGGTCACCGAACCCATGGTCACCCGGTCGATACCACGGCGACCGTGAGTCCCCATGACGATAAGGTTCGCCGACTGCTGCTCGGCAAACTCCAGAATCGTGTCGGGCACGAACCCTTTCTGAACCACCCACTCGGGCTGAAGCCCGTTCCAGACCCGGGAGGTTGCCAGGTCCTTCAATCGCTTTTCGGCATCGCCGCTGACATTCCAATAGACGTCGTTCACGGTGGCTTCGGGAAAGGCGTAATAAGGATAGGGTACCTGCAGCGGCTGCACGACATGCTCCAGGAAGAGCTTCGCTCTGTAGTGCTTCGCCAGCGAATAGGCGTAATCGTACGCCTTCGTCGAGTACTCTGAAAAATCCACCGGGCAGACAATCCGTTCGATCTTCATCATGGGTGACCACCTCCAGTCGGCCGAGGGCTGCGATTCTGTCGCTCGCGATTCCCGCCAACTGGCGCTAGTCTAAGGAATGCCTCGCAACAAAGCTGTGACGCCCGCCACCTGTACTTGTGACCGGCATCACGGGTGTGCTGGGACCAAGCGACAGAAGGGCTATAGGCTCTGGAAGGTCAAACGCGTCCTTGGCGAGCCGCCTGACCTCAAAAATCAGTCAGTTTAGCCGGCAATGCCACACGCAGGGCATTCAGGACGACGCCCAGATCGATGATCTCCTGCGCGACAGCTCCTGCCAGGGCCGGCAGGTGACCCGTGGCGGCCACCAGCATTCCCAGAAGGCTTAGGGCCATGCCACCTATCGCACTCTGAAGGGCGATCGAACGCATGCGGCGGCCGATGTGAAGGAGCTCGTCGATCTTTCGGAGCGATGGTTCCATGATGACGGCGTCGGCGGCTTCAGTGGTAACGTCGCTATTCTGACCGAAGGCGATGCCCACAGTCGCCGCGAGCAGCGCCGGCGCGTCATTAATGCCGTCACCCACAAAGAGCGTCTTGTTACGCCGTGCTTCCTCCCTGACGATGGCTACCTTCTCTTCGGGGCTCTTCTCAAAGCGCACATCGGCGATGCCCACGGTATTGGCAAGGTAGCGGACTTCCGACTCGCGGTCCCCGGAAAGCAGCATCACCTTGTTCACCCGATGACGTGGTCTGAGGTGGCTGACGAAAGGGCGGCTCTCCTGCCGTGGCGTATCGCGGAACCGGCATAAAGCTGCGTAGGCACCCTCGATGAACAAGAGGCACTCGAGGCCGCCGGATGCGGGTGGTATCCCCTCTCGTCCTTTGCCTCGACCTGTGATGTGGATTCTCCGTCCGCCGACTATCCCTCGGAGGCCATCTCCTGGCTTCTCACTGACCTCAGTCACGGCTTCGAGCGCCAGATTGTCATTCTGGGCGGCGCTGAGAATGGCGCTGGAAAGCGGATGCTTGGAGTACCGCTCCAGGCTCGCGGCGGTTCGCAAAGCCTCTTCCCTTGTGACGCCGGGCGCGCAAACCACTTCCGTTAATGTCGGTCTCCCGTACGTGAGAGTTCCCGTCTTGTCGAAGATCAACGTACGACAGGTTTTGACCTGCTCGAGTACCGCCGGATTCTTGATAATGATGCCGTGCCGCGCTGCAAGGGAGATCCCTCCAATGATCGCGACAGGGATTCCAATCAACAAAGGGCATGGCGTTGCGATGACCATCACTGCCAGAAAACGCTGCGAATCGCCGCTTGCGATCCAGCTCAGTGTCGCCACGGCGACAGCCGCCGGCGTATACCAGGCTCCCAGTTGGTCACCGAGCCGGCGCAGCCGTGGCCGGTCTTGTTCCGAGGCTCGCATCACTTGAACGATTCTGGCGTAGCGTGAATCGACAGGGAGCCTTGTGGCCACGATGGTCAGCGCGGTATCTCCATTCATGGCTCCCGACAGGACCTGAGAGCCCGGGGCCTTTGAGACTCGGAAGGGTTCTCCCGTCAGATAGGCCTCGTCCATAACCCCATGAGCTTCGACCACAACGCCATCGGTTGGACAGATCTCGTGAGGGAAGACGACTAACGCATCGCCCACCGCGATCGCGTTCAGATCCATGTCGGTTACACGCAAACCGGTCTTGCGGTGGGCCGTGCGCGGCATGCGCTTCGCCAGAGCATTGAGCACGGACGAAGCCCTCCCGGCGGCGTACTGCTCAAGCGCCGTGCCCCCTGACAGCATCAACACAACGATTGCTCCAACCAAGTATTCCTTGAGCAGGATAGCAGCAACAATTGAGATACCGGCTAGAAGGTCTGAGCTGAACTCTCGCGCCAGGAGCTTTCGCGAAAGGTCCACGAGCAGCGGTAGGCCGCCAACAACCAGAGATATATAGAGCGGGAAGAACGAGGTTACTTGAGGAGTTCGGAAAACGTAGCGAAGCACAAGATAGAGCAGAATCCCCGCCGTGGCAAGGCAGGCGATGCCGGTTTCCTTATGCCGGAGGAACCTCTTGGCAACGATTCCGCTCGCGGCCTTGGGAATGTCTCCCGGCGAAGCGGCAGCGGTGGTAGGACTCATTCTATCCTACCTAACCTTGGCATCCCGGGGAGAAGTCGAGCGTGACCATGTCGGCCCGCGTCCTGTCGCTTCGCACCGCTTGGGAGCCATTGTCCGTCCTACCGCATCATCAGCGAGCCACGCTCGGTCATCTGATACAGATACATGACTGCCAGCAACAAACCGTAGGCGACAACAATGATCGTGAGCCGCTCACCCCAACGTTCGATCAATTCTTCTTTGTTGAACTCCTTCTTCTGCTGGGTGACCACGGAAGCGCCACTTCGCGAGATATGCAGGGTCGGTTCGTGAATCCCCAGCAGGTTGCGATAAATGGCCATGCCCAGGACGACTAAGGCAAGCAGCGCCCAGATCGCGATGTAGATTCCCATGTTCATGACGATCGCTCCTCTACTTGAACCGTGCCGGCGGCGATCCGGGCGGCGAACTCGGAAGACATTGCCATCCGGCCGGTCACTCTGCTTTGAATGTGAAATCGGCGCTCGCCGACCTGTTCGGCGGCACCGAGACCTCGCGATCCTGGCTGCCGAAAGTAGCCGTCCAAACCTCAATCGTGTAATCCCCCGGGGGCAGGCCTTTAATGCTGAACGTCCCGTCGCTCCCCGTGACGGCATAGAACGGATTGCGGGTGACGCCGATATAAGCCCGCATCCAGGGGTGTTGGTTGCACTTCACCGGGATCATGATTTCGGGGTGCGCAAACCGGCGGACCAGCGGCGCAGCGCCCGGCGGCTGTGATTGGTTCCACTCGGGGTTGTCCTTGGGCATGGGGTGAATGTTGTGGGTGGTGGGATCTTTCGAAACAACCTCCAACTCCTGCCCGGCCATGATGCCGAGCACGTGGGGCTCATACATGCAGCCGTTTTGGGTCAGCACCACGGCCTCTTTGGGAACCGGGTAGGACACCGCCGCGCCCGACTTGACATACACGAAGGCGTTGCGCAGGGTGCCGTTGGGGTTTACCTCGCCGTCTTCCACATGAACGGGCTCCTTGTGCTTGGCCACGCACACCGGGTCTTTGTCCATCTGGATGATCGCCAGCTTGGGTCTCGGGCCTTCAAAGAGAATCTTGCCGGTAATCTCCCCCGCGGTTTGTGGTCGCCCACCCCACCCGGCCGAGGCGGCCAAGAGGAAGGCAGCAGTCACGCCGGTGAAGCTGGCAAGCCAGGTCGTTTTGTTTCGTGTCATGGTTTAGCTTCTCCACTGAAAATTTAGAATGCCGGTGCGGTGACTCTGCGCGCCGCCGGACATGGATCTCTGTCGCTAGAAAATGAACCACACCAATGCGTAGATGGAGTTGTTGTTGGATGCGTTCCGCCCCGCCCCATCGTAGTTCGTGCCGGCGCCGTTGTACTTGAAATATCCCGTGTATTGCAGGGCTACTTGAATATTTTGTACCGGCCAGTACGAGCCATTGACGGTGTATCCGCTGCTTTTCGGATCACCGCTGGCGCTGCCGCTGACGGCGGCCGGGGCGAAAAGCAGATTGTCCGTGGTGCCCGTGGTGCTGAAGCCTCCAAGCGTGGCGGCGTACTTGTTGCCGAAGTGATAGACGCCGTCCACTCGGAACGTATTCAGCTTGTGAGGGACAAAGGCGGCGGCGCCAGCGTTGAAGGTGTTATTGAGATCCGAGCTCTCGTGGATATAGGTGCTGTGCACCACGAAAAGATCATTGCCGAGCGTCGGCAGGATGCGTTCGTACTGCAGGTCCGCGGCAACGTCGGTGTATCGGTCCTTCAGGCCAACGATGTTGCCCGGCGTCGAATTGAGCCGCATCCCGTACGTGCCCACCTCGAAGTAGTTGTTGCCCCTCGTTTGCTGCCAGGCCACCCGCCAGTAGGGCGCCACACCCCGAATGTTGAAGGCGAAGCCGCTGCCGTTCGTCGGCTGCAGCCCGCCCAGGTGCTCGGTGCGGTACATCGTCACGTCGCCATAGAGATGACCGTCCCATAAGGCGTAACCCCCCAGGCCCACCACGTCCTGCGCCAGCCTCCCGTCGATCACGGATGCCGCCGCCGGCCGGGGAGTGGAATCCGGAGCGACCCAGGGAAATCCCCAGGCCGGAGTGTCGTTCCACACGTCCTCGACCGTGGGGTTGTTGTTGAACGTAAGACCGTAGATCAGCTCCTTGCCCCGAAGCTTGGTGCGGTTGGCGTAACGCAGGTCGGTGTTGTCCCACCCGAAGTGGTTCGCCTGGGTGTTATAGGTTAGCTGAATAAAACTCCCCGCGTGCGTGGAGAACGCTCCGGCCAGAAACAGGCTGGCGGACTGCGGAAACTCGAAGCTGCCGTTCTGCGAGCCGGGTTGCGGCTTGCCGGTAGCCGTGAATGAGGTCTGGAAAAAGGCCGAGAGCGGCAGCCAAGTGTCCAGGTTCAGGCCCGCTTTGGTCGGACCACCCTTCTCGGTAATCTCGGCCACCCCGATGAACGTGTAGCCGTTCAGCTTGAACAACCGTCCCAGGGGAGTCAACTCCGGAAGCGTCGTGTGACAAGAACTGCACGGCAGTCCCGTCTGCCGGGCGTAGCTCGGCACGGCAAAAGCGTTCTCAGGCTTCGCAACCAAAGCTGCGCCGCACAGAATGGCGGCTGCCCAACATATCCAGCGGTTTGAACTCATCGCGTGATGCCTCCTCGAATACCCAGGGTGCCACCCAAGTCCCGGCCTCCTGTTAACTCTGCTCTTATACCGCGCGGGCTTGAAAGGCTTCAGTAAGGCCTGTCACACTCCAATGTGATCCATATCACAATCACACGCCGTGATGTTCCGCCAACTCTTAGAATCCGCTCAGGGCGTCACCCGCCTGGCCATGGCCGCGTTCCAGCATTCGCAGGCAATTGCCCAAGCCTCCTCGGCGTGGACGACCAGCACCCGCACGGCCGAATCGCGGGCAGCGATATCCCGATCCTCTTGCCTCAGGGCATTCTGATCCTTGTCAAGCTTGAGGCCAAGAAAACCGAAGGCATTGCAAACCGCTGCCCGTATCAAGGGCGAGTTCTCGCCGATTCCTGCCGTGAACACCAGTCCATCCAACCGCTCCAATGAAGGCAGCATCGCGCCCACCGCGGATCGCAGCCTGTGAATGAAGAGGTCAATGGCCAGCTTGGATCTTGAGTGACCTCGCTCCGCAGCCGCGGCGACCTTCCGCATGTCACTCGACACGCCGGACACGCCCAGCAGGCCGGACTCAAGATTCAGGACGCGGTTGAGCGCGTCAGGCGTGTATGCGCCTTGCCGCAGCAGGTGGATGAGAATCCCCGGGTCAATCGATCCCGAACGTGTTCCCATCATCAAGCCTTCGAGAGGCGTGAAACCCATCGTGGTGTCCGCGCTCTGGCCGGCGCGAATCGCCGTTACCGAGCAGCCGTTGCCGACATGACAGGTGATGAGTTGAAGGGACTCCAGACTTCGGTTGAGCAACTGAGCGGCCCGCTCGGCACAGTACCGGTGGCTGATGCCATGAAACCCGTAACGCCGGATGCCTTGTTCGAGCCATTGATAGGGTCCTGGATAAACTGAGGCGGCTGGGGAAAGGCTGCGGTGAAAAGACGTATCGAACACGGCGGTCTGCGGCACCGCGCCCAGCAGGTGTTCGACGACCTCGATACCTTCGAGGTCCGCGCTGTTGTGCAAGGGGGCAAAGGCGGCGAGCCTCGCGATCTCGGCTTTCACTTCCGGTGTGACGTCGACGGCTTCCCGATAATCTCCCCCGTGGACAACGCGATGGCCTACCGCGTCAATCACCGCAGGTCCCTCGATGACCTTCACCGAACTTTCCCAGAGGGTCGCGAGCATTCGTCGGACGGCGGAGGCGCGGGACTCGACGGAGAGCTGTTCTTTGAGAACGGACCCCCGGCAATTCCGGGCGGCGAGTTCTGCGGGACCTCGGTC
This sequence comes from Terriglobia bacterium, assembly GCA_035934405.1. Taxonomy (GTDB): domain Bacteria; phylum Acidobacteriota; class Terriglobia; order UBA7540; family UBA7540; genus DASYXW01. The sequence goes on from DASYXW010000069.1 coordinate 14,167, forward strand.
GCTGCTCCAATCAATCTGTGCCCCCCAGAGCGGCGCCTGGGGATGTTCCGGCAGCGATTCGCCCAGCTCGTAAAGACAACTCTTTTCGCTGCTCGACCCGGAGTTTAAGACCAGGATCTTCATGAGCTGATCGACCACTTCCAGTCGCGGATCTCTGCCATGTCATCACCGTACCGGCAAATGTGCTGCTGATGTTCGACGAGCTTTTCCCGGAGCATTTGTTTGAAGTGAGCCCCGACCCGCTGCAGCCACGGCACCCGATCGACGACATCCCCTGCCAGATGAAACCGGTCAAGGTCGTTGAGAACTGTCATATCGAAGGGAGTCGTCGTCGTCCCTTCCTCCTTGTAGCCCCGCACGTGGAGATTCACGTGGTTGTGGCGGCGGTACGTAAGCCGGTGGATCAACCAGGGATAGCCGTGGTAAGCGAAAATGATCGGCTTATCCACCGTGAACATCGAATCGAACTCAGAGTCGGAAAGGCCGTGGGGGTGCTCAGTGGAAGGCTGGAGCGTCATGAGATCGACGACGTTGACGACTCGGACCTTTAGGTCGGAGAAATACCGGCGCAGAAGATCAACGGCGGCAAGAGTCTCGAGCGTCGGCACGTCCCCGGCGCAGGACATGACCACGTCGGGTTCAGCTCCTTCATCTGAGCTGGCCCATTCCCAGATTCCGATACCGGCCGTGCAGTGCCTGATCGCGGATTCCATGTCGAGCCACTGCGGAGCCGGCTGTTTGCCGGCCACCATCACGTTCACGTAATGGCGGCTTCGGAGGCAGTGGTCGGCGACCGACAAAAGAGTATTCGCATCTGGAGGCAGGTAAACGCGCACGATGTCCGCCTTCTTGTTCACCACGTGATCGATGAAGCCGGGATCTTGGTGGCTGAAGCCGTTGTGGTCCTGCCGCCAGACGTGCGAGGTCAACAGGTAATTCAGCGAAGCGATGGGACGGCGCCACGGTATGTCACGCGTGACCTTCAACCACTTGGCGTGCTGGTTGAACATCGAGTCCACGATGTGGATGAATGCCTCATAACAGGAAAAAAGTCCGTGCCGACCCGTCAAGAGATAGCCCTCGAGCCATCCCTGGCACATATGCTCGCTCAACACCTCCATTACCCGGCCGTCGGGCGAGAGATGCTCGTCGGTGGGCAGGATCTCCTCCACCAAGACCTTGCCGGTGACTTCATAGAGGGCATCGAGGCGGTTCGAAGCTGTCTCGTCGGGCCCCATCACCCGAAAGTTTTGCGACCCCGCGTTGAGCTTCATGACGTCGCGCAGGAACTTACCTAATACCCGAGTCGCCTCGGCGACGGTGGCGCCGGGCTTGGGTACGTCCACCGCATACTCGCGGAACTCAGGCATGGCGAGGTCCTTGAGCAGGACCCCGCCGTTGGCGTGGGGATTGGCGCCCATTCGCTGCTCGCCCTGGGGCGCGAGCTCCAACAACTCTGGAATGAGTTTGCCACTCGCGTCGAAGAGCTCCTCCGGCCGGTAACTCTTCATCCATTCTTCCAGGATCCTGAGATGCTCCGGTCTCGTCGCAACTTCCGCCAGAGGTACCTGGTGCGCGCGCCAAGTGCCCTCCACTGGTTTGCCGTCCACTTCTTTGGGGCCTGTCCATCCTTTCGGGGTGCGCAGGATGATCATCGGCCAGGCTGGACGGCGCGAGAATCCGTTGCTCCGGGCATCTTTCTGAATGGACTGGATCTCGCCGAGGACGGCGTCCAGCGTGCCAGCCATGAGCTGGTGCATCAGCTCCGGTTCGTGTCCTTCCACGAAAAAGGGGTTGTAGCCATACCCGTTGAAGAGCGAAGTCAGCTCTTCGTCGCTGAGACGACCGAGTATCGTCGGGTTCGCGATCTTATAGCCATTGAGGTGCAGGATCGGCAGCACGGCGCCGTCCCGGACGGGATTCAGAAACTTGTTCGAATGCCAGCTCGCCGCCAGCGGTCCGGTTTCCGCCTCCCCGTCACCCACCACGCAGCACACCAGCAAGTCCGGATTGTCGAGCACGGCGCCGTATGCGTGCGCAAGCGCATAGCCCAGCTCGCCTCCCTCGTGAATGGATCCCGGCGTCTCAGGAGCGACGTGGCTGGGGATCCCTCCGGGAAAGGAGAACTGCCTGAAGAGTCGCTTCATTCCCTCAGTACTCTGGGAAATGTTCCTGTAGAACTCGCTATATGTGCCTTCCAGATAGGTGTTGGCGACGAGTCCGGGGCCGCCGTGGCCGGGGCCGGCAACGTAAATGACATTCAGATCATGCTTCTTGATGAGCCGGTTGACGTGGACGTAGATGAAGTTGAGGCCTGGTGTCGTGCCCCAGTGACCGAGCAGCCTCGGCTTAATATGTTCAACCTTGAGCGGCTCACGGAGCAGCGGGTCATCAAGAAGGTATATCTGGCCCACGGAAAGATAGTTGGCGGCGCGCCAGTAGGCGTCGATCTTGCGCGCTTCCTCGGGCGCCAACGGCTTGGCTAAGACTCTCTTTATTGTTGGGGCGGCTTGTTCCGATTTGGCCATAGTTCAGTGTCCTGCGCCAAGTGCAGGCCCGCTGATTCGAATGATTAGCAGGAGGCGATCATGGGCCTCCTCGATGGCGTGACTCACTATCTTAGCGCCAAGTCGGGGCCAGGACGATAAGCATCCAGTCTGCGCGGGGTAAGAGTTGCCACAATGGGGTTTTGCCTGGCACGCCATCAACGACCAAGCCGTTAGCAACGGGTCTGCACCGGTCGTTGCATCTCAATGCTGTAGAGATGGATGACCACTCCGGTGTCCGGGTTCATTTCCGGCGTGATGGCGTAGCTATCGCGCTGGGCGACATACCCTTGGGCCTCCAACTCGAGAACCCTCCGGTGGAAGGTGTCGCAGTCCCATTCTCGGATCACGACCGTACCGCTCATCGTAGTACCCCTGCCTGATGATAGTAGGAACCGCTGAAGGTCACAGCCGTCATCTCGACTCACGGCCAACCTCCTTGACCCGTACATCCTCAAGCGTCTTGATCATGCGGCGCAACCAATTCTTCACTCGCTCTTCCATGGTTTCCTGGGTTGCGTTACGCTCGAGGAAGTCAATGGTTTCTCCCTCCGGGGTAAGGGGAATGTGATGGCAGGGGACTTTCTCGGTACGCCGCTCCGGGGGCACGAGGGCCATCAGCAGACAGTCGTCACAGGGTCGGCTTCGCTTGGGATCCCCGAAATTGAGGCAGGTCAGGGAATCCTGAAATATCGACGTGGGCAGCCATGGTGTCCGAACCGAGCGTCCGTAGCCCCCTTTTTCTAGGAAGTCCAGCTCGGACTTCAAAATCTCAAGTACATCCCGATCATCAGTAGGCACAGCTTTCGCCTCCGTAACTCATCCCGTCGGATGATATTCGACCATAGCCGACGTGGCCACTGCTGTGACTGCGCTCACACTTCATTGTGACGGGTGTCACTGACCTGACCTTTTCTGTACCAATCGTGATGTGAGTTCCCGGGGTTATGACCCGCCACATCTCTCTCGTGCATCACCGAACGTTTTGCTCTGATCACAACTGACTTATGATGCGTAAAAGTGCAATTAAGTGCTGAATGAATGCGAGGGCCGGAAACCCAAAGGGACTACGGCGAGGCTTCGCTGGCTACGACTTCCTCGTCCGGCACGTGCGGCTGGTGGCCGATGCTCGCAACGCGACCCGCGCCGTGAAGGAAAACCGCGAGAAGATCATTCGCTGTTAAGCGGCCGCGAGATTGACATTGCGCTGCGCTCCTACCATAATCCGGCATCACACTTTCGAAAGCAGAAGTCAGGAGTCAGAATGTCGTTGTGCAACCGCGTAGGGTTTTGCCCGCTCGCACTTGTCTCGCTTGCCTCGATGCTGGCCGTAGCGCCCGGTTTCGGCCCGGCCTCTGCCGCGCCCAAGGGCGGCGCGACGCCCGGCTCGACGCACGCACGTCACGACACGGCCAGCGTCCCACTCGGTTTCAGCGCCCGGAGCTTCGCCGCCGAGCGCCGCTGGGAGCGGCGATTCCTCAAGCTGCCGAGCGCGCGGCGCTGCGGCAAGTATCTCCGACGCCTCACCTCGGAGCCGCACGTGGCCGGGACGCCGGGCGACCGCCGCGTGACCCAGTACATCTACGACGAGTTCAAGCGCGATGGCTTGAACCCCGAGATTGTGGAATACAAGGTGCTGCTCTCGTATCCAAAGAGCATCGCGGTCGAGCTGGTGGCGCCCGACCGTGTGAAGCTGGCGAATCCGGAGCCGCCGATCAAGGGAGACAAATCCACCGAAACTCGCGACCCGCTGGCGCGAATGCCCTGGAACGGTTACTCGCCTTCCGCCGACCTCACCGCGCCGGTGGTCTACGCCAACTACGGCCGCGCCGAGGACTACGACCAGTTGCAGAAGCTGGGAATCAGCGTCAAGGGGAAAATCGCCCTGGTGCGCTACTTCCACGGCTACCGCGGCGGCAAGAGCCTGGAGGCGGAAAGGCGCGGCGTGGCGGGCGTGATCGTCTACTCCGACCCGGCGGAAGACGGCGCGGCGAAAGGCGCGATATACCCGCATGGGCCCTGGGGGCCGCTCGGCCACTTCCAGCGCGGCGCGGTGGTCTATGACTTCATCGTGCCGGGCGATCCGCTCACGCCGGGCTGGGCGTCCACCGATGGCGCGCCGCGCATCCCGGAGTCGGAATCGAGAATCCTGCCGAAGATTCCCATGGTTCCACTTTCGGCCGCCGACGCCGAGGAGATTCTGAAGCGCCTGCGAGGCCAGGAAGTGCCGAAAGGCTGGCAGGGCGCGTTGCCGTTCGCGTACCACCTTGGCGACGGCCGGGCGCAGATCCACATGGCCCTCGCGATGGAGAACCGCGTCACCCCCATCTGGGACGTGATTGCGAAGATCACCGGCAGCGACGAGCCGGAAAAGCTCGTTATCCTTGGTAATCATCACGACGCCTGGGTGTACGGCGCGGTGGACCCGGCGAGCGGCACGGCGACCATGCTCGAGACGGCGCGGGCGCTCGGCACGATGTTGAGAGCGGGATACCGGCCGCGGCGGACGATTGTGCTCGCGAGCTGGGACGCGGAAGAGTACACCCTGACGGGCTCGACCGAATGGGGCGAGGAGCACGAGGCGGAGCTGCGCAAGAACGGCGTGGTCTGCTTGAACGTGGATTCAGCCACCAGCGGCCGCGACTTTTCCGTAAGCATGGTGCCGGCGCTGCTGCCCGCCGTCATCGAGGCCACGCAGGCGGTGCGCGACCCGGCCACGGGCGAGAGCGTCTACGAGCGCTGGAAGGCGCAGTCGAGCGCCGTGAACATCCGCAGTTACGCGGTGCGTGGCGCGACGGGTTCAGTGCCGTTCGGCGTGCTGGGCGGCGGCTCGGACTTCATGGTTTTCCTGCAGCACGACGGCGTGCCCTCGCTCGACATGATCTTCGACGGCCCCTACGGTGTCTACCACTCGCTCTACGACGACTACAATTGGATGAGCAGGTTCGGCGACCCGGGGTTCCGCTACCACGCCGCCATGAGTCGCGTGTGGGGTCTGCTCGCCATGCGATTTGCCGACGCCGACGCGCTGCCGCTCGACTACTCCATTTATGCGACCGAAGTCGCGGCTTACTTGAAGAGCTTGCAGAAAATCGCGCCGGCTGATTTCTTCAAGGAAGTGATTCAGCCGCTCGTTGAGAAATGCGACACGTGGCACGATGCGGCAGTGCGAATGAACCAAGAGGTGAAGCACACGGGCAGCGGTGTCCGGCGGGATAAACTCGCCGCTACGCGCATCGACGCTCGCCTCATGGGTGAGGAGCGGGCGCTGCTCGATGATCGCGGCATTCCAGGTCGGCCGTGGTTCCGGCATCTGATTTACGCACCACTGCCGAGCTACGAAGCGGAAACGCTGCCGGGGCTTCGCGAGGCGCTGACGGTAGGAGACATGGCGCGGGCGCGAGAGCAGGCCGTGGTTCTCGGTGAGGCGGTCGAGCGAGCCATTGACGAATTGAGTCATTGAGTGATTGGGCGATTGAGTGAATGGGGGATTGGGTGAGTGGACGCGTAGTCCACAGGTTTGGTCTTTGGTTCACTCAATCACACAATGACTCGTTCGCTCAATCAGGCAATCACTCAATTCCTCAATGGCCCAATGACTCAATGCGTTGCTTTTCCGCGTACATCCGCGCGTCCACCTCGGCGATCGCCTCCTCGGCGGACTGGCCGGCAACGTGAAGATGCAAACCCAGGCTCAGCGAAACGGAGACATCACCAATGCGTTCGGTGTGATCCCATTCCGCCATCTTCTCCTCGATTCGCGCCCGGACGGCCCGCGCGCCGGGGTCGTCAGTCTCAGAGAGAATCAGCAGAAACTCGTCGCCGCCGTAACGCACCACGTGGTCGGAGCCGCGCACGCAGCCCTTGAGCACCGCGGCGGTCTGAGCCAGCACCTCGTCGCCCACCAGGTGCCCGTAACGGTCGTTCACTTTTTTGAAGTTGTTGAGGTCAGCCATGATGAGCGCGAGCGGCCGATGGTTGCGGTCGGCGCGGGAGATTTCCCCCTGCAGGAGCTCGAGCAGCAAGCGGCGGCTGAAGACGTTGGTGACGGCGTCAAACATGCCGGCCGACCGCTCTGACTCCGCCGCCACGGTCTGCTGAATGGTCAGCAAGCTCAGCCGCCGTGTTGCGAGCTCCCGCCGCGCCAGATACAGGATGAGAAAAATCGCCGCAATCATGACCAGGAAGAAAAGCTGCGGAGGGATCTTGATTTCGATGGTTTCCTGCAACCAGAAGCCAGCATGGGCGAAGAGGGTGTAGGCGCCCAGCAGCAGCACGGCAGCGGCGAAGAAGGCGACCCAGCGGATTTCGCGGTTGCGCAGCTCGATCCGGACCAGCTCCGCCTGCAGGCGGCCCTGCAATCCCATTCGCTCCGCGAGCTCAGGCTTGGTTTTCATAGCTTCCAGAATTCAGGCCGAAGTCGCAGCGGTGTCATCCTGAGGTCGCCGCGGCGACCGAAGGATCTGTTTGGTTGTTTTCAATAAGAACCAGCAGATGCTTCGCTACGCTCAGCATGACAGGCAACCTGAATCCCGAATCCTAACTCCTAACTCCTAACTCCTAACTCCTGCTTTCCACCTTCTCCGCAATCGTCTTCCCCTGCAGGAACAGCAGCAGATAATCGTGGCCGCCGGCTTTCGAGTCCGTGCCCGACATGTTGAATCCGCCGAAGGGATGCACACCCACCATCGCGCCCGTACACTTGCGGTTGAGATACAGGTTGCCGACGTGGAAAGTGTCGGCGGCCTTCTCCAGCTTCGCCCGGTCGCGGGTGAAGACGGCGCCCGTGAGTCCATACTCAGTGTTGTTGGCGATGTCGAGGGCTTCGTCGAAATCCGCGGCCTTGATGACGGCGAGAACCGGACCGAAAATCTCTTCCTGGGCGAGCTTGCCCCTCGGCGGAACGTCGGCGATCACGGTAGGCTCAATGAAGTGCCCTATTGAACCCTTCTCATGGCCGCCGGTGAGCAAGCGTCCTTCCTTCTTGCCCTGCTCGATGTACTCGAGGATGGTTTGTTTGGCCCCGGCGTTGATGACCGGCCCCATGAAGTGTTGGGGATCGGCGGGCGAGCCCACCGTGATCTTCTCCACTCGCGCCTTCAGCTTATCGAGGAAGGTATCGTAGACCTTCTCCACCACAATGGCGCGCGAGCAGGCGGAACATTTCTGCCCCTGAAAGCCGAACGCCGCGAGCGCCACGCCCTCGGCCGCCGCGTCAAGGTCGGTCTCGCTGTCCACCACGATGGAATCCTTGCCGCCCATCTCCGCCACCACACGCTTCACCCAGATCTGTCCCGCAACGTGTTTCGCGGCCAGCTCGTTGATGCGCAGGCCCACTTCCTTCGAGCCGGTGAAGGCCACGTAGCGCGTTCGCGGATGCATCACGAGCACGTCGCCCACCTGCGCGCCCGAGCCTGGCAGGTAGTTCACCACGCCGGGCGGCATGCCGGCCGCCTCCAGCGCCTCAATGAACTTGTAGCCGATTACCGGCGAGTCGCTCGAGGGCTTCAAGACGACGGTGTTGCCGGTGACGATGGAGGCGAGCGTCATGCCGGCCAGAATCGCCAGGGGAAAGTTCCAGGGCGGAATAATCACGCCGACGCCGAGCGGAATGTAACGCAGGAAGTTTTTTTCGCCGGGCATCGGTGTGAGCGGCTGTGGCCCGTCGAGGCGCTGCATCTCGCGGGCGTAGAATTCGCAGAAGTCAATCGCCTCGGCCACGTCGCCATCGGCCTCGGCCCAGCTCTTGCCCACCTCGTAAACCAGCCAGGTCTCGTAATAGTACTTCCGCTCCCGCAGGATATTGCCGGTCGAGATCAGCAGCTTGACGCGAGCCGAGGCCGGCGTGCGGCTCCAGGTCTTGAAAGCCTCGTCCGCCGTCCGGATGGCCTTCTCGGCCAGCTCCGGCGTGCCCTTCGAGAAGGTTCCCAACACCTGATCTTTTTGCGCCGGGTTGTAGGAGCGCAGCTTGTCGGAGGTCTGGATGCGCTGGCCGCCGATCACCAGGTCGTACTCGCGCCCCAACTCCTTGCCGACCTCTTCCAGTGCCTCTTTCATCCGCCGCTGGTGCTCGGGGTTCCCCTTGAAGTCACTCAAGGGTTCGTTCTTGAACTCCGCCAGGCGCATACGTGAATCCTCCCGCTTAGGTTTGATGTCCGAAATCATAACACCTCCACTCGTTATCGGGCCAGCGTCTTTCGGGCCATAGTGCTCATGTCACTTGATTCCCGGTTCGCAGGAGTGACCTCCAGGGGCATCCCATGTTCGCGTAACGAGATAGCCCCAGTACCTGTGCCGCTCCTTCGGAAAGGTCCGGCGCAACGACCGACGGCACGCCGAAGGTCCGTGAATGTCCCCGGTAGCGCCGGCTCGCGCCCAGGCCCGCAATTCAGCCGCCCAATCGAAAGGAACCCATTCTGCGATAGGTGCGTAGCGTATGTATCTGCTCATACTAAAAGACATCTCGGTTTTGCCGAATCGTCTTCCAGGCAGCAGATTCTTCGCGGCGATATGGCGTCGCATCCGGCCGGCATTTTGAATCCGCAATGGGGATCACGAAATAAGTCCTCCTTTATAATCAGTAACATTCCGGCTTGATTTGAAATTGCTGCCCAGCTTGAACCAAGTCGAGGGTTGACGGTACCGGACTCCAGCGGGTAGGGGGTATGTGGGTTCAAGGGCCGGTGTCTTGGTCAAGTCTTCTCTCAATCGCGTGGCTAGGTACCGCCAGCGATACTTACCAGTATATGACTGGTATCTGGATTGTCAAGCTGAATCTCGAAGCGGTTGACGTTTCGCGGCGTTCCGGCGCAACGGGGGTGGACGACGATTAGGCGCTCCGATGTATGGGTTGCGCTCTGGGGTGGTACTTTCTGCCTCTGCATCGCCGCAGAGTCTCGAAGAGTGCGAGACTCTGCGCTCTGACTCAGGACGCTAGAACCTATCCATCACGACCGGCTGCAGGTTCGAGCCGCTCGCGGCAGAGTGACCGGATGCGGCAGCGCCAGTGCTCTCGTCCCAATCCGCGCGCGATAGGGGCCGAATCGCCTCCAACTTCTTCTTGGCCAGCGACCGATTGACGCCGGGCAATTCCCGGGCGATGAAGGCATCGAATTCCGCCACCACGTCATTCAGCTCGTGCGTGAGCGAATCGATGCGCGCCGTCTGGTAATCGCCGGGGCGCTCCTCGTTGCCCGCTAGGGTGCCATACAGGTAGGTGGTCTTTTCGCGGATGCGCTCCTCGCCGGTGATGTCGCCGCCTTCCTTGGTGGCCACAATCTTCTTGCGAATTTCGTCGGCCTGATCGGACAGGGCCAGCAGTTGTTTCCGCAGCGCATCGCCGGCGCCGAGTTGGGCGGCACGGGCTGCGAAGGAGTCGCGCACGCCGTTAATCCGATCCACGTCGTAGCTCATGTTGTCGAGAAGATCGTGTACCCGGAGGACGGCGGCCAGTTGCAGCTTGCGGTCGTCCACGGTGTACTTGGCGCGCGGATCGAGGCCCACCACAAGCGGCTCAGTATAGGTCTTGTCGCCGCGAGTCATCTTCACCGTATAGGTGCCGGGCAGCACGCGAGGGCCGATGGCGGCTTCGAACGCCGCCGTCGCGGCCGGCGGAACGCGCGGAGGCTTGAGCCGCATGGACCACTGAACGCGGGAGAGGCCGCGGCGATTGTTGGCGGCTAGCGTGTCCACCAGCTTGCCCTGGGCATCGAAGACTTCAATTTTCATCTTGCCAAAGATGTGCCGCTTCTTCTGGTAGTAGGTAATCAAAGCGGCGTCGGGCGGGTCGGCGCCTACGAAAGTGGCATTGCCTTCCGCCCAGCCGCCATTCGCGAGCAGACGCTGCTGGACCGGCCGGCCTGGAACGAACGCCGCGTCCTGGCTCATCACCTGCGGGGTGAGATTGCGCAGCGGCGTAATGTCATCAACGATCCAGATGCCGCGGCCGTGGGTGGCAAGGACCAGGTCGGACTCGCGCGGCTGGATGGCAATGTCGCGAACGGCCACGTTGGGGAAGTGGTTGCCCTTATACTGCGCCCAGTGCGCGCCACCGTCGGGCGAGATCCAAAGGCCAAACTCAGTGCCGAGGAATAGCAGATTGGGCAGCACGGTGTCTTCCTTGATCACGTGCGCGTAACCGCGCACACCGCTGTCCTTGGCGACGATGGGTTTCCAGGTCTGGCCGTAGTCGGTGGTCTTGTAGACGTAGGGGTCCATGTCGCCGAAGGTGTGCCGGTCGAAGGTGGCGTACGCGGTCGAGGCGTCGTAACGGCTGGCCTCCACCCACGAGACCCACGATGCCGGCGGCAGGTCCGGCACGCGCGCCACGACGTTCGTCCACGTTTTGCCGCTGTCGCGGGTGATTTGCAGATTGCCGTCGTCGGTGCCCACCCAGATCGTCTTCCCGTCGCGCGGCGATTCGCTGATGGAATAGATGGTGGTGTGCATCTCGGCTTCGGAGTTATCCACCGTGACGCCGCCGGATTCCTCCTGCTTCTGCTTTTCCGGATCGTTGGTGGTGAGGTCGGGAGAGATGCGCTCCCAGGTCTGCCCGTGATCGCGCGAGCGGAACAGGAATTGCGCCCCGAGATAAATCGTGCCGGGCTGGTTGGGGCTCATGTGGATGGGCGCGTTCCAGTTGAGGCGCAGCTTCTTTTCGCCGTAGTTGGGAAACGGCTTGATGCCGCGCGCCTCAAGCGTGTGGCGATTGACGCGCGCGATCTCTCCGCCCTGCGATTCCGCGTAGACGTAATTCATGTCAGACGGGTCAGGAAAAGCCCAGAAACCGTCGCCCCCGTAAAGGTTCTCCCAGCGGCTGTTGGTGATGCCGCCGGGGTAAGCGGAATCGCCCATCCAGACGCTGTTGTCCTGCAAACCGCCGAAGACGTGATAGGGGTCCGCGTTATCGACGCTCACGTGGTAGAACTGCGAAATCGGCAGATTATTGGCCTTCCACCAGTTGTTGCCGGCGTCGTAGGAGTACCACACCCCGCCGTCGTCTCCGGCGATCAGGCGGTTGGTGTTGTCGGGATCAATCCAAACGTCGTGAAAGTCGCCGTGGGCTCCGCCACCGATGGCGCTGAAGCTGCGGCCGCCGTCGTTGCTGGTGATGAGCGTGAGGTCCGGTTTGTAGAGCTTGTTTTCATCCTTCGGATCCACGATCAGATTAGCGAAGTAGAACGGGCGCCACACCATCCATTGGCTGCGGTCGCGTTCCTGCCAGGTCTTGCCGCCATCGTCGGAACGGTAGAGCGCGCTGTGAGGGGATTCGATCAGGGCATACACAACATTCGGATTGGAAGGCGCCTGGGTGACGGCGATCCGTCCCCAGGGCTTGGGCGGAAGACCCTGGGCGCTTTTCTCATTCAAGTCAGTCCAGGTGGCGCCGCCATCCGTCGTCTCGAAAAGGCCGCTGCCGCTCGGGGCCGTGGGACCATCGCCGCCGGAGCGGAACGTCCATCCCTTGCGCCGGAAATCCCACAGTCCGGCGAACAGCACCTTGGGGTCGCGCGAGCTCATGGAGATCATCGAGCAGCCGGTGGAGAGGTTGGGTCCGGCAAGAATCTTTGTCCAGGATTTCCCACCGTCTGCGGTCTTGTAGAGGCCCCGCTCATCGCTGTCGCTCCAAAGCTTGCCGGGAACGCAGGCATAAACGGTGTTGCCGTCCTTGGGATCAACCAGGATTTTGGCGATTCGCTCCGACCCTTTGAGGCCCACGTTCGTCCAGTTGTCGCCGCCGTCGGTGGACTTGTAGATGCCGTCACCAATCGAGACACTGTTGCGGGTCCATGATTCGCCGGTCCCCACCCACACGGTCTTAGGATTTTCTGGGTCAATGGCAATGGCGCCGATCGACTGCACGGGTTCCTTATCGAACACTGGTTTGAACGTGGTGCCGCCGTTCATGGACTTCCACACGCCGCCGCTCGCCGCTCCGATGTAGACCGTGAGGCGGCCTTTCTCCTTCGCCGCAGCGATGGCCGCCACGCGGCCGCTCATCTCGGCGGAGCCAATGTTGCGCGCTCCGAGGCCGGAGATGGTGTCGGAGTCAAACGTCGCCGCCTGCGCCCGGAGGTGGACGGGAATCACCAGGACTGAGAACAGCACGAGGAACGCGATCAAGCGGGCGCTTGGTTTTTGCATGACGAAAGAATCTCCTTCTGAGTATTAGAGACGCGCTGATGGCTCTACCGAAGCGCGACGTTTCTTTCGGGTGAACGAGACCGAGGTTCCCGCTTAAGCCCCGCTGTTGGACGCCTTGGCGGCTGGCGGCGCAGGCGGCACCGCGAACAAGCTGTCGTCGAGCGGCACGTTGAGTTCCACCTTCTCGATCGTCACGTTGGCGCGATTCGAGTCACCTTTCTGTCCGCTCTCGATGGCCAGCGGATAATAAATGCCCTGGACCTGCTCGTAGTCTCCGTAATAGGTCTCGCTTTCCTGGATGGCGCCCCGAATGGAGGTCTGGGTCTCGAGTTTGATCTCCAGAAACGAATCGGCGTCAAGGTAGTAGTAGCGGACGTCGCCGTTCTTCAGCGTCAGTTTGATTTTGTAGCAGTCCGTACCCTCCACCGAGTCATGCCCCATGAGTTCCGCATGGTGGCCTTTGGCGCGGTAGTCCACCAGTGGCCCGTCGATGTCCGCGTCCACTTGAAGATCCTTCATGTCATCCTGGGAAAGCAGCTCGGCGTCCTTTCTTCCCTGAAACGGATTCACTTGCCAGCCGGTCTTGCCGTCGTAGGCGCGCACCTGGGCAAAACCCTGAACGATGAACTCCTCGCGCACCTTGTTGGGGCGCTTGACTTGGTTCACGATCCGCGCTTCGAAAGACCCGAAGTTGATCTTGCCGCTCATGCGGACAGTATTCACGGACTTCAGCTTGTCCATGCCTCCGTGAGCCTGGACGTTCTTGGCGATGACCTCATCTACAGTCTGGGCTTGGGCCCTTGGTGCCGGGGTGGCCATCGGCAACAAGACGACGGCGGAAAAGATCGCAAGCAAAGTGCGTGACATCGTAGTGACTCCTTCGGCTATTCGACCTGAGCGAGCAACAGTCCCTGCGCCTTACGGACTGGGACGCCGGCCGGCGGCCGTTTTTTCAAGTCAGGTAGTATACACCGAAGGAGATATCTGCACGCACCGGGGTAAAGAAGGTCAGAGCGGGACGGTCACGAAGGAAGGGTTACCCGCGCTTACTGCGACCACAGTTGCGGTTGCCGGTCCCAGCGATGTCGGCGCAACGCGGAGTGGAGGTCGGGCGGAAGCGGCGGCGCGTCGCTCACGGCGATGTTCGATTCCACGTGGCGAAGCTTGCGCATACCGGGAATGATGGTTGAGACGGCGGGGTTCATGAGGATAAACCGCAAGGCCATTTCGGGCAGGGTCATACCGGGCGGCACAAGCAGCTTCAGGGCCTCGACTCGGTCCACAGTGGCGCTGAGGTTCTCGGGCACGAAGTAGGTGTTGCGCCAGTCGCCGCGCGGCCACGTGCTCGACTTTGTCAGCGTCCCGCTGAGCGAGCCTTCGTCAAAGGGCACGCGGGCGATGACGGCCACGTCGCATTCACGGCAGGCAGGGAAAAGCTCGTCTTCCGGACTCTGGTCGAAGATGTTGTAGATCACCTGCACCGCATCTACCAGCCCCGAGCGCACGGCGCGCACGCCGTTCCACGGCTCCCAGCGGTTAATACTGATTCCGACCGCGCGCGCAACACCCTGGCGCTTGAGGTCGGCGAGCTTCGCCGTCAGGCGGCCGTCGCCGAGCCACGAATCTTCCCAGGTGTGGAATTGAATCAGGTCTATGGTTTCGACGCCGAGGTCTTTCTGGCTGCGGCGGACGTAGTCATCAACGTGATCCGGCGGGTAGCAGTCGTCGAGCGTGAATTCGCGGCGGCTCGGCCACTGCAGGTTTTTCGGCGGAATCTTAGTGGCCGCGTAGAGCTGCTTCCGCGGATTCGCCCGGAGCAGCCTGCCGAGCAATTGCTCGCTGTGGCCGTCGCCGTAGGCCCAGGCGGTGTCGAAGAAGTTGCAGCCGAGGTCCACGGACCGCTGCAGTGATTGCAGGGACTCGGCGTCGTCGGAACCGGTCCAACCGGCCATGCCCCACATGCCGTAACCGATTTCGCTGACGTTCCAGTTCGTGCGTCCGAACCGGCGGCACTTCAAGAGGCTCTCCCGTACCCTCGGTGCAAGAAGCCTTACGATGCCTTCCTCGTCTTGCTCTCGCGCACTCTTTCTTGCACCCAGAGGTTCAGCAGGGTCGTCGAGGAAACGCCCTTTCGCCGCGCCATTGAGCGAAGCGCGGTGGATAACGAGACTTCGAGCGGATAGTAGGTGACTTCAGATTGAATATCCACTTCGAAGTCGATAGGCCGGATTCGGTCGTCGTAATCGGTAAGATCGTGGGTGTCCCAGAACTCGCCTATTTCTCGGTATGACCGCGCCTTCGAAATGGAGCTCTTATTTCCTCCCATATCGTTTCCTTTCAGAATCTGTCATGTCCCGAGCAGACAGTATCAGAGCCTGACCGGGCTTCTTGTAAATGAACAGCACAAGCAAATGTCTTCCGGCTACTGTTTGTCCGGGAGCCGCGTACACATTTTCGCCAGCTCGGTGGCCTTTTTCAATGAAGAAGTATCGAGAAACACTATCCAGTGCTTCCCGGACTTCCTGCTGCTCCACCCGGTGTTTCCGCCGCAGCTTCTCGACCACGTCATTCAGCCAAATCAAGCCTTCAACTCTCAATCGTGCCCGCCCCGCGCCACCAGCTTCTCAAGAGCTGTGACTATTTCTTGTTCCTGGTTCTCGAAGACCGTCCGCAAATCGAGCAGTACGCGCTCGCGCTCCACGCGGACGATGACTGGCGGAGAACTCTGCCGCAAAAGTCCTGCCAGCGCTTCGGCGCTATAGCTCGCGTGGGTGACCGCGATCACCTTTGTCGGCAGCGACTGTCCGGGCGTCGAGCCGCCGCCGGCTACCGACTCACCGTCCTCAAGCACGCAGGAGATACCGGGAATGCGAGCCAGTTGCTCGCCGAGGCGCGCGGCCCGGGCCGCGATTGCATCCTTCGAGGCGCGCATCATGCGAAGGGCGGGAATGGAGTTGAGGTCGCCGCGAAGGTAGAGGCTGACGGTGGCTTCGAGCGCCGCGATGGTGAGTTTGTCGACGCGCAGGGCGCGGAAAAGCGGGTTCTTGCGAATGCGTCCGAGCGGCTCGCGCTTGCCGACGAGGATGCCGGCCTGCGGTCCGCCGAGGAGCTTATCGCCGCTAAAGGTGACCACGTCGGCGCCGGCGGAGAGGCTACGGCCGGCGGGAGGCTCGTCGCGTAGGCCGAGTGGCGCGAGATCCACCAGGCAGCCGCTGCCGAGGTCTTCCATCATTAGCACGTTGCGCTCGCGCCCGAGGGCAACCAATTCTTCGAGCGACGGCCGCTCCGTGAATCCCACGACGCGGAAGTTTGAAGGATGGACGCGCAGCAGCACGCGCGTGCGCTCGGTGACCGCCGCAGCGTAATCGGCGATGCGCGTACGGTTCGTCGTGCCGACCTCACGCAACGTGGCGCCGCTCTTCGAGCAGATATCGGGAATCCGGAAAGAGCCGCCGATTTCAATCAATTCCCCGCGCGAGACGATGACCTCGCCGCCTTCGGCCAGCGTGTTGAGTGCGAGGAACACCGCCGCCGCATTGTTGTTCACCACCAGCGTCGCTTCAGTGCCCAGCAGTTGCGCGAAGAGCCGGTCGGTGTGGGCGTCCCGCTTGCCGCGCTCGCCGTGGTCGAGATTGTACTCCAGGTTTGAGTAATGGCCGGCGACTTCGGCGACCTGTTCGATGGCCTCGGGGGGCAGAGGAGCGCGGCCGAGGTTGGTGTGTAGAATCACGCCGGTGGCATTGATGACAGGCCGCAGCGAGGGCTGGGCGCTCGCTTCCGCTGCCGCCACGATTTTCTGCTCCAGGGCATCGGGCGAGAGGTCGGTAGCGAGGCCGCGCGTGACTCGTTCGCGCCAGTCGTCGAGCACACGGCGAGCGGCCTCGGTCGCAGCCCGGCGGCCCAGGCGTTCGGCGACTGCGGCGACCGCCTCGCGTCCGAGTAACTCGTCCACGGAAGGAATCCGGCGGAGCAGCGAAGTGATGTCGGGAGCGCTCATCGGAAAGCCGCAGTTTACCATAGGCGGCGCAAAAGGCAGGCCGCGCTCGCCGGAAGTTCGTGCTAACGTATACATTTTCAGCGTGTCCGAGGACGTTCGTGACCACGGAAGAAGAACTGGACCAGCTTGAGGAGAACATCCGCCGGCTGAAGATCGAGTATGAGGCCTACTTCAACGGCGGTGCGCCGCGCGCCCCCCGCGATACGCTTTTCCGGGTGGAGACGGCGCTCAAGAAATTCGGCGCGGGCGCCGGAGAATTCAATTTCGGTCAGAGATTTCGCTTCAATCAGCTTGCCCAGAAGTATGCCGTCTACAATGACCTGTGGCGCAAGAAGCTGCGAGATATCGAGGAGGGCCGGGTGCAGCCGGGCGGACGGCGTATGGAATCGTCCGAAGCTAGTCTCGAGGGAGATGGCTTTCGCGTGGTCTGCGCTGACCCGGTCACGGAGACCGACAAGGTGGATCGCCTGCTCGACGCCTGGGTTCGCGCCAAGCGGAAGGTGGGCGACCGGGTGGACGACGTCGACCCTGCGCTGTTTGCCCGCTTCCTGCGTGAGAAGACCGGCCAGATTAAGCAGGAACTCGGTTGCGCTCAGGTGCGGTTTTCGGTGAGCGTGGAAGAAGGCCGGGTGAAGTTGCGCGCGGGAAAAGCCTAGAACAGCGGGGATCAGAGAGCGGGCGCCAGGTGTCGGGGATTGGAGAAAGAACACTGGGCACCGATCCCAGATCCCTGACCCCGCCCAAGGAGCAATAATGCGAAGGGTCGCACGAGCCCTGATCAGCGTCAGCGACAAGACGGGTGTGGCGGAGTTCGCCGCCGGACTGGCGGCGCTCAGGGTGGAGATTCTCTCGACCGGCGGCACGGCCAAGCTGCTGCGGGAGAAGGGCGTCAGAGTGCGCGATGTTTCGGACCTGACGGGCTTTCCGGAGATGCTCGACGGGCGCGTGAAGACGCTGCACCCGCGGGTCCACGGCGGCATCCTCGCGATTCGGTCGAACGCCGAACACCAGAAGCAAGCGAGCGAACACGGTATCGAGTTCATTGACCTCGTCGCGGTGAATCTCTATCCCTTTGAGGCGACCGCGGACAAAGTCGGCGCGCGTTTCGAAGAGTTGATTGAGAACATCGATATCGGGGGGCCGTCCATGATCCGCTCGGCGGCGAAAAACTTCACGGATGTCACGGTGATTGTGGACACAGCGGACTATGTGCCCGTGCTCGATGAGATGCGGAAGAACGGCGGCGAGGTCTCACGGGAGACTCGGTCACGCCTGGCGCGCAAGGCCTTTGCGGCGACGGCGGCCTATGATGGCGCGATATCGAGCACGTTGCAGTCCTGGGCGTTGGAGGAGGAAGCGGCGGCGTGTGCCGCGGCGGGCGTCGCGCCCGCACAAGCCGGCGCGACGATCCGCCGGACCGGCGAAGCTGCAAACCTGCCAGAAAATCTGCACCTGAATTACCGCAAGGTGATGAACCTGCGCTACGGCGAGAATCCGCACCAGAAAGCGGCGCTTTACGTCAACACGGCGGCGGGGGGCAAGGGCCTCGCGGCGGCGCGGCAGCTACAAGGTAAAGAGCTTTCGTACAACAATATCGTAGACCTCGAAGCTGCTTGGCGTCTGGTGATTGAGTTTGCAGAGCCGGCGACGGCGATCATCAAGCACACCAACCCGTGCGGTGTGGCGACGGGCACGACGCTCGCGGAAAGCTACCGGCGTGCCCTGGGTGCCGACCCCGTCTCGGCGTTCGGTTCGGTGATCGCGTTCAACCGCAGCGTGGACTCCTCGACCGCGGACGAACTCGCGAAGCTGTTTGTCGAGGCCGTCATCGCGCCGGGTTACCAGCAGGACGCAACTACGAAGTTGGCGGCGAAGAAAAACCTGCGACTGATGGACATGTCCTCAAGCGCCGGCGATGAATACGGGTGGCAATTGAAGACCATCGGAGGTGGGCTGCTGGCGCAGTCGCCGGACACGCTGGGCGCGGAAGTCGTCGCGTGGAAATGCGTCACCGAGCGGCAGCCGACCGAAGCAGAGAAGCGAGCGCTCGAGTTTGCTTGGCGCGTTGTAAAGCACGTGAAGTCAAACGCCATTGTGTACGCGCGGGACGGGGTGATGGTCGGCGTGGGCGCCGGGCAGATGAGCCGTGTGGATTCGGTGAGACTCGGCGCGATGAAGGCGCGAGAGCTAAATCACGATCTCGCAGGCACGGTAGTGGCGTCAGATGCTTTCTTTCCGTTTCCCGACGGTGTGGAAGAAGCGGTGCGCGCGGGCGCAACGGCCGTCGTGCAGCCGGGCGGCTCGGTACGCGACGCGGAAGTGATTGCGGCGGCGAATACGCTGGGGCTGGCCATGGTGTTCACGGGGGTTAGGCATTTCCGGCACTGAATTTCGGTGGGTCAGTGATTCAGTACTTCAGTAGTCAGTATGTCAGTATTTCAGTGCGTCACCCCGGCGGGTCAGTACTGACTAACTTTTGGGCGCATAGTACCCATCACGCGCCAGTATCTTGTACTTTACTTCTTTGCCCTTCTGGTTGGTGATCCGCAGCTTGTCACCTTGGTTGTCCACCAATTCCACCTTCAGCTTGTGGTATTTGCCGTCCTTGGCGGGATCGCTCGGGGAAAAACCGAGACTATATTGCGTGCGGAGTTGGGCGGCAATCTGCTGATAATCGGATGGAATCTCGGCTTCGAATCGAGGAAAATAGGCCTGGCCACCGGAATACTGCGCGATGTAGTTCAACTGGTTGCGCGCTTCAATCGCCACGATGCTGTCGCCGCCGGGCGAGCGTACGTTCAAGAATTCGAGGACGCTCACCGGGTAGATGGGCGTGTCAGACGCCTTCGCGATCTTGAGCATCTGGGGATACGTGAGCTTGCTGAAAGTGTCAATTCCGGTGCAGATCGCGATGATGGCCTTGCGGCCCGCGATGTCTTTCATCCGGTCGATGGTCCATGCCAGCGCGTCGTAAAGATTCGCCTCGCTGAACCCGGGAATGCGCAGCGTGTCCAGAGCCGCTTTCACCGTGTAACGGTCGTGCGTGAAGTCCTGGAGGAGCTGAGGGTGCATGTCGAAGGAGACCACGCCCACCCAGTCCTGCGGCTTCATGAAGCTGAGGAAGTCGTAAGCGTCCTCGAGCGCAAGGTAGAGGAATGCGTAGGTACTGTTATTGTTACTGAACTCGATCAAAAGTACCGTCGTCATGGGTGCTTCGGACGTGCCGAAGTTGGTAATGCTCTGCTCCACGCCGTCGTCGGAGATGCGGAAGTTCTTGCGGCCGAGCGAAGTGATCGGGTTGCCGTCTTTGTCGGTCACCAGCACATCCACGTTGACGAGGTTGGTTGCCGCCGAAAGCGTGTAGATGTCCTTAGGATTGATCTTCTGCGGCTTCTTGACCTCGGGCGGTGGCGTGTTCGGCGGCGTTTTCTTGGGAATCAGCACTGTCTCACCCGGCTGAGACGCAGGACCGTTGGGAGACTGTGACGATTGCTGGTCAGGCTGCTGGCCGTCCTGGGTCCGCGCGAGCCACGGTGGACCCGCTAGGCAGAGCCACACCACCGTTGCGGCTTCGAGCGCCAGCAGCAAGCCTCGCGCCTGTTTCGCTGTTCTCATCCATTCACCCCGGGAGCCGAATTCCGTAGGCCGGTAAATATGATGCCATTCCGGGCCTCCATGGTCAACTGGGTGAGCGACGGTTTGCGGCTCCCCAAAAATTATGAGGGTGAGGCCGCAGCGGTGCGGCGGGCAACCCACCTCCCACAAACTAATACTTGCAGTTGCATTTGGGGATACAATGCCTTCGGGGGTGGGGCCGCGAAACGTCTCGAGCAGGGCGTGCCGCGAGACGGTTCGTAAACGCTGGTAGAAAATGGCTTTAGCTGCTCACATTCAAAAGATGGCAAGTGGCTGGCAACCGTGAGCCACGGAGCTACTGCAGGAGCCGCGCTAAAACCCGAAGGCGCCGAATGGGATTCTAGACGGTCCTGCATTAAAGAGTTGGGCAGTATCACATTTTCTACTTGACAACAGCCTAATCGTATGAGACGCTGTGTGAGAATACCGATATGTCAAAAAATGTATTGACAGCTCGGTAATCTCGGCGTTAGGCTTTACTCCTGGGTCCCTTCGGGGTTCCATATCTCAAGAGGAGGAGAGTCTAATGACCAAGTATACGCTTTCGATGTTGCTCGCCATGCTGGTGGTTTTGGCGAGTGTGAGTTTGCGGCGCACGTTTGCATCGATCGGGTCCACCGAATGGGTAGCAGCAACAACAACGATCGGCAGTTCACCGATCCCGCTTCCTCCGCCCGGAACGACCATGGCAATCGGCAGTTCACCAATTCCGCTGCCTCCGCCTGGAACGACGGCGGCAATCGGCAGCTCACCGATTCCGCTTCCGCCACCCGGAACGACAGTGGCAATCGGGAGTTCACCTATACCGCTTCCACCGCCCGGAACGACGGTGGCAATCGGCAGTTCACCGATTCCGCTTCCGCCACCCGGAACGACAGTGACAATCGGGAGTTCACCTATACCGCTTCCACCGCCCGGAACGACGGTGGCAATCGGCAGTTCACCGATTCCGCTTCCGCCACCCGGCATGCATCCCGCGACTTAGGCGGAATAGTGCGTGAGCAACCGGGGAACGGCTTGCCGACTGGCGGAGCTCTCTTAGGTTGTTCATGATTACGTTTCTGCTTACTCACGGCCTGCAGTATGCGGGCTACGGCCTGGAGGCGGGACTCTTCGCCTTCCTGTTGTGGCGGGGAGGTTGGAAGAGGGAACTCGCCCTGTGGCTCTACGTTTCGTCGCTGTTGACTGTTGACTTCGGCCTGCGCTGGTGGGTTCTGTCCCGCTACGGCGAGCGCTCCCACATTTACTACTATTTCTACTACGTCTCCGATGCGCTACTGACTTTGGGCGCCTTTGGCTTGGTCTGCTCCTTCTTCCGGCGTGTGCTGGCCAAGGAGGAAAGGCTCTGGGCGATATGCCGGCTGACGCTGCCGCTGGTGTTTTGCCTCACTCTTGCACTTTCGTCGATAGCGCTTTTTTGGCACTACAAGGACCTGTTCACCCGGTTCGTTTTCAGCTTCCAACAAAGCCTCTACTTTGCGTGCCTCGTTCTCAACACTCTTCTCTATATTGTCATCCAACAGGTCGATTCCGCCGACGAAGAGGTAGGGTTACTGGTTTGCGGTTTGGGAATCCAGTTGGCTGGAACCGCAGCGGGTTACGCACTGATCAGCATGACTCGCAACACGAATCTCGCGATCAGGCAGCTCTTAAATTACATCTCGCCGCTGTGTTTCGTGGGCATGCTGCTGATATGGTTTTGCGCTGTCGCCCGCCCTCCGCGCGCGGCCACGAGCTGTGCTTTAGACAAGAAGCAACGGTTTCCTGCCCCGGCCTAGACGGCCGCGAGCGGAAACGAGTGAGGTCAACATGTTCATGGCGGTTTTCATCCTGGTCTTTTCCACCGCGCTTTTTCTGTTTTATCTGCAGGCGACCTGCCAGAAGATTCTGCGGCGACGGTTCGATCAGGAGTTCTTTCATTCGATTGTGAACGCCAATCGCCTGGAATTTCCGTTTGTGCGCCGCGCGCTGGAAGAGTACAACGACGTGCCGGTGGATTACGCGCGCTTCCGCATGCAACTGAAATGCGATTTCCTGGCGCTGACGTACCTGTTGAAAAATGCGGCCAATGCCCGGCAGCGCTTGACGCGCCAGGAGCATCTGCTGGTGATGTATTTCCGGGCGCTTTTCGTGGTCCTGGGCGCTTTTCACCTGCTGGGGTGGGGCGAGAAGACTCCCATCCTTAAGATGACTTCCATCCTGGAGTACTTTGCCAACGTGCTCGGTGAGCGGGTGAACACGATTCGCTTTGGCAACATTTCGGCTTCCGACTACCTCATGAGCCTCTAGTTCGAAACGCCATGGGACAGGCCCGCGTGGTGCGCGCCCGAGCCTCCGCAAAGCCTTTTCGCTCGACTTAGTTCGCTTCACACCACGAGAAGCCTTCCGGCCCCGACTCGCAAATTGAACTCCACAGTCATTCGGCCGGGAAGCTATACCGAATTCCGGCGAGAAAATTGAGGTGCAGGGCTGGAAAGCCGAAAACCTCTTCGTATTTCCGGTTGAGAAAATTATTGAGCCGGCCATACACTTCGAGGCCGCGCAGAATGCCGTAACTGAAACCAGCATTAGCGGCAACATAGCCCGAGTTGGTGAACAGGCAGGGAAGACCAGGTCCGCCGGCCGTTACCGGCGCGCAGGCAAAGGTGCCGTCGTTGGGTTCGAGGTCGAGCGTCGCGCCGCGAATGTAGGCGTCTGTGTTGAGCGTGAGACGACGATGCTGCCACGTGACATTGTAGAAGGCCGAGTTCTTGGGGCGACGGATCAGTGGCTGCCCCACTGTGAAGGGACTCTCGGCCAGCGTCGCGCCATCGAGCGCCAGGATTGCGCTATCGAGCCGCGTGTACTCTGCCGTGAACTGAAGTGAGGGCGTCGGCCGGGCGCGCAGGGAGACCTCCACGCCCCGCGCCTGCGACCGGGCAAGATTGTCGGAGCTGAACGTGCTCAGGTTGGTCAGCGAGCCTCCTAGGACGACAATCTGATCCTTGAAATGGTTTTCGAAGTAGGTGACGTCGAGCGCCGCGCGGCCGCCGAAGAACTGTTGTTCCACGCCGGCATCGAAGCTCGCGCTCCTTTCCGGCTTCAGGCGCGGATTGTTGGTGAAGGCGAGTTCGAACCCGTCCGGGGCGCGAATGCCAGTGCCGAAGCTCGAATGCAGGCGCGTCGCGCCGAGCACCTGCGATGCCGGGCCGTCCTCGCGTGCAACATAGGCTACCGCCAGGCGCGGACTGATCTGATTCACCGAGTTGGCGGGCAGCAGCGGCCGCACCCCGAAGGCGTCGGGCGGCAGGCTGTGGGTGCGGATATCATCCAAGCGCGCTCCCGCCGTCACGAACCAGCGGCGGCCGGGATTCCAGCGGTCCTCGGCGAAATACGCCAGGCTCGTACGCGGCAGCAGAAAGGGGGTGCCGGCGGCGTTGGCGATGAAAGTGTCCTTTACTTGCTCGCGGTTGTATTCAAATCCGGCGACGAGCGAATCGGTTGATGAGACGGCGATCTCGCTGCGCGTGTCGAAGACGCCGCGCAGGTTGTTGGAGTAGGAATCGCCAAACGGCGACCGGAAGTAATAGTCATTGGTCGCCACGTTCCCCGTCACCACCTGGCGGAAGCGCGGCGAGAATTGCTCGGCGTAACTGCCCTCATAACCGAACAGGTTCTGCTTGTCGCGAGAGATGAGGTCGAGGCCGGGGAAGAGATGGTCAGGGTCGGACCCGAAGGCGCCCGGGGCGCCCGCGTCGTTGGCGTTGCCGATAAGATGGAAACTCGCTTGCCGGCGTGGGCTGCGGGAGTAGTTGAGACTGAAGAATGCCGTCTGATTGCGGTATTGGTCGTTAGAAACGACACCGGCCGAATAAAGCCGGTCAACGTTGACGGCCCAACCGATGCCGTGTGCGAGGCCGCTTCCGCCCGCCGCCACCCTCCAAGCCGAGAAACTACCGACTTCTTCCAGGAGCGAAAAATGAGGAGGACCATCACCACGCTCGGTGACGATGTTGACGACGCCGGTGACGGCGTTCGATCCATAGAGCGCGCTCTCCGGGCCGCGCGTGACTTCCACGCGGGCGACGCCGTCGGCGGTCAAAGACGCAAAGTCGAAGTCGCCGCCGAACTGGTTCAACTGAATGCCGTCAATCATCACCAGGTTGTAATTGGAATTGCCGCCGCGAATGAAAACGCCGGTGACGCCCCCCAGCCGTCCGGCGCGCTCCACCTCAACTCCGGGAACGCCGCGCAGGATGTCGAGCACGTTCTGGGCGTCGCGGTCCTGGATGTCCCGGCGGGTGACCACGCTCACCGACGAGCCGATTTGGGGGGCGAGCGCGCTTTCGAGTGAGGCCGACACCACCACTTGCTGTTCGAGCGCGCTCAGCCTGAGCTGCAAGTCGACCGTGCGCGTGTCGCGTTCGGCGGCTGTGAACGCGGTGACCGAAGTGGTAAAGCCGGGAGCAGTCGCTACGAGGCGGTAGGCGCCCGGCAGGAGGCCGTCGAATTCGTATTCGCCATGCGCGTCGGTGCGCCGCTCCTGGTAGGACGCAAGCTGCGGGAGCAGCGTGACCTGCGCGTCGGGTACGGCGTGGCCGCTGGGATCGAAAACCGTACCCCTGATGGTTGCGGCGCGTGAGGCGGCGGCGCCGAGCGAAAGCCACAGCGCACCCAAGAAGATCGTGCTGATGCGAAGCCCGTGAAAGCGGGACGAGCCCGCGCTGGAGACCGCTGCCTTCTTCTGACTTTCGACTTCTGATTTCTGCTTTCCGACTTCTACTCTCATACCCGACTCCTTCTCCCGCTCTGACGGCGGGCGTAGATGGTGCAGGAGGTGCTCAACTCAAGTTCGGGTAAGGAGTCGGGGGAAGGGAGGAAACGAAAAGGCTCCCCAATGGTTCGATCTGGCGTTCGAGCCAAGCCGGGAGGCCTGACGGCATTCCAGCGGACTCTTTCCGTCGAAGAGTTGGGCTGCACAGTTCCCGGGCAGGCTTCCTGACTCTCGGGTTGCGGCTCGCTCCTCGGACCTTCCCATCCCGAGAGGTCGGGACAGTGGCCGGCCTTTGCAGGCCTCGTGAGGATCGAGCTATCCGATTACAGTGGCGGGACCGCGGCCGGTTTTCACGGCCTTTCCTTTTACTCCGCTTCGGGCGGACACCACAGGAACCAAAGTTTTCAAAGAGCGGCGTTGCAGGGTTAAACTATCACGCGCGTTGTGGCCTGTCAAAGCAATCTTCAATCATCAATCTTCAATCATCAATTCAGTTGATCCACTGCCCGCGATCGTCTTTCCCTTCGTGCTTGCGCATGTAGACCTCAAACTTGCGGCGCAAGCGTGCTTGCCGCCATTGCTGGTACTGACCGCGCCAGTTGCCGCCGAGCCAGCGCCCGCGCAGGTAAGCGAAGCCGAAAATCATGCCGCCAAGATGTGCCACATGGCTGACACCCGAGCCCGGCGTCGCGAGCGACAGGTAGAGCTCGATGGCGCCCATGATGAGCACGAACCACTTGGCTTTGATGGGAATCACGAACCAGAGAAAGATGGGCCGGTCGGGAAAAAGCATGCCATATGCCAGCAGGACGCCATAGATCGCACCCGAATTGCCAATGGTCATCACCTGGCTCGACGGTTGCAGGATGACGCTGAACAACCCGGCGCCGACTCCGGTCAGGAAAAAGTAGAACAGGAATCGCCTGCCGCCCCAGCGGCTTTCGATGTCGGGTCCGAACATCGCCAGCGCGAAGAGATTGAAAATGATGTGCAGCCAGCCGCCATGAAGAAACAAGTACGTGAACGACTGCCAGATGAAGAGGCGATGCGTGACCAGGTAAGGTGTGAGGCCGAAGAGCCGGAACGGCAGATCGAACCCGGCGAACTGCGCCGGCAGATAGGTGAGGAGGAATGCGGCCGAGGTCACGACCAGCAGCGCCTTCACCATGCGGGTGAGGGGCGGGAAGAACGAGAATTGCACGTCGCGGTAGCGGGGCATGCGGAAAGCGTAGCACAGAAACGGCGGCGGGGCCAGCGGCCCGAAGCCGGCGGACAGCGTTCGATGCTGTCATTGGGATAGGCTACATAAGTAGGCTATTATACGAGCCACTTGACCGAACGAAGCCACCAGCGCCCGTGGGGCGCGGCGGCTCGGGCGGCGGGGCATTACCCGCGTGCGGCCCCTGGGAGGCGGGTTCGACGCCTGGCAGGAAAGCGGCTATCCGCTCGAAACCCGGCTGGTGCAGGTGGGCGACGCTGCCCGGGACCTCAGTGCTGAATCGGCCACGCCGCCGGCCTGATCTTGCTCTGCCCACATCTCGCATCGTCCTGTATCCGGCCTTCACGGCTGCCTGCCTTCCGCTTTCCCTCCTGGCGAGCCCGCCGTGACGGCAGGGGGCCGGGAAGGCAAATCGGGCCAGCTGGCGTTCGTAATTTAGTGGCCTGTAATCAGTAGCATACACGCTTTGATCGTCTTTTTCCCCTGCCCGTTCGACCCTCACGCCGCACCCGCTGGGCTTGCGGGAGTTGGCGCGGTAAGTGGCCACGAGTGCGGCGGAACGGACTGAGGACTTTCGCAGGGACATCGGTAGTCTCAAACAGACAACGACCAAGTTACTACTAATAGACGTGTCTGTCAAGTGAAAACTGAGGGCCCCGGCGGAGCCGGGATTCATCAGCAAGGGTAGGGGTACGGCTTGCCCCACCCTGTCGGGTGGCGCTCGGATTCCGCGGGGGTAGCGCCTCAATGCCGGAATCCCGTAAGGGTGGGGCAAGCCCTACCCCTACTGCTTCCACTGCTGGAGCCGGGTTCTCACCTTGGCGGCATTCGGGTCTTCGATTTGCTCGAAAATCGTGAGTGCCGCCTCGGCATGTTGGATGGCCTCGGCGCGCCGCCCCAGCTTATCCAGCGTCAGGCTCACGTTGCATAAGGCGTTGCCTTGGCCCTGCCGGTCGCTGATTTCACGGGCAATCGCCAGCGCTTGCTCGTAGTACTCGATAGCTCGGCGGTACTCGCCCAGCCTGTAGTAAGCATTGCCCAGGTTGCCGAGGGCCCGGCCTTCGCCTTGGCGGTCGCCCAACTCGCGGGCGATGGTCAGGTGTTGCTCGTGGTACTCGATGGCGCGGCGGTACTCGCCCAACCTGTGGTAGACAAGGCCCAGGTTGCCGAGCGCGACGCCTTCGCCCTGCCGGTCGCCGATCTCGCGGACAACAATCAAGTCCTGCTCCTGGTATTCGATGGCGCGGCGGTACTCGTCCAGTCTGCCGTAGGCAATGCCCAGGTTGCCGAGGTCTTGACCTTCACCCCTTCGGTCGCCGATGTCACGGTCGATGGCCAAGGCCTGCTCGTGGTACTCGATGGCGCGGCGGTACTCGCCCAGGCTGTAATAGGCATTGCCCAGATTGCCGAGCGCCTGGCCTTCACCCCGCCGGTCGCCGATCTCGCGGGCGATAGCCAGGTGCTGCTCGTGGTACTCGATGGCGCGGCGGTATTCGCCCAGGCTGTGGTAGGCGTTGCCCAGGTTGCCGAGCACGGCGCCTTCGCCCTGCCGGTCGCCGATCTCGCGGGCGATGGTCAGAGCCTGCTCGTGGTACTCGATGGCGCGGCGGTACTCGCCCAACGAATCGTAAGAGTTGCCGAGGTTGCCGAGATGAGCGCCCTCAGCTCCGCGGTTCTTCAGTTGGCGCGCCGCCGCGAGTGCGTCTTCGACCCAACGGATGCGGTCGCGGGGATGCTGGCGCAAAGCGAGACAATAAACGCCGGCGTCGGGATACAGGCTGCACAGCTTGGCAGCTTCCGCATCCCCGGGCCCGCGGGCTGCGGCCCAGGCTTGCCCCGCCTGAATGTTGCCCCATTCGAGGTCAAACAAGGCCAGTCCGCGCCCGATGGCCTCGCCGCCTTTCAGGTAAAGGCCGTCCGCGCTGGCGAGCACGTCGGCGTAATAGGCAGCGTGGCCGCGGGCGGCCGCTTCGCGTTCGGCCGGTTCGCTTTTGGCCCGCGCAAAGTCGCGCATCAGGTCGTGCAGGCGGTAACGCCGCGTCGTCTCGTTCCAGTTGAGCATCGAGTACTGGACCAGGCGGCTGAGGGCGTCCTGGGGCGTAGCAAGGGGCGCATTTTCGGGCGCGGCAAGCCGCACCCCTACGGTCCATATCGCGGCGGCAGCGGGGGCGTCAAACGTGTCTGGAAAGACGGCGAGCGCCCGCCAGCGTTTCTGGACGTCCGTGTCGAGCAGGCGGTAGCTCAAGCCAATCGAGGCTTCCACGCTCTGGTCGCTGCCGGCCAGGAGCCTCAGCCGCTCGTTCTCATCGGCCAGCCGACGCGCGTAGTCCGCCGGGGCCAAGTCCATGCGCTCGGCAATGGCGCTTGCGGCCAGGCGCAAGGCGAGCGGAAGATAGCCGCACAGCCGGGAGATGGTCTCCGCCTCGCCGTCAATCCGCGGCGCGATGACAAGCAGCAGCGCTTTGGCATCGGTCGGCGGCAAGGTGTCGAGGTTCCTGGGGTAGAGGCCGGGCAAGACGAAGTGATGGCGCGAGGTGACGAGGAGGGCGCAACCGGCGGGCGGGATGAGCGGCCGCACCTGGGCCGCGTCCCGGGCATTATCCATCAGAAGGAGCGCGCGCTTGCCGTGCAGGATCGATTGGTAGGTCGCGCTCAACTCGGCCTCGCTTTCGGGCAGCTTGGCTTCCGGGTGAAAGGCACGAATCACGTACGCCAGGGCCTCCGATGGCGTCAGCGGCTTTTCGCTCGCGCCCCGGAGGTCGAGGTAAATCTGCGCGTCAGGATATTTCGGCGCGAGCTCTTCAGCCAGCTTGAGCGCCAGAGCCGTCTTGCCCACGCCGCCTTGGCCTTGTAGGCCGGAGATCGTGACGCCGCCAGTTTCCATTGCCGCGTGAAGCTCGGCGAGCTCGGTCTCACGTCCGGTGAAGTCTGCTGGCGGCGGTGGGAGACTGTGGAGGGCATTGATGACGGGGAGAGGAGCTTCGTGGATCTCATACTTGTTCCCACCGACGACATCGCCAGCCGCGGAGACGTTGCCCTGCGCGCTCACTCTGCCAGTCTGCACGTTGCCTCCGGTGGCGATCACGTCGTGCCCCGCGTGGGTGTTGTGTACTGTGACTGCGGGCGCTTGCGTTGAACCTTGAGGCTCCGGCTTGTCGCGCAGCCATTTGAACAGCACGAGTCCCGCTCCCGCGAGGGGAGCGACCAGCTCGACGAGGTTCTTAAGCTTCTCGATAGCGGTGTCGTCGTGGACCGCGAATTGTAGCAGCCTGGGTAGCCAGAACCGCGCCGTGAGCCCCAGCGCGATAAGAGCCAGCGCTGCAAGGATTGTGAGCGGCCACTTCTTCAATGGAGTCCCCCTCGGTTCAGCGTTTCCCAATGAGCACCAGCACGCCACAAATAGGGTTGACTAGCGGGAGTATAGCAGCGCAAAGCGGAAGAGCAAGTGGATTCCAAAGCAAGGGCCCGGCCTGGGCTATGACTGCACAACCGGATTGGCGCGTCCAACGCAACGGCGTCAATTACAGATTGGAGATTTGAGATTCCAGATTGCAGAGCGGGCGGCTTGACTTCGGCGCGCCGGGCGGCTAGACTGAGGTCACCGTTGATGACTGACTGGTCCGCTGACAGCGAGAGAACATTCGTTAACCCGTTGTCGGAAAGGCAAAGCCTTTCCGCCGAGCCGAGCGGCAAAGCCGCTAAGGCATTCCGAAATGACGCTTGCTTACGCAACTAAGCACTAGCCTGGAGGTTCGCCGGTTTCCCAAAATATGAAGACCACCGTCAAGATCGACCAGGGCGTGCAGGAGCTTTTTGGGGCTTTCGACGGAAACCTGAAGCTGCTGGAACGGAGCTTTCAAGTCTCGACGCACTTGAGCGACTCGATGCTGGAGATCGAAGGCGCGGAGGGGAACGTCCGCCGCACGCAGAGACTGGTGGAGGAGTATTCGCGGCTGGTGGAGGGTGGGGCGCGCTTCGAGCCCGGCGAGGTGCAATCGTTCCTGCGGATTCTGGCGGAGGATCCGAACGCCACGCTCAAGGGGCTGGTGGAAGCGGGACGTCCGCGCGCCTTCGGCAAGAAATCCATCGCGCCCAAGAGCATGAATCAGCAGCGCTACGTGGATTCGATCGAGCGCTACGACATGGTGTTCGGCATCGGGCCGTCGGGGACGGGCAAGACGTATCTGGCCGTGGCCATGGCGGTGGACGCGCTGCTGACCAAGGAAGTGAGCCGCATCATCCTGGCGCGGCCGGCGGTGGAGGCGGGGGAGCGGCTGGGGTTCCTGCCCGGCACGCTGCAGGAGAAAGTGAATCCGTACCTGCGGCCGCTGTACGACGCGCTTTACGACGTGCTGGATCCCGACCGCGTGGACCGTTATCTCGAAAAAAACGTCATCGAGATCGCGCCCATCGCCTTCATGCGCGGGCGGACGCTGAACGACGCTTTCGTGATTCTCGACGAAGCCCAGAACACCACCAGCGAGCAGATGAAGATGTTCCTGACGCGGCTGGGGTTCAACTCCAAGGCGGTGATCACCGGCGACGTGACCCAGGTAGACCTGCCAACGGGGCGCCGTTCGGGACTCTTGGAAGCGGTGGACGTGGTGGGGCGCGTCGAGGGCATCAGCTTTGTTTATTTCAACGAGCGCGACGTGGTGCGGCACAGTCTGGTGCAGCGCATCATCCGGGCCTACGAGGAATTTGAGAACGCGAAACTTGAAAATCGAAACTCGAAACCGGAAAACGGAAACTCGAAACCGGAAATTGGAAATCGAGACCCAGCCGGCCGTCGTCAACCGCCAGACCAAAGTTGAGATTAATCTGGGGCGGGCGCGAGGCTTCCTTCGGCGGCTGCTGGCCTCGCTCGGCCTCAAGGACTGCGCGATGAATGTGGGGTTCGTGGACGATAGGGAAATCGCGCGGCTGAATGCGAGGTTTCGCGGCCAAGCGAGGGCAACGGACGTGCTGTCGTTTCCGTGGGAACAGGATCGGGGTTTGAGATTTGAGATTTCAGATTTGAAAACATCGAACCGACGAAAACCGGATTCAAGATTCCAGATTCCGGATTCCAGACATGCACAGTTGCGAGGGGATGATGCAACATGTCAGATTTCAGATTCCAGACGCGCGACGGTCCGGGAGTGCGATTCTAAATTTGAGATTTCAGATTTGAGAGGGTTTCTCGGTGACATCGTGATCTCCGCCGAAACCGCGCGGCGCAACGCCCGCCTGGAGGGGCACGGCACGGAGAACGAAATCCGCTGGCTGATCCTGCACGGCGTCCTGCACCTGTGCGGATTCGACCACGAGCGGGACCGCGGCGAGATGACGACGCTCGAACTGAGGCTGCGAAGGAGGCTGCGCCTATGATGAGGAGCGCAGAGGGCCGTGAAGATGCTCAGTGTAGCTGCGGCCCATGGCCGGCGTCCGTTCGGCGCTCAGAGAACGGCATTACGGGAAAGAGCAGTCACGAGGGCGAGAGGCGGCGATGCATCCCCTGACCGGAGACAAAGCCACGGTGCTCGATGCGCTCGGCAAGACGGTCCAAACCTTTCAGAATGACGGGGACGCGCTGCGGCAACAGCTGAACATCAGCCTGCAACCGGCAAGCGAAGCCGACCGGCAGCAGGCGAGATTGCAAATCCTCGGCCGGTTGCAGGATGCTTACGCCGCCGAGTCGGCGCGACCGGATACGCCCCAGGACGAAGCCTGGTATCTACCGCGCTCGGCGACGGTCGCGGCCGTGCAAACGGCGATGAACCAGCACTTGGGCCCGACCATCGAAGCAAGCCAGAGCCGCGGCGTCACTGACGCGACGGGCGCGCCGGGGCCGGCGCAATTCAGTGATACGGATCCCCTCTGGATCGAGGTGGTGGTGGACGCGCTGGTCACTCAGATTCGGGGCAAGGCGAACTTTGTCACCCACCAGAATCTCGGGGACTTTGTGTACCCGATCGAGGACCAGTGCAAGATCGCGCTGGTGGGAGACTGGGGCGCCGACAATCCGTCGGCGAGGAGCGTCGGCCAACAGATCCAGAATCTGGGCGCGGATTACGTCATCCACCTCGGGGACATTTATTACGCGGGGCAGGACAACGAAGCGCAGAGCTTCCTGAAACTGTGGCCGAGGGCCGGCCAGAAGCGGTCGTTCGCGCTCAACGGCAACCACGAGATGTACAGCGGCGGCCACGCCTACTTTGATAAGGTGCTGCCGGCGCCGGGATTCGGGCAAGCCGCCAGCTACTTTGGGCTTTACAATCAAGCGTGGCAAGTCCTCGGTGTGGACACGGCTTATGTGGAGCACCGCCTGCTGAGCGATCAGGACGCGAGGCTCACCAAACAGTTTGACTGGCTGGTGGACAAGCTGAAGGATACGAGTCAAAAAAACATCTTGCTGAGTCATCATCAA
>DASYXW010000080.1:0-3250 GCA_035934405.1 Terriglobia bacterium
AGCGCGAACTGACCACCGTGCGGTGGGCGAAGACGGGGATCACCAGGCGCTTGAAATCGTCGGGGAGGCAGTAGGCGCGGCCTGCGACGAGGGCCAGCGCCTGGGCGGCGCGATAGAGCGACATGGAGCCGCGCGGGCTGACGCCGAGCGACAGGTACTCGTGGCGGCGGGTCTTCTCGACGATGGAGAGGGCGTAGTCAACCAGCGCGTCGTCCACGCGGACGTGCCGCACCGCCGCCTGCACGCCCACGGCTTCCTCCGCCGACATCACCGGTTCGATCCGCGCCAGGGGGTCGGAATCGGCAAAGTTGCGCAGGATTTCCTTCTCACTTTGGCTACTTGGGTAGCCTACGCTCAGGCGCAGCAAGAAGCGGTCGAGCTGCGATTCGGGCAGCGGGTAGGTGCCGTGGTGCTCGATGGGGTTCTGGGTGGCGATCACCATGAAGGGCGCCGGAAGCGGGTAGGTGCGGTTCTCCACCGTCACCTGGCATTCGTTCATGGCCTCAAGCAGGGCGCTCTGAGTCTTGGGCGTGGTGCGGTTGATCTCGTCGGCGAGCACGATGTTGGCGAAGATGGGGCCGGGCCGGAACTCGAAGCGCTCCGTTTCCCGGCTAAAGACGCTGATGCCGGTAACGTCCGAGGGCAGCAGGTCAGAGGTGAACTGGATGCGCTGGAAGAGGCAGTGCAAGGAACGGGCCAAGGCGTGCGCCAAGGTGGTCTTGCCCACGCCGGGGACGTCCTCAATCAGCAGGTGGCCGCGGGCGAAGAGGGTGACGAGCGCGAGGCGGATCACTTCATCCTTGCCGCGAATGACGCTCGCGATGGAGCGCTCCAGCCGGTCTACCTGGTTGGCAAGCTGGTTGGGAAGCTCGACACAGCCGGATGCGGTCGCGAGCGGTTCGTTTGCAGCGGCTTTCATCGCCTTGCCAGTCGTACGGTCCTCCCCAAGCCGCTCCGGCCATCCTACGGGTTTCCGGCCCAGCGGCGTTAACGAAATAGTAAAGCAATTCGCCGCATGCCGTCAAAGGCCGAATCGAAATGGGATTGGAAAGGCACATCGTATCCCCCTATGGGCGCCTCCTTTTCTCCTGCTCTTAACCAGCAGGAATCCTTCTGGAGATACCTCTTGCCTGACTTGCTGCGAAATCTCAACACGAAAGCTTACGGCCTTGGGCCGGTGAGCACTGGTGTCCTTTGAAGTCCCAGCTTGCGCGGGAATGACCACTCAGACAGAGCATCGCGGACGAATTGAGTCGCTTATCGTTTGAGGCGCGGCAGGGCGGAATGCTATCCTCGAAAACATGACGGCCGATGACGAGACTCGCCCGACGGCCCGACAGACGTTCGGCACGGAGTGCCAGGCGCTGCTCGAAGTGTCGGAATCCATCGCCTCGCATCGCGACTTGGAGGGCCTCTTTCACGATCTCGCCGAACGCCTGCACCGTGTGGTGAACTTCGATTTCCTGGCGCTGGTGCTGCACGACGAGGCGAAGAACGTGATGCGCCTGCACATTCTCGAAAGCCGCGTGGCCACCGACATTCACGCCGGCAGCGAGCTGCCGGTGGAGCAATCGCCAGGGGGCGTGGCCTGGCGCACGCAGGAGCCGGTGGTGATTTCCGACATCGACAACAACGAGACGCGGTTCCCGGCGCTGGTGGACCTGCTGAAAGGGCACGGAGTGAAATCGCTCTGCGTGCTGCCGCTGACGACGGCCCAGCGGCGTCTCGGGGCGCTCGGCTTCGGCAGCCTGCAGGCGCGGTCCTACAGCGATTCCGACCTGGGTTTTCTGCCGCAGGTGGCGCGTCACGTGGCGCTGGCAGTGGACAACGCCTTGAACTATGAGAACGCCCAGTCGTACCAGCGGCAACTGGCCCGCGAGCGCGACCGGCTCGGCATGCTGCTGGAGGTGAATAATGCCGTCGTCTCGAACCTCGAGCTCCGCGACCTTTTCACCGCCATCGCCGCCGGTCTGCGGCGCGTGATGCAGCACGAATATACCAGTCTCGCTCTCCACGACCCGGAGCGAAACGTGCTGAGCCTCTATGCGCTCGACTTTCCCGAAAGCAAGGGATTCTTCCACGAGGAGATGATCATTCCGCTCGATGAGAGCAGTCCGCCGGGCCGCGCTTTCAACACCCGCAAGCCGCTGCTGCTGGGGATGGATGACGCGGAGAAGTTCTCCGCCGAAGCGGCGCGGAGGGCTAAAGCGGAAGGCCTGAAATCCGGGTGCATCCTGCCGCTGGTCTCGCGCGACCGCGCCCTGGGAACGCTGAACGTGGCCAGCCTGCGGGAAAACGCCTTCACGCCGGACGACCTCGAGTTGCTCACCCAGGTCGCCAACCAAGTGGCGATCGCCGTGGACAACGCGCTGGCCTTCCGCCAAATCGCCGCCCTCAAAGAAAAACTGGCGGAGGAAAAGCTCTATCTCGAAGACGAAATCCGCGGCGAGCACAACTTTGAGGAGATTATCGGGGAGAGCCCGGCTCTGAAGCGAGTGCTGCGACAGGCGGAAACCGTGGCGCCCACCGATGCCGCCGTGCTCATTCAAGGTGAGACCGGCACCGGCAAGGAAGTGGTGGCGCGGGCCGTCCACAACCTCAGCCGGCGCCGCGACCGCACGTTCGTCAAGGTGAATTGCTCGGCCATTCCTTCCGGCTTGCTCGAAAGCGAGCTTTTCGGGCACGAACGAGGCGCTTTCACCGGGGCCATCGCGCAGAAGATTGGGCGCTTCGAACTGGCGCATCAGGGGACGCTCTTTCTCGACGAAGTGGGCGATATTCCTCTCGAGCTGCAACCCAAGTTGCTGCGCGCGCTGCAGGAGCAGGAGTTTGAGCGGCTGGGGAGCAGCCGGACGGTTCGCGTAAATGTGCGCCTGGTGGCCGCGACTAACCGTCCGCTGACCCAGATGATCGCCGAGGGCCTGTTTCGCAGCGACCTTTTCTACCGCCTGAATGTTTTCCCCATCACCGTTCCTCCGCTCCGGGAGCGGCGCGACGACATCCCGTCCCTGGTGCGGTACTTCGCCCAGAAATACGCCCGGCGCATGGACAAGCCGATCGAGACCATCCCCGCCGAAGCCCTCGACGCGCTTACCGCGTATCCGTGGCCGGGCAACGTCCGGGAGCTTGAAAACTTCATTGAGCGCGCCGTGATCCTCTCGCCCGGCTCGGTGCTTCGTGTGTCGCTCGGGGATCTCAGAGTACCCGTCGAGGCCGCCAACCACGATTTTCCGGTAACGCTCGAAGCCGC
>DASYXW010000092.1:0-24702 GCA_035934405.1 Terriglobia bacterium
GCCGGATCTTTTCCCACTGGGCATCGGTCAATAACCGACCGTATCGCGCCATCCGCCCTCCTCCTGGCGCTCTTCCCTCCTCCAAGGGAAAGACAACTAGCCGAATTTAACGCATTACACCCGGTTTTGAAATGGCTTCTAGTGTTATGTAACGTAAGTTCGTCGAATAAATATGTCGGTCCGCGGGCGCCGCATGCACGCAACCAGCGCTAGTGTTTATGTAACAGAAGTTCGTTGGGGATCAGCCCCGATGTGTCGGGGCTCGCGCCGTGGGCTATGATATTTCGCCCCTGACGGGGCTGTGGATCCGTTCCCCGAGCCTGGATTTCGTCAACGAACCTGTGAGACGCGATAACTACCGGGATTGCGCGATCCGCACCTTGCTGTGCCGGCGGCTGTAAAAGAAATAAATGAACAAGCCAATGATGAGCCAGACGATGAGTCGAATCCAGGTAGCGAGCGGCAAGCTGGCCATCACGCCGAGCGAAACCACCGCCCCCAGGATCGGAACCAGTGGAACCAAGGGTGTCTTGAACGGACGCGGCAGGTCGGGCCGGCGCACCCGCAGCATCCAAACCCCGAAGCACACGATGACGAACGCCAGCAGCGTGCCGATGTTCACGAGATAGGAAAGGTCGTTGATGTTGAGCACGGAAGCAAAGAAGGCGGCAAAAACGCCGACGACAATCGAGGTGATCCAGGGCGTGC
The DNA here is from genome assembly GCA_035934405.1 of Terriglobia bacterium. GTDB lineage: Bacteria > Acidobacteriota > Terriglobia > UBA7540 > UBA7540 > DASYXW01. The sequence goes on from DASYXW010000092.1 coordinate 709, forward strand.
GGAAACGCGGGTGGATGGCGCTGGCCCATTTCGGCAGCAGGCCGTCAGTGGACATCGAATAAAGCACGCGCGACTGGCCGAACAACATCACCAGCATGACGCTCGCGAGACCCGCCACCACGCCCGCGTCCACCAGGATGCTGCCCCAGTGAACTCCGATGGCGTCCACGCCCACGGCCACCGGGTCGGCGACGTTTAAGGTGTTGTAAGGAACGATGGCGGTGAGCAACCCGGCTACGATGATGTAAAGAATCGTGCAGACAATGAGCGAACCGATGATGCCCACCGGCATGTCCTTCTGCGGATTCTTCGCCTCTTGCGCGGAGGTCGAAACCGCGTCGAAGCCGATGTAGGCAAAGAAGATTACGCCGGCGCCCCGCGCGATCCCGGACCATCCGAATTCGCCGAAGTGGCCGGTGTTGGGAGGAAGAAACGGGTGCCAGTTGGCAGACGCAATATCCGGGTGATGCAGCACGAACAGGGTGGCCAGCCCGATAAACACGAAGACCACGCCCAACTTAATCGCAACCATGGCGGAATTGATGTTGGCTGCCTCGCGCACGCCGATGACGAGGAGCACGGTGACGACGGCAATGGCCACAAAGGCCACCAGATTGAAATTGGCCGTGACGTGCTGCAGGCTGGCGGGATCCACGCCGGCCTTTTGCAGCGCCGGCAGGACGGTCGAGAGAGCCGACCATCGCCCCGAGTAGAGAACCATATCGGTGCCGGGAGTGGCGATCCACTGCGGCGGCACCAGGATGCCGAAATCACGCAGGAGGCTGACGAAGTAACCGCTCCAGCCGGAAGCGACCGTGGCGGCGCCGAAAGCATATTCGAGCACCAGGTCCCAGCCGATGATCCAGGCGAAGATTTCGCCGAGCGTGGCGTAACCGTAAGTATAGGCCGAGCCGGCAATGGGGATGAGCGAGGCAAACTCGGTGTAGCAGAGGCCGGCAAAGGCGCAGGCGATTCCAGCCAGAATGAACGAAATCACAATGGCGGGCCCGGCGTGCATGGCCGCCGCCTGGCCCGTCAGCACAAAAATGCCGGTGCCGATAATGGCGCCGATGCCGAGGGTGATCAGATTGATGGGCCCCAAAACGCGCTTCAGGGAGTGTTCGTCGTGTTGCCCGGCCTCGGCCAGGATGACATCGATCGGTTTGGTCAACAAAAGGTTGGACATTCACGTCCTCCGAAAAAACAGGTTTCGGGTTCCAGGCGCCAGGTTTCAGGCGCACCTTAGGCTCAATCGCTCCGCGCCACGATTCCCCGTGAACGGCGCTGCCACAGATAAAATACCGGGACGCCCAGCGCCACGATGGACAATCCTGCCAGACTTTGCGCTGCCTTGTGCGTTAAGAGAGCCCACTCCACGAAGAGCGCGAATACGAGGTAGAGGCCGGGCACCACGGGGTATCCCCAGGCGCGGTACGGTCGCGGCGCATCCGGACGCGTGCGCCGGAGCCGGAACAGGCCGAGAATGGTGAGCATGTAAAACAGCACGGCAGCGAAAATCACGTAGTTCAGCAATTCATTGTAAGTCCCGCTCAAGGTTAGCAGCGACGCCCAGACACCCTGCACGAGGAGCGATACGGCGGGGGTATGATACTTCGAATTGACCTTGCCGACGGAGTGGAAAAACAGCCCATCTTTCGCCATGGCGTAATAGACGCGCGCGCCGGCCAGCGTGAGGCCGTTCATGCACCCGAACGTGGAGATGATGATGGCCGCCGCCATGAGACTCGCGCCCGGCGAGCCGAAAATCACTTGCATCGCCGCGGTCGCTACGCGATCTTCGGCGGCGTACTGAATGCCGCGCGCGAGCGGCCCCACGCCTTGCGGCGATCCGGCGAACGGAAGCACCCGAAGATAGACCCAATTGCAGAGGAAGTAAAGCGTGCAGACGGTCGCGGTGCCCATAAACAATGCCAACGGCAGGTTGCGTTTCGGATTCACGACCTCCGCGCCGGTGAAGGTGACATTGTTCCAGGCATCGGAGGAAAACAGCGGTCCCACCAGGGCGACAGAAAGAACGGTCAGCGTGGCAAGGTCCCAGTGCGCCCCCTGCCAGAAACCCTGCGCCCCGGTCGCCGCCGGCGCGTGGCTGAATCCCCACCAGAGCCCGATGAACACGATACCGAGGAGCGCCGCCACCTTGAGCGTGGTGAAGACGTTCTGCACCCAGGCGCCGGCGCGCAAGCCGAGGATGTTAATGACCGCGAGGCCGAGCAGGACCACGATGGCAACGAATTGCTGAGACGAAAACGTTAACGCGATGGCGCGCCCGAAGAGCGTGACCGTTCCCAGGTTCACGAGAATGTTCCCGGCTGACACCCAGGGAAAGAAGACGCCCAGGAATTTGCCAAAGGCCACGGCGACGGCGGCAATCGTGCCCGTCTGGATCACCAGGAACAAGGTCCAGCCGTACAGAAACCCGAAGAGCGGACTGAGAGACTCGCGGAGGTAGACGTACTGGCCGCCGGCGCGGGGCATCATGGCCGCCAGCTCGCCGTAAGTCACGGCGCCAATGACCGTCATCAGGCCGCTCGCCACCCAGGCGAGCAACAGCATTCCCGGCGAGCCCACTTCGCGGGAGATTTCGGCTGAAACGATGAAGATACCCGACCCGATCATCGAGCCCATCACGATGGTGGTGGAGTCGAAGAGGCGCAGTCCTTTCACCAGCTCGGGCGAGCCGGGTTCCACGGTCGGCTTGGCGGCAACAATAGACATCAAGTCCGCGCGAAACGCGGCTAGATCGTCAGAACGGCCAGGAACTCTCGCGCACGTTTCTCCACATCCGCGGTGTTCAGTAACCCGCCGATGACGGCCACCGAATCGGCGCCCGCGTCGATAGCAGCACGAGCGCTCTCGACCGTGATTCCTCCGATGGCCACCAGCGGCTTGCGAGTTGCTCCCCGCGCCTGCCGGAGTCCTTCGAGGCCAACGACGGGGCTTGGGTTGTTCTTGCTCGTGGTTGCAAAGATGGGTCCGAAGGCAATGTAGTCGGCGGAGGACCGCTCCGCCGCGCCCACTTGTTCCAAATTGTGGGTCGAACATCCGACCAACCGGCCCGGCTTGAGCACGCGACGCGCGAACTCGACCGGCAAATCGTCCTGGCCGAGGTGAACCCCATCGGCGTCCGCAGCCAGGGCCACGTCAGCGCGGTCATTCACGATGAACGTCGCCCCTGCGGCGCGAATCGCGCGGCCGAGTTCGTGACATCGGTCGTACAGCTCGCGGGATGATGCCTGCTTGTCGCGATATTGGATCAAAGTGACGCCCGCTTGGAGGAGTCTCGCGGCAACGCTCGCCGGAGACCGGCCCGCCATCTGGGCGTCGATTATGGCATAGAGCCGGGGCATCGCAAAAGCCATAACCGCGCCGTCAGTCGATTCCATTCCGTGAAAATCGGGCCAGGAAATGCGTGTCGTACTTGCCGGCGCGGAAGTCGGCGTCGGCCATAATCTTCTGGTGCACGGGAATGCCGGTGGAGATGCCTTCGATGATGAACATGTCGAGCGCGCGAGCCATACGGCTGATGGCCTCCTCGCGGTTGGCGCCCTGGACGATCAACTTGGCGATGAGCGAATCGTAGTAGGGCGAAATCATCGCGTCGTTGTAAACCGCGGTGTCCAGCCGCACGCCGGTCCCACCCGGCACGTTGAAGCCCGTGATTTTGCCGGCGGAGGGCGCGAACGTGTCGGGATTCTCGGCGCAGATGCGGCACTCGATGGCGTGGCCCCGAAGCCCGATCGTCTCGCCTTCAATCGTCAGAGGGTCGCCCGCGGCAATCTCGATCTGCCGCTTGACCAGGTCAAGCCCGGTGACCATCTCGGTGACGGCGTGTTCCACCTGGATGCGCGTGTTCATCTCGAGAAAGTAAAGATTGCGGTGTTCATCCATCAGGAACTCCACCGTGCCGGCGTTGGTGTACCCCACCTGCTTCAGCGCCTCGACGACCGTATGTCCAATTTTCTTCCGCAAAGCAGCGTCCACCTGAGTGGAGGGCGACTCTTCCAGCAGCTTCTGATGACGCCGCTGAATCGAACACTCGCGTTCGCCGAGATGGACGATGCGGCCGTGGTGGTCGCCCAACACTTGAAACTCGATGTGGCGTGGCGAAGCGATGTACTTTTCGAGATAGACGTCGGGCGAGCCGAAAGCCGCCTTGGCTTCGCTTTGAGCGGTCTCGAAAGCCGGTGGCAGCTCCTTGGTGGAACGCACCACGCGCATGCCACGGCCGCCGCCGCCCGCCGCCGCCTTCACCATCACCGGATACCCGATCCCCTCCGCCGCTTCCAGCGCCTCTTTCATGGAGGCGAGCACGCCCGAGCCCGGCAGAATCGGCAGTCCGAGCTCCGACATTTTCTTGCGCGCGGCGTTCTTGTCGCCCATCAACTGCATCACTTCGGGACGAGGCCCGATGAAGGTGAGCTTGGAGGCTTCGCAGACTTCGGCGAAGTGGGCGCTTTCCGAGAGAAAGCCGTAGCCCGGGTGGATGGCCTCGGCGTTCGTAATCTCCGCCGCCGAGATGATGCTGGCCATGTTGAGGTAGCTCTCGGAGCTTCGTGGCGGGCCGATGCAGATGGCCTCGTCCGCGAACCGCACGTGCAGCGAGTAGCGGTCCGCCTCAGAGTACACGGCGACGGTGCGGATCCCCAGCTCTTTACAGGCGCAGATCACCCGCAGGGCAATTTCACCGCGATTCGCAATCAGGATCTTCTTGAACATGGCAAGAAGCCGAAATTCGAAACTCGAAATCCCCAATTTGCCCCGCCGGCCGAGTTTCGGTTTTCGACTTTCGGTTTTCGATCACTTCTTGTGGGACGGTTTGATGGCAAACAGTGACTGGCCGTACTCGACGGGTTGTCCGTCCTCGACGTAGATGCGGGCGATCTCGCCCGCCACCTCGGACTCAATCTCGTTCATGAGCTTCATGGCCTCGATGATGCACAGCACCGTGCCCACCTGGACCACGTCGCCGCCTTTGACAAACGGGGGAGCGTTGGGCGCGGGCGCCCCGTAATAGGTACCGACGATGGGCGACTTGATGAGATGGAGCCCTTCGGTTGATTCCGCAGCGGCGGCTTCCGTCAGAGAAGCCGTGGCCGGCGGGTGAGGGCTCGACGGGAACGGGATCCCGGCTGGGAACGGGTTTGCAGGCGGTGCGGTGGGGCTGGTTGAGGGCACGCCGGTGGTATGTGCTTCTCCGCGCTTGATGCGGACGCGCAGCCCGTCCTTCTCCATCTCGAACTCGCTGATGTTGCGTTCTGCGAGCGAGTCCATCAGCTTCTCGATATCCTTCAGGCTCCAGGCCTGCTCGGGGCGCAGATTCTTATCGGCCATGATTGGTTTCTCGAAGCGGAAGTCCCCTGCTTATCGAACGGCCCAGTTGTCCTTCGCCGCCGGGGTCAGAACCTCGGCGCCGTTGGGCCCCACGAGCACGGTGTCCTCGATGCGGATGCCTCCAAAGCCTTCCAGGTAAATGCCAGGCTCCACCGTTACCACCGAGCCTGCTTCCAACCTCGACTTTTCGCCCCGGCCCAGCCGCGGCTGTTCGTGAACTTCGATGCCCACGCCGTGACCGGTGCTGTGCGTGAAGTAACGGTCCAGATCCCGGCGCTTCAGCGCGCGGCGCGCGGCAGCGTCCACGTCGCTCGCCCGGACCCCGGCGCGGACTGCTTCAACCGCCGCCCGCTCGGCTTCCAGCACCGCTGCGTAAAGTCTTTGCACGCGACGCCGCGGCGTCCCCAGATACATGGTGCGCGTCATGTCCGCCGCGTAGCCGCCGAGTATAGCACCAAGGTCGAAGATCACCAACTCTCCTGCTTCGAGCCGCTTCGAGGACGCCCGCGCGTGGGGTAGCGCGCCACGAGCGCCGGAAGCGACGATGGTTTCAAACGCCACGCCCTCGGCGCCGTTACGTCGAAGGCGGTATTCAATCTCGGCGGCGAGATCGGCTTCGCGCGCGCCCGGCCTCGCCAGGGGACGGATCTCCTCGAAGACGGCGGCCGTCAACTGTCCGGCCTGGCGAATGAGCTCGATCTCGCTCGCATCCTTCACCACGCGCAGCTCTTCGTTGATTCCTCCGGCCCGTTCCCATGCCGCACCCCGACTCTTCGATGCGCTTCGCTCGCGCAGCGTCCGAAACTCCGCGCAGGTGAGGTGTCCGTCGTCGTAACCAACCCGGTGCGCCTTGCGGCTTCGAATCCACTGGCCAACAACCGAGAGCAGCGACGTGCGCGCTTCGATCACCTCCACGCCGTGCGCCTGCTCGCGAGCCTGCAAGGTGTAGCGCGGGTCAACCCAAAGGCGCGCATCCGACGGTCCAAGAACCGCCACTCCAGCGCTACCGCGGAATCCTGTCAGGTAGAAAATGTTGGAAGGATTCGTGACGATCAGCAGGGAGAGCTTCTGATTCTCGATGCGAGCACGCAGGCGTTCTTGCCGGGTGAGGAAGGCATGGTCAGCAGGTTTAGAGAGCGGTGGAACCATGCGATTGAGTGACGAGGCGGTTGAGCCATCGAATAATCCGATGATTCAACGCCCTACTCCACGATGCACTAATTGCGGGGGGAGGTCAACGTCAGTCCGGACGGCGCCGATTCGCTCCATCAGTCAATCGGTCAATCTCTCATCATCCGATCACTTCAGCTCACCTTGTCAGGCAGCACTTTCGGCGTCACGATAAACAGCAGGTCGTTGGTCTGCACTTCACGGTTGCTGGACTTGAAGAGATGCCCGAGGACGGGAATGTCGCCCAGGCCCGGCACTTGAGTGACCGACCGGGTGGTGGAGCTCACCTTGATACCGCCGAAGATCACCGTGCCGCCGTCGGGCACCATCACCTGCGTCGTGGCCGCCTGGGTGTTGATCTCAGGGTTCTGGGTGTTCGGGAGGACGGGGCCGGGTGAGTTGTTCTGCACTCGGATGTTCAGGAAGATGTTGCCGTCTTCGGTGACCTGCGGCAGCACGTCCAGGGTGAGCGTGGCGTTGATGTAGACGGTCGTCACGGTGTTGTTGATGACGGTTTGCAGTGGGATCTGCGTGCCTTGCAGGACCTCGCCGGGGACGTTGTTCTGGGTAACGATGGTGGGCGCCGAGATGGTCTTCGCCTCGTTGCGCGTTTCCGCGGCTGAGATCGCCGCGTCGATGAAGTAGCGCGCTCCCAGGTTGGAAATGGCGAAGGCGCCGAAGCCGGAGGCGCTGGTCGGAACGACGCTGATCCGGCCGGTGGCCGGGGGCGGAGTCGTAAACTGGGTGGTAGGTGTCACCGACGACCCGGTTCCCACCGTGCCGGCCCCGATCACCGAGTTCGACGGGTTGAACGCGCCGCCGTTCAGGGCGCTCTGGAACTGCCGCGTGAAGTCATTCGTGGTAAGGACAATTCTCGCCTGGATGGAAATCTGTTGCGCCTTCCGGTCCAGTTTGCCAATCACCGACTCGATGATGGGGATCTGCTTCGGAACATCGGTGATGATCACGGCGTTGTTGCGCGCGTCGGCGACGGCAAGACCGCGCTTGCTGAAAAGCGCGGTCATCTTCTGCAGGATGGTCACTACACCGGGAATGGGAAGGATGGTCCCAATCTGTCCGCCGCTGCCACCGCCCAAGCTGGGCGTGGTGTCCACGGCGCGGGCGTACTTGAGCGCCCGGACGACGGTCACCAATGGCGCGGCATCCTCCTGCGCCTGGGCGAGCTTAACCTGGTTTTCCTCTTCCGCCGCCAGCGTCTCGGTCCTGGCGATCCGCAGCACGTTGCCCTCAAGCTCCCGGCCGAGGCCGTTGTTTTTCAGAACGATGTCCAGGGCCTGATCCCACGGCACGTCGTCCAGCACCAGAGTCACGGTCCCGGTAACGTTGGGGTCGATGATGATGTTCAGCCCGCTGATTTCGTGAATCAGCCGGAAGAAGTCCTTCAGGTCGACGTCCTTGAGATTCACCGAGATGGGCTGACCGGTGTACTGGCCGCCGGTCGCGGGTGGCCTGGGTTTGGCCGGGGCCTGAGGTGTCACGGTCACGGCCCCGGCGGCCGGCGCTTGTTCTTGCGCCAGCGTCTGGATCGCGCGGGCCGCCTGAGCTACGTCGTGCGCCGGGTCGATATCCACCTTAGCGGTGAAGGCATCCTGCGGGCCCGCCAGACGGGCGACCGGCGCTACCATCGGGCCCGTTCGGGGCGCCTGGGTCATTTGAGCCGCCGCTGCCGCATCTCTTGACTGGAGCTCAATCCTCAGCCCGCTCGGCTCTTCGTGAACCTGGAAGACCGGATTGCCGCTGAGGTCGGCCACCACGCGGGCCACGGGTGGCGACTGGTCGCGGTACTGTCCTATGCGGACGTCCTTGAGCAAGGGGGGGCGGCCGGGCACGGTTCGCGGGCGTTCCGAGTACCGGGCCGGCGCGAGGTCAAGCACCAAGCGCGCCGGATTCTCGAGCCGGAAGATGTGATAGGGCGCCGGGCCGCTGGTCGAAATATCCACAAAGGTTCTGGCGCCCGGATCCGGCGCGGCGAGTCCGCCTACCTCCGGCCGAACCGTGACGCCGAGCAGCCGCGTGATGCCGGCGCCCACTGGGTTCGCGGCCAGGCACACCGTGGCGAGGGCGGCTCCGAGCGTCAGGCATAGGGTCGGCAATAAAGCTTGCTGGTTCCGTTTCATCTTGCCACTCCTGGAGCGGGTCCCAGGCGCAACACCACTTCGCGGGACGTTACTCCACGGTCGGGGTCGCGGATGTTCTCCTGGAAGTAGACCGCATTCAGCGCGATTCTCGTGACCACCCCGTCGTAAACCGGTTCGTGTTCCCTGAGAAAGTAGGCTAGATTGGTCGTGTTGGTCACAACCGCGATCATGGCGCGACTCTCTTCCTCGCGCACGATTCCTTCCAGCTTGAGCTGGCTGATCACCAAGCCACGCGGTCCCGGAAGTCGTGCCGCCTCAGACTTGAGCTCCGCTTCCGAAATAACGACGGGCGGCGGCGGAGGCTTGAAGGGGTCGCGCAAGCCCACCGGGGCGAGCGATGGTTCCATCCGGCTCGCCTGTGCGAGCCGCCTCTGGACTTCCCGGGCGGGTCCAGTTGGCTCGCGCCGTGGTGTCTCGGATGATTTCTTGCCGGAATGAGCGCTCTGCCCGCCCGACCCGGTCAGCGCCGAGGCCCGCGCTTTCACCCGGACGCCGGCCTGAGCGGCCTCGGACTGGCCGGGCACCGGCTGGGCGTATCCGGTCGCGGCGGGCGGTAACGCCAAGAGCACCGCGAGTAGCAGAGCCGGCAGTATCGTTCCTCGTTCGGCGAAATGCGCTATTACAGCCATTGTAGTGTTCCTTGCCTCTTCTCGCTCTGAATCTTCGCAGCTTCTACTTCTTTGCCGGTGGGGGCGGCGCTGAGCCCGCCGGACGATTGAAGTATGTGATGAGAACGCAATTTGTGCCCACCGTTTCGCCCGGCTGCACCTTATACGTTCCGCCGGCGGCGCCGCTTTCGGCGGGTCCGAGCGCGAGGTCGGTGACGTTGACGATGCGCTCGCCCCCCGCCAGGCGACTGAAGAAATCCACCAGCGCATAGTAGGTGCCATCCACCCGCAGCTTGAACGGCATTTCTGTGTAGAGGTCACGCGGGTTCAACGGCTCGGCCGCAAAGGAGCGAATGTGCACGAAAGAATCGCTTTCGGCGCCGTGAATCATCCGCACGAACTCGTCAATGTTCGGCTCGTCGGGGACGATGGTACGGAGCACCTGCAACTGCTTGTCGGCTTCGGCGATCCGGCGCAAGTACTCGGCGTGCTGCTGCTCAAAACTACGATCCCGGACGTTCTGCGCGTGCAGGTCGTTCACCTGCTTGGCCAGCGCGTCGCGCTGGCCGGCGAGCGGCCACACCAAGTACCAGAAGGCGAAGCCGGCGATGAACGCCGCCATCGCAGCTAAAATCGCCGCTTGGACGGGAGTGGCAAGATCCGAAAGCTTCCTGGCCATATTCGCCTTACCCTCTCACCGGCTGCGGCAAGGCCGGAGCACCCGGCGGCCCGGTCGGAGCGCCAGCCGCAGGAGCTGGGCCCGGAGCCGGTCTGGATAATCCTGTCGGAGGTTGTGGGCTTCCCACCTGCGGGACCGTCTGATACAGACAATCGAGAATGAATTTGAAGCCGACCTGCTCCTTCTGATCGTTCTCGAAATACTGCTCCAGCCTCACGTCCTGGAACTTGCCCGAGTTGCGGAGCGCTGCGATGAATCCGGCGATAGCGTCAACCGTGGGCGACTGTCCCTGGACGTTGATTTGGTTCTCCTGGGTGCTGACCGAAAGCAGATAGAGGCCGCGCGTGTTGTTGACCGTCGCGCCGAGCGAAGCCATCAGCTCCACCGGACCCTTGCGGCTGGATTCGAGCGCTTGGATGGTCTTGATGCGTTGTTCCATTTCGCTGAGCTGTTTGGCGTATCGCTCGTTTTCCGCCTGAATGCCCTTCAGCCGCGCTGCTTCCGCCTGTTCGGCCCTCAGATTGTCGTTGAGGTGGTTAATTTGCCGGGTCCAGTACCAGTAAAAGAAGCTGACGACGATCGCCAGCGACCCGAGCGCCACCCCGAACACCTTAGCCTGAAACGCCGGCAGCGACACCGGCCCCTCCAGCTTGACTTTGGTGTCGGGGTGGGCTCGCGCTCCCTCCAACAGGTTGATCTTGATCATGCGGCGTCAAAGCTCCTGAGCGCCAATCCCACCGCCACAACCATGCGGGGCGCGATGGCAGCGATGTAATCAGCGTCAAATCTCGAAATCGATACAGCAACCTTCCGGAACGGGTTGAGGACCTCAACCGGAATCTTCAATTCCTGTTCGAGCAGCGCGGCAAGCCCCTCCACCCGCGCCGTTCCGCCGGCCAAGTACACGCGGTCGATGGGATCGGGCGACGATGTCTGATGGAAAAAATCCAGCGTCTTCTGAACTTCGCGCAGCAGTTGCTCCGAGACCAGAGCGAGTTGCGAGGCCTTGACCTGCAGCGCTTCGGGCGCAGCGCTGGCAACTTCTCCTCCCATCTTCAGCTTCTCCGCGTCTTCGTAGCCGAGGTCGAGCGCCCGCTGCAGCGCCTCGGTGTACTGCTTGCCCCCCATCGAAATATCGCGGGTGAAAAGGGGAACGCCGGCGCGCACGATGTTGATGTTCATGATGCTGGCGCCGATGTTGACGAGCGCGATCGTCTCTCCGGGCGAGGGTTCATAGCCAGCCTCGAAGGCGTTCTGCAGCGCAAAGGCGTCCACGTCCACCACCACCGGGGTCTTGCCCGCCTGGCTGAGGACGTTGGTGTAGTTCGACACTTTCTCGCGCTTGGCGGCCACCAGCATCACGTCGAGCGAGTTCGGGGTAGTCGAGGGCCCGAGCACCTGGAAGCTTAGATTGACGTCGGCCACATCCGCCGTCAATTGTTGCTGCGCCTCGTAAGGGATGGCCGCTTCCAGCTCGGCCTCGTTCGCCGCCGCCACCGAGATTTTCTTCACCATCACCGAGCTGCCCGAGATCGACGTGGCGACGTTGGTGGAGCTGATCTTGTTCTCCTTGAAAATCTTCTCGATGGCCGAGGAGACCGAGAAGGCGTCCATGATGGCGCCGTCCACGACGGTGTCGGGGCCGAGGGTGTCCATCCCCAGGTTGGCCAGCTCGAACCCGGACCGGGTCTTCTTCAGCTCGACAGCTTTCACCGAGCTCGACCCGATATCGAGTCCCACCAGTCCCTTTCTCTTGTTCAGACTGAGACCCAACATCAGCTAGGCTCCCACCGCTTGATTGGCCTTCCTAAGACTGGCCAGCCGCGCGCCTCCGTCGTCGAATTCCTGCTTCCCCTCCCCGACTGCTCGCTTTCTCCATCCACAGATCCAGCATCGTTTTCTTAAACCGCCAGCGGTTTCCGAGCTTGAAGGCTGGAATCTTCTCCTCGCTGAGGTACTTGTAAAGCGTCTCGCGTGAAACCCCCAGGTAATGCGACGCCTCGTGGATGTCCATCACCTCGCGCTGATCCGTCATAATCCCGAGCTTGGGTCCTCCAGCCGGCGGCCTTCGTTCAGGACCCGAAGGGAGCACCAGCCCCGCCGCAATGCGAAAGTTGTTCTATGCCGCGCACAAGAGAGACTCGAAACGTAGCCCGCTTGAGTGACCCGGACGGCCAGGCGGCTGGCCGCCTTAACGTCCACGCTGCCACCCCGGCTGACAACAGGAGGATCAGTGCCCAAAGCAGCCGGGGTGGCGCGCGGAAGCCTCGAAGCGCCTTGAATGCCGGCGGCCAGCCGCCGCGCGGCTCGTGGCGACCTCGGACAGCCGCTTGGGGAAGCTTCAAAGCGCAAGGGTAGCGATGCGTAAGCTGCGAGATCGCTTTCTGAAGGTGCGCCGGTTCTGGCGGGAGCGATTGCCGCCCAAGGGGGGGGTTCATGTAATGCAGCGGCAACCGCCCCGCCGGACCGAGCCGGAAGAGCGACGTTCTGAGCCTGCGCCAAGAGGCCCGGAACGACTCCGGCAAAGAGCAAGCCGGCAAAAAACAACTTCGTTGGGAAGACTGCGTCTGCGAGGAGACGCGCACGGCGGAGGCGTATCAAACACGGCCAGCCGAGGCGGGCTCGCAAAGAACGGGCAAGATGCCAGCGTTGGTTTCCACTCCGCCTTCCCCAGCTCGTCATGGGCTTGCCCTCGCGCCGTTTCGCTCGTCCGCTCTACGATGAATCTCGGTAAAACAGCGTACAATACTCGCGGATGTACGGTATACTACGTATATTAACTACATGTCAAGTACTTTTTTGATATTTATACAAAAACTTTTTTACTCGTGTATTAATAGTAGTTTAGGGGAAGTTTTATGGCTTTTTTAGGAGACTTCTGGAGACTCACACCGCGAGTTTACTCGTAACGCAGAGCCTCGATGGGATCAAGCTTGGCAGCTTTGCCGGCGGGATAATACCCGAAGAAAATGCCGACCAGGGCGGAAAAAACCACGGCGATGGTCAAGGCTGAGGCTGAGATGGAACCCGGCCAGCCGCCCAAGCGCGAGCCGAGCATCGACACTCCGACGCCCAGTGCCGTGCCCAGCAGCCCGCCCATGGCGCTGAGCGAGACCGCCTCCACGATGAACTGCCAGCGAATCGCCGACTCGGTGGCGCCGGTCGCCATGCGGATGCCGATCTCCCGCGTCCGTTCCGTCACCGACACCAGCATGATGTTCATGATGCCGATGCCGCCCACCAGCAGCGAGATGGAAGCGACGCTCGCCAGCAGCAGCGTCATCACCTGGCCGGCGGCGGCCGCCGCCTCCGCCGCCTGGGTCATGGCGCGGACTCCGAAATCCGCGTCCTCGTCGGCGCGCAGGTGGTGGCGTTCGCGCAGCAGTCGGGTGATCTGGTCCATGGCAAGGTTGACGGCGCCGCGATCTATTGCCTTGATGGCCACAAACTGCAGATAGGGGTTACCCGTGATCTTTTTCTGCGCCGTCGTGTACGGCATCTCAATGCGGTCGTCCTGATCGAATCCGAATGCCGCCTGACCCTTCGGCGCCAGCACTCCGATAACATAAAACGGCAGATTCTTTACGCGGATGGTCTTGCCGATGGGGTCTACCCCTCCGAAGAGCACGCCGGCCACCGTCTGGCCGAGCACCACCACGTCGGCGGCGCGGCGCACTTCATCCTCGGTAAAGAAGGACCCCTCAGCCATGGGCCAGTCACGAATGGCCGGGAAGGTCACGTCCACGCCGTTGTTCTCGGTCGACCAGTTCTCGTCGCCGTAGACTACCTGGACGTGGCTTTCGGCGCCGGCCGAGATTTGGCTGACGGCCGAGCACTCGCGGCCGATGGCGTTCACGTCGTCCGGAGTCAGCGTCGAAACCGAGCCCCAACCCATGTGGACGCCGCCACTATGTTGAGCCCCCGGAAAGACGTAGATCAGGTTCGTCCCCATGTTGGCGATGGACGCCTGCACCATGGCATTGGCGCCTTCTCCGAAGCTCACCGACGCCACCACTGCGGCGATGCCGATGACGATGCCCAGCATGGTGAGAATGGAGCGCATCTTGTGACGCTCGAGCGAACGAAGAGCAAGGCGAAGAATGGCGGTGAAATCCATAATCGTGTCCTTGAGTCGTCGGCTATTGGACCATCTGACTCGTTTCCATCCTACCGCCCATCGCTCGCGAATACAATGGCGGAACGGCCGACGCGACGCCGAGGCGGGGAATGTGTAATTTTTTTGCAAATTCCGGCGCCGTGAGAGCTCCAAAGACTGCCAAACCGTAGCGGCGATTTTCAAATGGGTTTAGGCTTATAATTGCTATGTTGACACCACGACATTCCACTGCTGACACTCGGGGCCCGGCGGCTCCCATCACGGGCGAGCGCAATCACGCTCAGGGCCGGCCGATGGAGCCAATGGGGAAGATACTGATCATTGAAGATGACCGCGCCGTCCACAAGGCCCTGAAGCTGCTGCTCGAGCCCGAGGGATACGAGCTTGAGATCGCCCGGGACGGCACGGCGGGACTCCAGGCTTTCCGCGCCGCACGTCCCGCGCTCGTCCTCCTGGACCTCACCATGCCGGGAACCCCGGGGCGCGACGTCTGCGGCGAGATCAAGGCCCAGGCACCCGGTTTGCCGGTCATGATCCTGAGCGCCGCCGGCGAAGAGGCCGACAAGGTGCTGCTGCTCGAGCTTGGCGCCGACGATTACGTCACCAAGCCGTTCAGTCCGCGGGAACTTCTGGCGCGCGTCCGTGCCGTGCTGCGGCGGTCGCAGCGGCCGAAAGAAGAAATCCACCAGTATCGGTTTGACGACGTTTTCATTGACTTCGACAAGATGGAACTCACGCGCGCGGGGACCCTGGTGCCGCTCACTCCCCAGGAGTTCAAGATCCTGAAGTATTTCTCCGAGAATCCGGAGCGCGTCATCCGGCGCGACGAACTGCTGAACGAGGTCTGGGGTTACCAGTGCTATCCCTCCACGCGCACCGTGGACAATCACATCTTGAAACTGCGGCAGAAGCTCGAGAAGGATTCCGCCAACCCGGCCCACTTCCGCACCGTCCACGGCGCTGGTTACAAGTTTGTGCCCTAAGAACAGGGGGCAGGGGTCTGGGGTCGGGGGCCAGTGAAGGAGAAAGGGGTAAAGGGTAAGAGGTAAAGGGATCCAATCCCGCTGCTCGCTCCCCTTTCGCTGACCCCTGGCCCCTGGCCCCTGATCCCTGCTTCACTATGCGTCTCCGCACAAAGTTTCTGCTCTCGCTGCTGATGGTATCCGCCTCGCTCACCTGGGTGACGCTCCTCGTCGTCCGCCATCGAGTCCGGCTCGAGGTGCGCGACGAAATCTTCGAAGCCTTGCGCAACTCCGTCGTCACCTTCCAAAACTTCCAGCGCCAGCGCGAGGTGACGCTCGCCCGGTCGGCGGGGCTCATGGCCGACTTGCCCTACCTGAAGGCGCTGATGACCTCACACGACGCCCCCACCATCCAGGATGCCTCCACCGACTACTGGCGGCAGATGTCGAGCGACCTCTTTGTGCTGGGCGACCGCAGTGGCAAGCTGATGGCCCTCCACAGCTCCGCCGCGGGCTTTACCCGCGACCGGGCGCAGTCCTTGCTCGATCGCTCGCTCCAGGCGGGCGAGCCGCGTGATTGGTGGTTCGGAAACGGCCGGCTTTACCAGGTCTTCCTGCAGCCCATCTACTCCGGGCCGCCGGAAAACGGCACGCTGCTGGGATCGCTCGCCGTCGGCTACGAAATTGACGATCGCCTGGCCCGCGTCGTGAGCCAGGTGGCCTCGAGCCAGGTGGCGTTCCGTTACGACGATGCCATCGTGGTGAGCACGCTTACTCCCCTTCAGCAGGCCGAGCTGACGCGGCAAACGTCCCCCGCCTCTCCAGCCCAGGGCTTCGTCCCCCAGGACGTTCAACTGGACGGCGAGAGGTTTCTCTCCACCTCGATGGACCTCGCGCCGGGTGGAGGGTCCATCGTCAGCCTGAGCGTGCTCAAATCCTATGACCGGGCGGCGGCATTCCTCGAAAGCCTCAACCGCTGGATTGCGGGCGTCGGTCTCGGCGCGGTGCTCGTCGGATGCGTTCTCGTCTTTCTCATTTCCACCACCTTCACACGCCCACTGGCCCATCTCGTTGAGGGCGTTCGCGCCCTCGAAAGCGGCGATTTTGAATATCCCCTTCCTGCCAGCGGCAAGGATGAGGTATCGGTGGTGACCAGAGCCTTCGACCGCATGCGGCGGACGCTGCAGAAGACGCAAGCGGAGTTGCTCCACGCCGAGCGCCTGGCCACCATCGGCCGCATGGCCAGCACGATTTCGCACGATCTGCGCCACCCCCTCACCGCCATCATGGCCTACGCGGAGTTTCTCTCAGAGGGAAATCTCAAAGAGGCCGAGCGCCGCGACCTTTACCATGAAATCCGCCTCGCCGTGAATCAGATGACCGACGAGATCAGCTCGCTCTTGGGATTCTCGAAAAAGGAAACCCTCCGGCCGGCGCAGGGCAACGTGGAAGGCGTAATCCGGAGCGCCATCCAGATGGTTCAGGCGCGCCCAGCGTTCCAGCGGATTGCGATTACCGTGACTTACGGCGGCTCCACCGAGGCCTGGTTCGACCCCGGCAAGTTGCAGCGCGTCTTCCAGAACCTGCTCCTCAATGCCTGCGAGGCGGTTCCGCCGGACTCGGGAAAAATCGAAGTGAGTACCCGACAGATCCCGGATCGGATTGAAATTCGCCTTGCCGATAACGGTCCCGGAATACCCCAACCGGTCCGCGAGAGCCTGTTTCAGCCTTTCGTGAGCCACGGCAAAGAAAATGGCATTGGCCTGGGGCTTACCGTGGTCCAAAAGATCATCCAGGATCACGGCGGCGAGATCAGCGTGGAGGAAACCGGCGCGGGCGGCACGGTGTTTCGGTTCACGCTGCCTGCCCGGCAGCCGGTGGTGGGAAGCAAACAGAAAGTCGGCAAAACCTCAGGTTATCGATCATTGTAATTCCACACCCTTTTGCTGCGACCTCAGCCTTCTCCCTGGGGGAGAGGGGTGGACCGCCGCCGGCGCTTTCACCAGCCGGGGCGGGCCGGGTGAGGGGGCTTCTTCGCCGGAGCCTTGCCCGGCATCCACGCCACCGTGAACTAGCCTACACAACTGGTCTTGACAGCACGGTAATCCTGCGCTATCCTTTCTAACGTTACCTTGGGACGTGAGGCCCCTCAACGGTACTTCGAGGTGAACCTATGTCCCTGCGCCGGTCTCCTACTCGCACCCCGGCACTGCTTGCCGCCAATCGCCTGAACGCTCGCAAGTCCACCGGACCTCGCACTCCGGAGGGCAAGCGCCGCGCCGCCTTCAACGCCCTGCGTCACGGCCGTCGCGCCGAAACGCTCCAGCGCTTTCTCGCCCAAGCCGCAAGTGCCCCGCCGCCCCGCGAGGCCGCGGAACTGCTCGGCCTCTACCGTGCCCTCCACGCCGCTTTGCTGCCTGATCCGCAAAACGAGAGGCAGATGCGCTATGTGCGCCGTTGCACGGTCTTGGCCTGGACGGCGAAGCGACGCCTCGCCCGTCTGGCGGCTTCCCGCCGTTGGCGCGCCTTCCAGTTTGCCGCCTCCGCCGGAGTGTTCCCCGTGCCCCTGCGCATGCGCATCAAGCGCGCGGCGTGGCGTGTGACAGTGTCGCTTTGGATGCGGCGGGGCCGCGGCCACGCCCACTGCCGGGTGCGTCCGGCCTGCGGCTGGCAGGAGGGCCGGGCCCGACTCCACGCCGGGGTCACCGTGACCTCATCCATGCGGCATCCGGTGGAGGGATACTCCTGTTTGGAGGAGCTCCCGCCCGGAATCGCCCCGCGGGTGGTCTTCCGGACGAAACCGGAATCTTACAGAAAACAGGAAGGATCAGTAAATGTAATTACCATTAGCAAGGCTCGGGGCCGCAACCATAACCCTGCCGTGGATTCGGGCCTGGACTGGGCCATCGCCCGAGGAATGGAAAAGGCAAAACACCTGGTTCGGGGGCTGGGCGCGGCATTGTTAAGAAGGATGAGAGAGACCGCGCCTTGACAGAGCCGGGCGCCGGGGCCTAGCATGGGGTTCGTAAGCGGATGAAACGCCAAGAGCAGCCCGAAGGAGGGTCAATTGGCTAGAGAGCATCATCGCACCAACACACCTCTGCGCCTGTCAAGCGTTCCCCTCGCTCCCCGGCTCTTGCGCCTGTCAGTAGTTGCGGCAGCGGGCGCGATCGCCGCCGTGGCATTTTTCGCGGCCTCGCCGTCCCGGGCCCAGGAAGAGCACAAGAATAGGGTGCTGACCAAGATCGAGTCGGGCGGACCGGCGCACGGCGAGTTCACCGGCACGGTGCAGTCGCTGGACTTGAAGGAGCAAGTGCTGAACGTCAGCGCCACGCGCGGCGACGACACGGAGATCTTCCCCATCAAGAAGAATGTCCACGTCTCGACGGCCGATGGTAAGAAGTTGAAACTGGCGAGCCTGGCGCCCGGCACCACGGTTCTGGTGAACTACGAGCAGAAGGGCGACCGGCGGACGGTGAAACAGATCGTGGTGATCGCCTCGCCCGCCGAAGGCGCCGCCAAGCCGCCGCCTCCATCATAAAAACAGTCAATGGACATTTCGGTGAGGTAGCGCCGGCATCTTGCCGGCCGGCGCGCAGGCATTCTGCAAGCGTTGTCGGGGGGTGAAACGCCCCGGCGCCTGTGCCGCCGGGACGGCGGCGCTACATCAGCACCTGTCGACCGGCCTATGAAAATCGGTATCACCTGCTATCCAACTTACGGCGGAAGCGGCGTGGTGGCCACCGAGCTCGGCCTGGAGCTCGCGGCGCGCGGCCACGATATCCACTTCATCAGCTATGCCGTGCCCGTGCGGATGACCGCGGCCTCCGACCGCATCCACTTTCACGAAGTCGAGGTGATGAACTACCCGCTCTTCGACCACCCACCCTACACGCTCGCCCTCGCCACCAAAATGCACAACGTGGCGCTGGCGGAGGGGCTTGACCTGCTGCACGTTCACTACGCCATTCCCCATTCGGTCAGCGCCTACCTGGCTCGGGCCATGCTCAAGCCCCGCCGGGTGCCGTTCGTCACCACGCTCCACGGCACGGACATTACGCTGGTCGGCAGCGACCGCTCGTACCTGCCGATCACCAAGTTCTCGATCGAAGAGAGCGACGCGGTGACGGCCATTTCCGAGTATCTGCGAAAGATCACGGTGGAGGAGTTTGCCATCCGGCGGCCGGTGGAAATGATTCCCAACTTCGTCAACTGTGATGTGTTTCAGCCCGCCGATGGCGAATGTCGCCGCGAGGATTTTGCCCGCGATGATGAGAAGATTCTGGCGCACCTCTCGAATTTCCGCCCGGTGAAGCGCGTCGAGGACGTGGTGGAAATCTTCGCGCGGGTGCGACGCGAGATTCCGGCCAAGCTGATGATGATCGGCGACGGCCCGGATCGCGCCTCGGCGGAATGGCTGGCGCGGGAAAAGAATCTGACGCGCGACGTGATCTTTCTGGGCAAACAGAACCAGGTGCAGGATCTTCTAAACTGCGCCGACGTCATGCTGCTGCCGAGCGAGCTGGAATCCTTCGGTCTCGCGGCGCTCGAAGCCATGGCCTGCGGCGTGCCGGCGGTGTGTT
This sequence comes from Terriglobia bacterium, assembly GCA_035934405.1. Taxonomy (GTDB): domain Bacteria; phylum Acidobacteriota; class Terriglobia; order UBA7540; family UBA7540; genus DASYXW01. The sequence continues at coordinate 20,339 of DASYXW010000092.1, forward strand.
CGCGCGTCGGCGGCATCCCGGAAGTGATGACCGACGGCGTGGAAGGTTATCTCGCCGCTCCTCACGACGTGGAAACCATGGCGGCGCGCGCGCTTGACATTCTCACCCAGCCGGGACGCCGCGAAACCATGGGCCGCGCCGCCCGGACCCGGGCACAGAGCCAGTTCTGCAGCGACAAGATCATTCCTCTGTATGAGGACCTCTATCGGCGGGTGCTGGACGGATCAGAAGCTGGAAGCGAGAAGCTAGAGGTGTCAAGTGAAAGGTAAGAATCTTGGCGCTCGACCTCAACCGGCGGCTGACGCATGGGGTACTCTAACTCCTCGCTTCTCACTTCTCTTGTGACGGTGCGGGCTCCGGCATGTAGCGATGGAAGTCGCCGGGCGCATGCGTGTGCTCGAACTGGATCGTGCTGTGATGGATGTTGAAGTCTCTCGCGAGGACTTCACAAATGCGGCGGCCGATGCGCTCGCTTTCCGAGGTCGGCATGTCGAGGATGCGGATGTGGCAGGAGAGCGCCGTGTCGCGCGAGCCGAGACTCCAGATATGGACGTCGTGGACCTCGCGCACGCCTGGCACGCAGAGGATGGACTTTGCCACACCCTCCAGGTTCATGCCCTTGGGCAGGCTTTCGAGCAGGATGTTCGCCGAGTCGACCATGACGCCCACGGCGGTCCAGATAATCATGCCGGCAATCAGAAAGGCCAGCAGCGGGTCGATGAGCCGTTGGCCCGTGCGTCGGATCAGCCAGGCGCCGGCAATGATGCCGAGGTTCGATAGCGCATCGCCCAGGTTGTGGAGAAACACGGCGCGTAGGTTGAGGTCGGCGCGCTCGTGGCTGAGGGCGAAGGAAATCGAGCCATTGACCACCAGGGCGATAAGACCCACCGCCATCATCGTGCCCGCGGCCACGGGCTCGGGCCTCACGATCCGCTCGTACCCCGCGAAGCAAATGAACAATGCCACGCCGACGAGGATCAAGGCGTTGACAAACGCGGTGAGGACGCCAGCGCGCTGGTAGCCGAAAGTGCGCTGCGCGTCGGGCTGCCGCCGCTCGAAATACAGGGCGATCCAGGCGAGGACGAGCGAGGGAACATCGGTGAGGTTGTGCCAGCCGTCGCTGACCAAAGCCAGGCTGTGGCTGAAGGTGCCGGTGATGAACTCCACCGCCACCAGCGCCAGCGTGATGCCGAGCGCCACCTTGACCACCCAATCCGAGTGGTCGGAGCGGGAATGGGTGTGGACGTGCAACGCCGCGCCTCCTGGGAGATTCTAGTTCATTGGGAAACTAGCGCGCAACGAAGGCGGGTGGGCGATAGTGTCCTTTTCCCCGTAGAGCCGACCTTCAGGTCGGCAAATGCCGGCCTAAAGGCCGGCGCTACGGCAACGCCTGCGCCGCCTTTGGAGTAAGATGGAAGCTGGTCAAGGCAACAGGATGACGAGGCACATGGAAGTTCGGGAGAGCCAAACGCGGTACGCAAAGCTTTTCTTAGTTGCTTTCGCGGCCGCCGTGGCGCTGGTGATCGGTGCAGTGGGGCGAGGGCGTAGCGTGCTCGCAAGCCCCGGTCGAGCCGAGGCGCCGCAAAGCTCCGGCCAGAAGGCTGCGACCGCGCCGGCAACGGCTAAGGTGGCGCAGACCGGGGGAACGCCCGCGACCGCTGGGACGCCTTCGGTCCAAAACAGCATTCGGGTGCGCGTGCAGGTGGTCAACGTGCCGGTGACGGTGCTTGACCGTCGCGGCCGGCCGGTGATTGACCTCACCCAGAACGATTTCCGGGTGTATGAGGATGGCAAGCCGCAAGCCATTCGATACTTCACTCGCGAACCGCGACCACCACTGCGCATCGGCCTCGTGCTCGACACCTCGAACAGCGCCCGCCATGAGCTGTCTTATGAAAAAGACGCGGCCAGCGAATTCGTCTTCAACACGCTGGAGGGGCGCAGCAGCAAGAACCAGATTTTTCTTCAGACGTTTGACTCCACCAGTTCCCTCATTCAGGACTTTACCAACGACCCGGAGGCGCTGAACGACAAGATCCGCGACCTCAAGGCGGGGGGCGGCAAGGCGCTGTACGATGCCATCTATGACGCCTGCCGCGACAAACTGTTGACGGCCGGACATCCGGAGCAGGTGCGGCGCGTGCTGGTGCTCATTAGCGACGGCCTCGATGTGGGCAGCACACACACGCTCGATGAAGCGCTCTCCATGGCGCATCGGGCCGAGACCGTGGTTTACACCATCGGCAACTCGGTCTATGGATTTTCCAACCCCACCGACAAGGTTCTGAGGGAAATCGCCGGTCAAACGGGCGGGGCGGCATTGTTTCCCCTGGAGGTTGAGCCGGGCGCCGACCTCGAAACCGGCTATCTTTCGCATGGCCAGATCGGCGACACCTCGCAGAACAAGGGGCTGGGAGCTTCGACCGGCATCTTTTCCGCCGAACGCCTCATCCACCTCGCCGACGCGCTCGAAGCCATCGGCCGTGAACTTGACGACCAGTACTTCATCGGCTACACGCCCACCAATAACGCCCTCGACGGAACCTACCGGAGCATCAAGGTGATCGCCTTGCGCAAAGGCGTCCGGGTGCGGGCGAAGACAGGTTACTTCGCGACCCAGGAGATGGCCCAATGAAGCGCGCGGTGCGAAATTCCGCCGGGAAGCGCCGCCGAGGTTACTCGACTCTGCGAGCTCAATTGCGCCAGGAAGAGCGGGCGGAGATGGCGAAACTCACTCCCGCCGAGCGTCTGCGGATTGGACTGGAGTTCTCAGATTTCTGCATGACGTTGGCGGCGAAGGCTCGGGAGGCGAATGCTCAAAGAAGCGCTCCAGAGAGTCGCTAGGTTGCTGGACGAGCTTGGCGTTCCCTACGCGCTTATCGGAGGCTTGGCTGTGATCAGCCGCGGCGTGGTCCGAGCCACGAAGGACGTGGACTTCATGGTGGACTGGCCGCGTGAGGAGGGAACATCGCTGGCGCGTTCGCTGAGCGAACGCGGCCTGTCTGCCACGTTTCGGCATGGTGATTTGTTTGACGACCCCGTCATCGGGCTGGTTCGTGCCTCGGTACCCACTTACGGCGCCACCATCCAGTGTGACATTTTGTTTTCTTCCCGCGCCTGGCAAGCGGAAGCGGTGCGGAGGGCGACTTCCCTGGAGCTGGAAGGATTTGCGGTGAAGGTTGTTCAAAGCGAGGACCTCTTTCTCCTCAAATTGCATTCGGGCGGACCGCAGGATCTGCTGGATGCCGCCGAGCTATTCCGGCTGCAAACACCGGCGGTCCGGACAGGGTGGAAGGGCGCTGCCTCGAAGCATCGCCTGAGTGGCGCCTACAAGCGTTGTCTGAAATTTTTGAAAGACACCGAGTGAACCGCGTCACTCAAGGTTCCGGCTGCCAGCCCGGCTACTGATAACTGATAACTGACTACTGCTTGTGTTAGACTTCCGCCCGCAACATCGGTAGGCTCTCTTCTTAGGTGATTCCAAGATGCCGCAGGTCATCTCGAGTCCTAAAGTCTATGACGCCATCATCGTGGGCTCCGGAGCGGGCGGCGGAATGGCCGCGTATGTGCTCACTAAGGCGGGCGCCAAGTGCCTCATGCTCGAAGCCGGAAGTTGGTACGACACGCAAAAAGAATCGAAGATGCTGGAGTGGGCCTACAACGCTCCCCACCGCGCCGCCTCGACACCCCAGAAGCCCTTCGGCTATTTCGACGCCACCACCAACGGCGGCTGGCAAGTGAAGGGGGAACCCTACACCAACGCCCAAGGCACGGATTTCCTGTGGTGGCGCGCGCGCATGCTGGGAGGCCGCACGAACCACTGGGGACGCATCGCGCTCCGCATGGGCCCCTACGACTTCAGACCTTATAGCCGCGACGGCAAGGGTTTCGACTGGCCCATCACATACGATGACCTTGCCCCTTACTACGACAAGACCGAGGAACTGATCGGTGTTTTCGGCACGCACGAGGGCCTCGAGAACACCCCCGACGGAAAGTTCCAGCCCGCGCCCGCGCCGCGCTGCTATGAGCTAGTGATCCAGAAAGCGAGCCGCAAGCTTGGCATTCCGTGCGTTCCGTCGCGCCACTCGATTCTGACGCGGCCGCTCAACGGCCGTCCGGCTTGCCACTACTGCTCGCAGTGCGGACGGAGTTGCGCTACCTCTTCGAACTTCTCCTCGCCTACAGTCCTTCTGCCTCCGGCGCTCGCGACCGGGAATCTGGAGATTCGCTGCGACGCCATGGCCCGCGAGGTGCTCGTGAACCAGGACGGCTTGGCCGCCGGCGTCTCCTACGTCGACAAGAAGACGCGGAAGGAAATGCAGGTGCGTGGCAAGGTTGTGGTGTTGGCGGCGAGCGCCTGC
>DASYXW010000003.1:0-105337 GCA_035934405.1 Terriglobia bacterium
CCAGGCCGTGCTCCGCAAAACGGGTGCGCCACAAGGTCACGGTCTTGCGATTGGTTCCCAATTGCTTGGCGATGGCACTCTCCGGGTCGCCTTCGGCCGCCGCCAACACGATGCGGCAGCGCAGCGCCACCTGTTGGGGGGTTCCCCAGCGCGCTCAACTACTGCCGAATTTGCTGTTGCTGGCTGGGACTCATCATCAGTGCGGGACGTTTTCGGGACATGCCCAAGCATAGACCGAACTTTCGTCTATTGTCCAGCTATTTGTTGGACACTCACTAGGCAAGTAAACCCAAGACAGCAAGAGGTAGAGATGACCCGCCGCCACGACCTTCTCATCATCGTCCACCTCCGTTGTGTCAGCAAGGAACTACTCCTCTGCAGGTGCCATCATGTATAGCATGGAAAGCGGCGCTGTCAAGTATCAAGTGATATCCCGGCAGATGTCGCGAGAGCAAATGCCGCGCAGCCTCTAAAGACGCGCCCTCCCCCTCCCCTGTCCCGGTCGCCGTGGCTACACCCTCTCGCGCCGCGGCGGGGAATGACAGAGAGTGGAATCAAGCTTATAAGAATCGGCAAAATGAGACGCTACCAATTACACTGTATTTGACAGGGGACAAGTGACTACGGACCAAGGACATGAGCTGCGCAACATCTGCCTAACCCTCACTTACGACGGCACAGACTTTCATGGCTGGCAGTGGCAGCCGGGATTGCCGACTATTCAGGAATCTGTGGAAGAAGCTCTCGCGCGAATTATCGGCGAGCGCGCGGACGTGTACGGTTCCGGCCGGACCGACGCCGGCGTTCACGCTCTCGGCCAGGTGGCTAACTTCAGGACGTCGTGCCGGATTCCCTGGCAGAACCTCGTCAAGGCACTGAATGACGCCCTGCCGCCCGCCGTCCGCGTCAAGGAGGCTAGGGAAGTAGCCGAAGAGTTTCACGCCCGTTACGACGCGCGCTCGAAGACGTATCGGTATCGCATCTTGCAGACTCCTATTTGTTCGCCGTTCCTCTGGCGCTTCGTCTGGCATTATCCTTATCCGCTCGACCACAAGCGCATGGCCGCGGCGGCGAAGCTGGTGGAAGGCGAGCACGATTTCACGTCGTTCGCCGCCTGTAGCGGCGTTGTCCCACTCGCCCCCGGCGGTCAGATACCGCCGCTACAACCTGACCCCCGACCCCCGGCCCCTGACCCCCGTTCTTCGGTTCGCACCATCTTTTCCTCGCGCCTCCTAGCGCGCCCACAAACTTCCATGCTGATCTACGAAGTCCGGGGCAGCGGATTCGTGCACCACATGGTCCGCAACATTGTCGGTACGCTGATCGAAGTAGGGCGGGGAAAGCTTGCTCCTTCCGATATGCTCAGGATTCTAGAGGCCCGCGACCGGACGCTCGCCGGTCCAACCGCGCCGGCGTCAGGTTTGTGCCTGGTGCGCGTGGAATATTGACGGAAGCAGTTTTACACTCCACGGGTGGTAGCCTGTACGGGGTGGCGTAGACGTGCGCTTCTTAGCATGTCTGCGGCCAGAGGTGACACGGATTAAGCCATGTGCCCTGATTCTTGCGGCCATGGTGCCAGTGGGCATTTCGGTTCAACCCGGGCGACGAGATGTTAAACTGCGAAGCCATGGCTGACTGGGGTGACTGGTGGCACTCTCCCGTGTTTCAGGTGATACTCACGGGCGTCGCATACATTGGGGGCGTCCTTACAAAGCCGCTGCAGGATTGGGTTGCCACGAAGCAGGAAGAACGAAACGTGCGCCAATCGCTGTATGCGGAGCTTGCTAGGAATCTGAACGTCGCCGAAAGAGTACGGCAACAAACCAAGGGTGAAGTAGGACTGTACGAGGGACTTGCAGGCGTTCTGCCATTGCTGAGCTTTGAGTGCTTCGACAGCGCCAAGAGAAACGCCACATCATTCAATCGATTGCGGGAAGCTGGGTCACTCCAGCAGATTTATTCATTACTGTTGTTGCTGACACGCGTTGAGGAAAAGGTGCAGACAGAAGTGATAAACGGCGTTTGCACAACGGCCCTTACGGTCGCTGCCGGCTTTACGCTGCGTAAGCAGCTTAAGCCGAGGTTGATTTTAAGACTTCTGAACTTGAAAACGAGGAAACACCTTCTGGAGACGCAAGACGCGATAAGACAGGGGAAAGTTACGTTCGACCCGCTGTGAATTTATGGGGACCCCCACCGCAACCATCCGCCCCAAGCTGCAGTCCCTGAACCCCGCCACCGGTGAACTCTTCGCCGAGTTCGATCCGGCCAGTGATGCCGACGTCAAGGCAGCGGTGGCACGGGCACAGCAGGCGGCGCCGGCATGGCGCGCGCTCGGCGTCCATGACCGAGCGCGTTATCTCCTGCGGCTTAAGGACGTTCTTTACGACCGCCGCAACGAGATCGCGGCGCTCATCACCCGCGAGGCCGGAAAGCCGCTGGTCGAATCGCTGGTGGCTGAAGTTCTCGTGGCGCTCGACACGCTCGACTATTTTGCCCGCCACGCCGCAGCGTTTCTCGCACCCCAGGACGTCCCTCATCACAACCTCGCGGTGCGGCTCAAGCGCGGACGGCTGGAATACGAGCCCTACGGCGTGATCGGCATCATTTCGCCTTCCAACTACCCGCTCAGCATTCCGATCGGCGAGATGGCTCCGGCGCTGGTGGCCGGCAATACGGTGGTCCTGAAACCTTCCGAATTCACGCCGCAGATTGGCCTCGCCATCGGCGAGCTGCTCGAGGCCGCCGAGCTGCCTCCTGGGGTCGCGACTGTGATTCTCGGCGACGGCACAACCGGCCGAGCGCTCGTCTCTGCCGGCATTGACAAGCTGATCTTTACCGGCAGCGTGCCGACGGGAAAGCGAATCCAGGCTGCGGCCGCCGAGCGCTTGCTGCCGACCGTCCTCGAGCTCGGCGGCAAGGATCCCATGATTGTCTGCGCTGACGCCGACCTCAACCTCGCATCAAGCGGTGCCGTCTGGGGTGCGTTCACCAACGCCGGCCAGGCTTGCCTTTCCGTCGAGCGCTGCTACGTGGTCCGCTCCGTGGCCGAGAAATTCACCCGCCTCTGCATGGAAAAGGCGAAGCAGTTGCGCGTGGGGCCGGGGGATGATCCTTCGACTGACGTCGGCCCGCTGATCCGCGAGCGCCAGGTGCGGATTGTGGAGGAGCACGTGGCGGATGCCGTTGCCCAGGGCGCCGTCGTGCTCTGTGGCGGCCGGAGGCCTGCGGCCGGGGGTCAGGGGTCAGGGGTCGGGGGTCAGGGAACTGCCACCATAGGCGAAGCTTCTCCAACTCCGAACTCCGAACTCCGACCTGCCTTATCCCTGTCCCCCGTCCCCCGACCCCCGTCCCCCGGCTTCTTCTACGAGCCTACCGTCCTAGCCGGTGTGCATCACGGCATGCGCATCATGCGCGAGGAGACTTTTGGGCCCGTGCTGCCCATCATGGCGGTAGACGACGAAGCCCAGGCCGTCGCGCTCGCGAACGACAGCGAATTCGGCCTCTCGGCCAGCGTCTGGACGCGCGACCTCGCCCGCGGCGAGCGTCTGGCGCGCCAGATTCAGGCCGGCGCGGTCATGGTGAACGACTGCATCAGCTACTTCGGAGTGTGCGAAGCGCCGCACGGCGGCGTCAAGGCGAGCGGCATCGGGCGCAGCCACTCGCGTCTTGGACTTATGGAGATGGTGCGGGTAAAATACATTGACGTCGACCTCGTGCCCAAACTGCCGAAGCTATGGTGGTTCCGGTACGATGGCATGGTGAGGCCGATGCAGGGATTCGTCGAGTTTTTGTTCGCCGGTGGCGTGCGACGGCGGGTGTGGGGGCTGGCCTCGGCGTTGGCTGGTCTGGGCAAGCGGCGTGTTTAGGAGCTGTCCCTGCGGGCGCCTGGCAATCAATGGGTAGGAACCGTGAGTTACGCAAGAAGATTGCATCGAGAGAGCGGCGAATCGAGCAGCATGTCGAGAAGGCCCGGCTGGAGCGACTTAGGTCCTGCCCAAACGAAGAACGCATTGAGCACTGAGAAATGGAGATTCGAATATGGCAACAAGCAAACGAGTGGGATCGGCGGCGATTGCTAAGAGAATGGGGGTAGATCTCACGGAGTTGCGCGAGGCGGCAGAGTCGAAGCTCGATGAAATCGCTCAGCCTTCCGAAGAAATGAACCAGCTTCGGAAGAAACTCCGACTCCTCAAGAGAGAAGGCCGACCCTACCAGGACGCGCTCACCGAACTGGGCGGGGTCTCAGAAGTGCTGAGGGCGCAAGCAGACAGCGCCTGCGCCATGATTGACGGGATTATCGATTTCCTCCCGGACTGACCGGAGATATGGAGACATATGGTTGACACGGCAGAAATCGGGATTAAAGAAAAGAAGCCTGGCCAGCGGGCTTGTGACCAGAAGGACGTCAAGGGTGAACTCTGCCTCGGCCATCTGAAGCGTTGGTACACGCCTGACGCCGAGGCCGTCAAGCAGGCGGGCAAGGACGCCGAAATCTACCGCTGCGAGCGCTGCCACACGCTTTACCGTCCGGCGGCTACGGACGACTCCAGCGTCGGATTGCGGTACGACAGGCAGCCAGTAACCTTATTGGGATCGTTCGGACATAAGAAATAACATGTCGCGAAAACATACAATTTGTACAAACGAAGCCGTCAACTTATTGAAAACAAACCAAAGGCGCTTTTTGATAGAACGCAGAGCCGTCAACATGTTGAAAACAAGACCCTTATATCGTCAAAGCCGTCAAGTTATTGAAAAATAATATAGATAACTCAACAGCCTCAACGCCATCATGGGCCCTAACACTGACCTGATTTACGACTGGAACCGCATGAACGGCCCAGAGTTCGACCTCGGCAGGCGGCAGCCGCTGGTCAACGATGAGACTCTGCGCGACGGCCTGCAGTCGCCTTCGGTGCTCGATCCCCCGATCGAAAAAAAGATTGAAATCATGCATCTCATGGAGGCCGTCGGTATTGACAGCCTGAATCTCGGCTTGCCGGGCGCCGGTCCGCGCGCTCAGGCAGATGTGCTGCGCTTGGCGAGGGAAATCGTCAACTCGAAGCTGCGTCTCAAAGCCAATTGCGCCGCGCGGACGCACGAGAACGACATCACGCCGATTGCCGACGTGGTGCAGGCGACCGGCCTTGAAATCGAAGCCGCCACGTTTATCGGTTCGAGTCCGATTCGCCAATACACGGAAGACTGGACGCTCGACTTCCTGCTGCGCACGACCGAGAAGGCAGTGACGTTTGCCCGCGGCCTGGGCCTGCCCGTGATGTACGTCACCGAGGATACGACGCGCGCCCGGCCCGAAGTCATCAAGAAGCTGTACACCACGGCCATCGAATGCGGGGCGCGGGCGATTGTCGTGTGCGACACGGTCGGCCACGTGACGCCGCGCGGCGTGCGGGCGCTGCTCGGCTTCGTCCGCGACGAAATCCTGAAGCCGGCGGGCGGCGGCATCCGTCTCGACTGGCACGGCCACTCCGACCGGGGCCTCGCCGTCGCCAATTCGCTGGCGGCTTACGAAGCCGGCGCCGACCAGGTGCACGGGGCGGCGCTCGGCATCGGCGAGCGCGTGGGCAATACGCCGCTCGACCAGGTGTGCGTGAACCTCAAGCTGATGGGCGCGCCGGGCTGGGCGGAGCGCGACCTGACGCGCCTCAAGGACTACTGCGCCGCGGTCTCCGAGGCTACCGGTGTAGCCATCCCGCCCAACTACCCGGTGTTCGGCTCGGACGCCTTTCGCACCGCCACCGGGGTCCACGCCGCCGCCGTCATCAAGGCCTATCGCAAGGGTGACTCTGAGCTTGCCAACCAGGTCTATTCCGGCGTGCCCTCGCACTGGTTCGGCCTCGAACAGAAGATTGAAGTCGGCCCCATGAGCGGCAAATCCAACGTGGTGCACTGGCTGGAAAAGCGGGGCATCGCGCCGGCCGATGAAATCGTGGAGCGCATCTTCGCGCGCGCCAAGCAGGCCGACCGCGTGCTCGGCGAAGAAGAGTTGCTGGAGCTGTGTGAGAAGCCGGTCGGGAGCGGGAGGGTTTAGCGAAGTTGGGTTGGGCGTCCTTTTTCCGTTTGTCGCCTTGACACCGCATTCGTTGGTCGAGGCTAGTTGACTTGCCTGGTGAGCATTCGCGCCAAAGCCGAGCTGTTGCTGGTGATGGTCACGGCCATCTGGGGCGCGACTTTTGTGATCGTGAAGGGCGCGCTTGCCGAAGCCTCGCCCCTGCCCTTCATCGCCCTGCGATTTACCGCCGCGGGGCTCCTGCTTCTGTTGGTGCTGGCGCGCGGTCGCGTGGAACGCGCCGCGCTCGTGCCCGGCGTCGTGCTGGGTGTCTTTCTCTTCGCCGGCTATGCGTTTCAGACGTGGGGCCTGCTCTATACCACGCCCTCAAAGTCAGCCTTCATCACCGGATCGAGCGTCATTCTGGTGCCGCTCATCATGCTGTTCTACGGCACGCCGCTGCGCACTCCCTCGCTCGCCGGCGCTGCTTTCGGTCTCGCCGGGATCTACATCCTGGTGGCGCCGTCAGGGTCCGGCGGCTCGGGAATCACCGGCGTCAATCGGGGCGACATCTTCACGCTCTTCGGCGCCGCGTCCTTTGCCGTGCACATCGCGCTGGTGGGCCGCTACACGCGCCGCATTCCGTTTCGTAGTCTGGTGCCGGTGCAGATTCTTGCGGTGGGCGTTCTCGCTGCCGCCACTCTGCCGGCCGCGCCAAACTTTCGCTGGCGCTGGACGGCGGGCCTCGCGGTCGCGCTCGCCGTCACCGCCCTCTTGGCCACGGCGGTGGCTTTCACCGTGCAGAACTGGGCGCAGCAATACACGCCGCCGGCGCACACGGCGCTCATCTTCGTGCTCGAACCGGTTTTTGCGGCGCTCACCTCGCGGTTCGCCCTCGGCGAGCGCCTGGGCGTCGGAGTTCTTGCGGGCGCCGGTCTGATTCTGGCTGGAATGGTAGTCTCGGAGTTCTGGGGCGGGGCGGCGCCGTCCGCGGTCGAGAGTTAGAGATCAGGCAAGGGCGCGAGTCCCGGCGCTGACGCGATTCTCCTCCGCGCCGGGCAAGCAGGTGAAATCGCGAAAACCCTGCGCCTCGCGCCCGAGCCGAGTGTAACAATAATCCGAGCCTCGGCGGCAACGATCGCAACCCCCTCAAGGGTTGAGCTGATGCACCTTTTTGGCTTCCAGCACCCAGCCGGGAGTGGTGACAGCCACGCCGTTCACGGTGATGGGCTGCGGTTCATAAAAGAGCAGTCCCTTGACGACGAGCGTAGGCTGGGCAGTGAGCCCCGCAACGCCGCTGACGCCGACGAACGCCGTGTCCTCGAAGGTAATCACGGTAATGGGCTGGCCCTGGAAGAGCGGGCCGCAAGGCGTCAACGTGAAGGCGCCGCTGCCGGCCGTGGCCTGCGCCAGGAGCGTGGAGAAGTTGCCCACTACTGACCGCAGTCTCAGGAAGACCGCCTTGGCGGTCAACGCCGATGACTTAGGGTTGGCGGGCGTCTGGCCATGGACCACCACTTCCTGCCCTACGCCCAACGTGGTGGAGCTGAATTCCAGCCCCGCCTCGTTGATGCCGTTGGCCGTCACCTTGAAGCGGGTGGATTCCGAGACGGCGACCGTCAGACTCGTCCGCATCGGGACCAGGGAGCTTTCGTCCGGCTCCTCAGCGCGCACGAACACCGTGAACTGGGTGGCGGCACCGGAAGCGTCCCGGGTAACGGACGTAACGAGACCCACGAAGGCCGACTTGTGGTTGCTCTCGTCTTCCTGCTCTTCGGCCTCCACGTCTTTGGCGACGATGTTCCCGTTCGCATCCACGAAGACGTCCGCCTCGACGAAAATCCCCGCCGCCAACTGGCCGAGGCCGCTGTTGTCTTCCTCTTCCGAATCAAACTCGGTTGAGCTGGTGGTATTCACGGTGCGGACCGAGCCGTCCTCGGTCAGCAGGGTAAAGCTGCCGGTGAAGGACGCAGTACTGCTGGTGGTGCTGACGCTTTGGACGAGGCCCGTCAATTCGTCGACTTCGCCCAGACCATTCTCGGCCGACTCGGTTGACGGACTCACATCAAACACCGGGCTCACCGTTCCGGTCACCTGGCCGTTGGCGTCGACTTGTACAGACTTCCGCAAGTCGAACTCAACCTGCAAACCGGCGGCGGCGCTGCTGGTAACGTCAAGCGCCGGCTGAATCGATACCGGGATCGTCGAAGCCGTCAGTGTGGTCGCAACCGTCGTGGGAGCGGGCGGCGTCTTGGTCGTGTCGAGCACCACAAGCTGCGGATTGGAAAGCATCAGCGTGGCGTTCGCGTATGTTCCGGAGGGCACGCTGGCAAAATTCAGAATGGTGGAAAAATCCATCAGCCTGGCAAAATCCACTGTGACCGGCGTGCCGGAAGCAAGGACGGAAACCGGCGCGCCGCCGCTCTCGGGTGTCAAGGTCGCAGATGTTATCGTAACTGTGAAAGAGATCACGTCACAGACGGGCGCGTCCTGACCGAAAACCACAACGGAGCCCATTGCCGGCGGCGCGGCATTCGTTGTCGAGGAGGGTGTTGACGGAGCAGCGGTCGGTGCAGGCAGCGAAGCAGAGTTTCCCCCGCAGCGGAGCATGAGCGCTGCCGCGCTCAACAAGGCGGCAACTAACAGGTATTTCGGAAATTGAGTGCGCATCAGAAGCCTCCTCCGGCAGAAGTTGGAAAGTTCCGCCGGTCTTAAGGGCTCTCGTTCTGCAAGCGCCTTGCCAGCGCGCGAAGAGCCCTGGCGAGCGTTCGAAGGCTTATGCATGAGTGTGTTAAGCACATAGTCGGTCGGACGCAAGGCTCTATCCTGGTCAAGACTTGCACGGCTAATGTAAGAATTTCCTGCTCCGAAGACAGTCCTGGCACGAACGGTCGCCGCCCGTATCGTCTGGCGCGGGGTCGCGGGGCAGGGACCGGCAACTGGTCAGCGGCATCTCACGGAGCGGTGTATAATTGGCTGGTTATGTTTTCAGGAGTCGTCGAACAAGCAGAACAAAGGACGGACCGCCCATGAATACACGCCGCTATATCCCGGCAGTCATCATCGCCGCGACGCTGGGCCTCGGAATCCTGGCGGGCACTCTGCTGTCGCACGGTGTTCGCGCCGCCCGCGAGGGTCCTGTGGCCGCCGACGCCAAGCTCCTGACGCCGCCTTCACCGGCAGAGCTTTCGAGCTCCTTTGTTCGCGTCGCGGACGACGTAGGCCCGGCGGTGGTGAACATCCGCACCGAGAGCACGGTGCGCATCGCCAAAGGCAGGCATCCGAACGGGGACGAGCCGTCGCCCTTCGAGGATTTTTTTGACCGCCATTTCCACTCCGTGCCCGGGGATGCGCCGCGCGAGATTCCGGAAGCGAGCCTGGGCTCGGGTCTGATTCTCGACCCGGCCGGCTACATCCTGACCAACTACCACGTTATCACGCGTGACGGCGAGGACCGTCCGGTGGACCGCATGCGCGTCAACCTGCAGGGCGACGATGACGGGGCAAAGGGTTACCTGGCGAAGATCGTCGGAGTTGACAAATGGACGGACCTGGCGGTGATCAAGATTGACGCCGGCCGCCCGCTGCCTGTGGCCGCGCTCGGTGATTCCGACTCCATGCGCGTGGGCGACTGGGTACTGGCCATCGGCAGCCCCTTTGGGCTGAACTCCACGGTGACCGCTGGCATCGTCAGCGCCAAGGGACGCGGCATCGAAGGGGGCAGGGAAGGCGAATTCAAGCGTTTCATCCAGACCGACGCTGCCATCAACCCCGGCAACAGCGGCGGACCGCTGGTGAACCTGGCCGGGCAGGTGATCGGCATCAACACCGCGATTGCCACCAACCGCGACGCTTACGACGGCGTCGGCTTCGCCATCCCATCGAACACGGTGCGCTCGGTTTACAACGCCATCATCTCAAAGGGTTCGGTCGATCGCGGAGCGATTGGCGTGACCTTCACCAACGGCAAGAACGCTGCGGTGCTGGAGAGTTTTGGCGCCCGGCACGGGGTGGTGGTGGATAGCGTGCAGCCCGGCACGCCGGCGGAGCGCGCCGGACTCGATCGCGGCGACGTGATCACAGCCGCTGGCTCAAAGCCCGTGGCGGATGGCGACCAGTTGCTCGCCATCATCTCCAATACCCAGCCGGGCGACAAACTCAAACTCGACTACCTGCGCGATGGCAAGACGCTTTCCACTGAGATCGTGGTGGGTGACTGGAATAAGATTGTGGGTGACGCGGGGAGCGCGCCGGATGATACGACTGGCCAACAGCAGAGCGCGCCGGGAAGCGAGGGCGTGCTGGGTCTTTCGGTAAGGAATCTTACGCCCGATCAGTCGCGCGACGTGGCCCGCCAGTTGCGGCTCTCAGGGCCGCAGGGTGTGGTGGTCACCGACGTCAGGCCGGGCAGCTTTGCCGACGACCTGGGCTTCGAACGCATGGATGTGGTCCTGGCCATCAACCGCAAGAACGTGGAATCGGTGGACGAGTTCAACCGGATGCAGTCGCAGCTCAAGCACGGCGACAACGTACTGCTGCTCGTGGCGCGGCAGGTGGAAAGCGGCTTCACCACCGTATTCCTAGCCGACCGCCTGCCGTGAAAAAGGCGTGAAAAAAGCAGTTGACAGTTGAGCTGTAAGCGGTTCACTGTAAGCCGTCGGTTTGGGGGGGTCTACTTTTGCCGTCTGCGCAATTCAGCAGTCTCGGTGGGCAGGCTGTCGCGGAGCAAGTCGCGGGCGACTGCCGATCGTCAGTTCGTCGCAATACAGCCATGGTTTCTTGGAAGCGGAATCTCTCCCGGTTCGCAGTTCTCGCCGCCGTGGCGTTTCTGCTCGCCGTTCCTCTCGCGGCCCGGGCCGGAACCCGCACCGGTTACCGGCGTCACTCGCGCTCCACCAAGCTCCGGGCCAAGCGGCATCGCTCCAAGCGGCCGAAACGGCCCCGGCGGAAGCGCACGCCACGCGCGGGTGTGGGCCGGAGCCGGGGCCGCAGCCTCTTCAGCAGCCGGTTTTCGCACTTACAGCCGCAGCCCGGACGCGTGGAAGAGATTCAGCAGGGACTGGAGCAGGCGGGATACTTGCAGGGCGAGCCGACGGGTAAGTGGGACGCGGCGACGCGCGACGCCATGTCGCGCTACCAGGCCGCGAATGGATTTCCCGTGACCGGGCTGCCGGATTCGAAGTCGCTCATGAAGATGGGGCTCGGACCGCACCCCCTGCCGACCTCGCTCGACCGCGCCAGCCTGAATCCGGCGGCAGCGCCGCCGGCCGCTGACTCCCAGACCCCCGATACCACGGTGGTGCCTGACGTGGCGCCGCCCCGGTAGCCGGTGAACCCAGAGCCGACAACCGATTACTGATTGTCAATCTGCGCCCGCTGTAGCCTACCGCTGTAGTCTATGTAAATCGACTTCCACTCGGAATAGAAATCGAGCGCGGCAAGGGCCGCTTCGCGATGGCCGTTGCCCGTCTGCTTGACGCCGCCGAAGGGCAAGTGAGTCTCGGCGCCGATCGTGGAGGCATTGACGTAGAAGATGCCCGTCTCCATTTCGCGCATGGCTTTGAAGGCGCGGTTCACGTCCTGCGTGTAGATGGAAGACGACAGGCCATACACCACGCCGTTGCCGATTTCGATGGCCTCGTCGAGGCCGCTCGCCGCAATCACGGAGACGACCGGACCGAAGATCTCTTCCTGAGCCACGCGCATCGTGGGCGCGCAGTCGCCAAAGACGGTCGGCGTGTAGAAAGCGCCGAGGTCGTAGTCGCCGCCCGTCAGCCGATGCCCCCCGCACAGCAGCTTCGCGCCCTCGTTCTTGCCGATCTCGACGTAATCGTCCACCGTCTTGAGCTGCGCCTCGTTGATGAGCGGACCCATCTGTGTCGAAGAATCGAGGCCGTTGCCCACCCGCAGCGCCTTGGCGCGTTCCACGAGCACTTCGGTGAATTGCTTGTAAATATCCTTGTGGCAGACTACGCGGCTGGCCGCCGTGCACCGTTGGCCGGTCGTGCCAAACCCGCCCCACACGGCTCCCTCGACGGCAAGCTCGAGGTTGGCGTCGTCCATCACGATGATTACGTTCTTGCCGCCCATCTCGAGGCAGGCGTGTTTGAAGGATTCGGCGCAGGCCCCGGAGACGCGCCGGCCGATTTCGGTAGACCCGGTGAACGAGACCACGCGCACGTCGGTGTGCTTCATCAGGGGGTCGCCCACCCCGCCTCCAGAGCCGGTCACTAGGTTCACCACCCCGCGCGGGATTCCGGCCTCTTCCAGGACCTGCACCAGATTGTAAGTGGAAAGAGGCGTGTCGGTTGCGGGTTTCAGCACCACGGTGTTGCCACAGATGAGCGCGGGCATCGTCTTCCAGGAAGGGATAGCCATGGGGAAATTCCATGGCGTAATCAGCGCGCACACCCCGATCGGACTGCGCATTGTCATGGCAAACTTATTCTGCAACTCGGAGGGCGTCGTCTGACCGAACAGCCGGCGCCCTTCGCCCGCCATGTAAAACGTCATGTCAATGGCTTCCTGCACGTCGCCGCGCGTCTCGTCGAGCACCTTGCCCATCTCGCGCGTCATCTGCTCCGCCAGCTCTTCCTTGCGCTCGAGCAGGAGCCGCGCCGCCCGGTACAGGATTTCACCCCGCTTGGGCGCTGGCGTCAGGCGCCAGGATTGGTACGCTGTCTTTGCCGCCGCCACCGCCTGCTCGACGTCCTCAGCGGTCGAACGCTGAAACATCCCCACCAACTCGTTGCGGTTTGCCGGATTGAGATTCTCAAATGTCTCGCCGCCGGCGGAGTCGACCCATTCGCCGTTGATGAGATTCTTGTAAATCTTGGGCGGAGCCATAGAGACATTCCTCCTTGAGAGCGGCCGCGAAGGACACCAACCGCCGAGCCTCGCGGCTGGCGAGCCGAATCGAATGACGATTGACTAGATGAGGGACTATAGCAGACAGTCCGGGAGCCATTCAAGGGCAGGGCAGCGAGCGTGAGACGTCACAGAGTCACGCGGCGCAGCCGCAAGGCGTTGGTAATCACCGAAACCGAACTGAAGGTCATGGCGGCACTGGCGATGATGGGGCTCAAGAGCAGTCCAAAAATGGGATAGAGAACGCCGGCGGCGAGAGGAATGCCGACCGAGTTGTACACGAAGGCGAAGAAAAGATTCTGCCGGATGTTGCGCAGGGTGGCGCGGCTCAGGCGGCGGGCGCGCGCGATGCCGCGCAGGTCGCCCTGGACCAACGTGATGCCGGCGCTCTCCATCGCCACGTCAGCGCCCGTGCCCATGGCGATGCCCACGTCAGCCTGGGCGAGCGCCGGAGCGTCGTTGATGCCATCACCAGCCATGGCGACGACGCGACCTTGGGCTTGCAGCCGCCTGACAACTCCACCTTTCTCCTGCGGCAGGACCTCGGCTTGGACCTCGTCGATGCCGAGATGCTTTGCCACGGCTTCGGCCGTGGCGCGATTGTCGCCGGTGAGCATCACGATGCGCACTCGCTCGCGGTGGAGCAGTTTGATGGCCTCGGCAGTGGACGCCTTGATGGGGTCAGCGACCGCAAGCAAGCCGGCCGGGCCGCCATCCACAGCGACGAACATCACCGTCGCGCCGTCTTTCTGCAGCACCTGGGCTCGCAAACCCAGAGGGTCTGCGACAGCCGTCGAACCGGTCGCTGATGTAGCCATCTCGTCGAGCATCCTGGCGTTGCCCAGCGCTACCCGATGTCCGTCAACTTTGCCCGTGACGCCCTTTCCAGTGACCGAGCGGAAGTCTTCCACTGGTGCGAGTTGAATCCCGCGCTCCCGCGCGCCCGCGATGATCGCTGCCGCCAGCGGGTGCTCGCTCGCGCGATCGAGGCTCGCGGCGAGCCGCAGAAGTTCGGCCTCGTTCCAGCCTTCGAGGGGGGTCACAGAAATCAGGCGCGGCCGGCCCTCGGTGAGCGTGCCGGTCTTGTCCACGACCAGCGTGTCCACTTTCTCCAGCAGTTCGAGCGCCTCCGCATTCTTGATGAGTACGCCGGTGGTGGCGCCGCGCCCGCTGCCGACCATGATGGACATCGGCGTAGCCAGTCCGAGCGCGCAGGGGCAGGCAATAATGAGCACGGCGACCGCGTTGACCAGTGCGTGGGCGAGGCGTGGCTCGGGGCCGACCCAGGCCCAGATGATAAAAGTGACGACCGCGGCAGCCATTACGGCAGGTACAAAGTACGAGGCGACGCGGTCTGCCAGCCGCTGGATGGGCGCGCGGCTGCGCTGCGCCTCGCTCACCATGCGCACGATTTGAGCGAGCAACATGTCCGCGCCCACCCGCTCGGCTCGCATCACCAGGCTGCCGGTGCCGTTCACCGTGCCGCCGGTGACGCGCGACTCTGCGGTCTTCTCCACGGGTAAGGGTTCGCCGGTCACCAGGGACTCGTCTACCGCGCTCACGCCCTCGAGGACCACGCCGTCCACCGGAACCTTCTCTCCCGGACGCACGCGCAGCCGGTCGCCGCGCTGGATCTCGTCGAGCGGCACGTCGCGCTCTTCTCCATCCTCGGCGATGAGCCGGGCCGTTTTGGGTGCAAGCCCGAGCAGGGCCTTGATGGCGCCCGATGTGCGGCTGCGGGCGCGAAGTTCGAGCACCTGGCCGAGCAGAACCAGCGTGGTGATGGCCGCCGCAGCTTCGAAGTAGAGAGCCACCTCACCGTTCGGTCCGCGGAAGGCCGCCGGAAACATGCCGGGCACGACCGCCGCCACCGCGCTATAGACGTAAGCAGTGCCGGTTCCAATGGCAATCAGCGTAAACATGTTCAAGCTGCGGTTGACGATCGAAGCCCAGCCGCGCTCAAAGAACGGCCAGCCTCCCCACAGGACGACCGGGGTCGAGAGCGCCAGTTCCGCCCAGGCCATGCCGCGCATCGAAAGCAGGCGCTCGACGGGAGCACCCGGAATCATGCCGGACATACCGAGGAATAGAATCGGCGCGGTGAGCGCGAGGCTAACCCAGAAGCGGCGGCTCATGTCCGCGAGTTCAGGGTTTGCTTCGTCCGTTAGAGTCACCGTGCGCGGCTCAAGCGCCATGCCGCAAATCGGGCAGGAGCCCGGCCCGTCGCGCACGATTTCCGGGTGCATGGGGCAGGTGTAGGTCGAGGGTCGGGGACCGGGGGCCGGGGGCCGGGGAACAGCGGACGTGGTTGTGGCCGCCGCCATCGGAGTAGGGACGGGTTGCAAGGCCGCCCCGGTAAGCGCAGCCACATACTTGTTCGGATCGACGCGAAACTTTTCGAGACACCCTCGGCCGCAGAAGAAGTATTCGTGGCCGTCGTATTCCAGGCGTCCGGCCGCCTTTTCGGGGTTGACCGTCATGCCGCAAACCGGGTCACGGACCTGTGGCGCTGTCGCGACGTCGGGACCGCCGGCGTCTCCTGAGCTGTGTCCAGTGTCCATGCTGGTTATTTGATGCTCCGCCGCGCGGAAGGTTCGAGGGCAGGTTGCTGATCCGCCGCCGCGCGGTTAAGATGAAATAGCATGAGCACCCAGCTTGTACAGATCGGAACTGAGGTGCGACGCGCCCCGCGCCCGGACTGGCTGAAGGTGCGGCTGCCCTCGGGCGACAACTATTTCGAGTTGAGGCGTCTGATGCGTGGACTCGGGCTGCACACCGTCTGCGAAAGCGCCCGCTGCCCCAACATTGGAGAATGCTGGCAGCACCGCACCGCCACGTTCATGATCCTCGGCGACCTCTGCACCCGGCGCTGCGGCTTCTGCGCCGTGCCCAAAGGTTTGCCGCACGGCGAGGTGGAGCTTGACGAGCCCGAGCGCGTCGCCCGCGCCGCGCGGGAGATGGGATTGAAATACGTCGTCGTGACTTCAGTTGACCGCGACGACCTGGCCGACGGCGGCGCCGGGATTTTCGCGCGCACCATCGAATCGCTGCGGCGTGACATTCCCGGCGTCAAGGTCGAGGTTCTGATTCCGGACTTCCGCGGCTCGGATGAAGCGCTCGAAACCGTGCTCGCGGCCGAACCCGACGTCCTGAACCACAACATCGAGACGGTCCCCCGTCTTTATGCGGCGGCGCGACGCGGCTCTCACTATGACCGCTCCCTGCGGCTTCTCGCGCACTCGCGGCAAATCGAGCCGGCGATCCCCACCAAGTCCGGCCTGATGGCCGGTCTCGGTGAGACCTTCGACGAACTCCTCGGCGTCCTGGCGGACCTGAATCGCGTCGGAGTGGAACTGGTCACTATCGGCCAGTACCTGCGCCCCTCCGGCGACCAGCTCCCGGTCGCCCGCTTCTACACGCCGCAGGAATTCGCCGCCCTCAAGCAGGAAGGCGAGCGGCTGGGGATTCGTCATGTGGAATCCGGGCCGCTGGTGCGAAGTTCGTACCACGCGCATGAGCAGAGCGCGGCGATTGTGTAATTGAGGGGTGATCTGTGAGTGAACGGGAACCGACGCGCAGAAATCCGAGCGCCGTCTCTTCGACACCCGCCATCGGCTTCTGGAGAAGGTTACAGGCGTGGTCTTTTCCGCGCCGGTCGCGCCTGGTGGGAATCCTGACGCTGACGGGGATGTTGTGGTGCGCGCTCGCCAAATCCCAATTCGTTGACCAGTCGCTCGCCGAGCTTGACGCCTACAAGAATGTCCGGTCCTATGTGGACCGCACACCCGCCGAATTGCGGGTCTTGATTCCAGACCTCAAGGGCCTGGAACCGGTGGCCGACGATGCCGAAAGTCATCAGGCGCTGGCGGGAATTCTTGGCAAGGTGCGGGAAAACGTGAGGCAATTCTACGAGAAGTTTCCCAACACCACCTCGCGCGAAGACATCACGATGGAAAGGCTACGGCCCGACGGCAAGGTGGCCGCCGTGCGCCGGGAAACGTTCCGCTACCTGGCTGTTTCCCAAGCCTCGCCGGGCGCCTCCGTGCTGCAGGAATACAGGACGGACATGATGGGAAACCTGGCCGAACCCACCGGCCTCGAGCAAGGGTTGGTGGTCACCAAGGGTTTTACTTCCCAGGCGCTCTATTTTCATCCGTCGGCTCGGTTGGACTCCTTCTTCCGATACGTCGGTAAACAGAAGGTGGCCGGGGAAGACACCGACGTGGTGGCGTTCGCCCAACGGCCGGGCTGGACCTCGTTGACGCTCCGCGTTGTGGCGGCGGGACGGTCGGCCCCGGTATTGGTCCAGGGCTTGGCGTGGATCGATTCGACCACCTATCAAATCATGCGAATGCGCACCGACTTGCTGGCACCTCGTCCCGACCTGGGGTTGATGGGAGAGACCATCGATACTACGTTCGTCGAGGTGCGATTCCCCGAAAAATCCGGCATTGTCCTGTGGTTGCCGCAGAATGTAACAGTGACCATGCAATGGAAGGGAAAGGCCAAAGTGACCACGATTGTGAATTCCCCGGACCCTGATGATCGAAAGGGCGGCGTGGTCTCGACCGAATGGGCGCACCGGACCTATCGAAATATCCATCACTATTCGGACTACCGGCTGTTTGGCTCCGAGAGCAGTATCAAGTATTGAGCGGAGATTGGTGCTAATGAGAATGCCGTCATTGGTCGACGGCCGAATGACTGATGCCCGGCGTTGCCGTTCACTTCGCGCCGGCTTCCGGATGCCGCCGCGCCAGCGCCTTCTCCGCCTGGTGGCGCAGTGGCTTCCAGATGCTGGGGTCAAGCGGCGCGGTCAACTTGATCGCCTCACGGTAGCTGGCCGCGCCCGGCACCGCCTGGCCCATACGGAGCTCGAGACTTCCCACCAGAAGCCTCCAAAGCGGATTGTCGGGGTAGTCCTTCACCAGTTGCTCGAACATCGCGAGCGACTTCGGGTACTGCTGCTCGATGCGACGTGAAAGGTTCTTGGCCAGTTGAAACTCGGCTTCCGGCCTGACGAGTTCGCCTTTCTCTGCTGCCTCCCGGAGTTGCCGCAGCCCGGTGCGGCGGTCGCCTCCCGGGAGGCCGATGAGAAACCGCAACATTCTCACGTAGCCCGGCAGCGTCGCTTCGAAATAGTTATAAAGCCCTACGCCGAGGTCGGCGTCGGCAAGACTGGGGTCAAGCTTTAGAGCCGCCAGCGACAGGTTGCGCATCTTCTTGCCGTCGCGGGCCGTGGCCAGCGCATGGGCCCGCAGCGCTTCGAGCCGGCCTTGCAGAGCGTAAGCCAGGCCTTCGCAAAGGTCGTTAAAGGCCTCGTTCTTGTGGGCATGAATGCCGGCCTCAGCCTTCTCGATCGCCGCGTCGGTCAGGCGATTGAAGTCAGGATCGTAGGGTGTGACGGCCTCGGAAAGCGACTCGAAAACGTCGGGATCAATCAGGTTGCCGCGGGTCAAATAGATTTTCCACCAGTCGACGTCGGCTTCGAGCACGTAGCCGAGCGGAGACTCCGGATCGGACTTCTGGATCTGGCGGAACGTATCCGCAGCGCCGCTAAAGTCGGCGTTCATCAAGCGGTGCATGCCCTGCTGCGCCAGCTTGATTTCATCCGTGCCATGCGCCGGCGCCTGCTGTGCTGGCTGCCGTGCGGCCGCGAGCGCTGCGGGCGGCCCGGGCGCGAGCATCCACGCAGTGGTGAGCCCCAGCCACGCGGCGCGGAATGCTATTCTCTTCATGACCTTAGCTCGCGGCCTCGCTGCTGCCGGCCGCAATCACTTCACGCCGCGCGCCAAACAGCCGGCGGCGCATCGTGCGCAGGAATTCGTACATCACAAAGCACTCGAGCGCGAACGGCGGGAAGCCAAAAAACCCAGGCAACGGCATTTCAAAGATTTTCCAGTGTTGAAAGATGGGAAACACGTACACCCAACGGGCGCCAGCCCAGTAATTCCAGAACTCCCACAGAATGCCGCACACGGCGCCGGAGGCCAGCAAGCTTGCCGCCCGACGATTGTCGCCCGCCTCCCAACCGGCCAGCAGCGATTGGCCTCCCCAGCGGTAGTTCAGGCAATCCAGCAACGGAATGAACCCGAGCCACACGGCGCCGAAGAGATTCCGCCCCCACCGCACCGGAAGCAGGACGGGCGCCGTCACCAGAGTCAGCCCCAGGACCAGAAGTGCAGCCCAGACGGATGCGCCGAGCGGGGCGCGGCGCCGGCCTCGCCCGCGGAAGAAGCCGAGGGATCCGATAAAATCACCGGTCTCGAAGATCGCCGGCCAGATAGTCGCAAAGGCCCAGACGCCGCCGATGCACTGCTCAAGGATGCTATCCGGCATCCCGACGTAATCCCAATTCGCCAGTCGCAGGTTGTAGCCTTCGAACACCAGCCACAACGGCACTGACCAGAAGACCAGAGCCAGGAACTCGCGTGGCAACCGGGTGAGGCGTGAGCTGCCCTGAAGCGACACGACTGAGGCGTCGATGAGCAACACATAGCCCGTCCACACAATCGCCGTGAAGAATGTGGTCACCAGCGGAATGCGGAGGATGAGCAGGAACTCTGCCGCCAAAATGATCGCGAGGCCGATCCAGCCCCACCATCCGAGCGGCTGCTGCTTGCTCCTCCTCGCGTACTTCCCGCCCAGGAACGCGGCTGTCCCGGCGAACAGCAGCACGCCGATGGCAGTGTGGTTGTCTCCCATAGTGGAATCGGCCAAGCCAGCGAGCATAACCGGCGACCTGAAGAAAATCAAACTTCGCAGCTTCGGGCCTCTGATCGCGGATGAGGCTGGTTCGAATGCGCAGACTCTCGAAGGGTTGTTCGGCCAGGCAGTCGAAGAATGTCGCGTCAGGAAGCTCATATTCCGCAAAGGCTTCTTGTTCAGACCTGTTGACATCATGTATCCTAGAGGTGCAGGCGGTCTAAGAAATTGAACCGTCGGAAGGAAAGTAAGGACATGCCAGAAGTTAAGCCGGAAGTTAAGCCCGAAGTTAAGATTGGCCTCCAGGATGTGGTGATTGCCACCTCGGAGATTTGTTCGATTGACGGCCTGCGCGGCAAGCTGACCTATCGCGGTTATGATATTCACGACTTGGCGGAGCACTCGACCTTTGAGGAGGTTGTATACCTCTTGTGGTACGGCCGCCTGCCGAAGCGCGAGGAACTTGGTGATTTGAAGAAGCAACTCTCGGAGAACCGCGTCGTCGCGCCCGAGATTCTTGACCTGTTGAGACGCCTCCCGCCGCCGCAGCATCCGATGGAAACGCTGCGGACGGTAGTCTCAACGCTTTCGCTTTACGATCCCGAGGCCGAAGACATGTCGCTCGAAGCCAATCGCCGCAAAGCGCTCCGCCTGACCAGCCAGATGGCGACTCTCGTCGCCGCGTTCGGCCGCATTCGCGACGGTAAAGACCCGATCGCGCCGGACCCGAAACTGAATCACGCCGCCAACTTTCTATACATGCTGCAGGGCAAGGCACCGGACGCGGAGTCCGCCCGCTGGTTTGACGTCGCGCTTGTCCTCCACGCCGATCACAGCTTCAATGCCTCCACCTTTGCGGCGCGGGTTACCGCCTCGACGCTTTCCGACATGCACTCGGCGATTACTACCGCCATTGGCACGCTCAAGGGCCCTCTGCACGGCGGGGCCAACGAGCAGGTGATGAGGATGCTGCTGGAAGTCCAGACCGCGGGCAACGTGGACGCGCACATCCACGGCCTGCTTGCCGCCAAAAAGAAGGTAATGGGTTTCGGACATCGCGTCTATCACACCGAAGACCCACGCGCCACCGTGCTGCGCAAGATGTCGGAGGCCCTCGGGCGCCGCGCCGGCGAGCCCAAGTGGTTCGCGATGTCGAAGCAGATCGAAGATCTCATGATTCGCGAGAAGAAGATCAACGCCAATGTGGATTTCTATTCTGCTTCGGCTTATTACTCGCTCGCCATTCCGGTGGATCTCTTCTCGTTGGTGTTCGCGCTCAGCCGCATTTCGGGCTGGACGGCGCATGTGCTCGAACAGTACGCCAACAACAGGCTCATCCGCCCACTTGCCGAGTACACCGGGCCGGCAAATCAGAAATACGTTCCGATTGAACAGCGGTAACTAATCCACAGATTTCACAGATTATACAGATTGGCGGCGCAGGGCCTGCCCGTTTGCGCTCTCATCGGATCAGCAGCCGAGCCTGGCTGGGTGCATTTCTGGAATCTGTGCCATCGGTGTAATCTGTGGATCGTATGAACTCATCTATCCGCAACGTCGCCATCATTGCCCACGTCGACCACGGCAAGACCACGCTGGTCGATGCCATGCTGCGCCAGAGCGGCATCTTTAAGGCCAACGAGGCTGTGGTGGAGCGCGTGATGGACTCGAACGAGCTCGAACGAGAGCGCGGTATTACGATCCTCGCCAAGAACACCGCCATCACTTATCACGGCGTCAAAATCAACATCGTGGACACGCCCGGCCACAGCGATTTCGGCGGCGAAGTGGAGCGAGCGCTGAAGCTCGTGGACGGCGTCCTGCTGCTGGTGGATGCGAGCGAGGGCCCACTGCCGCAGACGCGCTACGTGCTGCGCAAGGCGCTTGAAGCCAAGCTGCCGCCCATCGTCGTCGTCAACAAAATCGACCGCGCCGACGCGCGTGCGCAGGAAGTGGTGAACGAAATCTATGACCTTTTCATTGATCTCGACGCCGCCGAAGACCAGCTCGATTTTCCCATCCTCTACACCATCGCCCGGCAAGGCATCGCCAAGCTCGCGCTCGACGATAACTCCGATACGTTGCAGGCGCTCTTCGAAGCCATCCTCAAGACCATTCCGCCGCCGGGCGGCGAACCCGGCGACGTGCTGCAGCTCCTCGTCGCCAACCTGGACTATAGCGAGTATCACGGCAGGCTGGCGCTCGGACGCATTTTCTCCGGCACGCTTCACCGCGGCGACGAGGTGGCCATTGCCAAGCTCGACGGCAGCCTGCAAAAGACGCGCATTACCAAACTCTACGGCTTCGAAGGCCTGGAACGCACCGATCTCGAGCGCGCCGGCGTCGGCGACATCGTGGCCATCGCCGGCGTTGAAGGCATCACCATTGGGGAGACGGTCACCAGCGCCGAAACACCACGCGCGCTCCCGCACATCCCCATTGACGAGCCCACCATTTCGATGGTGTTCACTGTGAACACGTCGCCGTTCTCCGGCCGCGACGGAAACTACGTCACCTCGCGCCATCTGCGCGAGCGCCTCGAAAAGGAGCTACTCACCAACGTTTCCATTCGCGTCGACGAGATGGGAAACACGGATTCCTTCAAAGTGATGGGGCGCGGCGAGCTGCAGCTTGCCATCCTGATCGAGATGATGCGCCGCGAAGGTTACGAGCTGGCGGTGGGCAAGCCCGAGATCATCACTCGCACGCGCGACGGCAAAGTGCAGGAGCCCGTCGAGCAGCTCATCATTGACGTGCCGCAGGAATTCATCGGCGTGTTGATGCAGGAAATCGGCATGCGCCGGGGCGTGAACACCAAGATGATCAGCCACGGCGCGGCGCAGGGGCCGGGCGGTGGCGGCCGCGTTCGCCTGGAGTTTTCGATTCCTTCACGCGGCCTCATCGGTCTGCGCAGCGAAATCCTGAAGGCCACGCGTGGCACGGCGGTGATGAACACGCTCTTCGAGGGTTATACCGATTGGCAGGGCGACATCCCCATGCGGCTTACCGGCTCGCTCGTCGCCGACCGCGCCGGCCGCACCACGGCGTTCGCCCTCTGGAACCTGCAGGAACGTGGCGAGCTTTTTGTGGGGCCGGGCGTGGAAGTCTACGAAGGCATGCTCATCGGCTCGAGCTCGCGCTGGGACGACATGGACGTGAACGCCGTAAAGGAAAAGAAGCAGACCAACATGCGCGCCTCGGTGGCCGACGAGGCCATCCGCCTGATCCCCGTCCGGCCGCTGACGCTTGAAGAGGCCATCGAATTCATCGCCGAAGACGAATACGTGGAAATCACGCCACAGTCGATTCGCGTGCGCAAGAAAATCCTGGAATACAACAAGCGGCCCAAGAAGCACCGCAACAAACTGGAAGGCTGATGGCTGACCGCAAGGCCTGAAAGCTGACGATCCTGCTGAATCCATGCCAA
This sequence comes from Terriglobia bacterium, assembly GCA_035934405.1. Classification (GTDB taxonomy): domain Bacteria; phylum Acidobacteriota; class Terriglobia; order UBA7540; family UBA7540; genus DASYXW01. The sequence goes on from DASYXW010000003.1 coordinate 23,013, forward strand.
GCAATAGTGCCGTTCAGGGCCGGCGCCCCGACAAAGAAATTGGGGGAAAGGATTGCATTCTGTCCTGGGCCCGTCTATGATGCCGTGCGAAGCAATGCGCGAGGGATTCCAGGGCCCGCCGCGCATTCGAGAAAAGCTAAGGGAGGGATAATCCATGTTTCGAACTTCTCGCCTACTGCTGGTGTTGCTGATGGCGGCTTCGACCGGCGTGGCGCAACAAAAGAAGCGGGTCGCTGTGTTGGATTTTGACTATGGCACCGTGCGGTCGGCCGTGCAGGCCTATTTTGGCACCGACCAGGACGTTGGGAAAGGCATTTCGCTTCTCCTTGAGGAAAAGCTCGTTCAAGACGGCAAATACTCCGTTGTTGACCGGAACACCATGGACAAGATTCTGAAGGAGCAGAACTTCTCGAACAGCGACCGGGTCGATCCGAGTACAGCAGCCAAGATCGGCCATATCCTCGGGGTGAGTGCCATTATCGTTGGTAGCATCACGCAGTTTGGCCGCGACGACAAGCATCTTGGCGTAGGCGGAGGCGGCTATGGCCTCGGAAAGTTCGGCCTCGGCGGGCTGCACAAAAACGACGCCAAGGCGGTGGTGAATGTTACCGCCAAGATGGTGGATGTGAACACCGCGGAGATTCTCGCTGTCGTGACGGGAACTGGAGAGTCAAAGCGCAGCGGATTCGGAGTCGGTGGAGGCGGAGGTAGCGGGAGTGGAGGCGGGGGCGGAGGGCTCGACATGGGTAGCAGCAATTTTGCCAACTCCATTCTCGGCGAAGCCGTGAATGCGGCAGTGGCCAACATGGGCCAGCAGCTGGACGATAAGGCGGCGTCGCTGCCCACCGTGAAGGTGCAGATTTCCGGTGAGGTCGCGGACGTCACCGGTAACACTCTGGTGCTTACCGTCGGCAGCCAGGCTGGCGTTAACGTCGGAGACCAACTCACGATCTCCCGCAAGGTGAAGGATGTGAAAAACCCTGCCACCGGCGCCGTAATCAAGACTATTGTGGACCAGCTCGGCACCGCCACGGTGACCGAAGTGGAGGACCTTTCGTCCACGGCCACCTATAACGGCAGCACTGTGCCGAAGGTGGGAGATCTGGTCAAGAACCAATAAGTTGGCGCCGCCCCGGCGCCCCGGCGCAAAGACCTGAGCTGTGTCTCCCCGGGCCCTTGCAGTACAATCGGGCCCTGGGCCGGGCTGAAGACCACGTCTTGGCTTACGCTCCAGCCGCCTTACCCTGAAAGCGCGGAGCGAACTCCTCGGTCACGAAGGTTTCGATCGAGGTGGGCGTGGTGTTTCGCTCCGAGCGCGGTTCGAGCGCCACCATGTACCCCGAGTTCAGCGATTCCGCCATTTCGAGAAGCAGGTCGGCCATACTCGACGACATGCCCATTTGGACGAGCGCCGGCTTGAGCTGCTGAGGCGGCAGTTGCGCATAGTTCAGCGTGGGCCTGCCGATGGCCTTGCCGACGATGGACGCGATTTCCGTGTAGTTTACATCGCGCTGGCCGAGTAGCTCCCGAGCTTGTTTGCCGGTGAAGTCCGATTTGAGCAGAAGCTCGGCCGCCGCCGCGCCGATGTCGCGCGTGGCAATCATGGGCAGGCGCAAGTCGGGCCGGATCGGTCCGCCCACGATCCCGAAGTTCTGTATCACTCCCACTTGGGGCAGCAGATTCTCCATGAAATAGCCGGCGCGCACGTAAACCGCGTCGAGGGACGTGATGCCGTTCAACTTCTGCTCCAGGTTGTGAAGCCCCAACACCGGGCCGGTCTTCTCGGCCTTGTCCGCGCCGATGCTGCTGAGCACCACCGCCTTCGAGACCGAAGCCTTTTCGATGGCCTCGGTTAGGGCATCAGAAACTCGTTCCGCGTAGGCTCGCACGTCGCTGGCCGCGATGTTCGGCGGAATCATGGCATAAACCGCCGTGGCCCCGTCAAAGGCCCTGGTAAGCCCAGCGGCGTCTGTGACGTCCGCAGTAAAAGCCTCGGCGCCTTTGCTCACAAAACGCGCCAGCCGGCCGGCGTCGCGCCCGATCGCCCGAACCTTTTCGCCGCGAGCCAGAAGCTTCTCGGCAACAATGCTGCCGGTATTTCCTGTTGCACCTGTAATCGCGTACATAGCAGCTACCTCCTTATTCAGATCCTTCTTGGATGCGCTGGCGTGCAGGGAGGTGCGCTTGGAGTCTCAAGAACTCAGCGTTGCTTCGAGGCCCCGACCTTTTGAAGCAACTGACGGGCGGCGGCATCGTTGGGATGCCGCGCTAGCCAGCCTTCGAGCAGGCTGCGGGCGTCATCCCTCCGTGAGAGGGCGAGTTCGAGCCGCGCGAGGTTGAGAAGCACGGAGCCGGCCTCGGGGTTGTGTTGAAGCACACTCCGCAGGGTCTCGATGGCCGCCTGCGTCTTGCCCTGTCGCGCGTAAAGCACCCCCAGGTTATTGCCCGCTTGTTCGTTCTCCGGTTGCAGTTCAAGCACTCGCCGAAAGAGGTCGCCGGCTCTTGCGATCTCGCCTTGGCGGGCCAGCACGATGCCGAGATTGTCCAGCGCGTCAGGGAAGTTGGGAGCGAGCGAGAGAGCCTTCTCCAGCGCCGGCCTCGCGGCGGCAAGGTTCCCTCGCGTGAGCTGGAGATAGCCCAGGTTGTTCCACGCCTCGGCGAAGTCGGGAGCGAGGCGCGTGGCGGCTTCGAGGTGATCCTGGGCCGGCGCCAACTGATTGGACTGCATCAGCAGCACGCCGTATAGGTTTTCCGCCTCGGGAAAGTCCGGGCGCAGCTTTAGGGCCGCCTGCGCCTGCGGCAGCGCCAGCAGAACCTGGCCGAGCTCGCGCCGAACGAGTGCCAGGTTGTAAAGCGCATCGGCATCCGTCGGGCTGCTCTCGGCGGCTGCCGCAAGGTACGTTGCCGCCTCCGCCCACAGGCCATTCGCTGCTAGCGCTGCGCCCAGGCCGCGGAGGTCGCGCCGAAAGTCACATAAGAGGGCGCGCCCCGGGAAGGGAAGCGCCCCGAGGCCGCGCTTGCCTTCGGCGCGGAAGTCCCGCAGAAGTTCGGCGGATTCAGCCCCTCCCCAGTAGATCTTGATCAGCCGGGATTCGGAATTCGAGGCGGTAGACTGGCCGGCCGGCGCGAAAGAAGAAAGCGGGTTGGCAGTCTCGAACAACAGTCCGGTGGGAAACACGGGCTCGCGCCGCCGGTCGAATGTGTTCGCGAGCAGTGTGGAGAAAAGTTGCCTGAACCGGTCGTCCGCCTTCCACAACGGATTTTTGAGCGCAGCAGCGACTTCGGGCAACACCGACGCGCCCTTCCAGAGTACCAGGCGGCTGCGGATGCTCTGTTGGACGTCGAGCAGCGGCTGCAAGCCGGCGCGGTTCCCTTCTACCGCGTCCCACAGCCACAGCAGACTGCGACCCTTCACTGCTGGTTGCAGCGCCTTGATGGGTGGTATGGGCAGCGGATCCACGAGCCAGGTGGAGAAGTACGCAGGCGGAGTCTCCGCTACGGCCGGACGAGGTGGAGTTGGGGCTGTGGCCGGGGCTGGAGCGCTTTCGGCTGAACTCGAAGCTTCCGGGCCGGCGGCACCGGCCCCTGACACCCGACCCCCGTTCCCCGACAAGCGTTCGCGCCGCGGCTCGGCTTGACCTTCGATGACAAAGTAGCGGTAGCCCGACTCAAGGTTGCGATACTCGGCCGCCTTGCCTCCCGGCCATTGCACACGTACCACGCTGGCGGCCGGATTCGGGCCGAGCCCGAAGATCAGTTCCTTGCTGTGTTGCGCCAGAAATCCCGAGCCGCAGCCGAGAAACCGCGTCTGCCTCCCCGAGGGGGTTTCGACTTCAACCCTGGCGCCGATGGCGTCGCGGTTGCCGGTGGTGCCGGCGAGCCGAATCGCCAGTGAGTGGTTGGAGTGCGCCACATCGTTGCGGAGCACGCGCAACTGCGGCCCGGTGCGGCTGTGAACCACCAGGTCGGCGTCGCCGTCGCCGTCGAAGTCGAAAACTGCAAAGGCGCGGCCATCGTCGCGAAAGTCGAGTCCGCTCGCGGCGGAGGCATCCACGAAGCGGCCGTCTCCCAGGCTCAGAAAAAACACATTGCGCTCGTTGCCGTTCCACGGATGGTCCTGGTGCGCGAGCTGGTACATCGCGCTCCAGGCGGCGCGGTATTCGCTGCTGGCCACGGCGGAGTGCGGCGACAGCGCCACGACTTCCTGCCACAGATAGGCGTCGATCGGCTCGCGGCTCTCAGCCGAAGGTTCAGGCGGCGAGAGGTAGCCGTTCACGACGTAGAGGTCCGGGTGCCCGTCGTTCTCGAGGTCGAAGCTGTCGGAGCACCAGGCCCATCGTCCGCGCCGCGCGCCCGCCGCATCGGGAACCTGCTGCATGGCGGCAAGCGGTGTCTCTCCCTGACGTCGGCCTCGACCCCCGGCGCCTAGCCCCTGATCCCTGTGGTACAACGCGTTTCCCATCGCGAACTGCCGCACGACGGGTTGCGCAAGGTCGGCGAAACGCTGCTCGAACTCTGGGTCGGCGGTCGCCCGCTGTCCGGACGCCGTCCACATATTGCCAACGTAGATCTCGGCCGCGCCGTCGCCGTCAAGATCGGCGGCAGCCGCGCTCATGCCCGAGCCGTGGCCGGCGAGACCATCTTCGATTTCCTCGAACCTGCCGTTGCCAAGATTGTGATAGAGGTTGTTGCGGCCGAAGTCGTTCACCACCGCGAGGTCCGGCCAGCCGTCGCCGTCAACGTCGGTCCAGACGCAAGCAAAACTGAAGCGGTCGTTGCCATGGTCGAGGCCGCTGGCCGCGGTCACGTCGCGAAACGTGCTGTTGCCCTGGTTGTGATAGAGGATGTTCGGCGGGCCGTTGTGAGCATCGAAGTAGGGCGTCGGCACCGGTGTTCCGGTCTCGCCCTGAAAATAGGCGTAGGCGCAGACGTAGAGGTCAAGGAATCCGTCGCCGTCGTAATCGGCGAGCGCGGCGTCGGTGAGAGCCGCTTGATTGCCGGCGGCCGGGAAGGCTTTGCTCTTTAGTTCGAGGCGTCCGCGACCGTCATTCAAAAACAGCAGGGGACTCGACTGGGTGATGAGGATCAAGTCCTGCCGCCCACGGTTCAGCACGTCGGCAAAGAGCGCCATCGAGGTCGCGTCGAGCAGGTCCACGCCGGCGGCGGGAGCGATATCCTCGAAGACGCCCGGACTGCTCTGGCGATAGAGCCGGTTCGGCAGACCCTGCGGCTGGCACAGGTAGATTTCGTCCCGGCCGTCGCCGTCCACGTCGCCAACGCTCACGCCGTAGTTGCCGAAGATGTCGATGCCGCTGGCTTCGTCGAGCACCGTGCGCCAGTAATTGGTGTCGCGAAGGAGATGGCTCCGGTAGCTCGGATCGCTTCCAAACGCGGCGGCGGTGACGTCGGTGAATACGGTCCCCGGACCGCGAACCGTGGTCATTTCGACGGGCGACCACGAGGTGATCTTCCAGTCCGAGGTCAGGGGTCGGGGGCCAGAGGACAGGGATGAAACCCAGTCAAGCTCCCATACTCCTGTCGCCTGCCAGGTCGCATTTCCACTTCCCGCGCTGACCCCTGACCCCTGGCCCCTGACCCCTGCACTTCCTGCCAGCTCAAAACGGATGCGCGTGCTCAGGCGCGGACTTTGCGCGGGCGCGCCCGGCGTCTCGCTGATCGCCACGCAGTCGAGCTCGGCCAGGCTGAGCCGTGCTCCCTCGCTAAGAAGGCGGCGCAGTCCGGCCAAGAAGTCCGCGGCGGCTTGCGGCTGCTGCTTCCCAACCCCCCACTCGGCGCGGTGCACTTCGAAGCCGCTCGCGCGACGCAGTGCCGTCTCGCTCTCGGGCAGAAGGGACAAACCACGAAAGCCTGCGCCAAGACATTGCTCGACGCCCGCTCCGCCCGCGAGGAGCGCCACTCGCAGACGTTCGATGGCGGGCGCCAGCGCCCGAAAGCTCCGCTCGCTCGGGAATCGGTCAGTGTGGTTGTGAAATCGAGCCAGAGCTTGGTTGAGAGGCGTCCAGCGCTGGCCGGGGGCCAGGGGCCGGGTGTCCCCGGCCCGGCCGGGACGGGCAGGGGCCGGGGACGGCGGGCCGGCTTGCCCCGAACCTCGAAATCCGAACCCCGCTGGCGGGCCGAAGCCCTTCGGTGGGCGCAGGCCCGAACTCCGAACCCCGAGTGATCCCGCCAGCAGCCCGGCGCTGGATCCGAGGAAGGATCGGCGGGTGATAATTTTGGATTCTGGATTTTGGATTTTGGGTTCCACCTAACGAGCGCCGACCGCCTGAGCTCCCTGCCTTCTGCTTTCTGCCTACTGCCTACTGCCTGTCGTCCGCCGCTGCTCCTCGGACCGTTTCTCGGCCTGAGCCGCGAGCGCCGGGCGTCCCAGTTTCTGATAGAGGCGAGCGAGCTGCCACTGGAGCTCACCCGTATCATCTGCGGGAGCAGCGGCCTCGAGATCGGCAAGCGCCCGGTTGTCATCCTTGAGCGCAACATACGCCTTGGCGCGGCACCAGCGCGCGACCAGCAGCCCAGGATCGAGCGCGAGCGCCCGGTTCAGAAGATCGAGCGCCTGCTGGGGCTTGCCCTGACGCTCGTCAATATCTCCCAGCTCGAAGGCGACCACCGCGTCCGAGGGGTCGAGGCGCGCCGCTTCCTGCAGTTCGGCGCGCGCCCGGTCGAACTCATGCTGTCGCCGGTAGAGTTGCCCCAGGCCGGCATGGAGCGCCGCACTCCTGGGATACTTGGCGAGACCTGCCTGATACTTTTCGAGCGCCGCCGCTTCATCGTCCTCTTCTTCGGCCGCCAAGGCTTCGAGCGCGAACAGCCGCGCCTCGAACTCGGGCTCGGTCGAGGCGCGCCGGTAGGCCGCCTGGCTCACCTGCAAGGCGGCGCGAGCGCGCCGGTAGAAGGCCTCCGGCGAGTCCGCGAGGCGCTCGGCCTGGGCCAGCGTTGCGGCTCCCGGCGCTTCGCCGCCCGCGCGCTCTCCCGGCGTTCCGGGTCCATGCTCGGGCCGCCTTGCGCCCGCGCCGGGTTTCCCAAGTGGCCCGCCGGAGCGGTTTCTCGGTAGCACTTGTCGGGCCAAGAGCGGATAACGGGCTTCGAGGGCCTCGGCTTCCAGCCTGCGGTTCCAGACACCATCCGGATCGGTCTCGGCCAGGCGCTTTGAGCTGGCGCGCGCTTCGTCGAGAGCGGCGCCGCCAATCTCGAACCACTCCGCCGGCGTATGGGCGCTCGTGGCAAGCTCGTCGAGCAGCCACTGGCGCTCGCTCGCGGCATCCTCGAACACCTGTCGCTCGTTGCCGTCAATCTCCCGCAAACGGCGCTCGGCTGAGGCCGAAGGTGGACGGGCGCTGGTGTGCCCCGTCTCGGTGGACAGAATGGCGCTTGGCGCTGAATACGAGCCCAGAAACTGGAGGGCAGCGGCCGGGTCAGACGTGGCGCTCGATGCGGGCTGCGTCTCCGAGCCCCGGCTCGGTTTTGTTTTCGATTGGGCGCCCGATTGACCCGCCTGGCTTGTCTGGCCGCTCGTGTCCGCCAGGGGCACGAAACACTTCGCCATCAATAGAGTAGCGACGAACATCGTCATCCTCGGCGCGCGATCACTCATTGATTGGCACTCGGTTGTCAGCACCACATCTGCTGCATAGAAAGCAAACTACCGTCACCTGCGGGCCGTGCAGATCGCGACCGCCCGCCGGAGTCGAGCCTGCATTCAGGGGCGCTGCCCCGCGATGCCGGCTGTGACGGCCCCGTGTTTGGCGCGAAGCTCGGCGCAAAGGGCGAACTCGCGTTGGGCGTCGGACTTGTCACCCGCCTGCTGATAATCCTGGGCGAGCGCGTAGTGCGCTTCAACGCTGTCGGGCCTGGTGGCGAGCGCCTGCTTAAGCTCGGATTCGGCGTCGGTGAATTGTTTCCGGGCCAGCAGCACGCGTCCCAGGCCGTAGTGGGCTTCGAAGCCTTCCGGCTTGAGCTTCAAACCCTGGCGGTAGAGGGCCTCAGCGGCGCGGAGCGACCCTTCGTCGCGCTCGATGTTCCCGGCCAGCCAGTAGGAATCGTAGAAACGCGCATTAAATCGTATCTCCTTTTCGAATTCCTCGAGCGCCGCCTTCAAATCGCCCTGGCTCTGGTAGGCGTAGCCGAGATGGTAATGCGCGAGCGGCAGTTGCGGCGCCAGCCGCAGCGCCTCTTTGAACTCGGCGATGGCGGGCGCGGTCTGGTTCAAATTGTGCTCGGCGCGGCCCAGCAGCAGGTGGGCTTCGGAGTTTTGCGGGTCCAGCCGCAAGTAGGCCTGAAGCTGCGGGAGGGCTTCGGAATACTCGTTCTCGCTCAGCTCGACGAGCGCCAGGTCGTAGTAGTTCTGCGGCACGCTGGGGTCGAGCTCGATAGCGCGGCGGAACGCGGCGCGGGCGTCGTCGTCGAGGCCCTTCTTGAACAACGCCACGCCCAGCAGTTGTTGGAGCGCGGACGACTTGGGATATTGCTCCACGGCCTGGCGGGCGAGCGAGATCGCCGGGTCAAGCTGGTGGGATTCGATCTCGGCCTGAATCTGGTTTTCGACGCCGGCTTGCGGGTCTTGCGCGCCGGCTCTTAGCCCTGACACCGAGAGCAGACCCAACAAGACTGAAGTGTAAAGGGTCCGGGATGGAAAGCGTCTCACGAACTCAATGTTAGGCCCACCAAGGAAAGCAGTCAAATTGCTCCCGCCATTGTAGTGTCTCAGTTTGGCGATTCTTTCGGTTGTAACGTCATTCCCGCGGGTGGCGACGACACTTTTTTAATGTCGTCGCCGATGCTGTGAGCAAGAGCCAAGCTGAACAGGCGCCATCCGCGGTTGCAAGTGGCGTGGCTGGCCTGCCACATATTTTACTTGACAATCAATATATAGTGTGATATCTATATCGTTCGCCGCATTATGAGTGGGCATATGTCTGCTTCATCCGGGGGTAGTAGGACAGTGTTTGACGCGTTCCGGCAGCTGCCATCTCGGAAGCATGGGATGACGCACCAAGCCGTAATATGCTTTAGAATAAATGAGATACGCTGGATACATCTCGGAGGTTGTCACGCCAAGCCGGAATGTGCTTTGCCATCAACCGAACCAGGGAATGTATCTCCCAAGCTGGCCCGATTGCCACATCAGATGGTCGGCTTGGCCGGGTGGCCGCAATGCCAAGATTCTACGATGTTTCCTGGTGGAGGCACACCCACCCATTCTGGAAAAAAGCCTTGAGGAGGCGAAGGCCGGGAATCAAATGATTCGCAACCTCTTGGCCACGCGCTCCAGAATCTCCAGAGCCTGCTTGAGCTCGTCCTCGGTGTGGGTCGCGGTTACAATCGTGCGAATGCGCGCTTTGCCTTGCGCCACGGTGGGGTATCCGATGCCCTGCGCGAAGACGCCTTCCTGGAAGAGTTGGCGGGAAAATTCGTGGGCCAGCGCCGCGTCGCCGACGATGACCGGAGTGATGGGCGTCTCGCTCATGCCGGTGTTGAATCCGATCTGCTTCAGACCTTCTTTAAAGAACCGCGTGTTCGACCAGAGTGCCTCGACCAGTTGCGGCTCTTCATCGAGAACCTCGAAGGCCGCCAGGCAGCTGGCGGCGACGGAGGGCGGATGGGAAGTGGAGAAGAGGAATGGCCGGGCGCGATGATAGAGGAAGTCAATGGTGTCGCGGGTGGCGCAGACGTAGCCGCCAAGCGCGCCGATGGCTTTGGAAAGTGTGCCCACATTGATGTCCACCCGCCCGTGCAGGCCGAAGTGGTCCACGGTGCCGCGCCCGTTGCGGCCAAGCACACCGGAAGAGTGGGCGTCGTCAATCATCATGATGCAGCCGTATTGCTCCGCCAGCTCCACCAGCCGCGGCAGCGGCGCGATGTCACCTTCCATCGAGAAAACGCCGTCGGTGATCAGCAGCTTGCGGCATTTCCGGCCTTCGATCTCCTTGAGGATTCGCTCGCAGGCATCAACGTCCTTGTGAGGAAACACCTTGATTTCGGCCCGCGACAGGCGGCAGCCATCAATGATGGAGGCGTGGTTAAGCTCATCGGAAATGATGATGTCTTCCTTACCCAGAATCGCGGAGACCGTCCCGGCATTGGCGGCGAATCCCGACTGGAAGACCACGCTCGCCTCGACGTTCTTGAACCGCGCGATCCTTTCTTCAAGCTGCATGTGGAGGGTCATGGTACCGGCGATCGTCCGCACTGCCCCCGAGCCCACGCCGAACTCTTCGATGGCGCGCACGGCGGCTTGCTTCAGCTTGGGGTGCGTGGCGAGACCCAGGTAATTGTTCGATGAGAGGTTGATCACCTCGTGGCCGTCGAAATTGGCCACCGGAAGCTGCTCGGTCTCCAGAATCCGCAGCTTCTGGTAGAGCTTTTGCTCGCGCAGCTTGTTCAATTCGTCGGTGAGGTATTGCAGTTGAGGTTTAGGCATCGCACACCTGATTCTATGGATTTAGGGCATCGAGCGGGGCCTGCGGGCTGCCGCCGCAAAAAATCAGAGCGCAGAGGAGCCGGCATTGCGCCCGGCAAGGGCGCGTTGCGCCTCTTGGGGGAGCCGAATGGAAACAAAGTACACGGCAGGATACAAGTAGTCCTCGCCGGATTCGTCTACGACTCGAACATACGCATCTCCGGCCGCCGCCGCATCCGGAACAACCCGATAGACCTTGCGGAGTTCAAGATCCGGCTCGCGGTCCGTGATGCAAACGGCGAAGGCTGGCATTTTAACATTCATAGCTTATCACTCAGCCTTCGCAGCTCACGACGGCTTGCCGTTGGGATAGAGCAGTACCTTCGACGCATTGCCGGAAAGCAGCAGCTCGATGCCCTTGTCGAAGTCCGCGAGCGCGATGCGGTCCGTAATCAGCGGCGAAATATCGAGCGCGCCGGACTTCAGGAGCGACTGCATGCGATACCACGTTTCAAAGACGCGCCGCCCGTTGATGCCCTGCACCACCGCGCCCTTGAAGATGACGTCGTTGGCGAGATCAAGCTCCACTGGTTTCGCGGGAATCCCCAGCAGCGAGATGCGTCCGCCGCGCCGCAAAACCTGGAACGCTTGCCGCACGCCGTCAGGGTGGCCGGACATTTCGAGCACCACGTCGGTGCCGAGTCCGTCGGTGAGGCCCTGGATCTCGGCCACCGGATCCGCGTGCGTGGGATCAATCACCCGCGTCGCGCCCATTTTCTCGGCCAGCTTCCGCCGGAAGGGGTGTGGCTCGACGGCGAAGATCGGGCCCGCGCCGCTGGCGCGCGCCACGGCGATGGCAAACAGGCCAATCGGGCCTGCGCCGGTGATGGTGACGCTCAGGCCGGCAATTTCGCCCGCCAGCACCGTGTGGACGGCGTTGCCCAGCGGGTCGAGGACGGCGGCGTAGTCAACCGGGATGGCGGGGTCAATCTTCCAGATGTTCGCTTCCGGAATCTTGACGAATTCCGCAAAGCAGCCGTCGGCGTCAATACCGATGATGCGCACGTTCTGGCAGATGTGGCTCTGCCCGGTGCGGCATTGGTAGCAATGCCCGCAGGCGACGTGCATCTCGGCGGAAACGAAATCGCCTTCGTGGACCGTCTTTACCTCTACGCCCACCTTCTCCACCACGCCGCAGAACTCATGCCCGAAGACCAGCGGCGGATGCAGCCGGCGCTGCGCCCAGCGGTCCCAGTTGTAGATGTGCAGGTCGGTGCCGCAGATCGAGGCGGCGCGCACACGGACTAGCACATCCTGCGGGCCGATTTCCGGCACGGCGACCTGCCGGACTTCAGCTCCAGGTTTGGGCTCGGGCTTTACAACGGCTTGCATGGTCTTGGTCGGCATGGTGATCAGACGGATGACGGTACACAAGCATACGGGGATAGGCAATTCCTGTCTAGCGCATTCGGTTTGCTGTTTAGTGTATTTTCAGACGCAGCTTGTCGAGCGCTTCCTGGGCGGCGGTGTAATCGGGGCAGAGCTTGAGGGCGCGATCGAAGTAGGTGCGGGCCTTGCCGTACAATTCCTTGGCCATATACACCCGGCCCAGGTTGTAGTTGGGGAAGTGGTAGGACTCGTATCGCTTGGATTGCAGGGCGCGCTCGAGCCACGGCAAGGCGGCGTCCGGCTGGCCCTGCTCGATCAGGTAGGCGCCGATATCGTTGTAAGGGTTGCCGAACTCGGGGTCAATCTGGATGGCCTTCTTGCACTCGGCGATGGCTTCTTCGATCTTTCCCTGGTAATGGTAGGTCCAGCCGAGAAAGGTATACGCTTCGGCGGTGGGGTGAAGGTCGAGCGACCGCTTGTAGAGCTCCACGGCCATCTCATACTCGCCGCCCACCTGATACTGGTAGGCTTCCTTCAGCAAGTCCCACGCCGCCTGGAGCGTTTCCACGTTCATCACCGTGCTCGTCCCTCCGGCATGTTAGGTAACACAGCCGCTGGAGCGTTGTCAATCTTGACGACTTCTCTATCACTCGCAGCTATAAGTGCCGTGGGAGGAGCGGCCGGGGGTCACCGTATTTTGCAATCCTCAGTATCGCCACAGGAAGTACCCCGCCATCGCGAACCCCAGCACGATGACGAACCCGCGCACGAGGCGCGGATCGAGCCTCTGCGCCAGGCGCGCGCCGCCATAACCACCGGCGACGGCGCCCAGAATCATCACCAGAGCCGCGGGCCAGACCACGGCTCCTGCCGCAATGAACGTAACGACGGCCGATCCGTTGATGGCCACCGCCAGCACCGACTTGAGGCCGTTCATGCTGTGAATGTCGCCGATTGGAACCACGGCCAGCAGCGCGAGCATCAGGATGCCCATACCTCCGCCAAAGAAGCCGCCATAGATAGAAATGATAAACTGAGTGAGCGTCACGCCGGCGATCACCCTGGAGGAAAAATGCGCCGGGCGGCCCTCCAAGCCTTTGTTCCTTCCGGAAAGTTTGCCGCCGAATGTGAAGAGCAGCGTGGCGGCAAGAAACAGATAAGGCACGAGGCGCATGAACAGCGCCTCCGGCGTGTGCAGCAAAACGATGGCGCCCGCCGCGCCGCCCAGCAGACTGGCCGTGACCAGCGGCGCCACCAGCCGCGCGCTTCGTGGAGTCTTTTCGCGATACGCGCCGGCGCTCGCCAGCGACCCCGGCCACAGCGCGATGGTCGAGGTGGCGTTGGCGGGAATCGGAAGGACGCCGGAGAAGATCAGGGCCGGGAACGAAAGAAAACTGCCGCCGCCGGCAATGGCGTTCAGCGCTCCGGCCCCGAGAGCGGCGGCGAAAAGCAGGAGTGCAGTGAGAGAAGTCATTCGTCCTTTGTCCCTGGTCCTTCGTCCGCTGTTTCTGACACCTGCCGAGGTTCGCGAATCTGTAGTTTCAGCGACTAAGGACCAAGGGCTAATGACCACACCAAGAAGGAAGCCGCCTTCTAACAGCGTCGTAGTCGGCCGGCGTATTCATATTCTCAAAAATGCGAAGCCCGAAACCCGCGCGCGCGATTTCGGCCCATTGAATCCGACGGACTCTGACCTTGGGGTAGAAGCTCGTCACCTTGTTTCTGCCCGCCGCGAGCGCCGCCTGCACGGCCGCCCGCGCCTCGCGCCGGTATACCGCGCACAGCGGCTGATAGCCGCGGCCAGGAGTTTGAGGTACCGTGACGCCGGCGCGGCTTTCGAGCGCCCGCTCCCCAAGGTAACTCAGGAACCGCGCCGCCATAAAGGGCATATCGCAACCGAGAAACAGATTGAACTCCGTGCGCGTCCGCCACAAGCCGGTTGAGATGCCGCCCAAGGGCCCACGTCCCGTTAACTCGTCGGCGAAAGCCAGGACGTCCGTGGGGGCTTGCGCGGGCCGGCCGACGACTGCGACCGAGCGGCAGACCGCGCCGAGCAGCCGGATCTGGCGCTCCAGCATCGTCTCGCCGTCAAGGATCAGGGCTTCTTTCGGACGGCCCATGCGTGTGCTCGCGCCTCCCGCTAGCACGAACCCCGTCACCTCGAGCAAACGTCGTGGCATCTGTTGGCAACCGCGTTCTCTCGTCCCGCGCGTGCCGGGCGCCGGGCCATTCTATCACCCTCTCGGCACCCTTTCGGCACCCTCCCGACGCGCTCACCATGGAGCGAAGGATAGTAACGTGCCGCGCCAGCAGAGCATGCCTCTGGATGAGTGGGAGCAGCAGCGAGCCCGGTGCAGACGGTGGACTGTGGCCAGGGCCGCGTGCTAATCTGGCGCTGTCTAACCTTCTCAGGGCCTGTAGCTCAGATGGATAGAGCAACGGTTTCCTAAACCGTGGGTCGGGAGTTCGAATCTCCCCAGGCCTACCATGTTTTCAGTAGCTTACGAGTCGTCTCTGGACCGGACGCTCTTCACTGTGGGGACTTTTGTGGACCCGCGCACACCGCACCTAAATCTGTCATTCTGATCTCATAACGTCGTCGGCTCCTGAACTCGGCGGTACATGGGTGGTGCAAGCCAAACCAATGAAGCCGAGAGGAGGAGCCGAGACAGGCACATGATAGGGTGTGATTTTCATTCGCGCTACCAGCGGATCAGCATCGTGGATACCGAAACGGGCGAATACATCGGACGGCGGCTGGAGCACGAGAACGGCGAGGCGCGGAAGTTCTACGCCGAGTTGCTGGCGCTGGTGGGGATCGAGGGCAACAATATAGATGGCTGACCAAGGCTCTTGTAACGGCAACAATATACTTGGCTGACCGTAGTATCAATTCTATTCATGCTAGTGTCGCTAGCTTGCCCTATTGTGGTCCGCGGGGCCGTAGGGAATCCATCGCCCTCCCGGGTTTGGGATGCTGGATATCCCTTTATCCTTGAGAATCTTTACGTCGTCGGCGGAGAAAGTCAGGAAGCAGTACATCACGACAGTCACGATGGCGTATACAAGGGTAGCAAGGGCGATAATTCGCTCAGAGGTAAAAATGCTGAAGATTAGATGGAACACGCGGTATTCCTAGCCATTCTGTTGTTTATTGCTGGCATCGCCTTGCAGTTACTCGTAGCGTCATACTGGGTGCCTGTTTCCGATGGCCTCAAACCGATGAGACGCGGTTTACTGTTTCTTTCAATCCTTTCATCGGTGCTTGGAGCAATTATTATGTCAATTCCATTGTGGGGCGTTATTTTTGGGATCAAATAAAGCGCTTGACAGACCGATGAAAGCAGAACAATTCGAGGTGCACGACCCCGACAAGGCTATGACCCGGTTTCAATCGCTCTTGGGCAAGCTGGCAGGAGTTCCCAAGGGCATGGTTGAAGCGAAGCGCAAGCCCAAAGGAAAGGCCGCTCGGAAGAAACGGAAGGCATAACGGATGAACGCGCCCGTTCTAACCCGTTCTCGAACTCTTGGTCAGCCATCTATATTGTTGCCCTCTGCAGAAAACCCTGGCAGCCGCACCCCAGGGGCTGGATGTCCGAGAACCACCCCCTCCCCGCGGAAGAGGATATGTGTTTTCTCTTGACACTCCCTTTTATAGAACCCGCGAAGCCGGATTATACGCCGGATTGCACGCCCAAGAGCCGCAGAGTCTCTGGGAAGCGAGACTTTGGGCTACACTTGCTTCTGTCGCTACGCACAGATTAGACCACGCGCAGGAAGTTCAGGGCGGACTCGGCAGCGAGCATGGGGTTGTTGGTGAAGGCGCTCACTTCGTAAGGGCAACCGATCTTGCAGCCGTTGCAGAAATCCCAGAGAGTCGCCTCTTTGGAGATAATCTTCTGCACCACGGGCAGCGCGAAGATCTCCCGGAGCGGCGCCTGCGACTTGAACAGAGTGACGAAGGCGCACGGCAGGTGCACGGAGCCGTCGGGTTTCATGGAGATGAGCTTGGAAGGGTGGCGGCACGGGAACTTGGCGCCGAAGCCGCCCTGGCGGTAAAAGTCGTAGTAGTGGGTGTAGAAGCGGACGTTCTTCGGGAAGCTGGCGCGCAGATTCCGCAATGCCGCTTCCACCTGATCAACCTCGTGGCCGTGCAACTCGCAATCGGGCAGTAACTCACCTGACCGCATGACATTGTGGACGGCCTCGGGATGCAGCACCAGGTCGCGCTCGCGGCAGAACTCGGCGAGCGCCGGGAGGTCGTCGAGGTTTTCCATGTTCACGGCGGCATTGATCTGGGTGGTGAAGGGGTTGCGCTTGGTGAGCACGAACTCGAGATTTTCGAGAATCTTGGGCAAGCCATCGAGGCCGCGCCGCTTGGCGAACCGCTGCGGATCGAGGCAGTCAATGGAGACTTCGAGCATATCAAGCCGGGCGACGCCGTCGGCATACTTCTTGATCAGCAGGCCGTTGGTGGGCATCGAGGTCCACATGCCCTTGTCGGCGGCGTAAGCGATGTAGTCGCAGGTGGAGGGGTTGAGCAGCGGCTCGCCGCCGGAAAAGCTCAGGGCGAACAAGCCCATCTCGCAGAACTCGTCAATGCGCTGGAAAATGCGCTCCCGCACGGCGCGCGTCTGCAGGTCGTTGAACTTGCCTTCCTCGCCGAAAATGCAGTACTCGCAAAACATGTTGCACATCAGCGTGGTCTCAAACATCACCATGTAAGGGAGCTTGAAACCTGTCTTAAGCTGTTTCAGCGCGGATTTTGCGATGTAGGTGTATTTCATCGTTCCTCGAACCACCGCCTTCAGTCGTCGGGCGTTGCGTCCTCGAGAGCGTCAATTTGGCGCAGAATCGAAGCGCTTCTGGCCTGAATCATGGTCACGTCGGCCGCAATCTGCGCCACTTCATAGAAATAAGCGTCGCTCGCGCGCTCGAGCCGGTGGAGCTTCCGGCAACGGTCTTCCACCTCGCGATATTGCTCGCAGGCTTCGTCCAAAAGCGCTTCCAGGGTCTCAAGACTCGGAGTTGTCTGGGTTTGCGCCATGATCATCCTTTCCAGTCCCTTAACAGCCGCCGCAATAGGCGCTCTCTCGCTTGCCGGCCGCCTCAACCTCGCGCTCCCAATAAGCGATGCGCTCTTGATTCGGAGAAGGCCTAGTCCTTTCGATGCGAAATTTCACCTCGTGGACTGCCAAGGTTCTCTCGATGCCGTCCAGCCGGTCGCGAAGCTTCCGGTTTCGCCCCACATCTTCAGCTTACCACGCTGCCGCCGCGCTTTTTCGAATCTCCCCTACATCGGCGCCTTGTACTTCTCCGTCAGCGCGTACAACGTCTTGCGGTCAATGCCCAGGATTCCCGCCGCCTTAGCCTTGTTCGAGCCGCTCAAGCGGAGCACATAGGCCGCATACCGACGCTTCATCTCCTCGATGGACGGCAGGTCGCTGCAAAGGTTCTCCACCCGGGCGCCGTTACGGGGCGCTTCCGAGCGCAGCTTGGGCGGGAGGTTCTCAGGCAGAATCACGCCGGAGCGGTTCATGGCCACGGCGGCTTCAAGAGCGTTCTCAAGCTCGCGCACGTTGCCGGGCCAGGGATAGACCACGAGAGCGGACAGCGCCGGGGGCGAGACTGTGAAAGTCTGGCCGCGCTCGCTGCCGAACCGTTTCAAGAAGTGCTCGACGAGCAGCGGGATATCCTCGGCGCGCTCGCGCAAAGGCGGCAGGTCGATCTCCACCACGCGCAGGCGGTAGTAAAGGTCTTCGCGGAACTTTTTCTCCTCCACCAGATCGCCCAGCCGCCGGTTGGTGGCGGCGATGAACCGCACGTCGAACTTCACCGTGGCGTTGCTGCCCACCCGCCGCACTTCCTGCTCCTCCAAGGCGCGGAGCAGCTTCACCTGCAAGGCCGGGCTCATCTCGGAAACCTCGTCCAGAAACACCGTGCCGCCGCTGGCCTCCTCAAAAATGCCGCGCTTGTTCTCAACCGCGCCGGTAAACGAACCCCGCATGTGACCGAAGAGCTCGCTCTCGAGCAGCGTCTCCGGCAGGGCGCCGCAGTTGACCGCGAAGAAGCGCTGCGCGGCGCGCGGTCCATTGTGGTGAACGGCCTTCGCCACGAGCTCCTTCCCGGTGCCGCTCTCGCCGTAAAGGAGAACGGTGGAGCGCGAGTCCGACACCATGGCAATCTTCTTATAGACTTCGAGCATGGCGGGGCTGCGTCCCACGATGCTCGAGAGTTGCACCTGACTGCCTAACTGCCGCTTCAGGCTCCGGTTCTCGGCAATGAGGTTGCGATTCTCGAGTGCGCGGCCCACCTGCAAGACCACCTCGTCCAGCTTGAACGGCTTCGAAATATAGTCGAAAGCTCCGGCCTTCACCGCTTCAATCGCGGTCTCCATCGAACCGAAGGCGGTAATCAAAATCACTTCGGACTCCGGCTGGATGGACTTGTAGGCGCGCAGCACGTCCAGGCCGGTGAGATTCGGCCCCAGCTTCATGTCGCTGATGATGACGTCGAAACACTCCCGCTCGCCGATCGCGAGCGCTTCCTCGCCGCTGGCGGAGGTGACAACGCGGAAACCTTCGTCTTCGAGCACCTCGCGCAACAGGTCCTGGGTGGCGCGATCGTCATCCACCACGAGAATGTTGACGGCGTCTTGGTTCGTCATGCTTGATCGCGCAGTTCGTTTACCGCCGCTCCTACACCGGGCAATTCGAACTCATGCTTTTCGCGGCAATCCAGGGGCAGCACCAGGGTGAATTGCGTGCCGCGGTGCGGCTCGCTCTCCACCGCAATCGTGCCCCCGTGCTGCTGGACGATCTGCTGGCAGATGGCGAGACCGAGGCCGGCGCCCGTCCCGATGCGCTTGGTCGTGAACATCGGATCGAAAATGTGAACCAGCATCTCGCGTGGGATTCCTTCGCCCGTATCCTCCACCTCGATGCCGACCGCGGGCTTCGTGCCTTCCGGTGCTGCACGATGGGGCGCCCCGCCGACCGGATACTTCAGACGCAACCGCAAGGTGCCGCCGCGCGGCATGGCGTCCATGCTGTTGTTGATGAGGTTGAGAAAGACCTGCTGCAGGTAGCCGGCGTCGCCGTAGATTCCGGGGACCGCTGCACCCGCTTCCATCCTCACTTTGATCTTTCTCGCTTCGAGCGCCGGTGACGACAGCAGCACGGATTCCTCGAGCACGCGGCGCAGATCGAGGGGTTCGATGTGAAGCTCGAATTTTCGCGTCCACGACAGGAGCTGCCGGACCGTCCTCACGATATTCTCAATCTGGTTCTCGATAATCTGCAGTCGGCGGTCGTGCGCCTCGTCCCCCGTCTTGCGCCGTGCCATCAGTTGCACGTGGCCGGAAATGGAATTGAGCGGAGTACCGATCTCGTGGGCCAGGCTGGCAGCCAGTTGCCCCGCCACGGCCAGCCGCTCCGACCGTGCCAGGTTCTTCTGGGTCTCAAAAAGCTCTTCGTTGATGCGCGTCAGCTCCTGGTTGCGCTCGGCCAGCTCTGAGGTGGCTTCATGCACTTTGCCACTCAGCTCGTTGTTAAAGTTGCGGATGCGGTCGAGCATCAGGTTCAGATGCTCGGCAAGCTGGCTCACTTCATCCAGACTCTTCACTCGCGCCCGCACGTCGAGCTGGCCGCCTTCCGCGCCTTCCATCACTCGGATCATTTCCTTCACGGGGCGGTGGACGTTGCGCAGAAAGAAGACGTGAATCACCAGCATCACCGCGAGCAGGCTGGCGAGCATCAGCAGCAGGTTGCGCCGCACCAGGCCCGCGATCACGACGTTGGAGCTGTACTTGGATACGGTCAGCGTGAGGCAGCCGATGGGGCGGCCCTGGTCGCGCAGCATCGTGGACATCACCCAGTACCGACCGTCCGGCGTCTCGATGGTGACCTGGTCGTCGTCGGGCCGTTCGAACTCGTTGTAGTGCTCGATGCCCTTGATCTCGTCGAGCTCCAGGTGCGCTCCTTGCGGGTCAGTGGTGGCCACGAGGTGGGTGACGCCGTCGTGAAGGAACACGTCCGACTGCTTCACTCCGGGAAAGTCATGCTGCATCTGCTTCAGCACCCGCAGGAGGCTTTCGGGATTCTGCAGATCGTTCTCGCCCAGCAGATGGTCAGCGGTAGCCCGCGCTTGCGCGAGCGCCTTACGGTAAATCGCCTCCTCGACGAGTTGCCGGGTGAGGAGCGAGGCGATGTAGGTGGAGACGCCCAGCACCGACATCACGACCGCAGCAAAAATGATGATAATCTTGCTCTGGAGACCGAATCGCTTAAAGAACATAACGCCACTATTATACTAACATCGTGCGTCGGGCAAGCGTAGCGCCGGCTTCCAGCCGGCTGGATGCGCGCGAAGATGCCGCCAGGAGGGCGGCGCTACAACACATGGAAAACCGCGAAATCGCCGCCGTCTTTGAAGAAATCGCCAACCTGATAAAGATCCTTCAGGAAGACCCGAAGTGGACTTTCAAGGCGGTCGCTTACGATCGCGCCAAGCGCTCGATTGAAAGCTTCCCTGAGCGCCTCGAAGACATCGCGCGCGACCCGGGCCGCAAGCTGACGGAGGTTCCCGGCGTGGGCGCGGACCTCGCGGCCAAGATCCAGGAATTGGTCGAGACCGGGAAGCTGAAGTATCACCAGGACCTGGCGAAGAAGATTCCCTCTTCGTTGCTCGATTTGTTGCAGGTGCAAACCGTCGGGCCACAGAAAGCGCGATTGCTCTATCACGAGCTCGGCGTGAAGTCGCTCGACGAGCTCGAGGCCGCGGCGAGAGCCCAGAAGTTGCGCTCGCTCCCGGGCATGAGCGAGAAGTCCGAGCAGAATATTCTGAAGGCGCTCGAAGGCCTGAAGAAAACCTCCGGCCGCTTTCGGCTCGACACCGCATACGAAACGGCGGAAGAGCTTGCCGCCTTCATCGGCGGCTTTGCAGGCGTGGAGCGCGTGACGCCGGCCGGATCGTTGCGGCGCGGGCGCGAGACCGTAGGCGATCTTGACCTGCTGGTCACAGGACGGAATCTCGCCGGGGTGGCCAGCCACATCCTCAAGTTCACCCGCATCGCGCAGGTGCTGGCCCAGGGCGACGACAAGGTGAGCTTCAAGCTCGCGAGCGGCATGCAGGTGGACGTTCGCATGCTGCCGCCGGAATCGTACGGCGCGGCGCTGATGTATTTCACCGGCTCCAAGGAACACAACGTCGCCTTGCGCGCCCGCGCCAAGCGCCGTGGCTGGACATTGAGCGAATACGGCCTCTTTGAAGGCGACAAGGTTCTCGCCGGCCGCACCGAAGAAGAGATCTACAAGCAATTCGGTCTGCCGTGGATTCCGCCCGAGCTGCGCGAGAACATGGGTGAGATCGAAGCGGCGGAAGCAGGCCGTCTGCCCAAGCTTGTCGAGCTCGGCGACATTCGCGGCGACCTGCAGATGCACACCACGGCTTCCGACGGCAAAGCCAGTGTGGAAGAAATGGCCGCAGCAGCTAGAGAGCTGGGCTACCAATATATTCTGATCACCGATCATTCCAAGGCGGTAACCATTGCCAATGGCCTTGATGAAAAACGCGCCCTCGAAAACATCGGGCGCATCAAGGCGGCGCGCAAGAAAGTGAAAGGCATCGAGATCTGGGCCGGCGCCGAAGTGGACATCCTGGGCGACGGCCGCCTCGACTATCCCGATGAAATCCTCAAGCGGTTTGACATCGTGCTCGCCAGCGTCCACTCGCGCATGACTCAACCCGCCCCCGAGATGACGGCGCGATTGCTGAAAGCGCTCGCAAATCCCTACGTGCGCATTCTGGGCCATCCGACCGGCCGCCAGATTCTGCGGCGTGACCCGTTTCAGTTCGACCTGGAGCGCGTGCTGGCCGCGGCGAAAAAAACCGGTGTCATCATGGAGCTGAACGCCAATCCCGAGCGGCTCGATCTGTGCGACCGCCACGTGAAACTCGTCCACGATAAGGGCATGAGCATCATCATCTCCACCGACGCCCATCAGCCGAAGCACTTCAGCTTCATGCGCTACGGCGTCGTCGTGGCGCGGCGCGGCTGGATGGAGAAGAAGCACGTGCTGAACACGTACCCGGCGGCGAAGCTGCTGGCATCGCTTCGCAGATTGCCGGCGTGACGTTCTCGCGTCCGGAGCGCCGCGGTGTCTTCCTCATGGCCCGGCACGCTCGATCAGTGCCTTCCGTTTGACTCGTCCGTCCGGCCATTCTCGGTCGGCCCGAAATGCACCACGCTGACCGTCAGATCGTCGGCCTGGGGCGCGAGGCCGGCGAAATCCTGCACGGCGGCCACCAGCTTTGAGCACACGTCCCGCGCCTTCAAACCCGCGCAAGCTTCCGCCAGCGCCGTCAGGCGCTGTTCGCCCAGGAACTCCCGGCTGGTGTTTTGCGCCTCGGTGACGCCGTCGGAGAAAATCAGCACTTCGTCGCCTGGCTCGAGCTCCACGCGGCCCACATTGAACGTGGTGCCCTCGAACATCCCGAGCGGAAAGTTTTCCGAGTGCAGCACCGTGGCTCCGCCGGCCCGGCGCAGGACGAGCGGGGCCGGGTGGGCGGCGTTGACGTAATCGAACTGCCCCGAGGGGGCCAGCACCCCGTAAAAAACCGTGGCGTACATTTCCGGCGGCGTGCGCTGGCACAGAAAGTCGTTGACGGTGCGGAAGAGCGCGGCGAGGTCCGGATCACCGGCGGCGACGGCGGCAAAGGCGCCTTGCAGCATCACCGACATCATGGCGGCGGGCAGGCCCTTGCCCGAAACGTCGGCCACGGTGATGCCGTAGCGCCGGCCGGGCAGCGAAATCACGTCGTAGTAGTCGCCGCCCACCGTCTGGCAGGGCATGGTGATCGAGTGCAGCTCAAAGTATCCCGTCTCGGGCAGAGCGCGGGGCAGAAGGGTTTGCTGGATGCCGCGGGCGAGCGCCATCTCGTGCTGCGTGCGCTCCTGTTCGCGGGAGCGGCGAAAGAGCTTGGCGTTCTCAATGACGGTGGCGCCCTCAACGGCGAGGGTCTGCAACACCTGGCGGTCGAGTCCGGTCACCGCGGTTGGGTGCAGGCGCGTGTCGAGATAGAGCACGCCCATCAATTGCGGCACCACCTGCCGCATGGTGTCGCCGCTCGATTCCATCACCGGCAGCTTCTGCAGGGGCAGGGCCACCACGCCGCGCACCTTGGCCGGCAGGATGCCGGTCTCGGCGGGAGTGCGCTGGGTCAATTCGTCTTCAAGCACCACTTCCTCTTGCCGGACGCGCGCCACGCGGTCCACCACCGCGTGCGAGTAGTCCACAATGTCGGTGGGGAGCGACCCGCCCTCGCGGCTGCGCACCATGCGCAAGCGGAGGTCGCCGTTGTCGTCCACCAGGAACAACAGGCCGCGGTCGGCATCGGCGAGCTGCAGCGCGGAATCCACCACCGTGGTCAATACTTCCTCGAGCGCCGGCGCGCGGTGCAGCACCTCGGCCATCTGTAGCAGGATGCCGAGGTGGTGCAGTTGCGGCGCCGGGCTCCCCGCCGACTTGCCGATTTCCTCCAGCAGGTTGGGGATCACCGGCGCTTCGAGCAAAAAGGTAAGCCGGTAAGAGTCCGACACGCCGAGCGAAATCTCGTCGCCGGTCTTCAGCAGACGCGTGGTCACGCGCTCGCCGTTGACAAAGGTGCCGTGACGGCTCTCGGCGTCCTCGATCGTGTAGCCCTTGCCGTCGTGAAGAATGCGCGCGTGGCGCCGCGAGACGCGATTATCAAGCAGCACCAGGTCGTTGTCACCCTGCCGGCCGAGGGAAAACGGCGCGCGCGTAATCTCCACTTCGCGCTCATTGCCGGTAGTGTCCTGCACCATCAGACGGGCAACACTGTTCATCGGGAACGCCTCACCTGCGTCGCCGCCGACTTCTTCGCCCGCACAAACGCGCTCATGAACCTGCCATCCACCAGCGGCGCGATGGCTTCGACGTTGATTCCCTGGCCGGCGAGGAACTGTCGCGCGTCTTCCGCGCGGTAGATGCGCGTCGGCTCGATCTCAACCGCCTCGAATCCCGCTGCCAGCAGCTTCGAACGATACTCGCTCTCTTCGAGCGCGCCCGCCACGCAGCCGATCCACAGCTCGACGCTGCGCCGAATCTCCGCCGGCATCTCGCCGCGGACGACGACGTCGGAAACCGCAAACCGCCCGCCGGGCCGGAGCACGCGAAACGCCTCGCGCAACACGCGGTCCTTGTCGGCGGAAAGATTGATGACGCAGTTCGAGATGATCACGTCCACGGAGTTCGCAGGGAGTGGAATATCTTCGATTTCGCCCTTCAAGAATTCGACGTTTTCGACGCCCGCCTGCCGCTGATTCTCTCTCGCGAGCTCCAGCATCTCGTCGGTCATGTCGAGTCCGTAGGCTTTGCCCGACGGGCCCACCCGACGGGCCGAGAGCAGCACATCAATGCCGCCGCCCGAGCCGAGGTCGAGCACCGTCTCGCCGGGTAAGAGCGCGGCAAGCGCCGTCGGATTGCCACAGCCGAGAGAGGCGAGCACCGCCGCTTCAGGAATCTGGCTGGTCTGGTTTGAGTCGTAAAGGTTCGACGTAATCGGGTCCGCGCACGTCGCGCTTCCGGTGGCCGGCGCCGATCCGCAACACGAACTGCCGCCAGTCGCGACCCTCAGCGCCGCCGCGCCATACCGTTCTTTCACCACCTGCTTGATGTTTTCGTCGCTCACAGTCCCCCCTTGCCGGCGTTCGAGGCCTTATTCTAACACGCTTGTGCCTGGTGTTCCGCATCATCGGCTCGTTTTCATAGGTTGCCGGATCGCTCGGATATGGTTCTACGAAGCGCCAATCTACGTTAAGTGTGTAACTCAAGTAACTTGCTGATAACACATAATATCGTGGATTTGGTGAACTGCCCTCCGACCTCCGCAGCAGCCTTTGCGTCGAGGCGACAGTTGAGCGAACGAGGTCGGTACTGTCCCAGGATCGTACCAGGTCCGGCGCCCCTCGGGATTCGGTCAGGCGTTCAACGCTCAGCATATGCTAGAGTGGGGCGAACGGACGGGTTCAGCCTATGTTGCGGGTGTTCCGCATCGTCTTGAGCCTTCTCCTCACTGGCGTGCTGCTGTGGGCTGCCACGCGCGCGGTGGACGACTGCGCGACCGGCCCTTACAGTTCCGAAAACTGCCTCTGGCTTTACCTGCGCGGCCGGCTCCATTTGCCACCCAGCCGGCTGCTGAGGTCGGGCGCGCTCGAGGCCACCGGACTGGCGCTTCTGGCCGGTCTGTATTTGAACTTCCGCTACGTCTATCCGCGACGGAGGCGACGGCCTTCTTCGGAGGTCGCCGGCCCGTGAGCGATCCGGCAACTGAGATACGGGCGAAAGAGCTGGAACGGCAGGTGCTGCGCGTGCTCTGCGCCGGAGCCCCAGAGGGCTCATCGGGCTCGCTCCAGGGGCGGGTAAGGGAGCTGGTCTCCGGGTATCACTGGCACGACCCGGTGCACCAGGCCCTCTTCGAGGTTCTCGGCAGCTTGCCGGTTACCAATTCCAGGGTGATTCGTGAGCAGCTTCCGGCGCGGCTCGCGCGCAAGGGATTTCCGGACGTTGCACTCGACGATCTCTTTGAGCCCCTGGCACTCTGGAATCAGCAAGTGGAAAAATTGATCCGGCAGCTCACCGGCGAAAGGGTTGGTTAGGACGAAGGAGCGACCGGACCGGAGGCCGGCGCCGCGCCCGATGCCTGGGATGCCGAGAGCACTTCCCGGGCGAAGGCCTCAAAAAACTGGCCGACGATTTTCTGCGCGGCGCCCTGCAGCAGGCGCTGACCCACTGAGGCGATAAGGCCGCCCACATGCGCGTCGCCGCGATACGAGATTATGGTGCGCGCCGGAGCGCTTGCGCCGGCGGTTGCTGGACCGCTATCGGAAAGCGTGAGCGTTCCTTCCCCTCGGACGAAGCCTCCGGTCCCCTTGCCCTCGACCTTCATCCGGTAGTGCTCGAGCGGGACGGGGTCGAGAATCTCCACGCGCCCGGAGTACGTGCCTTTAATGGCTCCGATTCCAACTCTGAGTTCGGCCTGGTAGCTGCCGTCGGCGTTCGGCTCCATCTTTTCGCAGCCCGGCAGCGCGCGCGCCAGCACGTCCGGATTCATCAGGTTTTCCCAGACGGTTGAGCGCGGGGCGGCAACGGTGAAGGCGCCTTCGAGTTTCATGCGCGGCCGCCGCCGCGCTCCACCGCCTTTTCGAGAGCCCGCCGGACGTAGACGTTCGCCAGGTGCTTGCGGTACTCGGCCGAAGCGTAAAGGTCGCCGTTGGCCTCGATGCCATCGGCCGCATGGGCGGCGGCTTCTTCCAGGCGCTTGGCGGTGGGCGACTTTCCGCGCAGGCTCAGCTCGACCCCCGCCGCGCGATAAGCCTTGGAGGCGACGCCGGTGACGCCCACGGCGACGTGGTGGACCGAGCCTTTTTCATCGAGAGCCACGCGGGCGGCGACGCCGACAATAGCGAAGCCGGAGGCGGGTTGGTGAAGCTTTAAATACGCGTCACCGCCGCGCTCGGGCAGCTCCGGCACCCGTATGGCGGTCAGGATCTCGTCAGGCTCAAGCGCCGTCGTCAGCAAATCGACGAAGAAGTCTTGTGCTGGAAGCCAGCGCTCGCCCCGCGGACTGGAGGCCTGGATTTCGGCGTCGAGAGCAAGAATCGCCGCCGGCCAGTCGGCGGCGGGATCGGAATGGGCCAAGCTGCCGCCGATCGTACCTTTGTTCCGCACCTGCGCGTCGCCAATCTCGCGCGCCGTCTCCGGCAGCAGCGGGCATTTCCCTTTCAGCAGCTCGGAAGACTCGATTTTGTAGTGGGTGGTCATGGACCCGATCTGAATCTTGCCGCCGTCTTCGCGGATATAGGCGAGCTCGGCGATGCGTCCGATGTCCACCAGGTGTTTGGGAGCCGCGAGACGAAGCTTCATCATCGGCACGAGGCTGTGACCCCCGGCCAGAATCTTGCCGTCGCTGCCGAACTGTGCCAGGAGGCGCGAGGCCTCGGCGAGCGTCTTTGGCACGTGATACTCAAAAGGCTGGGCGATCATGACGCGTCTCCTGGGTCGAAGGTCGAGAGTCGAAGGTCAAAGGTTCGCATACGGACACTACCGTCGGCAGCCTACTGCGAGGCTAACCCCCGGCCCGTTGGGCGTGAATAATCCTCCAGATCTTCTCGGGCTTCAGCGGCATGTCGATATGTCGGACGCCGAAAGGCTGGAGCGCATCGATCACGGAATTGACCACGGCGGGTGTGGAGCCGATGGTTCCTGCTTCGCCGATACCTTTCGCGCCGAGCGGGTTCACCGGAGTCCGGGTTTCCGTTGCCTCGTTGTCAAACCAGCAGAACTGGTGCGCCCTGGGTATGGCGTAATCCATCAGGGTGCCGGTTGTGACCTGGCCGGTTTCGTCGTATACCAGCTCTTCCCATAGCGCCTGGCCGATTCCTTGCGCCAGGCCCCCGTGCACCTGACCGTCCACCAGCATCGGATTCAGAATCCGGCCGCAATCGTCGACGGCAAAATAGTTGCGGAGATGGACTTCGCCCGTGTCGCCGTCGATTTCAGTGACGCACACGTGCGCCCCGAACGGAAAGGTGAAGTTTGCGGGCTCGAAAACGCACTGTTCGGTGAGGCCGGGCTCGATGCCGGGTGGAAGCTGCTTGGCAAAAATCGCCTCGCCTACGATCTCGCCGAAGCTGACCGAGTTCGCGGCGTCTGCGGTTTGAATCTTGCTGTCGCTGAACCGCAGCTCGCTGGGCTTCACTCCGAGCTTGTGGGCGGCAATCCGCGCCATCTTCTTCTTTAACTTCTCCACCGCTTGATAGATGGCGGTACCGCCCACCGCCGTCGTGCGACTGCCGAACGTCCCGATGCCCATCGGAACCTGGAAAGTGTCACCGTGAAACACGGTGACGTCGTCGAAAGGAATGCCGAATCCATCGGCGACGATCTGGGCGAAGCTGGTCTCCTCACCCTGGCCGTGCGGGGAGGTGCCGCTGAGCACCGTGACCTTGCCCGTCGGATCGATCCGGACTGAGCCGTACTCCCACCCGCCGGCGGGCATCCGGCTTGAGGGTCCCATGGCGCAAATCTCCACGTAGGTGGAGAGTCCGATGCCGAGGTATTTACCTTTCTTCCTCAGCCGTTCCTGTTCCTTGCGAAGCTTGGCGTAACCCGCCGCCTTCAGGACCTTCTTCAGCGTCTTCGGATAATTTGCCGTGTCGTAGGTAACACCCGTGGCCAAGGTCAGCGGGAAATCTTTCGGCGCGGGATAATTCTTCATGCGGACGTCCGCCGGGTCCATGTTCAGTTCCTGCGCCACCAAGTCCATGGCGCGCTCGATGATATACGTCGCCTCGGGGCGGCCGGCGCCGCGATAGGCGTCGGTGGCCATCTTGTTCGTGAACACGCCGGTGGTTTCAACGAACACGTTGGGAATGTTGTAGCAGCCGAGAATCATGAGCGCGGTAAACGTGGGGATGGCGGGCGTCAAGAGCTGGTGGTAGGCGCCAAGGTCGGCGATGGTCCGGCACTTCAGTCCCACCACTTTGCCGTCCGGCTGAACGTAGACTTCGACGTCGTTGATTTGATCCCGGCCGTGAATCGTGCCCAGGATGTTCTCGCGGCGGCCTTCAATCCACTTCACCGGCTTGCCGAGCTTCTTCGAAGCGAAACAGGCCACGCCTTCTTCGCCGTAGACGTTCAGCTTGCTGCCGAAACCTCCCCCGACCTCAGGCGCAATCACGCGGCAGCGCGCTTCATCCACGCCGCTCATGATGGCGAGCTGGGTCTTGAGGATGTGGGGAATCTGCGTGGACGACCACACGGTGAGCGTATCCTCGCCGGGCGAGTAACTGGCGATCGCGCCGCGCGTTTCCATTGAGATCGGCGCCAGGCGCTGGTTGATGAGCCGCTGCTTGATGACCTTGAGGCTCTTGTCGGCGTCGAGTGCCTTCCAATCGCCGTGATCGAGCGTCGCCACGAACGCCATGTTGTTCCCCAGCTTGGGGTGAATGACTGTTGCCCCCGGAGCGAGGGCTTTTTCCGGATCGACCACCGCGGGCAAGGGCTCGTAGTCCACTTCGACCAGGTCAGCGGCGTCGCGAGCGACGTACCGGTCGCGCGCCACCACGGCGGCGACGGGCTCGCCGACATAACAAACTTTTTCAGTCGCCAGGCAGGGATGGTCGGGAACCTTGAGTCCTTCAATCCCCGCGGCGCACGGAACGAATCCCAGTTGGCCCTTGATATCCTGGCCAGTGTAAACGGCGACGACGCCCGGCGCCGCCTGCGCCGCCGAGATGTCAACCGACTTCAGCCGCGCGTGGGCGTACACACTGCGCGCGAAGGTCATGTGGAGCGTTCCGTCAAGCTTGATGTCGTCCACGTAGTGCGCGCGGCCCTGAATCAGGCGGGGATCCTCTTTGCGTTTGATCCGCTGGCCTAAGAGCGGTGCGGTGGCCATCTCTCACCTCTTCTTCTGGTTCTTCTGGCAAATTCCCTGGCGGGCACTAAATCGGGCCAGGGATGACGTCTGGCTACGCCCCTTATTTTCAACGACATTCCGGCTTCGGCTTTAACTCCGCCCCCCGGACGGCCCGGGCCGCCCTGGATGTGCTCGCCAGCGTCGTCGCTGCCGTAAGATGAAATATCGCTGGTACTGCCGCATCTCAGACATCATAGTACACTAGTAGTTACGTGTCAAGTTAATAATAATGTCGAGCCACCGAACTATCGCCAACCGTTTCGATTTGTTGCTCAGAACTACCGAGCGGATTCGTGGTCGGACCACACGGCCAGCTCGTTCCCGTTCGGGTCGGTAAAATGAAACCGGCGGCCTCCGGGAAAAGAGAACGTCGGTTTCACGATGTTACCGCCCGCTCGCTTGACTCTCGCTTCCAGACCCTCAAGATCCTCGGCGTAAATCACTGCCAGCGGGCGCTGGGTCCCGGCATGAGGATCGGAGTAAAAGCCGCCCGCCAGGCGGCCGTCACTGAAGCTGGTGTAATCCGGTCCGTAGTCTTCAAACTTCCAACCGAAGACGTCGGCGTAGAACTTCCTGGTCTTGCCGAGGTCGGTCGCCGGAAATTCGATGTAGTCAATCTGTCCTGTGGCTGCCATGCGTGTTTCCTTATGCCTGAGGATTCATCCGAGCGGCAGCATGCTCCACCGCCTTCACGATGTGCTGGTAGCCGGTACAGCGGCATAGGTTCCCTTCAAGCCCTTTGCGAATCTCTTCCCGCGTCGGGCGAGGATTGCGGCTCAGGAGTTGCTGCGCGGCAATAATCATGCCGGGCGTGCAGAAGCCGCACTGCAGCCCGTGCTCTTCCCAGAATCCCTGCTGCAGCGGGTGGAGCTGGCCGCCGGTGGTGGCGTCCGGAGCAAGGCCTTCGATCGTCTTGATGTCGGCCCCGTCGGCCTGCACCGCGAAGAGCGTGCAGGATTTCACCGCCTCGCCGTTCACCAGAACCGTGCAGGCGCCGCAGATCGAGGTTTCGCAACCGATGTGCGTGCCGGTGAGTCCGGCAACGTCACGCAGGTAATGGACCAGCAACAGACGCGGCTCGACCTCATCCTCTCGCAGGGCGCCGTTCACCTTGAGTCGGATCTTCACGGGCGGGCTCTCCTTTCAAGAAGGCTGCAAGCACCAGGGATGAAGCACCGGGTTCGAATCCCAACGCTCCCTTGTCACGCACGCTTGCGAGGAACTCAGATATACGACCGTGGCGGGCCAAAGTCAACGTCAAAGCGGAAAGCCGGTCACGGCCAGCCGCTTTGACGGAGCCGAGGCTGCCTTCGTCTAGTTCTTGGCGCTATTTCTTGGCGGCAAACGTCTTGATGCGCTCCCGAAAAGCGGCGATGGCTTCCGGCGCCCGCGCTGAAAGCCACTTCTCATACTTCTTCGCCAGTTCCTCGAGGTTGTGATAGTTGTAGGGATTCTTCTGCGCCTCGCGCGCCGAAGGAAGTAGCCGTTGGATCTTGGTCCAGACCACGAAGAACTCCGGACTGTTCTCGAAGAAAAGCTCCTCGTTGATCAGGCCGCGATTGACGATGGAGGCCGCCATTTCCCAGTAGCTCACCGTCATCCGATAGTACGCATTGTCCTGTGAACCGAACGGATACCGCTTGTAAAAGTCTTCCATGGACTCGGCATGGAACTCGCGCATGAACCATTCGCGCGCCAGACGCAACTTTTCTTCGCGCCTCAACTCGTAAAGTCGCAGCAACAGTTCCGCATCGTGGTGGTCGGGATGTTCTTTCATGCGCTCCTCATTTGTGTAGCGTGCCGAACTTCCGCCCTAACGGCCCGCGCCGGCCTTGGACCCGTAGCCGCTCAGGAACGCCACCACGCTCGCCTGCTGGGCGCTCTTGTTCGCGGCGCACAGGCTGATGCCCTCGAGCACCTGGTCGAGGGTTCGCGGCCCGCCCGGATACTTCGCGGAGCGGTCCTTAAAGAATGCCTCCACGTCGGCGCGGTGCTGTTCATCGCAGTAGCTGGCCGCGGCGTAAGGCATGAAGGGTAGGACGTCCTGCGGCAGCTTGGCCTCGAGCGCTCCGATATTCTGCTTCACGAAGTCGTAGACGAGGTCACGATTGGCCGGCCATTGGGTGGCGCCGAAAAGGATGCCGAGGGACTCGCGGGGGTCAAACTCGCTGGTCAGCAGGATCGGCATCGCGGCCTTCACGATCTCCGGATCGCGGAAGGAGCCCATAGCGTTGAGCAACTGTCCGCGTGTGTTCTGGTCCTTCTCCTTCTTGGCTTCAGACCGAAGGCGGCGGAAGAACGCCCGGTCACCGTGCTCGGCGGCGGTGCGAAGCACCACCCCTACCATGTCAGGCGCGACGGCGTTGTGGTTGCTGAGCCACTCGTTGGCCAGAGTCTTCGCCTGCGCGATCAGTTCGGGATCCTCGGCTTCGTCGGCCGTCACGTCCAGAAGGGTCGGCCGCAAACGCTCGGTGGCGGCGTCCTCGCCGGGCTTCGACTTCCAGCCCAGCTCGTGGGCGCGCCC
Source organism: Terriglobia bacterium (assembly GCA_035934405.1). Classification (GTDB taxonomy): domain Bacteria; phylum Acidobacteriota; class Terriglobia; order UBA7540; family UBA7540; genus DASYXW01. The sequence goes on from DASYXW010000003.1 coordinate 54,842, forward strand.
CCCGTACATGTTTTCCAGAAACTTCCGGTACTTGGGCAACAGGCTGTCCGGGACGATATTGAACTCCAGCCCGGAAGCGATCTCCAGAGTCTTCGCCGTCACCTGAGGAGCGGGATCCTGGAGAAACTCCGGGACCATGCCCAGCGCTTCGCCGCGTTTCATCTGGCCGCCGCCGGTGAAGGCAGCGACGTCGCCCACCAGACCGACGCGCTCCGCCAAGCCGAGCGTCCTGGTGTCGTCCTTGAGCAGGGAATCGAGGAGATGGCCCTGGTAATGGACGCGGTAGTACCCCGCGGCGCCATCGTTGGCAAACACCCACTGCGGGCAACCTGTGGCCTTCGAGAGCGTCAGTTCTTTGGTCTTGGCGGTCACCAGCGCACACTGGCGCGCCTCAGTGCTGCCCGAGGGATATTTGGCGCAGACGGGAATCTGCCACATCTGGTCCGCCGAACCTGTGGAGCCGACCGGCAGGAAGCGTTGCTGCTCGAGTTCGAGCCGCGGAGCGCCGCCGGCGCATTTCAGGCTGGCATTTACTTCCGGGACCCCGGCCTGGTCGAGAAAGCTTGAAAAGGAGGCGGGAATCGCTGGATCCACGGTCCCCAGCGCAGCCAGGAAGTCGGCGGAAGTGGCGTTGCCCCAGGCGTGCTTTTCGAGATACAGGTGAATACCCTTTTGGAAGCGCTCCGGGCTCATGTAGGTCTCGAACATGTTGAGCAGCGCTGAGCCCTTGTTGTAAGTGATTCCGTCAAATGAATTGGCGATGTCGTCGTCGGACTCAATCGGCTGGCGCACTTTGCGCGAGCTAACCAAGGCGTCGGTATCCATGGCGCCCTGATAGCCGTTCAGTTCCGAGATGTGCATGTGCCACTCGGGCTTGTATTCGTTCGAAATCTTGTCAGCCATCCAGGAAGCGAAGCCTTCGTTCAGCCAGATGTCGTTCCACCAGGCGGTCGTCACATAGTCGCCGAACCACTGGTGCGCCAGCTCATGGGCCCCAACGCTCACCCAGAGCCGATGCTTCTGGAGCGAATCTTGATCGGGCGGCCACAGGATGATCCCCGAGCCGTAGGTGACCATGCCGGCGTGCTCCATGGCGTAACCGGCGAGAGGAATCGCCACCTCATCCAGCTTCTCGTAGGGGTAAGGAATGCCGAAATAGCCTTCGAGCAGATTCACGATGGCGGGGGTTGTCTTGGCCGCGTACCGCGCCTCCGCGCTCTCGCCATGCGGCACCACGATGCGGATGTGGGTGTGCTTCTTGCCTGCCGTACCGGCGTCCACCGTGTCGAAAGTGCCGACCGCCACAGCGACGAGGTAACTCGGAAGCGGTTTGGTCTCGGCGAATTTCACCGTCTTCATGCCGTTCGGATCGTCGGTTTCGGAGACTATCGGCGTGTTGGAAAAGGCGGAGTCTTCTTTCTTGACGTGCAGCGTCACCTGCCAGGGGACTTTGTAACCCGGCTCATCGAAACCCGGGAAAGCCTTGCGCGCGAAGATGGGCTCGAACTGGGTGTATACGTACCAGGCGCCGCCTTCCTTCACCTGAAAAACGCCTTCCATGTTCTTGCGGTCGATTTTGCCCTGGTAAGCGATGTGCAGCCTGGCGGCGCCGGGACCGACCGCCTTGTCAAACGAGAATCCTATGTAGTCTTTTGGGGTGGCAATGACCTTGGCGGTCAGGGACTGGCCGCCGGTTTCGAGGATGGCTTCTTTCACGGTCAGGTTCTGGCCGTTGAGCCACAACACCGGGGTGGCCTTCTTAAGCGTCAGCTCGATGTCCACTGCGCCGGCAAAAGTGTCCGCGTCCGGCACCAGGGTGAGTTCGAGATGATAGCGCGTGGGCGCGGCGACGGCCGGCAGACGCAGCTTGGGTGGCGCAGGTTCCTCGGCGGAGGCGCGGGACGGGGTGAGCATGACAGTCCCGCAAGCCAAAAGGGCGGCCACCACCAGGGCCGTGGACAGGGTCCGGCCCGCGCGCCACCCCCGCCGACGGGAAATCGAATTCAGCAGATCACGCCTCTTCATAACGGCTCCTTTGATAAGGGTGTTCTCCGGCCTGGCAGCGAATGTGTCAGCATATGCCATTCGTGAGGTCGCTTCAACCCCAGAGTATCTTTTACGAGAGGAGCCCCGGAAGAGTTGCAGGAAAGAGGAGCGAACGGCGTCGCATGTCCCGGGGCTGAAGGATCACAATTCGGGCAGAAGCGAGGCCACCTGCTGTTCGATCAGGTCGCGTGCGCTGCGGTAACGCTCAAGGTCCCGGCCATAAGGGTCGGGGATGTTCCACTCGATGACGCGGCCTTTGAATCCCACCGGAACCGGGCAGGCGACCTCGCAACCCATGGTCACGACCACGTCCATCTCCGCCACAGGCACGTCATCGAGCCCCTTGGACCATTGCCCGTCGAGCGAAATGCCCTTCTCCTGCATGACATCGTGGGTCGCCGGCACAATCACGCCGAGCGGATGAGAGCCGGCGCTCCAGGCGCGCACCCGGCCATTGCCGAGATGGGTGGCGAAGGCTTCCGCCATCTGACTGCGGCACGAGTTGCCGACACAAACAAAGAGAAGGTTCGTGATTGGACGGCTGGCCGATTCGGTCATTATGGCTGAGCGACGGGTTGATGGTCATTCAATGACTCAATGGCTCGATGGCCCAATGAATCAATCTTCTTGAGGAAGTACCGGTGAATCGTTTCGTCCTCCGTCAACTCGGGATGAAAAGTCGCCGCGAGCACATTGCCCTGCTCGACGATCACCGGCAGGCCGTCGGCGCGGCCGAGGACGCGTACGGCTTCGCCCACACGGCGGATAATGGGCGCGCGGATGAACACCATCTCCACCGGACGGTCCGCGAGCGCGGGGCAGTCTCCCTGGCGCACGGAGCTGTCAATCTGGCGGCCGTAGCCGTTGCGTTCGACGGTGATGTCAATCAAGCCCAACCGCTCCTGCGGCGGATTGAGCACGTCCTTCGCCAGCAGAATCGTTCCCGCACAGGTGCCGAAAATGGGCCTGCCCTCGGCGGCAAATTGCTTGATGGCCTCGCCAAATCCCTCCTCGGCAAAGAACTTGAGCATCGTAGTGCTCTCGCCGCCGGGCATGATGAGGCCGCCGACTTCATCCAAGTCCGCGACGTGCTTCACCAACCTCCACGGCGCGCCGATGCGGTCGAGCATTTTGGCGTGCATGGCGAAGTCGCCCTGGATGGCGAGGATGCCGACGGGTTTGTGACCATTGTTTCCCATAAGAAGTCAGAAGCTAGAAGTCAGAAGCCAGAAGAAACGCCGGAGGAATCAACGCGGCCGCATGCCGCGCTATTCTGACTCCTGACTCCTGTTCGCTACCGCGCTGCACTCACCAGCGTCGCCTTCAGATTGATCGTTGTCCCGGCGAGCGCCTTCGATACCGGACATCCTTTCTTCGCGCCTTCGGCGAGCTCCTGGAACTTGGCGTTGTCAATGCCCGGGACCTCGGCCTCGGTGGTGAGATCAATGCTCGTGATGGCGAATCCAGCCTCCACCTTGTCGAAATGGACCGCCGCCTTGGTATGCACCCGCTTGGGCGAAAATCCCGCCTTGGCCAGTCCGGCCGAAAACGCCATCGAGAAGCATCTGGCGTGCGCCGCGCCGATCAGTTCCTCGGGGTTCGTGCCGGTGCCTTCTTCCATGCGCGACTTGAAGGAGTACGGTCCGTCAAACGCGCCAGTGCCGAGCTTCATGTGGCCCTGGCCTTCGAGAAGATTACCTTTCCATTCTGCTTCTGCGTTTCGAGTTGGCATGTTTTGATTCCTCCTTTGGGATCATCAGCAGCAATAAATGTTTTGGTTATGAGGGTCGCTCCAAACCAAGCGGTGTGTTTCTGAGTAGCGCGCAAGCATGCGCTCAATGCTTTCCCCGTTCTTCAAGTTAGGCGTCAAGATAAAGAATGCCAGGTCGCCAACTTTGCCATCGCTCAGCGCTGGCGCGACCCAATGCACATTCCATCCGCTTGGTCGGACTTCTGCAAGTTTCTCTCTGAGTCTATCGGCTCGGTATCGGAGATCGTCTCTCCGGCGCTTGGCGTTTCGCTGTGGAAACTGAACAAGGATAATCGCCACGTCTCCGGAGCTTTGCTTTGCTATTCTTACGACGTCCGAATACAAGACATACCTTTCGGGATGCTTCCTCCAGAATCTGCCCTTCGTTTCCAGGCCTGTGTCTGGGTCAATCAGAATAGCGCTGTTAGCCAGCAGGTCCGCTTGGACACCGTCGAAATATCCTTCTCGCTGGTGGGAGGAGAAGTAATCCGTGTCACCCGACGTGCCGTCCTTGTACGGATAATATCGTCGCTCCGTCCAAGGCTGGAAGAACTCTCTTAACCAGAGGATTGAGCGACTCTTCGCGTCGAGGCAGTGCCGGAGGAACACGTAGAGTTTCTCTCTTCTCCGACCCAGTTCGTACTTCGTCTTACCGCCTTGCCTTGTGCCATCGGGCTCTGTCAGCATGGGGATGAAAGTGAGCGATGTTGACCTTCCCAGATGCTCTGCGACTTCGATCCAGAGGTCATACTTTAGAAAGTCTCTCTCATCCGCGAAGTATTGGTTCTTCACAACCAGCCTTCTCTTGAGTTGTCGCACAGTGTACAATCATCATAAGTGAGCGGCGCCAATTCATCGTGAACCTCGTCTTCGACCCCGAGTATCACGGCTACGTCGCTGATGTGCCTCAGTTGCCCGGCTGTATGTCGCAGGGCAAGAGCGTCGAAGCCGCGTTGCGTAACGTTCGCAAGGCTATCAAAGTCTACCTCAAGGCCTCAACTAGAGGCTAACCACCGAGAACTGGCAACTGCTCCTTTTACCAACCCCGCGTCTGCAGCAACTCTTCCGGCTTGAGCTTCGCCACGTCGAGGCCGCGCATGGCCTCGCCCAATTCTTCCGAGCACTCCGCGATCACCTGCGGCTCGTTATAGTGCGTGGTGGCGCGGACGATCGCTTTGGCTCGCGCCGCCGGGTCGGACGACTTGAAAATACCTGACCCCACGAAGGTCGCTTCGGCGCCAAGCTGCATCACCAGCGACGCGTCCGCGGGAGTGGCGATGCCGCCGGCGGAGAAGTTCGGCACCGGCAGCTTGCCGTGCTCCGCCACCCACTTCACGAGATCGAAAGGCGCGCCGAGTTCTTTCGACTTGGCCATAAGTTCTTCTTCGCGCAGCGTCGTCAGCAGGCGGATCTCGCTCGTAATCGCGCGCATGTGGCGAACGGCCTCGACAATATTGCCTGAGCCCGCCTCGCCCTTGGTACGGATCATGGCCGCGCCCTCGCCGATTCGTCGCAGCGCCTCGCCCAGGTTGCGCGCCCCGCAGACGAACGGGGCCTTGTAAGGCCACTTGTGGATGTGGTGCTCCTCGTCGGCCGGCGTCAGCACCTCACTCTCGTCAATGTAGTCTACACCAATAGCCTCCAGCACCTGAGCCTCGGCGAAATGTCCGATGCGCGCCTTGGCCATGACCGGAATCGTGACCGCGGCCATGATCTCGCGGATGATCTTGACGGACGCCATCCGCGCCACGCCGCCTTCCTTGCGGATGTCAGCGGGGACGCGCTCGAGGGCCATCACGGCGCAGGCGCCTGCATCCTCGGCAATTTTGGCCTGCTCCGCCGTGGTGACGTCCATAATGACGCCGCCTTTGAGCATCTCGGCTAAGCCGACCTTGAGCTTCATTTTCTCGTCATATTGCCACATCGCTTCCTCCGATTTTCTGAGGCCGCCAACTAACTGCTTTTATTTTCAATAACCTGACGGCTTTAGAAACCGCGGTATCAAATAAGCAGCTTATTTTCAGTAAGTTGACGGCTTACCCCGGCGCCACAAGAAACTTGCACTCATTCTAAAAGACATTCAGGGTTCGTTTTTCAAAACAACCCTTTTCTGTCCCATCCTCCAGCTCTGGCTCAGACGAGAGCGAGGCCTGCTCCGACAGCCTGTCTCTTCCGACCCTTGCCGTTCCTCTGGACCTCCGTTCTCAGCATCTCACCCAGGACACCTATGCCCGCTTCGATTTGCTCGTCGTTGAGCGCCGTGTAGCAGAGGCGGAAAGCGTTCGAGCGGGGTTCCTGGAAGTAGAAGTAGCGCGACGGCGCGAAGATCACCCCGCGGTCTTGCGCCTTCACCAGCAACTCGACGGCGTCGAGGCCCGCCGGCAGTTCCACCCAGACGGCCATGCCGCCCTCGGGGTCTGACCAACGGGCTTCGGGCGGAAAATACCGGCCCAGGGCGCCAAGCAGAACGCTCAGCTTGCGCTCGTAGACCTTGCGCGTGCGCCGGACGAGTTTGTCAAGCCAGCCGCGCCTCCCCAGTTCTTCGAGCACCGCCTGCCCGAGCAGATTGGTATGCAGGTCGGCGCGTTGCTTGGCCGAGCGCAGCCGCTCGATGACTCGCCGCGACGCCGCCACCCAGCCCACCCGCAGCCCGGGGAAACCCACCTTGGAAAAGCTGTTGAGATAGATCACCAGGCCCGAGTTATCGAGCGCCTTGAGCGGCGGTAGCTCGCGGCCGCGATAACGCAGGCCACCGTAAATGTCGTCCTCCGCGACGGGAGTCTGGTAGCGCGCGGCGAGCGCGAGCAATCGCTTCCGCGCTTCAAGCGGCATCGTGCGCCCGGTGGGATTCTGGAAGTTCGGGCTCGCCAGGATCAGTTTCACTTTGTTCTGGTCAAGGACGGCCGCGAGATAGTCCAGGTCCATGCCCTCAGGCCCCACCGGCACGCCGACCATGCGCACGCCGGACGCCTCGAACACGTTCCATAGGCCGGGATACGTTGGATTCTCGCACGCCACCACGTCGCCGGTCCCGACGAGCGACCGCCGCAGCAAGTCGAGCGACTGCTGGCAACCGTTGGTAATCAGGATTTCGTCCGTCTCCACCGGAATCCCGTCGCGCCGCATGCGATTTTGCAAGTAGCGCTTGAGCGGCGGATAACCGTCGCTCGACCCGTATTCCAGCAGCTTCGAGCCCTCGCGCCGCAGAACCGCGTCGGTGGAGCGGCGCACGAAATCGACCGCGCTGGAGTCGCCCGAGCCGTGGGTGACGGCGAAGGAAATCACGCCGGGCTCGCAGGCGCTCGCCATGAGGCGTCCCAGCGAGTCGTCGCGCTGCTCGTGGGTGAAAAAACTGCTCCAGAAAAAGTCGCCGGCGCGGCCCGCCGCCGAGCGGGGCGCCTTGAGCGTGGTCGCGAGAGGAGAGATGAACGTCCCACGGCCCACCCTACCGGCGATGAGGCCCTCGGATTCGAGCTCCGCATAGGCGTTGCCGACCGTCGTGCGGTGGACGCCCAGCCGCTTCGCCAGCTCGCGGCTCGGCTCCAGGCGGTCTCCGGGCTTGAGCGCGCCCGAGGCGATGCGCTCGCGGATGCGGTCGCGGATCTGGAGGTAGAGCGGCTGGTGAAGGCTGGAATCGAGCGCGATAAGCATGGCTGACAAGCCTCCTGGTCTGGCCTAACCGTCCAATCTAACAAAACTCATGCCGGCTGTAAAGAGCCAAGTAGGCCAATCGGGCAGCAGGCCACTTCAGGTTACAGGGGCTAGGTGTGAGGGATCAGGGGAGGGACGCCCGAGACACGTCGGGCATGACATGGCCACCCGGACCACGTCGCCACGGCAGAGGGCCGCCGGCGGCGGAGGGACCGGTGACACGATGACGGCGGTGAGGACACCGCCACTACAGCCGGCGACCGGCTAGTTCTGGCCGCCGAAGAGCGTGACTTGTTTCTGCGTCAGGACCGGGCCGCCGGCAGCAATAATCGCCGTGACCGCGTCGTGGATAATCCGCAGGTTTAGGTTGCCACCGCTGATGTTCGTCGCCCCGGCGACGAGGATGCCGCCATTGGTGACGGCTTCCCAGCTTGCTTGCGTGGCGTTGGCGTAGACCACCCTCACCGTGGCGGTCGCTGACGAGCCGCTCGCCGTTTCCGGTGAGCCGTTCGCGCTTTCCTCTCGGTCCGCCTGGGGGACGGCCATGCCCGCCGCCGAGCCCGCCCGCAATGGCCGGCCCGTGAGAAAAACTCCTGCTCCTGCCAGAAGACTTCCGATCAGGCTTCGTCTTTTCATCAGTACACCCCCATAATGACCAGGATGTTGGAAACAGGAATGGTGAGTCCGGCTTGCGCCAGAGCGGCCGCAGCGACGCTAGCCTTGAAGGCGCAAGTATTCGCTCCTACTGACTGGGTCGTATCATACGAGAAACATCCTATTACTGTAGAGGACTGGCTCACCCCATCGCTGACAGCACCATTCCACGCCACGTCGTAACTGGTGGAAGAGCTACCTGGCATTATCGTAACGGGGAAAGCGAAGGCATTGGCACTATTCGTCATTTTTCTTACCTCCGTTGAGGGAGTCAAAGGGCCGCAATGGCAAATGGCTTTGTTAATCCAACTCCGTCGTGCGGCGAAGCCGACGTTATTGGACGCCGGTCAGCCTATACGACATGAAAATGTTGTTGTTTGGAACCGTCGATCCCCCGGTCGTAACGTGCAGAAAAACCTCATCTCCTTGGGACACCATCAGAGAATCAGTGGTGTCATTGCATTGCTCGTTTCCGACCGCAATCGTGCAGGACAGGGAACTATCGCTGCTAGGTGTGCAGTTAGTCATGCTAGATGGCGTACACTTGGCTACCGCGAAGGTGACCGCAATTGTATACGTGGCACTCACGCCAACGTAGAGGTCGGCAATCGTGGCCGTCGAGGCGATCATGGACGAGAGTTTGCTGGCCATGCCATTCACACCGCCGCCCAACCACGGAACATAAACGCTGTTCGTGCCAGAGCTGACGTTTGGCTGCCCGGCGGCCAAAACCTGGACACTCCCACCCGTCGGCAGATCGGCGGGAACAAGGGCCCGGAAAGCCGGAGTTGCCGGGCTTCCTAAAGCGGGGCCCGCATAGACAAAATTGGCGCTTTGGTTCGGCAGCGTCAGACTTGTGAAAGCGCGCAGGGTGCCAGCCTGAAGCGAACTGGAATAGTTCGCCACGTACGTGCCGAGGCTGGTGACCCCGTTCAGATCATCTTTGACCACCTGGGTCCCCGTGGAACCCAGGACGTTCTTGACCATGATGGCGGTTCCGGTTGAGGTCAGGTGCACGATGGGTACGCTGGAGTCGCTAAACTGCGTCGGGCCGACCACGGAAGCGCTGGCGCCGTTCGTGACCTCGAAGTCGCTGTCCGTCCCGTGGCTGCCCATGGGCGTCTCCACGTGAACCTGGTTGAAAGCTGTGACCGCTGTGCTGCCTGTCACCAAAATTCCGGCCGGAATCGTCGCATTAGAGCCGCTGGTCGTCCGGGCCGGCGTAAACGTTGAGTCGGAGACCACTCTGGTCGTGCCGCCAGTTGCGCCTGGCGCCCGGCCATCCAGAATCATGCCGTAGAAGATTATGGGGGAGGTATTGTCCGTTCCGGGACTGCCGTCCGTCTGGACGTGTGAGACAAAGCTATTCGGAGCGTGAGGTCCAATGTAAATCCACGTCCCGCCCCCAGCGCCGCCAGCCGACGTGGCAACCGACCCGAAATTCCCGAGGAAGCCCACGAAATTGATGCCCGTGTTCTCCTGATTCGTCGGGTTCCAATAGGCCACGTTCGGGTTCGTTGAGGCGCCTATCGAGCCGGTGCTTACCAGCGTCAGGTTCTCAAGCACCGACCAGAACCCCGAACTTTGCCCGCTCCCCCCGATTACGGCCACCAGCGGATTACTGAGGTCGACCAGATTCGGCGCGTCATTCGTCTGGATGGTATTGATCGTGAAGCCGTTTGTCGAGCCGAGGGCGCAATCGTGCGCCGAGTCGACCGTACCGCCGCTGACGCAATTCATTCCTGACCCGGGGACTTGCAGCGTCTCGCTCCCGGAGAGTCCCCCCACTAATGTGGCAAACACGCGGTAGTCCTTAGCGGCGAACCCGGTCCCAGCCATTCCCGGCGACGCAGCCGTAATGGCGCAGTTACTTGACGCGTGGCACGTAGCGAAGGCGCAGTTCACTGTAACTGGCGTGCTCTCGGCGCTCAGCCCGGGAACATGAAGCGGCGTTCCCGGACCCGCGTAACTGTCGAGGTCGTTAACTTTCACAATGCTTACGAAGTAGTTGCCGTCCGATAACGTCCCGCTGGCACCGACCGCGCAGCTAAGATTCGTGCCGGGGTACATCGGCTTGCCAAGCGGAGCTGGGAAGGTCGAACTGGCCGCGATGCCGGTGCCATTCGAGGAGACGCCAGTGCCGCCGGGCACCTTGCCTGATCCGACGATTCGCATGCCGGGGCCTATGATAATGGGCACATCCGTCAGCCAGCAGTTGGGGGTCGATGGGCTACAGGTAGTCTGGTCATTCCCAGCCCCTAAGCGCAGAACCCCGCTAAAGGTGCCGGGATTCCAGGGGAGTCCCCCAACTCCCCCCACCGGCGTCGTAATGTGTTCCGGGACATTCTCCGTGATTACGCCGCCCACCGCCGTTGCAGAAGTTTGCGTCAGGAAGCTGACGCAGCTTGCGATGGTCGGGAAGACGTTGCCGTCAACATTACAGCCGAACGGCACACCCGGCACCAGTGCGCCGGTGCTATCTGCGCTGAGTGTGTTGCCCTGCTTAGTCACCTGCTGAGTGACCTGCGCCGGAGCGATGCGTACAAGCGCTACGTAGAGGGAAGCTGCGAGAGCCAGGAGGACAGCGGCCCCCCCCCGAGTTTCCAGATTCGCTTCGTCATCTTGACCCCCGCCGCTCCTTAGCGACGGATTCGCAATGTGCCGCTATTCATATCAGACGCTCCCAGGGCTGTCAAGTCTCAAGGCGGCTAATATCGTTTCGTGTACAGCGGGCCGGCTGGCGCATGTCGAAGATGTGCGATTGCAGTGTTGCTCCGGAAGGTCATAGAATCGCATGGCTGCGCCGTGCGCCAGCCGCCGTACCCGCAGACACGGCCCGCCGCGGCGGGCGCCGCGTCTGCGCCACCCCGCTGACCACTTTCTGTTACACTCACCCTATACAACTTGAGTCGCCAGTTTCGGGTGAATGCGTTGACTTGCGCCAAGACCACAATCGGTCGCCTGGTTTTCGACGGCATGCTCGCTTTGCTGCTGATCATGCCAGTCGGGACGGCGTTCGGCGAGAATGCTATATTTCGAGCGCGGGCGGCGCAGCAGAAGCCGCCTGCCGGGAGCGCAGCGCCGTCGCGCGCCACACTGCCTGACTCATCGAGCCAGAACAAAGTCCAGGGCTACCACCTCTCGCCGGCGAAGTACGCCCAGGCAGTGGCCTATTCGCGCGCCGGGTACAGGCTCTACTTCATCAGCACGTTGTGGGGCTTCCTGGTTCTGCTGCTGGTCTTGCTCTGGCGGCTGGGACCGCGTTTGCGCGATTTGGCGATCGGTAACGGCGGCAGGCGGCGCTTTGTGCAAGCCCTTCTCTACACGCCCCCGCTTCTGCTGGCCGTCGCCGCGCTGATGCTGCCTGCGGACCTTTACGGCCACTGGCTGTCGCTGCATTACCAGCAGTCGGTGGAAGGCTGGCCCGCCTGGTCGTGGGATTGGACGAAGCAGCAACTTCTAGGTTGGATTCTTGGCGTGTTCCTGGTTTGGATTCTTTACGGCGTGCAGCGGCGCAGCCCGCGCCGATGGTGGTTCTATTTCTGGCTCATCTCCATTCCCATCGTCATCTTCCTGATGTTTATCGAGCCGGTGGTCATCGAGCCGCTGTTCTACAAATTTGAGCCGCTCCAGCCCAACGATCCGGCACTGGTGGCCGAAATCAGCAAGGTGGTCGCGCGCGCCGGACTCACGATTCCCCCGAGCCGCATGTTCGAGATGAAGGCCAGCGAAAAAACCAACGAGTTGAATGCCTACGTCACCGGCATCGGCGCATCGAAGCGAGTGGTGGTGTGGGATACGACGATTGAGAAGATGACCGTGCCCGAAACCGTTTTCGTCTTCGGGCACGAAATGGGGCATTACGTCCTGGGGCACATCTGGAAGGGCATCGCATTCATCGTCGGCGTGCTGTTCGTGTTCCTTTACATCGGCTTTCGCGGAATGGATTGGGCAGTGCGGCGCTGGGGCGAAGCCTGGCGGATCCGCGGCGTGGACGACCTGGCTTCGCTGCCGCTGCTGCTCCTGTTCGTCTCGGTTCTGACGTTTGTCGCCACTCCCATCATTACGAGTTTTGTCCGGCATCAGGAGGAGCAGGCCGATACCTACGGCATGGAGGTCATCCACGGACTCATTCCCGATTCGCACCAAGTGGCCGCCCAGGCGTTTCAGATTCTCGGCGAGGTGGACCTGAGCGACCCGCGTCCCAGTCCCTTCATCGAGTTCTGGCTCTATGACCATCCGCCGATTGAGAAACGCATTGAGTTCGCGCTGCACTACGACCCGTGGTCGAAGGGCGGGACGCCGAAGTTCGTGAAATAGGGGACAGGTTACAGGGGACAGCCCGCTGCGGTGGGTAACCTATTTCCTGTCACCCAAGAAGGAGTGCGAGTGTTTTCGGACCCGAATGGACGTGTCCGGCTGCTGGACCGCAAGACGGTGGCGCTGGTCTCGATCGACCTGCAATACAAATTGCTCTCGACGATTTTTGAGCCGGAGCGCGTGCTGCGGAACGCCAGGCTTTTGCTGCGGCTGGCCGAAGTCCTGAACGTGCCCAGCATCCTGACCACCCAGTACGCCAACGGCCTGGGGAGGATTCAGCCTGAGATCTCGAACGCCGCGCCCGACATCATCCCGTTCGACAAGACCAGCTTCTCGTGCTTCGGTGAGCCGAAGTTCCTGGCGCATCTGCGGGAGCGCGCCCCTTACGCCACCACGCTGCTGCTGTGCGGCATCGAGAGCCACATCTGCGTGATGCAGACGGCGCTCGGCGCCATCGCGAACGGATACCTGGTGCACGTGGCCGCGGATGCCGTCTCGTCGCGCACGCCGGCCAACTGGCAGGCGGGTCTGGAACGGATGGAACGCGCGGGCGCGATTGTGAGCTCGACGGAAACGATGGTCTACGAACTGCTGGGTCGCGCCGGAACGCCGGAGTTCGAGGCCATGCTGCCGATGCTGAAGTAGGAGCGCGGGCTACTCATCTTCTGGTCTATAACTCGTGATCGTGAGATGGTACGTGTCGTCCGATTTTCGTTTTTCGAACCTATAACCGGTGATGTCGACTTCTCCCCACTCCTGGCTAACAGCAAGCAGTATTCTCGCTAGGTGAATGGCTTGGTCCTTGGTCAACTTGATGCCGATTGTCTTTAGGTCAGAGACGTTTTTACTTGTTCCTTCGACAGGGTAGATACGCTGGCATCGCACATTCGGGTCAATGGTAATGCTCTTGGATGACTGCCTCGACATACTCCCTCCTTTGGACTGATGTCTTAATATGTCCCTCAGCTACAACCCACGCAGAAACGGATTCGATTCGCGCTCCTCGCCGATGGTCGTTGGCGGGCCATGACCCGGAAACACCGGGGTCGAATCCGGGAAGGGGAGCAGCGTGTTCTTGATGGAGCGCAGGATTTCATCGTAGGACCCACCCCACAAGTCAGTGCGGCCAATCGAGCCTTGAAAGAGCGTATCGCCGGCAAAGATGCGCTCGTGCTCGCCGGGCAAATACAGCGAGAGACTCCCGGGCGAGTGACCCGGCGTGTGCAAGGTTTCGAGCGAGAGGCCCCCCCAGCGGAGCACGTCGCCTTCCTTAAGGAACTGGTCCACCTCGACCATGCCCGGCGGCCGCACGCCAAGAAAGGCCGCCTGCATCGCGAGGTTCTGGTAGAGGGGCAGGTCCTCCTGGTGCATCAGGACGGCTGCGCCGGTTGCGCGTTGCAGCTTCTCGATGCCGCCCACGTGGTCAATGTGGGCATGCGTGGCCACGATGTACTTCACATTCAGCTTGTGCCGCGCCAGAACCTGTCGCACTAGCTCGATGTCGTCGCCGGGGTCAATCACCACGGCTTCGCGCGTCGCCTCGTCGCCCACGATCGAGCAGTTGCACTGCAGCATGCCGACCGGAATGACTTCGTGAATCATTGGCATTGGTGATTGTAGATTGGCGATGAGTGGTTGTCTATGAGAGGGCAAGTCGGCGCGTTGACGGAGACGCGCCCCCTTACCTATACTCAGCTTGAGTCGGCACATGAAAGCCATCGTTATCGGCGGGCACACGCGGAACATCGGCAAGACCTCGGTGATGACGGGGCTCATCCGCGACCTCGCATCGCTCGGCTGGACGGCAGTGAAGATCACGCAGTACGGCCACGGTGTGTGCTCGCAAGACGGTCAGCCCTGTGACTGTGCGCCCACCGAACATCCCTTCGTCTTGAGCGAGGAACACGACGCGGCGGGCCGGGGCGACACGTGCCGCTATCTCGCGGCCGGCGCCCGGCGGTCGCTCTGGCTGCGCGCGCGGCAGGGCCAGTTGGCCCAGGCCTTTCCATTGCTCCAGCAAGCCGTGGCCGGCGAGGAATGGGTCATCATCGAGAGCAACAGCGTGCTGGAGTTTCTGAAGCCGCTGCTCTACCTCGTCGTGCTCGATGGCTCGTCAAGCGACTTCAAATCGTCTGCACGCCGGTTCTTCGAGCTTGCGGACGCGCTCGTGCCGATCGAATCGCGTGTCGATATGCGAGTGTGGCCGGGCCTGGACCCTGCGAGCCTCGGGAAACCGGTGTTTCCGGTTGGACCGCGACAGTACGCGAGTCCTGAGCTTTCCGGCTTCGTGCGACAACGCCTGGAGATAGGCGGGCCGGCCTCGATCCGGGCAGGCGGCCGATGATCACCTTTGACGAAAAGCTCGCTGCGACGGGCCACGGGCCGCTGCGCGCCGACTGCGTGGAGACCCTCCAGGTCAACGTCGGCAAACTCTGCAACCAGACTTGCCGTCACTGTCACGTGGACGCGGGACCGGCGCGCACCGAGATCATGAACCGGGAAACGGCGGAACTGGTGATTGATGTTCTCCACCGTTACGATATTCCCAACCTCGACATCACCGGCGGCGCGCCGGAACTCAACCCGCACTTCCGCTATCTGGTCCGCGAGGCGCGCGCCCTCGGCCGGCATGTGATCGACCGCTGCAACCTGACGGTGTTCTTCGTCGCGGGCCAGGAGCGCCTGCCGGAGTTCCTGCGCGACTACCAGGTGGAGGTGACCGCGTCGCTGCCGTGTTACGTCGAAGAGAACGTCGAGTTCCAGCGCGGCAAGGGCGTGTACTCCAAGAGCATCGAGGCGCTCCAACGGCTCAACCGGCTGGGCTACGGCGCACCGGCGAGCGGCCTCGAGCTGAACCTGGTTTATAATCCCCTTGGCCCTTCACTTCCGCCTCCGCAACAAGGCCTCGAAGACGCTTACCGGCGCGAGCTCGGCCAGCGCTTCGGCATCGTCTTCAACCGCCTCTACACGATCACCAACATGCCGATCAACCGCTTTCTGCTCGACCTCACGCGCCAGGGCCAGCGCGAGCACTACATGGAGCTTCTCGTCGAGAAGTTCAACCCTTCGACCGTTGAGGGCCTGATGTGCCGCAACCTGGTGAGCGTCGGCTGGGACGGCAGGCTCTATGATTGCGATTTTAACCAGATGCTCGATCTCGCCCTCGAGCCCGGCCAGCCCCAACACCTGCGCGATTTCAACGCCTTCGTGCTCGCTCACCGCCAGGTTCGCACGGGCGCGCATTGCTTTGGCTGCACGGCCGGAAGCGGGTCAAGCTGCGGCGGAGCTTTGAGTCAGTAACGAGTGACATGCAACAATGACGAGCCGGCCGGCCCCGTGCGCTATGGCTTCTTGGAGGGACCGAGGGAGCGGGCGAGGCGCACCGAGTCGAAGCCGAACCGGTCGCGGACCTTGTCGGTAGCTTGTGTGAGTCGCGCCAGCTTCTCACGCTCCGGTGATTGAAGCAGGTTCTGCTGAAACGCCGCGGTTTCGAATTGTGAAACCCGCACGCCCAGCAGGCGCACCTGGTAGCGGGCGTTCCAGGTGCGCTCGAAGAGGCCGAGCGCGTGCTCGAAAATAACGTGGTCAAGGTGCGTAGGCTCGTCGAGCGTCACGTCGCGCGTCACGGTGCGGTAGGGCGCGAAGCGCAGCTTTAATCCTACCGTCCGCGCAACAAGACGGTGCGCACGCAGGCGGCGGCCGACGAGCTGGGCGAGATACGAAAGCGTCCGCTCGAGTTCGTCCATGTCGCTCGTGTCACGGTCAAACGTTGTCTCGTGGCTGATGGACTTCGGCTCGTCGTGGTACGCATAGGCGTCAATATCCTGGCCGCGTGACTTCACGTCCAGCCACTCGCCGAGTTTCCCGAAGCGCGCCTTTAAACGCTCGCGTCCGAACGCTTGAATGTCGCCGATCGTCGTCATGCCGAGCGACATCAATTCAGGCTCGGTCACCTTGCCGATTCCCGGCATGCGCCGCACCGGCAACGGCGCCAAGAACTGAGACTCACTACCTGGAAATACGTAGAGTAAACCGTGCGGCTTTGCCTGGTCGGAGGCAATCTTCGACACAAGGTGAGAGGTCGAGGCGCCGACGGAGCAGTCAAGTCCGGTACGTTGCTTCACGGTGCGAATCAACCGGTCGGCCGCCCGGAACATCGGCCCGAGCAGGCGGGCGCAACCCGTGAGGTCGAGATAAGCCTCGTCAATCGAGACCATTTCGACCACCGGCGTGAACTCACCGAAAATCTTGTAAATGCGGTTGGAGTACTCGCGGTACCTGGAGTGGTGGCCGCGCAGGAAGACGGCATGGGGGCAGAGCTTCTTCGCGGTGCGGATCGGCTGCGCGGAGTGAACGCCGAACTTGCGCGCTTCGTAGCTCGCCGCCATCACCACCCCGCGACCGTCGGGGTCGGCGCCCACAATCACGGCCTTGCCCCGGAGCGACGCATCTTCGAGTTCCTCTACGGAAACGTAGAAGGCGTCCATGTCGACGTGAAGAATCTGTTTCAGCATTGTCCGTGGCCCGCCCTCCGTTGTCAGTTGCGGGCGTGTACTGGAGCGCATGCCGCGGACCACGCGCAGTCTGGCTACGGACGATTCTTTCGCGCCGCCACCACTCGGGGTATTCCCGCGAGGTCAGGTCGCACGTCGACTTCGGCCCATCCTGCGCCCAGTAGCTTCACAACCGCGTCGGCCATATTGTAACCAACTTCGACGACCACGTGCCCGCCAGGCTTGACGACTTCGAGCGCCTGGGGAAACAAGCGGCGGTAGATCTCGTCGCCGTGCTGGACGCCCCAGGCCAGGCGCGGTTCGAACTCGCGCACTTCGCGCTGCACCTTGTCCATCTCATCGCGGCCGACGTAGGGCGGGTTCGAAACCACAAAGTCAAACGTGTTTTTAAGCGCGCCGGAAACAAAGTGATCGAGCAGGTCGCCGTGCAGAAACCGTACGTTCGATGAGAGGCCGAGCCGCGCGGCGTTCCGCGAGGCCACAGCGAGCGCCGGGTACGAAATATCCGTGGCCACAAGCGACGCCTGCGGAAGCTTGGAGGCCAGCGCCAGCACGATACATCCCGAGCCCGTGCCCACATCCACGATGCGAAGCCCGCTACCGTCGGACGCCGGGCGCAGTGCCGCGTCATCCGGCGCTCGACCGAGCGCCAGTTCGAGCACCGCTTCCACCACGTGCTCGGTTTCCGGGCGAGGGATGAGCACATCGGGGGTAACCTCGAAGTCGAGGCTCCAGAACTCCTGGTGGCCGGTGATGTATTGCGTGGGCTTGCCGGTGGTGCGTTCGGCGATGAGGCGGAAGTATCGCTCGGTGGTTTCGGGCAGAAGCTCGGCCTCAGGCTCGGTGTAGAGGTAGCTGCGGTCGCGGCCGAGCGTGTGCATCAGCAGCAGTTCGGCCGCGAGTTCGGCGGAAGGCACGTCGCACTCCAGCAATGTCTTCAGGCCGGCGCGGAGAGTTTCACGAAGTTGCATAGGAGCGATGGGTCACAGAGTAAGTTAGGGTTCTTCGCTCCCCGGCGATTCTCCGGCCGCCCTCGCGCGCGCGCCAGCCGCGGCGCCTCAACGAGCAGTGTCAGCTAGCTGCTAGCCTGGAGGTTGATCCCCGTTGGTCCCCCGCGACACCTGCTTGAGCTTCTCGGCCTGGAAATAATTGCTGACCGCTTCGAGGACATCATCAATCTTGCCGTCCATCACCCGGTCAAGCTGGTGAATTGTCAGTCCAATGCGATGGTCGGTGAGGCGGTTCTGCGGGAAATTGTAGGTGCGGATCTTCTCGCTGCGGTCGCCCGATCCGATCTGCGAGCGCCGCTCGGCGGTAATCTGTTTCTGCTGCTCGTCGAGCTTCATCTGGTAGAGCCGCGAGCGGAGCACCTGCATCGCCTTTGCGCGGTTCTTGATCTGCGACTTCTCGTCCTGGCAGGAGACGACGGTGCCTGTGGGCAGGTGAGTGATGCGCACGGCGGAATAAGTGGTATTGACCGACTGCCCGCCCGGGCCGGACGAGCAAAAGGTGTCAATGCGGATGTCCTTGGCGTCAATCGCCACGTCCACTTCGTCCGCCTCGGGAAGCACGGCGACGGAAATGGCGGAGGTGTGGATGCGCCCCGACTGTTCCGTAGCCGGGACGCGCTGCACGCGGTGGACGCCGCTCTCGTACTTCAGCTTGCTGTAGACACGGCGCCCCGAGATCATGGCGATCACTTCCTTGAGACCGCCGACGGCCGACAAGCTCGAAGAGAGCACCTCCACCTTCCAGCGCTGGGACTCGGCATAGCGGCTGTACATGCGGAAGATTTCGTCGGCGAACAAGGTGGCCTCGTCGCCGCCCGTGCCAGCGCGGATTTCCAGCACCACGTTCTTTTCGTCGTTGGGGTCGCGGGGCACGAGCAGCGTCTTCAGTTCTTCTTCCGCGCGTGCGCGGCGCTTTTCAAGCTCGTCAAGTTCCTCCTGGGCGAGCGCCTTCATAGCAGGGTCGGCGGTGGATTCCTCCACCAGCCTTCGCGTCTCGCCCAGCGACTTTTGGATGTCCTTCCACTGGCGAAAGCCCTCCACCACGTCGGTCAGTTCGGCGCGGGCCCTAGCCGTCTTCTGGTAGGTGGCCGGGTCCGCGAGCACGGCGGACGAGGCAAGCTGGAGGTTCAGCGCCTCGTACCGTGCTTCGATTTCGGCAAGTTTGTCGAGAAACTGCATGACTTGATCTTGTTTATTATCAATATGTTGACGGCTTTATTCGAATAACAGTCCTATTATCAATATGCTGACGGCTTTCATCCCCGCGCTCATTTTACCTTTCTTTTATTTTCAATAAGTTGACGGCTTCGTTCGTAAAAATCTATCTTTTGATTGCCTCAGAGGCGCTTCACGCAATCACTAGCTCTCCGCCCCGGCTCTTCTCCAGATCCATGGCGGTTTCGAGCGCCTTCACAGCGGTTTCAAGTTGACTATCGTCCGGCTCGCGCGTCGTGATCCGTTGCAGCCAAAGGCCCGGCTGCGACGCCCATTTCCAGATCGCTCCCTGCGACTTGGCGGCGAAGCGGATGAATTCATAAGAAAGCCCGGCGATAACCGGCAGAAGCGCGATGCGCGCCACCAGCTTCGCGACGAACGACTCAAACGGCAGCACCATGTAAACGAGCATGGCGATGACCATCACCACCAGCAGGAAACTGGTGCCGCAGCGGGGATGAAAGCGCGTGCAATCGCGCGCCGTGGCCACGTCCATCCGTCCGGTCTTTTCGAACGCCCACACAACTTTGTGCTCGGCGCCGTGATACTCAAACACACGCTGGATGTCCTTCGACTGCGCCAGCAGCGCCAGGAACGCGAGGAACAGCGCAATGCGGATGATGCCGTCCAAAAAGTTGAAGGCAATCAGACTGTGGAACACGCCATAATGTCCCTGCAGCTTGGTGGCCATGTAAAGCGGCAGCAGCTTGTAAAAGGCGACGAAGAACCCGAGGGAAAGCGTGATGTTCACCGCCAAAACCCATCCCGGAAGCTCCTTCTTCTTTTCCGGTTCATCGTGTTCTGGTTTTCCGATGCGGTCCGCTCGGAGAGTCTTCTCCGTCGGCGCTCCCTGGGCTTCGCCAGGCTGGCCGTTTCGACTCGTCGCGGCGTCCGTTTGCTCCGGTGAAGCCGTCTTCACAGGATCCTCCAGCGCCGTTTGCGCCGAGTATCGCAGCGCCCGGATGCCCAGCGCCATCGCCTGCCCCAACGTCCCCAAACCACGCAGGATGGGATACTTCAACCACGG
This sequence comes from Terriglobia bacterium, assembly GCA_035934405.1. Taxonomy (GTDB): domain Bacteria; phylum Acidobacteriota; class Terriglobia; order UBA7540; family UBA7540; genus DASYXW01. The sequence goes on from DASYXW010000003.1 coordinate 75,029, forward strand.
ATACCTCTCCGAGGGACGGCGGAGGAAATCCTGCGTAACCGCAATCGAGCCGGTCGGCCGTCGCACGGCCACGGCGTAGGAGTGCGGCGAGCGCATCATGACCCCTTCGATTACAGCCTGGCCGCCGACGAGAATCTCCTCCGGGCCCTGGACAAGAGGCAGCACCGCGATCCGCATCGCGCGTCGCAGCGACGTTTCGAGAATCCTTACGACATTCTGCCGTGCCATATTACTCCAACTCAAAACTCTTGCGCGCCCTCCCTGGAGGGGACTCGTCAAAGATACATCTGGAAATTAGATGCACACCCCCGAGGCTAGGCTCAGAATAACCGGGGGCGGAGCACGTGTCAATTCGACGGGAGCCCGGGTAGTGGTGGCATTTGACACCACTACCGGAGCCCGTTAAGGGTGTCATTAGTCTTCGGCGTTCGCGAACCGCGCTCACGGCGTTGTTTGCCAGTTCATCAGCAGTCCATACGGTAACCGATTGTACCGGGCCTGGGCTCGTGGTGTAGACTATTCGCGAAGACCCTCGAACAGGCCGCGTTCTTAGGCCTGAGGATGTCTTCTCACACGAGAACGTGAGTATGAAGGGGGAACAAATGCCTCGGGCGGCCGAGAAGTTCATTTCGGTTGTAGTCAGAAGTCAGGTGTGGCGGCTGCGACATTGCTTGAGCCACGGCTTGTCTGCGATCTCGGTCGCGTGTGTGCTGGGTTCTGTAGTCGCCACCGCGCAGACTTTTACGGTTCTTGCGAATTTCGACGGCTCCAACGGCGCATATCCCCAGTACGGCTCGCTCGTCCAGGGGAGAGATGGCGATTTGTGGGGAACGACGGGAGGTGGCGGCTCGGGCAGTTGCTCGTCCGGCTGCGGCACTGTATTCAGGATGTCTCGGAGCGGGACGCTGCAGACGTACTCTTTCATTAGCGCTTCGGGCTCCGATCCGCAGGCTGGCGTGGTGCTCGGCACGGACGGCAACCTTTATGGCGTTACTTACAAGGGTGGGGCCAACAACGACGGCACCGTGTTCAAGGTGACGCCTGAAAATGGCACGATCACGACGCTCCTCAGTTTCGACAATAGCAATGGTTCCTCTCCGGCCGGAGCGCTCGCTCAGGGAAGGGGTGGCCAGTTTTACGGAACAACGGCGTTGGGTGACACCGTGTTCAAGATTACTCCAACCGGAACGCTGACCACACTGTACAATTTGAATTATTCCACCGACGGTGGAGATCCTTGGGGCCAACTGTTGCAAGGATCCGATGGCGAGTTCTACGGCACTAACCTCCCGGTGGAAGCGGGGGCAGTGGGGCAGGAACGGTTTTCAAAATCACTTCTGCTGGCGGTTTCACTCTGCTTCACAGCTTCTCTGGCTCTCCCCCCGACGGCGCTTATCCATACGCAGGCCTCGTTCTGGGCTCCGACGGGGATTTCTACGGCACAACCAGTTCCGGCGGTTCCTTCAGCACAGGCACCATCTTCAAAGTCAGCTCTTCGGGAACGCTGACGATTCTTTATGACTTCGATACCATCGGTGGCGGCCCAACCGCTCCCCTGGTTCTCGGAACCGACGGCAACTTTTACGGCGTCAACTATGTTGGCAGCAGTGGTGGCACCCTGTTCCAGTTCACCCCAGCAGGTACGTTCACGACTCTTCATACCTTCACGGGAACCGACGGCGGCTGTCTACAAGGCGGACTGGTGCAGGCCACCAACGGCGAGTTCTACGGTGCGACCAACTGCGGAGGAAGATACAGCCAGGGCGTGGTGTTCAGCCTTGATATGGGCCTCCGTCCATTTGTGAAAACCGTTCCCGCCTCGGGCCCCGTCGGCCGCCCCGTCAACATTCTTGGATACGGTCTGACCGGCTCTACTACTGTCACCTTTAATGGCACGCCCGCTGCTTTCACCGTGCGCGCGGGTACCTGGATCACCGCGACCGTTCCTGCCGGCGCCACCACCGGACCAGTCCGGGTCACGACGCCCAACGGCACCCTAACGAGTAATGTGAACTTTCAGGTGACGCAGAAATCGCAGCAGCAGTGAATGAAGGCTGCCGCTCCACCAAGCCGGTGCCATTTCGAGATGGCTGCCGGATTCCCACTCCTCTCGTGACCCGTTTCCCGGCTCTTCCGCCTAGCGTCATTCCCGCCTCCGGGAATACAGTCCGTAACAACAGCGGCAATCGGAACTCGTGAAGGGCATCTCGTCGCTGACATGGTCCGCGACCCCCCTTCGCGGACGACCGAACGAAATTGAACGGTTTGACACCGCTCGGCGCCGGGCAATATCATGTTGTTTCCTTCTCCTTTGACCGGCGACGTGGGCGCGGCCATGGCCTCTTTTGGCGAGAATCTGCGGCGGGAACGCGAGATGCGGGGCGTGAACCTGGAAGAGATCTCCGCCAGCACCCGGATTGGCGTGCGCTTCCTGCAGGCGCTCGAGGAAGACGACTTCGCGGCGCTGCCCGGCGGGATTTTCACGCGCAGCTTTATCCGCGCTTACGCCTCATACCTGGGGCTCGATCAGGAAGCTGTGATGGCGGAGTTTCAGACCCTGGCGCCGCCCGATGACAAGCTGGACTTCAACCGCCTGGGCACCAAGCCCTCATCCGGCTCCCGCGGCGGACGGTCACCCATTGTGCTTTGGCTGGTGGCTGCCGCATTGCTGGCCGGCGGCTGGGCCCTTTACCGCTACTCGCACCGTGGGCCAGAACTGCGGCCTGGCCAGGCGAGTGGCGTTATGACATCCAGCGCGCCGGCAGCGAATCTGCCTTCACCCCCCGCGACGCAGCCTGCCGCCGCCCCGACAGGAGCGAACACCGTTTCCAACGGACCTGGCGGCGAGACCCCGGCTCTTCCTTCATCAAGTGCGTCCGTGGCCGGAGGCAGCCCGGGTCCGGCGGCAGGTTCGGCGCCGCTGGGAACCGTGGGCGGGAGCTCGACGGCGAGCCCGCCTGCCGCGCTGCCCAGTGCCGCTTCGGCGGCAACCAAATCGGTCGGGGCGCTCGGCCAAGGCGATCTGGTGTTACAGGTGGCGGCGACGGAGCGCGTGTGGCTGGCGGTGAGCGCCGACGGCAAGAAGATCTTCCAGCAAACGCTCGACCCGAACGCCGTTCAAACCTTCCGGGCGACCGATTCGTTTGATGTGACCACCGGCAACGCCCAAGGCACCATTCTCACGCTGAATGGCGAAACGCAAAAGCCTCTGGGCCGCCACGGCGAACTGAAGAAACTCCACCTCACGAGGCAGAGCCTTCAGAGCCCGTAGGCGGCGAGGACCCATCATTTCGAAACACCTCATTGACACGCTGCGCGAGGGCACGGCTCCGCCGGTCATCCGGCGCAAAGGCGCCGCAGGTCTTTTGCCGGTCGAGCCCGATGAAAGGCTCGAAATCCTGGTGCTCCTGGCGGACGACGCGGAGGAGGAAATTCGACGGCTGGCGCGCGCCACACTTCAAACTTCTGTCGAGGGAGCGTCGGACGCCACAGCAACCGGCGAGGCGGGGGGCGCGGAGCGCGAAACGCTGCTCCAGAGAATCGGCCGCATGTCGGCGGGCGAAAAGATTCGCACTGCGCTCCTGGGCAATCAAGAGGAGCGGCTGGTGCTCATCCGCGACTCCAACAAGACGGTGGCGCGCGCCGTGCTCCAGTCGCCGAAACTCTCGGAGATGGAGGTTGAGGCCTTCGCCTCCATGAAAACGATCGCCGAAGAGGCGCTGCGCGTGATCGCCATGAACCGCGCATTTACGCGGCACTATCCCCTGGTCTACGCCCTGGCGAACAACCCGCGCGCTCCTATCGACGTCACGCTGCCTTTGCTCAATCGCCTGAACGACCGGGACCTGAAGGCGCTCGCGGTCAACAAGAACGTGGCGGACGCCTTGCGTACCGCGGCGGCGCGCAGGGTGCGGGAGAAAAAGCAGTAGCCAGTTGTCAGTTTCCAGTTTCCAATTTGAGCTTCGAATCACAGCTTCGGCAACAGCGTGTCGAGAAATCGAATCAGGTTCTCCGAAGTCGTCTTTCCCATTTCCAGAACCTCCTCGTGGCTGAGCGGCTGGCGGCTGAGGCCGGCGGCGCGATTGGTGATGGTGGCGATGCCGAGCACGCGCACGCCCGCCTGGCGCGCGGCAATGACCTCCGGAACGGTGGACATGCCGACGGCGTCGGCCCCGCAGCGTCGCAGAGCACGAATCTCAGCCGGGGTCTCGAAGCTCGGCCCGAGCAGGCTGGCGTAAACGCCTTCCGAGCATTTCAGGCGCAGGGCGGCCGCAGTGTTGCGCGCCGCGCGTCGAAGCGCGGGATCGTAGGCCTGGCTCATGTCGATGAATCGCGCCCCCCAACGCGCGTCGTGCGCGCCGGCCAGCGGATTCTGCCCCTGCATATTGATGTGGTCGGCCAGGATCAGGAAACTGCCGGGCGCGGCTTGCGGCGCGATGCCCCCGGCGGCGCAGGTGACGATGAGAGTCTCGACGCCGAGCAATGCCAGGACTCGCGTGGGAAACACCACCTCCGCCGCCGTGTACCCTTCGTAGAGGTGCATGCGCCCGGCCAGAATCGCCACCGGAACGCCGCTCCAGCGCCCGAGGTGCAATTCACCTGCATGGCCCACCACCGTCGAGCGCGGAAAATGCGGAATACGCCGATAGGGGATTTGCTTTGCGCCTTCGAGCGATCGCGCGACGGCCCCGAGTCCCGAGCCGAGGATTATTCCGACCCGCGGCCTAGCGCCCGGCCTGAAACCCGCCTGCGTCGTGATGTATCGGGCTGCCCGTTGCGCCTCGTCGTAACCAAGCTGACGCTTCGCTTTCGATTTGGGCTTTGCCATTGGCGTCTGCAAGGCTTGCTCGCGAATTCCGCTTCCCGATTTTGGGAAGTGACTCATTTTGAAAATGGGAACCAGCCATATAACCAAAATACTGCGAGCGCAGCAAGCCCCGCGCTCCCAAATGCGATGAAGTAAGCCTTCCTAGGCAGTTTCCGAGATGCGCTACAACGCACAAGTACGCCCGCCGCAACTGTTGTAGCAGATAACAGGAACTCAGCCTGCCAGAGAATGCCGAAATACTGCCCTACCAAATCGGGACATCTTGAACCGAATCCACAAAGGATTATAAGACCTGGGGGCATCTGGAAAACATCGAAGACAAACCAAACGAAACCAAAGACCAACAGACCCATTCCGAATGCCGACTTCTGGTTCAGCGTCATATACATCCGCCTCGAATCAGACCGGAGGCCTAATCCAAGAGCGCCGCAATCTCTTCCCGATTCTGAGTTCGAATTGCGAGTGTCGGTTAAAATGGCAACCGGAGCTTCAATGGCAAATCGGAACCGGCCCCGCTTCGTCGGAGTCGAGCTCTATTTCGAAGATCTGAGTCGCGCCCGGCAGTTTTACCGCGACGTCCTCGGTCTCGATCTTTCCGACGAAGAAGCCGGCCACTACGCCAAGTTCGACGGCGGTTCAGGCTTCATCTGCCTCGAACGCAAGGGTTCAGAGACCTACCCTTCGCGCGACAAGGCCGTTGTATTTTTCGAAGTACCCGAGCTTCCGGCCATCGTCGAAGCTATCGGGCGCGAGCGGTTTGTCCATTACGAGCCCGCCGGAAACGGCCGGCCGCCGTGGGCCGTCCTTCACGATCCTGAAGGCCACAACGTGCTACTGCTCCAGAGGGCTTCCCGGGCGGCGCGGCGCAAAACGCGGTCGCCTGTTGCACCCGCTCGCCAATCCAAGAGCCAAAGTCCCAAATACAAGATCAAGTGAGCAGCAGTCCCGCGATGGCCGCCGCGAGATAGTTCGCCAGGGTCCCCGCCAGCAGGGCGCGGAATCCCAGCCGCGCCAGGTCGTGCTTGCGCGACGGCGCCAGCGATCCGATGCCGGCAATCTGAATCCCAATCGAGGAAAAATTGGAAAAGCCACAGAGCGCGTAGGTGGCAATCGTAAACGACCGCGCCGCGATGTGTCCCTTCAGGGGACCCAGCATGGAGAAAGCCACGAACTCATTGAGCACGAGCTTCGTGCCCATCAAATTCCCTACCGTTGCCGCGTCGCTCCAGGGCACGCCCAGCAACCAGGCGACCGGGGCGAGCGCGTGCCCGAAGATCCACTGCAAGTCGATATTCAGATGCAGATAGTGAAAAACGCCCAGGAGACCATTGCTGAGGTAGACGAGCGCGACAAAGGCGACGAGCACCGCGCCCACGTTCAGCGCCAGATACAAGCCGTCGCTGACGCCGTGCGAGGCTGCGTCCAGCAGGTTGATGTCGCGCTTCTCCATCTTAATCTTCGATTGGCCGAGTGTCTTTGGTATCTGGGTCTCAGGAACTAGAATCTTGGAGAGCAGGATGGCGCCGGGCGCGGTCATAAAGACGGCCGTGAGCAGGTGACGCGCTTCCGCGCCGAACAGGATATAAGCGCCCAGCACGGCTCCGGAAACGTGCGCCATGCCGGCGGTCATCACGGTCATCAACTCCGATTCCGTGAGCTCTTCGAGATAAGGGCGAATTACCAGGGGCGCTTCGGTTTGTCCAATCATGATGCTGGCCGCTACTTCCAGTGACTCCGCCCCGCTCGTGCGCATAACCTTCTGCATCGCGCGTCCCATGAGCCGCACGAGCGCCGGCAGGATTCCCAGGTAGTAGAGGATGGCCGACAGGCAGGCGATGTAGATGATGATCGGCAGCACCTGGAAGGCGAAGATGAGTCCCAAGTGGCCCTGGGGATCACCCAGCGGCCCGAAAACAAACTTCGAGCCCGCAAAGGCGAAGTTCAGCAGCCACACGGCGCCGCGCGAAGCCTCATCGAGGGTCCAATAGCCGGCACGAGTTCGCAGGACGAACAGGCCGATTAGCAACTGCAGTCCCAGCCCCCAACCGACCACGCGCCAACTGATGGCCCGACGGTTCTGAGAGAAGGCGAAGGCCACGCCGAGGATCACGAGCATTCCAAGCAGAGGAATGAGATGGGCCATTTGGGATTCTCGATCTTAGATTTCAGATTGTTGAGTCTCGCTCTCCATTGGTTCTCCAAAGCTACTGCCGGACACGCGCTCCCGAATCAGCACCGGCGGCCTCACCGGTTTCGGCGAAATGACCGTGGCCGAGCGAAGCATCTCGCGCACGCGAGGAAGGCGCGAGCGGTCGTTGGCATAGATGGCGCAAATCCGCTCGCCGGCGCGGACCGGGTCACCGACCTTCTTCTCGAACACCAGCCCGACCGCGGGATCGATCACCGAATCCAGCCGCTCGCGGCCGGCGCCGAGGAGCATTGAAGCGCGCCCGACGGTCTCGGCTTCAAGACGGGCAACATAGCCGTCCTCCCAGGCAACAAAAGCATCCTCATCCTGGGCCCGGGCAAAGCGCGAGGAGTCGTCGAGCACGCACGCGTCGCCGCCTTGCTGGCTGATACACTCGCGGAACCTTTCGAGCGCCTGCCCGCTCGCCAGCACGGAATCAAAACGGGCGCGCGCACTCTCGATTGACCTCTCCACGCCGCCCAGCAGGAACATGGCGGCGGTCAGCTCGCGTGAAATCTCAACCAAGTCGCGCGGCCCGCGGCCCTTGAGCGTCTCGATGCACTCGATCACTTCGAGCGCGTTGCCCACTGCCCGCCCCAGCGGCTGGTCCATGTCGGTAATCAGCGCCGTCATGCGCTTGCCGCAGGCGGCGCCGATTTCCACCATGCGCCGCGCGAGTTGGCGAGAATCTTCCAGCTTCTTCATGAAAGCGCCGGAGCCGGTTTTCACGTCGAGCACCAGGCCGTCAATGCCTTCGGCCAGTTTCTTGCTCATGATTGAGGCGCTGATGAGCGGCAGAGATTCGACGGTTGCGGTCACGTCGCGCAGCGCATAAAGCTTACGGTCAGCGGGAGCGAGTTCATCCGTTTGCCCGATCAGCGCGCAGCCACAAGCCGCCAGCACGCGGCGGAACTCGGCCAGGTTCAGGCGGGTGTTGAAGCCGGGAATGGACTCGAGCTTGTCGAGCGTGCCGCCGGTATGCCCGAGGCCGCGCCCGGAAATCATGGGGACGAGCAAACCGCCCGCCGCGGCGGCCGGCGCGACCACGAGCGAAGTTTTGTCGCCGACGCCGCCCGTGGAGTGCTTGTCAACCTTGGGCTGAGGCAGATCGGAGAAATCGAGCACCCGACCCGAGCGCATCATGGCCTCGGTCAGATCGGCAGTCTCGCGTGCGTCGAGCCCGCGAAAATAGACGGCCATCGCAAACGCCGCGGCCTGGTAATCGGGAATGCGGCCCGCCGTGTAGCCTTCGATGAAATGGAAGATGTCTTCGCGCCGCAGGGGCTGGCCGTCGCGCTTGGCGCGGATGAAGAGAGGAGTATCCATCAGCAGAGGCCGAGTGGAGAGTTATAGCAGAAGTCTTGGAGAATTCATATCAGAAGCCTAACCACAGAGACACACCGCCCCCCTGCTTCTTTGATTTCCGCATTCTCTGTGCCTCAGTGCCTCTGTGGCTAGCTGTCTAGGCTCGACGCAGCCTCAGGCAAGCGATCTCCGGCGGACACCCGATGCGGACCGGTAGCACGACCTTGCCGATGCCGCGATTGACGTAAATCTGCGTGCCGTCGAGCCGGTTCCAGCCGGCCACAAAACGTTCGCCGAGCTTCGAGCGATAGAGCGAGCCGAAGCCCGGAACCCTGATCTGGCCGCCGTGGGTGTGGCCCGCGAGGATGAAATCGATTCCGTGTGGCGCGGCTCGCCAGATGCCGAGGGGGTTGTGGCAGAGCAGGACCTTGGGGTCGTGCGCCGGCAGAGAACGCAGCGCCGCGGGCAGGTCGTCCGCCGCCCAATCGAGGTCGTCCACGCCCACCAGCCACAGCGTGCTCGGGCCCGCGCGCAGCGCATGATGCGCGTTGCGGAGCACGTGGATGCGCTGGGCGCGCAGGGCGAGCGTCACTGCGTCCGCGTCTACCTGGAAGTCGTGATTGCCCAGCACCGCGTAAACGCCTTTCCTGGCGCGCAGTTTGCCCAGAGCGCGCGCCACCGGCCAGATGTAAGAAGGAGAAAGCGTGACGTAATCGCCGGTGAGGGCCACCACGTCCGGCTCGAGTTCGTTGGCCAGTTGGACCACGCGCTGGACATCTTCGAGCGGCGTGAACAGGCTGTGATGGATATCGGTCAGGTGGACGACCTTCAGGCCGTCGTGGGCGGCGGAGAGCCTCCGCAACCAGATGGTGGTCTCGGTGATTTCGGGATCGGGCGCGAAGAGCAGGGGCGGAATGTCCCGCTCCGGACGGCTGAGGGAGAGTGTGGTCAGGCCGCGGGGGCGAAGCGATCGTCGAGAAGCGGCGTGTCTCACGATATTCCGTCCTTCGTCACCTGAGCAAACACTTCGCACATGGCGTCATGGACCAGGCCGTTCGATGCAAGAATTTCGTCGCCGAGAAGATCGAACGGCCGGCCAGCGGTGTCGGTGACGCGGCCGCCGGCCTCGACGACCAGCAGCGACCCAGCGGCCTTGTCCCACGGATTCAGCTTGAACTCCCAGAAGCCCTCGAAGCGGCCCGCCGCAACCGAACATAGGTCGAGCGCCGCCGAGCCCGCCCGCCGAATACCATGGGAGAGCGTCGTGAAGCGGTAGTAGTACCGGATGTTCTGCGCGTGATTATTCGCCATGGGCGGGAAGCCGGTAGCCAACAGACTCTCGGCGAGCGCCGGAGTCTTCGAGACGTGGAGGCGCTTGTGGTTCAGGTAGGCGCCCGCGCCGCGCTCTGCCGTGAAGAGCTCGTCGCGGGTGGGATCGTAGACGACGCCCGAGACCATTTCGCCTCGATAGGAAAGTCCGAGGGTCACGCAGAAAGCCGGATAGCCGTGAGCGAAATTCGTAGTGCCGTCGAGCGGGTCGACGTACCAGGTGTAATCCGAGCCCGTCTGCTGCCCCCCGCCCTCCTCGGCCACGATGGCGTGCTTCGGAAAATGACTGCGCAGGCGCTCGATGATCAGCGTTTCGGACCGCCGGTCCGCGTCGGTAACGAGGTCCGAGGGCCGCTTGTAAGTGATCTCGTGCGGGCGCACAAAGAGCTGGGCCAGCAAGGCACCGGCCTCTTTGGCGATCTCGACCGCAGTCTGAAGATAACCTTCCATGTGCTCCTATTTCTCCACCTCAAAGAGAACCTTCGTCGCGCCTTGCCCTTCCGCCCAGATCGCGCCGTCGGCAAAGTGTTCCTTTTTCCAAATGGGCACCACCTGCTTCAGCCGGTCAATGAGATAGTGGCATGCGTCAAAAGCGGCGTGCCGATGGGCTGCGGTCACGATGATGGCGACGCTGGTCTCGCCGATCTCCAGGCGCCCGACGCGATGCACGATGCCGATGCGGTCGATGGGAAATTTGCGCCGAGCCTCCCCGCTAATCTCTTCCATTTTGCGCAGCGCCATCGGCTCGTAGGCTTCGTATTCGAGATAACGAGTCTTGCGCCCGTGCAGGTTGTCGCGGACGATGCCCTCAAAGGTAACCACCGCGCCATCGTCGGGAGCCTTCAGTTCGCGGGCCAGGTCGTCGGCGCGCAGCACATCGCGCGTGATGCGAAAGACGTCATCACCGCCGCTCCCTCCACTGACGGGCGGCAGGAATGCTACCTCGTCGCCGTCGGCGAGAGCCAGCGACTGTTCGGCTACTTCCTGGTTGACGGCTACGACCAGCGACGCGGAGATCTCCGCCAGACGCGGAAAGCGATCCTCGTAACGCCGCCAGAGGTCGCCCAGCCGGTCGCCGTCCTGGACCTCGGCCTGCTCCTGGCCGAAACCGGTCAGGTCGCGAGTCAGGCCGAAGAAAAGCACCTTCACGTTCACGTGGTGCGCCTCAGTCCTCCACCCGGATGCGTTTCATCTCGGGCGAACGCTCCTCTTCGCGCAGCCACTCGATGGTCTCGTCGAGCAAAGCGCGCATGGCTTCGAGCACCTCGACGCCGGCGTTACGCAGATGTCGCGCCGAGCGTGAGGCAGCCTTGCGGCGCCGGCGCACGAGCGGCAGCAACTCGCGCATCAGCCACACGGCGACGGGCGGGATGCGCACCGAGGTCGGGACTTCTTCGCGCTCACGCCGAGCGCTTCTCCGATTTTGTTTCGCTCTGGGCATAGTTCCTCCCTAACACCACAACAAGCTCGCCTTCTTTCACGCGGGCGCTCACGGGCTCCAGCCGCGCCATGCGCGGCGGCAGAGAAACGTGCCGCTTGATGGACCCGATGCGGATCACGAGTTCGTCGAGCTTCTTATGGAGATTCACATCCTTGCTGGTGACAAACGGCAGGCGCAGGTGGAGGTGATAGTCACTGCCGACCTTGCGGAAGCGATACGGCGCTTCGTTGAAGAAACAAGTGGCTGGGTCGCGGCCAGCGAAGAGCTCTTTGGCCAGCCTCCGCAGCCGCTCCGCGCCCAGCACCTCGTCCTGAAACAGCGGCAGGCGCCAGACCGGCACCGGCTCGAAAAATTCCTCAATGGCCTCCACCCAGCGCTCCTGTGTTTCGCGCCAGGCGTTGAAGAAAGCGTCGCGCACGTCGGTGGGCAGAATGCGGTTCACGATCACGGCGTCCACCGTGAGGCCGTAGAGGCAGAAGAACGTGAAAGCCCGCTGGGTTTCCTTGAGCACCATCTTCTCAGGATTGGTCACCAGGCGGATCGTGGTCACCTTGGGATCGGCCAGCAGCTTGTCGATGCCTTCGAGTTTGCCGTGCAGGTCCTGCAGGTTCTGAAAGTAGTCTTCCTCGGGGAGCGGCACCGACGTCATGGCGTTGAGCACGGGACGCACCATGCGGGCCACTCGGCGCTCCACCTTAAAAATCTTCGACATGTACCACTCGAGCGTGGTGGGGATGCTGACGAATCGCAGCGATTCACCTGTGGGGGCGCAGTCGAGGATAATCACGTCGAACGACTTTTCGCGCGCATACTGGTTGACGTACAACAGCGAACTCACTTCCTCCATGCCGGGAAAGATCGCCAGCTCTTCAGCGAGGGTCTTTTCGAGGCCGGAGACGTTGAGCAGCGCCGAGACGTAACCGTAGACGGAATCCCAGTGACGGGTGATTTCCTCCTGCACGTCCACTTCCTGAATCCAGAGGTTCCTGGCCACGCTCGCGAGCTGGCCCGCCTCGTGGTCCATCAGAGGTTTTTCCAGGTCGAAGCAATCGCTCAACGAGTGCGCGGGGTCAACCGACATGACGAGCGTCCGGTAGCCGCGCCGCGCGAGTTCCAGACCGGTCGCGGCCGAGATGCTGGTCTTGCCCACGCCGCCCTTGCCGCTATATAGAATAATGCGCATGACGGTGATAACGGTCTCAATTCCAGCATAGCACCAAGACCACATGTGTACCATCTGCGGTGACCGAAAATTGGGAACAAAACGGGCCAGAATTTGGTAGACTTCCGCAGAAGGGCGTTGGAAACACAGGCGCAGAACCGATCTGACTTATCATGGCGCAGGAGGTGACCGGTTCGAATCCGGGTGCCCCGGTTACTCTGCCGGCTCCGCGCTGACTTGGGCGAACGCATGATTACGCACCGAATCGGACAAGGCGGCATCTTTTTGTGGAAGAAAATCGTCGACTTCTTTGCCGCGGTCGGGATCAATCCCAACGTCCTGACCGTCGTCGGGTTTTTGATCAATCTCTTTGCCGCTTACCTGTTCGCCTACGGGTACTTTCGCTGGGCCGGCGCCACCGTGATCCTGGCTGCGATTTTCGATTTGACCGACGGTCCCGTGGCGCGCCTCACCAAGCGGGTGACGCCTTTCGGCGGTTTCTTTGATTCGGTCATCGATCGTTATTCCGACCTCCTTCTGCTCGTCGGCCTGCTGGTGTTCTACGGACGCATCAATCGCTTCTGGTACGTCGCGCTGGTCGCCATTGCCATGATCGGCGCGGTCATGACCAGCTATACGCGGGCGCGCGCCGAAAACTTGATCGCCTCGTGCAAGGTGGGGTTTCTCGAACGGCCGGAGCGCATCGTGTTGATCATCATCGGCGCTCTCACCGATCGCATGGCGCCGGTCTTGTGGGTCATCGTCGTGCTCTCGAACCTCACCGTGCTGCATCGCATTATCCACACTTACCAGGAGACGCGCCGTCTGGCACTCAGCAGAACCCAGGTCTCCGGTTGAGAGCACTCATTGACCAACGTTGGTGAAACATTCCGCCAGCACGAGGTTCTTCTGACCGGGGCGAATGGGTTCCTCGGTAAAGTCGTCCTGGGCTTGATCCTCGACCGCTTTCCGGAGTTCAAGCACCTGCACCTCCTGATACGCCCCGGCCGGAACTCATCCGCCGAGGAACGTTTCGAGGGCGAAGTCCTCGGATCGCCGGCCCTGGCCGGCATCGTTGAAGCTGCGGCCCGCCGGCACGGCGAATCGTTCCTGCGCCGCAAGATCACGGTGTGGTCAGGCGACCTCGCCCGGCCGGACTGCGGCCTTGAGCCGGAGAAAATGGCGGCGCTGGCTGGACGAATCGGGGCCATCATCAACTGTGCCGGTCGCGTGGATTTTTTCCCGCCCCTGGACGATTCCTTCAGCGCCAACGTGGACGGCGTCGAGCACCTGATCGCCCTCGCTCGGTGCGCGTCTGCCAAGCTCCTGCACGTCTCGACCTGCTACGTGTGCGGCGCCGCGGACGGCCTGGTGGAAGAGACGGAGCCGATTCCCGGCTTCTATCCCCGTCGTCAGGGGCGCGACGACCCGAGCTTCCGCCACACCGAGGAGTTGCACCACGCTCGCGATCTCATTCGCCAGATCTACGAGTCGGCCGGCGCGAATGGCAAGCCGGCGAAGGTGAATCCCGCCACGCGCTCGAAGGCCGTGGCGCAGCGTCTCATCGCGCTCGGCAAGCAGCGCGCCGAACACTGGGGCTGGGTGAACACTTACACTTACTCGAAGAGCCTGGGTGAGCAACTCATCGCGGCTGAGGTGGGCCTCGATTACGCCATCGTGCGTCCGGCCATCGTCGAAAGCGCTCTGCGGTTTCCTTTCCCGGGGTGGATCGAAGGCGGCCGTACCGCCGCGCCGCTGGTTTTGATGGCGCTCGGTGGCATGAAGCACTGGCCGGTGCGGAAAGACGCGCCGCTCGAAGTGGTGCCCGTCGATCTCGTGGCTTCGGCCATCCTGGCGGTCGCCGCTCTGCTGCTCGATGGCCACGAAGGTGGCCGCCAGCACCCACGCATCTACCAGCTCGGCACCGCGGACGTGAATCCCATCCACATTGAACCGCTGGTGGCGCTGCTCGACGCCGAAGCGCAGCGGCTGGGACGCGGCAGGCGGGACCGGAGCGCCGTGCCCGGTTTCGTTCATCGCCTGGCGCAGAATCCCTCGCCGCGACCGCGACCGCCGGTCAAGTTCGTTTCCGCCGAGCGCGCGCGGACCGAGCGCCTGCGCGTGCAGAAGCGCATCGACCGGATGCAGGCGCTGATTGCTGGTATGAGGAAAGTGCTGGAGAACGCCAAGCTGCCCGGAGACCGCGCGCTCGCCGGCTGGACGGCCGCCCTCAGAACGCTCGGATTGCAGGCGGCGTTTCGCGAGCAGACGATCGACCAGTATCTACCCTTCGTCTTGCACAACCGCTACATCTTTGAGTCAGAGAACATTCGCCGCGCTTATGCCCTGATTCGTGAAGCGGACCGCAAGCTGTTGCCCTGGGACCCCGAGCGCATTGACTGGGAGCGCTACTGGCTCGAAAACCAGGTTCAGGGTATCGAACGATGGGTGCAGCCCCAGGCGGTCCGCGACTGGTCATTTCGAATCTGATGGCCGCAACTTCACCACAGGTCGATATCACCGCGGTTGAGGCGCGGCTCCTGGACATCGTCCGCGAGCTGCTCCGCGAACTCGGCTCGCACGAGACGGCGCGCCACGTCTCGCTCGATTCCTCTTTCGAGCGCGATCTGGGCCTCGGCAGCCTGGAGCGCGTCGAGCTCCTGGTGCGCTGCGAAACCCGGTTCAACTGCCGCCTGCCGGACGAGGTGGCGCAGCAGGCGGAGACGCCGGCAGAGTGGGTTCGCGTGTTGCTCGCAGGCGGCGAGACCGCTGCCGCCGAGTCTCACCCGCCATCCGTCGAACGCGCCCATCCGGCGGTGGAGCGTCGCAGCTATCGTTCCCGATTCCAGATTCAGCAACCCTCGCGCGAAGCGCCCAACGCCCCAGCCGATGCCACCAACTGGATCGAGGTCTTGCGGCGCCACGCCGAGGTTGAGCCGGACCGCGTTCACATCCACCTGCTGGAGGAAGACTCCGGCGAGGACATTCGTTACGGCCAGTTGCTTGAAAGGGCGTCGGAAGTGGCCGCGGGCCTGGTGGCAAAAGGACTGCGGCCGAACGACACGGTGGCCATCATGCTGCCCACCTGCGCCGATTTTTTCTATGCTTTCTTCGGCGTGATGCTGGCGGGCGGCATTGCCGTTCCCATCTATCCTCCCGCCCGGCCCGACAAAATCGAAGAGTACGTCCGCCGCCAGGTGCTGATCCTGCGGAACGCCGAGGTTCGATTCCTCATCAGCTTTGACAAGGTGAGAACGGTCTCTCAGATCCTGCGCGTCAGCATTCCGAGCCTCATCGAGACGTCCTCGGTCGGGAGCCTGCGCCAGGCGCGGGCGCGCGTCGCGGTGGAACCCTCCTCGACCGCCTTCATCCAGTACACCTCGGGCTCGACCGGCGACCCCAAGGGCGTGGTGCTGAGCCAGGCGAACGTTCTCGCCAACGCGCGTGGCATCGGCTGGGCGGTGAAGTTCCGGCCCACCGACGTGGTGGTGAGCTGGCTGCCGCTTTACCATGACATGGGCCTGATCGGCTCGTGGCTCTTCAGCGTCTATTTCGGCGCGCCCATCACCATTCTTTCGCCGCTCGCTTTCCTCAGCCGCCCCGAGCGCTGGCTCTGGGCGCTGCACGATTCCCGCGGCACGCTGTGTCCGGCGCCGAACTTCGCTTACGAGCTCTGCGCGCGCAAGATTCCCGAGCGCGCCATCGAGGGGCTTGATTTGAGCGCCTGGCGGGTGGCCATCAACGCCGGCGAGGCGGTGCTACCGGAAACGCTGGCGCGATTTGAAGCGCGTTTCGCGCCGCACGGCTTCCGCGCCCAGAGCTTTGTGCCGTGCTACGGGCTGGCCGAGTCCTCGGTGGCGCTCACCTTTCCTCCTCTCGACCGCCGCCCCGTGATCGATTGCATCTGCCGCGATGAGTTTGAAATGGAAGGCAAGGCTCAGCCCACAACCCCTGCCGATTCCGCGGCGCTGCGATTCGTCGCTAACGGCGCGCCGCTGCCTGACCATGAGATCAAGCTCGTGAACACCGAGGGCCAGAAGGTCGCCGAGCGGGTTCAAGGCCGTATTTTGTTTCGGGGCTTGTCACGCACCGCCGGCTACTTTCACAATCCCGCAGCGACCGCGGCGGCCATCGACCGGGACGGCTGGATGGATTCTGGCGACCTCGGCTACTGGTCGAACGGTGAGCTCTTTGTCACCGGGCGCTCGAAGGACATGATCATCAAGGCTGGCCACAACATCCTGCCCCAGGAAATTGAAGCTGCGGCGGGCGACGTGCCGGGCGTGCGCAAGGGTTGCGTGGCAGCCTTCGGCATGCGCGATGCAGCGAGCGGCACCGAGCGGCTCGTCGTCGTCGCCGAGACTCGCGCCACCGGCCGTGAGGAGCGCGGACGGGTTGAAATCGAAGTCATGCGGCGGGTGAATGCCGCTGTGGGGACGCCACCGGACAAGGTGGTCCTCGTCCCGCCGCAAACCATCCCCAAAACGTCGAGCGGCAAGATTCGCCGCAACCAGACGCGACTGCTTTTGGAGAGCGGAAAGCTTGCGGCCGGAAACCAACCGCCCTGGGTGCAGGTCATGCGTCTCTGGGCCGGCAATCTCGGCTCATGGCTCGGGCTCGAAGCCGACCGCGTTGGGACGTGGTCCAGTGGAGCCTATGCCTCCGCCTTGCTGGCGTCTGTGACCCGTGCTACCCGCCTGCTCGTGAGTCTGGCGCCCGGACCGGATGCGGCGGCGGCCGTCGTCCGCGTGTCGGCGCGAGCCCTCCTCTTTCTGAGCGGTCAGCGAGTCACGGTCGGCTCCTATCGAGCGCACATTGAAGCGCACGTCACTTACGGTGGCTCGCCCCCCCCAGGAGCCGTGTTCTACGCCAACCGCGCCGGCGCTCTCGATCCTCTCATCCTCGCGGCGATGATCCGCCGGCCGTTCTTCTTTGCCGAGGCTTCCGCGCTCGCCGGAATGCCGCCGCAAGCAGCAGCGATGCTGCGGCCGCTCCTGCCGCCGCCGGTCGAAGGGATATCCACTCCTCCCGGAGGGACCGGGCGGCAGCGGATTCTGCGGGCGCTCGAACAAGGCCACTCCATCGTGGTCCTAGCCGACAGCCCGGCGAGCGTCCCCCCTCGCCTCAGCCGCTTTCGCCTCGACGGCATTCATGCCGCCGTCTCGGCCGGCAGCGACTTGTACCCCATCGCCATCCGCGGCACGTCGCGCGTCCTCCGGCCCAATAGTCCGGCGGCGACGCGCGCCGAGGCCAGGATCCTAATCGGCAACCCTGTCCAGCCGGCGAGTGACGACCAGCGGGAACTGGTCGAACTGCGGGAAGCGGTGCGGGACGCCATCGCGGAGATGTGCCGGTAGTTCGAGGGAGTAGCGAATAGGGAGTGAGAAGTAGGGAGTGCGGAGCGGGCTAGCTATCTCGCTTCTGTCTTCTCCCGACCCCTGACCCCTGAACCCTGTCCCCTGTTATGCTGCCTGTCTTAATTCGACTTGTCGTTTGCTTCGCCATCGGATCGATTCCGTTCGCCGTCCTGGCCATGGCCGGCTCGGGAATCGACATCCGCACGGTCGGCTCCGGCAATCCGGGGTTCAACAACGTGCTGCGTGTGAGCAAGTGGCGCGCCGTCGTCGCGCTCGTCGGCGATATGGGGAAAGGGTATCTCGCGGTCTGGCTGGCGCTGCGACTCTGGCCCGTCCCGTCCGCCCCCCACCCGCTCGACGCGATGTCGCTCGGCTGGCTCTACGGTTTCGCCGCCGTCTGCGGGCATTGCTATTCGCCGTTCCTCAAGTTCAACGGCGGGAAGGGTGTCGCCACCTCCGCCGGCGTGATGCTGGTCCTCTACCCGCCCTGGGCCGTGGCTGGACTGGTCTACTTCGCCGTCTTCCGGGTCGTGGCGGGGAAGCTGAAATGGCGCGAAGCGGGAGCCGTGGCGTCGCTCACAACGTGGCTGGTGTTTGTGATCCTCATGCTCGTGTTCGTAGGCTCGCGAGATACCCTTTACGCCGCGTTGATAACCCTGTTCCTCATCTGGCGGCACAAGAAGAATCTCCAGAGCCTGCTGGCAGCAGGGTGAGTCCGGCGCGGTCGGACCACCGGCAGCTTGTCGTTCGTCAGCATCGTATCATTTACTACTTGACAACTGGATAGAATGCGAGATAGAATGTTGATGGAGTGCGGAAGCAAGTTCTTCTCCTTTGGAATCAAGTTGTTCCGGACGACCTTGGGACAAAAGGGCACGGTAATTTTGAGCATTGCGCTAGAATGTATTGAAAACAAAGTGGTTTATTGTGGATTTCACGCTTTTGAGCACCAGCGGCTACTGGTGCTCGCCGTTAGGCCGGGGCGGTGCCCGGGATGAAAGCGGAACAAGGGGAGGAGTGACGGTTAAACCGGGAATGTTACTGAAAGTAGGTAAGTTGAATCCGAACGCAGCAGGCCCGATTTGCCGCCGGTTGGAGCGAGTCGGTTTGAGCTCCGCCGGCCTTCGCACCAGCGCGATCATTACAAAGACTTAGTAGCAGCGCCGGAGCTAACGCGATAGTCAGATAACTTGACCATCAATACCGGAATGTGTTGTTGAATCATAAAGATGCGAGAAGCTGAAAAGCTCATCACGAAGGACCTAAGCGATGTTGAAAACAAGAGGATGGCACCAGTTCCTTTGTGCTCTCTTGCTCGTCCCCAGTCTCGCCCGCCGGGCTCCCGGCGCTGACAAAATCTGGGCGGTCGTGGCGCGCGGCCCGACCGACTCGAGGCTCCAGAGCCAATTAAGCGAGTTGGCAGCCGAAGATCATGTCCATCTCTCCAACGTTCGCAGCCTGCGGGAGGCCTCGCGCCAGCGGCCGGCGCTGATTCTGGAACTGGCGACGGCTAGGAATCCTGCGGCGTTCGGCCGGGCCCTGGAGAAGGGGGTCAGGCGCCACCAACGGTCCCCCCGCTTGGCGCCGGACGTGGTTCGCGACGGATATATTCTGCAGCTCGAGTACCGCCATTCCTCCGTCCCCTACCGGATTCGGGTGGCCGCATCCGCGCCCGAAGGCTTCCACAACGCTCTGCTGCGTGTGCCGGACGTGCTGCGCCTCGCGCCGCGGGATCTCGCCGCCGGAATGTTGCCGGCTCCGCAGAGCGTGCAAGTGAAATCGGGCGGCGCTCGGGCGACGGTTATTGATTACCCGTCGTTTCCCCAGCGCGGCATCGTGGAGGGTTTTTACGGCACGCCCTGGAGCCATCAGGATCGCCTGGACATCCTCCAGTTTGCGGGCGCGCACCGGATGGACGCCTATTACTACGCGCCCAAGGACGATCCCTACCACCGCAAACTCTGGCGCGACCCCTACCCGCCCGAGCAGATGAAGAATCTCGCCGAGCTCGTCGCGGCGGCGCGGCAGAACTTCGTGGACTTCTGCTTTGCCATCAGTCCCGGCCTTTCCATCGCCTATTCGAGCGACGAGGATTTCGCGAAGCTCACGGCCAAGCTCGATAGCGTCCGGGAATTGGGTGTCGGCTGCCTGGCGCTTTTCCTCGACGATGTGCCCGAAGAATTGCAGAATCCCGCCGACAAGGCTCGCTTCAAGGACCTCGGCCAGGCGCACGTCTATCTCATCAACAAGCTCTATCACTACCTCGAATCGCACACACCGCCTCACACGCCCGCGATTCGCTTCACCGTCACCCCGACCACTTACACCAACGCCTGGGGCAGCCGAGAGTACATCAAGGAATTGGGCCGGGGAGTGGACCCTCACGTGGACCTGGTTTGGACTGGCCGTGAGGTGGTCTCTCCGACGATCACCGTGGCTGACGCCCGCGAGTGGGGAAAGCTACTCCGCCGGCCTCCGCTTATCTGGGACAATTTTCCCGTAAACGACGGAATCCCCTGGCGGCTGAACCTCGGGCCGCTGGTGGGCCGCGACCCGGACCTCGGCATCGCCGTGCGCGGACTACTCTCGAACCCGATGAACCAGGCCCACGCCTCGATGATTCCGCTTGAGACGATTGCCGATTATCTTTGGAACTCCGGCGCTTACAACCCCGACCGCGAGCATCAGCACGCCATCGTGGCCCAGTACGGCCCGGACGCCCCCACGCTCCTGGCGCCGTTCTTCGCGGCTTACAACGACTACTGGTGGCAGGACAACATTTTCAAGCCCCTGTACGTCGAGACGCGAAAGCCCATCGACCTGCCTCTCATCGACCGCACGGCGCTTGCGATGGAGTCTTCCGCTCAGGCCCTCACGGGCCCCACCTTCCAGAAGTTGCTCCCGGAGCTTTCTCCCATGGTGGGGGCGACGCGCGACCGGGCGGTAAAGGTTGCAGGCGATCCGGCGTTCCAAACGCTGGCGGATGGACGCCTCCAGTGGCGGGACGATGATGACCTATTGTACGCTACATATGTAGGCCAGCCGCCGGCGCTGGACGGCGACTTCGCTAAATGGCAGGGAGGTCCCTTGTATGTGCTCCGCAGCGCCGCGCAGATTACGGACGGGGCAGACTTGTGGAAGGGACCGGAGCAGTTTTCAGCGCGAGTGGCCCTGGCGTGGGACGAGCAGCACCTCTACCTCGGCGTCGATGTCACGGACCCTGCTCTTTACCAGCCGTTCCGCGGAGACGACATCGCGAAGGGTGATACGTTCAATCTGATATTGGACACCGCTTTCCGCCAGGACTTCCTGAATGCCAAAGCCGGTCCCGACGACCACCTGCTAACGTTCAGTCCTGGCAACTTCACCGGCGTCGCGCCGGACTTGCTGCCGCCGGGGCCGTCGGAACCCACCGGAGAGATCAGGACGGCCTGGAAGCGAACGGCTGCCGGATACTCCGGGGACATCGCGATTCCCGCTGCCTTCTTCGGCGGAAATCTTCACGCGGGTCTCGATCTCGGCCTCGTCATTGCGGCACAGAAGGTGCTGCCACCGGCGGCGGGCCAGCCCGCGAGCGTGACCGATGAAGAGAACCTCCAGCGCATCGTGTTCAGCTCCAAGTCCGACGCTTTGTTCCCGGTTCACTTTGGGAACCCGGCGACGTATCAGCGCGCCGTCTTGATCCAGCCCGGCGATAATCGGCCATGACGCAAAGGTTATGACACAGAGCAATGCCCGGACAATGAGACGCACGGCGACGCTGGTTTTCGCCGGCCTGCTCGCGGGTTCGTGGCCTCGGGCAGCCTCCGTCCACGCCTCCGCGTCCGCGGCGCAGACCTCGAGGAGCGCTCGTATCGAAGGCCCTTTCTTCTCCGATGCGGGCGGCATCGCGACGCACGTCATCGAAGCTATCAACAGAACCCGTCATACCCTGGACATCGCCATGTACGATCTCACCGAGCCTGACATTACCCGCGCGCTCGTGGCCGCGCGCCGCCGCGGCGTGCGCATCCGCATCGTCGCGGACGTTGGGCAGGCCGGCGACCCCTATTCCAAGATCGCCGATCTCCGATCCCAGGGCATCGGCGTGCGTCTGAGTCAAGGGTTCAACGGAGAGCGGTCACTGATGCACGACAAGTTTGCGGTGTTCGACGGCGAGCTCGCCGTGACCGGCAGTTTCAACTGGACGACGAGCGGTGAGCGTTACAATTCCGAAAACGCCGTGTTCATCTCGGATTCCACGGTCGCGGCGCGCTTTGAAAAAGAGTTTGAAATCTTGTGGAGGCGGGCGCGGAGCCAATGAACGGGCAAGGCGCAGACGAACGGTTACTCCTTTCCTTGCGTCAGTCATTCCCGCGAAAACGGGAATCTACTTCTTTTGCAAGGCAGGCAGAAGATACAGATTCACAAAATCGTCGTACTTCTTGCGGATGTCGTCAGTGATGGGAACGCTCTCGAGCGGGGTATCGGTGCCCGACCGAAGATACAGATCGCCTTCGATGCCCAAGGGGCCGGGATTGGTCTTGACGTACTTTTCGAGGTCGGTTTCCCCGAAGTCAAAAGCCTGTTTCGGCGTGTACATTGCGAGCTGGTCCGGCGTCATTTTGCTCACGGCGCGCACGTAGAGGGTGAGCTTTCCAAAGGCGCGATTCTTGTCATAGTCGGCCCGCAAGACATGCTGGTATGTCTGGTTCGGATGATCGGGGTCCGGGTAATCGTCCGCCAAAACGCAGAAGTCATCCAGCTTGCCCTCGTGCGAATCATCGAGCAACTGAAAAAGGCGGTAGGTGGAATCATTCGGGTCAACGGGTGTCTCATTCTTATGTTTCGCGTGGCCGCCTACTGCAAGCGCCATCACTGCGGCCATCGCCGCCGCAAACGTTGCGGCGCTCGCCCTCCACATCCACTGGCTTCGCTTCATCTCCTGCTTCTCCCCTGCTCCGGTAAGGTCATGCGCTCGCGCTGGCCCAAGAATACTAGCGCGCATGTTGAGGTAATACAAGGCGGTCGAAGTCCGGCCGTGAGGCAGTGTCATGCGCTCACCCGTTCATGGATGCAGCCCCTCGTCCATCCAGCGCTTGAACAGCGCCACATGCTCCTCCGCCCAGGGCCCGTCGCAGGGCATGCTGCCGTCTTCCAGCGTCCCGTAGATTTCCGCCGCGTGCGCCTTGACGTCGTTATAAGAAGAGAGATCGAGTCCGTACTCCTTCATCGAATCCACGTCCGGCGTATCGCGGAACAGCGGCCGAATATCGCGTGCAAAGCTTACTGCCATCATCCCCACCTCCGGTGCTGATCCTGGCTCACGGGTAGAGCAGGTACTTCGCCCGTACCTTGCGGAAGGGCTCAAGCTGATCCTGCTCCCAATCGTAGGCGATTCGGCGCGGGTCCCGGCCGCCCTCGATGGCATCAAGGACAGCTCGCGAGCCCACGAGCGGCAAGGTCTTCTCGATTTCGAAATCCTTGGGGAAAAGCTTGTGGAGTGCGGAGGCGAGCTCCACACCCAGCTCTGGCGCTTCGAGCGCCGCGCGGTCGAGCAGGTTGATTTCGACGCCATGACAAACCTCCCCCGCAAAACGGTTCTCACGGGGCGTGAAGTCCACCGCCAGAAAGCTTACGCCCTGAATCCTCCGCGTGTTGAGGTACTCCGCCAGCTTCTTCGAGTCCATCCATGGCGCGCCGAGCACTTCGAACGGCGTGTCCGTGCCGCGGCCAACGCTCAGATTCGCTCCCTCAATCATGCCCACGCCCGGATACAACGCCATCTCGATCATGTTGCGCAGATTGGGCGACGGGTTAACCCAGGCGAGGCCTGTCTCGTCATACCAATCGGTGCGCTGCCAGCCCTGCATCTTAATCACGTGGAGCTGCGCCCCGAGCTTCTTTTCCCCGTTGAACATCTCCGCCAGTTCGCCCATCGTCATCCCGTGACGGACCGGCAGAGGAAAGTAACCGACGAAAGAGAGCAGGTTGGAATCGAGCATCGGTCCTTCCACATTGAACCCGTTGATCGGGTCGGGCCGGTCGAGAACATAAAGCGGAATGCCTTTGCTTGCCGCCGCCTCCAGGCAGTAGCCCAGGGTCGTCTCGAAGGTATAGAAGCGCACGCCCGCGTCCTGGATGTCGTACACGAGCGCATCGAGTCCAGCCAGCTCCTGCTCTGTCGGCCGCTCCGTCTTGCCATAGAGGCTGTAAACGGGCAGTCGGGTCGCGGAATCGACCGTGGAAGGGACCCGTTCGTC
Source organism: Terriglobia bacterium (assembly GCA_035934405.1). Classification (GTDB taxonomy): domain Bacteria; phylum Acidobacteriota; class Terriglobia; order UBA7540; family UBA7540; genus DASYXW01. Next base: position 98,881 of record DASYXW010000003.1, read on the forward strand.
GGCGGTGCCGTAAAGTCCGTGCTCGGGGCTGAAGATCGCGGCCAGCTTGACGCCGGGTGCATGCGCCAAGAGGTCAATCGTGCGCCGGCCCGCGGAGTCGCGGCCGCTGTGATTGGTGATGAGGCCGACTCGCAAGCCACGGAGCGGCGCGAACCCTTCCGACTCGAGAACGTCAACGCCAGCTTCCACCTTCCCGCTCCGCAGCGGCGGCACGCGGTAGCTATTCGCCAGCTCGTTGTACGAAGTGAGGCTGCCGCGCGACTCCAGCTCCTCGGCCGACGGTGGCCGCGCAGCAAAGGCCGCGGCGGCAATCGTCGCGATTTTGGCGCGCAAGGCAATCACGTTGCCCTCACCGATGGGATGGACCGCACTGGTCAGCAGGATAACGTAGGTCTTGGAGAACGGGTCAATCCAGATCGAAGTGCCCGTGAAGCCGGAGTGTCCGAAGGAACCAAACGGAAAAAGCTCTCCCCGGTTCGACGCAAACGGCGAATCAATGTCCCAGCCCAAGCCGCGCACGGCGGTGTTCCCCAGTGGGGTCTGCGGCGTGGTCATCTTAATCACGGTGGCGGGGTCCAGAATGTGGATGCCCTGGAAGGTTCCGCCGTCGAGGAGCATCTGCGCGAAGATGGCCATGTCGTCCGCCGTCGAAAACAGGCCGGCGTGACCGGCCACGCCGCCCATATTGTAAGCCGTCGGGTCGTGGACCTCGCCCCACAACATCTTCCCCGTTGTGCCGTTCTGGTATTGGGTCGGCGCAATGCGCTCGTGCAAACTCGGCGGGGGCCGGAACATCGTATCCTTCATGCCCAGCGGCTTGAAGACGTGCTCCGCGCAGTAGACGTCCAGAGGCTGGCCGGAAATGCGGCGCACCAGTTCGGCCAGGGTTTCGTAATTGACGTCACTGTAGATGAAGCGGGTGCCGGGCGGAACGATGGGGCTGGCGGCCACGATCATCTTCATCGCCGTGTCGTACCCCGACCATGCGGGCTTCAGTTCCAGGTCCGGCGGCAGACCCGAGAAGTGCGTCATGAGTTCGCGCACTGTGATTTCGTCTTTGCCGTTCGCTCCGAACTCCGGCCAGTACACCGACACGGGATCTTCCAGCCGAATCTTGCCCTGTTGGAACAACTGCATCACCGCTGGAGTGGTAGCGAACACCTTGGTAAGCGAGGCCAGATCGAAGATGGTGTCCACCGTCATCGGCAGCTTGCGGGGCACAAGGGCACGGTCACCGAAGGCGCGCCGGTAAACCACGTTGCCGTTGTGACCGATGAGCACCACCGCCCCGGGACACTTGCCCTCGCGGATCGCCTGCTCCACCACTGGCGCAATCGCCGCGAGTTTTGCTGAACCTGCTCGCGACGGGGCGGGACGTGAAGCCGGCCGGCGCGCCGGCGCTTGCGGGGCGGGCCGGGCGGCGCTCGCGCTCAAGGCGGATCCGAAGAGCGCGCAGATAAGCACTACGAGTTGCAGTTTCGATTTCAGCGCCGTCACCCGCGTGTTTTACCCTCGCGATTGCTTTTGCTATACTCGCGGCCTTGTTCGATGAATGCCGCGCGCCGCCCGTCGTCCAAGACGGCTGCTAGAGTTTAACCGAACAAGCGGGCAGGTCAAGGCATGAAAATCGGGTTCGTCGATTGGCTGGTGGTTGGGGCGTACTTCCTGTTCAACCTCCTCATCGGCCTCTATTACCGCAAGAAGGGCACGGCCGACACGGACAATTATTTCGTGTCCGGCCGCAACGTGAGCTGGTGGCTGGCCGGAACTTCGATGGTCGCCGCCACTTTCGCCGCCGATACTCCGCTGGCCGTCACCGGCTTCGTGGCCAACCAGGGCATCGCCGGAAACTGGTTCTGGTGGAGCTTGTGCCTGAGCGGCATGATGACGGTGTTTCTCTTTGCGCGCCTGTGGCGGCGCGCGGAGATCGTCACCGACGTTCAGTTGGTGGAGCTGCGTTACGGCGGCAAGCCGGCTGCCTTCCTGCGCGGTTTTCGCGCTCTCTACTTCGGCCTCATGATCAACTGCCTCATCGTGGGCTGGGTGAACCTTGCCATGGAGAAGATCCTGGGCGTCGTTCTCGGCATCACGCGGCTCGAAGCGCTGGTCGTCATCTTTGGCATCATCGCGTTCACGGGTTTTTACACATACATTTCCGGGCTGTGGGGCGTCCTTTGGACGGATTTCTTCCAGTTCATTCTGAAGATGACGATGGTCACCGTGCTCGCTTACTACGCCGTCAAGGCCGTCGGCGGCATGCACGCCCTGATGTCCAAGCTGGCCGTTGTGGACGAAGCCCGCCGCTCCACTCACGGCGGCAGCGGGTCGATTCTCTCCTTCATCCCCGACGTGCACTCGGCGTGGATGCCGTTCATTCTTTTTTGCGCTTACATTGGATTGAACTGGTGGGCCAACTGGTACCCCGGCGCCGAGCCGGGTGGCGGCGGCTACGTGGCGCAGCGCATCTTCGCCGCCAAGAACGAAAAGCATTCTCTGTGGGCGACCCTTTGGTTCAACATCGCGCAGTATGGCATGCGCACCTGGCCTTGGGTGGTGACCGCTCTCGCCTCGGTGGTTTTGTATCCCACGCTCCAGGATAAGGAAATCGGCTATATCAAGGTGTGGGTGGATTATCTTCCCCACGCCTGGAGCGGCCTGATGCTGGCCGCGTTCTGCGCCGCTTACATGTCCACCATCGCCACGCAGCTCAATTGGGGCTCATCGTATCTGGTAAACGACTTTTACCGGCGCTTTGCCGTCACCGGCCGCAGCGAACACCACTACGTCACAGCGTCGAAGATGGCGACGGTACTGCTGGCGATTGTGGGCGCGGCAGTATCGCTTCTGCTCGAAACCGTCGGCGGCGCGTGGCAGCTTCTGCTCGGCATCGGCGCCGGCACGGGCGCGGTTTATTTATTGCGATGGTACTGGTGGCGAATCAACGCCTGGTCGGAAGTCTCCGCCATGACCGCCGCGGGCGCGACCACGATGGTGCTCAATCTCAAAATCCACGGCGATCTGCTCATTCGCTTTGCCGGGGATTCCTCAGCGGTTTTCGCCAAGTCTCTGCTTTTCACCGTCGCCGTCACCACGGTCACCTGGCTGGTGGTTACCTTCTCGACCGCCCCGGAGTCGCAGGCGAAACTGCTGGAGTTCTATCGCCGCGTGCGGCCCTCGCACGCTGGTTGGAAGCCTATCGCCGCGCTCGCCCCTGACGTTCCGGTGGTGCATGAAGGATGGAACAACATCGTGGACTGGCTGCTCGGCTGCCTGATGGTCTACATGGCGATGTTCGGCATCGGTAAGATCGTCCTTGGCGCGCCGGCCCTGGGCGTTCTCTTCCTCGCCATTTCGGCGCTGTCCGGCTACCTGATCTACTGGGATTTCTCGCGCCGTGGATGGGAGGCATTTTCGGGCAAGACCTAGCGAGTGTAGCCGTAGCGCCGGCATCCTGCCGGCAGATGCCGCCGGGAGGGCGGCGCTACACATCCTCACACTAGGCTAGCCAGGTGGCTTACCCTTATGAAGAAACCGAGCCAGCGCGAGCGTGTCACCGAACAGGACAACCCGGCCTCCGCGTCGCTCGACCGCGAATCCACTCGCGACATTCTGCGCCTCATCAATCGGGAGGATCAGACGGTGGCGACTGCGGTCGCCAAGGTGATTCCCGAAATCGCGCGCGCCGTGGACCTCGCGGTTGCAGCCTTGTCGGCGGGCGGACGAATGATCTATCTGGGTGCGGGAACGAGCGGCCGGCTGGGGGTGCTCGACGCTGCCGAGTGTGGCCCCACCTTCGGCACCAACCAGGTCCTTGCGGTGATGGCCGGCGCGCCCCAAGCGATGTTCCGTCCCGCCGAAGTCTCGGAAGACGACGCTGCTCAAGCGGCGCGCGATTTGCGGCGCGCCAAACTCAGCCGTCACGATCTGCTGGTCGGCATCTCCGCCAGCGGCCGCACGCCCTACGCCCTGGGCGGCCTACGTTACGCTCACCGGTGCGGCGCGAAGACCGTTGCCCTCACCTCCAACACCGGCTCGCCGATGGAGCATCTCGCTGACGTCACCATTGCGCCCGCCACCGGACCCGAGGTTGTCGCCGGCTCCACGCGCATGAAGGCCGGCACAGCGCAGAAGCTCGTGCTGAACATGCTGTCAACGGCGACCATGGTGCGCCTCGGCCGCGTGTTTTCGGGCTGGATGATCAACGTGCGTTTGACGAACCAGAAGCTGCGAAGGCGCGGGTGTGACATCCTCGTGAAGGCCACGGGGACGAGCGCCCGCCGCGCCGCCGACGCGCTCCGGAAGTCCGGTGGGAACCTGCCGGTGGCCATGCTAATGCTGCTGAAGAACGTAAGCCGCGCTGAAGCAGACCGCATGCTTCGCGGCCGCAGCCCCGCGGCTGTGTTGAGGGAAGCGGAAAAAATCGAACGCCATGGATAGATTCCTGATCGAAGGTGGGAAGCCGCTCGAAGGACGCGTCGCCATCAGCGGCGCGAAGAACGCCGCCCTGCCGGCGATGGCCGCTGCCCTGCTCACGGATCAGCCTGTCGTTCTGCACAACGTTCCCCGCGTCCGCGACATCGGCACCATGCGCAGCCTGCTCGACGAGCTGGGCGTGGACTCGTCGGTGAAGCACGACGAGCACGGAAACTCGGTGAAGATCCAGGCGCGCAAGCTCCTGAACCCCGTGGCGCCCTATGAGCTGGTGAAACAGATGCGCGCCTCAGTGCTGGTTCTGGGGCCGCTCGTGGCGCGCTTCGGCCACGCCCGCGTCTCACTGCCCGGCGGCTGCGCCATCGGCGCGCGGCCCATCAACCTGCACCTCAAGGCACTCGTCGAGCTCGGCGCCACGATCCAGATGGAGCATGGGTACGTGGACGCGCGGACCGACGGGCTGAAGGGCGCCGCGCTTCACTTTGACACGGTGTCGGTGACCGGCACGGAGAATCTGATGATGGCCGCGGCGCTCGCCGAAGGCGAGACGGTGATCGAGAACGCCGCCCGCGAACCGGAAGTGGAAGACCTGGCAACTCTGCTGGGGCGGATGGGCGCGCAGATTGAGGGCGCCGGCAGCAGCCGCCTGGTGATTCACGGCGTCAGCCGCCTCGGCGGCGCGGAACACTCCGTCATCCCCGACCGCATTGAAGCCGGCACCTTCCTGGTGGCGGCCGCGATCACCGGCGGACACCTCACGGTCGAGTATGTGGAGCCGCTCCATCTCACCTCGGTGGTCGCCAAACTCGCCGAGGCCGGGGTGCGAATCGAACCCCGCTTGACCCGGGGAAGGAAGCCCGCCCTGGAGGTTTCAACTTGTGGCCGGGTGCGCGCCGCGGACGCGACCACGCAGGAGTTTCCAGGTTTCCCCACCGACATGCAAGCGCAATACATGGCCCTGATGACGCTGGCCGAGGGGTCGGCGATGGTTACCGAAACGATTTTCGAGAACCGCTTCCTGCACGCGCTGGAGCTTTCCCGCATGGGCGCTGACATCACACTCGATGGGCGGCGCGCTCGCGTGCGAGGGAGGGAGCGTCTGAGCGGCGCCAGCGTGCAGGCCTCAGACCTGCGCGCCAGCGCCTCACTGGTGCTGGCCGGCTTGGCGGCGGAAGGCGAAACTGTGGTGGATCGCGTCTACCACATCGACCGCGGCTATGAAAGGATTGAAGAGAAGCTCGTCAAGGTGGGCGCCAAAATCCGGCGGGTGTCTGACGAGTCCTAGCCTACACGTCAAGGGGAGCTCGAATCCAGGAAGTCCCGGCGGTTCGCTCGAACGGCTTCGGCGCCCGTTTGTAGCGGCGGGCATCTTACGGGAACAACACGCGGGCTTGAGCGGGCAAGAATTGACGACGCTCGCTCAGGCGGGCGATGGGAGACTCAATCCTGAGATCGATCTCTTCCGACGACTGAATCCGGATTCCCAACCACTTACCGCCGGTGGCGGAACCAGTGAAGAAACTCTCTTGTAAAGAGCGTACACGAAACCGCTGAGAGCACTATAATTATGTAATTGAGCCATGGCCAATGCAGCCATCCGCCGTTCTTCAGCAGCACCAGCGTCGAGATCAACCATAGCAACGAGGCAGCAACTGCTCTAGATTTTGAAATTACCACCATTAACTCCCGGATTCGGAAGGAGACAGAATTAGGGGTTGAGAACTGCTGCAACTGCAAATCTGTTCCCACGCGGCAAAAAAACAGGGGGCGAAGTCGTACTTCGCCCCCTGCCTTACCCAAACAACACTTGGAGTGCCCGCGATCGCGCTCAACCGGGCCTGGTAGTCAGCTTTTGACCGGTCGCGCGCTTTCATCCTCTGCCCGACCCACCCTCAACTACGGGCAGGTGAAGCCCGCCGGCGGTGTGTACGGACTCGGAAACGTCCCGAACCCCGCGATGTCGTTGTTGAAGTTGTTCAACGCACATCCCGCCGCGTTGGCGTTCGCCCCGGCGGCTGCTGCTGCC
>DASYXW010000006.1:0-8738 GCA_035934405.1 Terriglobia bacterium
GGCTGGATTGACCGGCCCGTCGGGGGTGCGTGCCGAGGTCTGCGCCGAGTACGACGGGTTCGCCGGCTTGAGAGATTTCGGCCATCCGAGCCATCATTCAAACGCTCCAAGAACGTGACCCCGTCTGAAACGGGGGGGGGGGCAGGCGCAGTTCCCATGTTTAGTGATAAGCGATAGATTATCACCGTTCAGGAGACTTGTCAAGTAGATAATTCGGCGGGTGGTGGGTCAGTTTGAACTACTGTAGCGGCGAGCTGCGCTCGCCGCTCTTTCGTTGCATGAACTTACGGCGATCATAGATCGCCGCTACAGCAAACTGACCCACTACCTGTTGTCGTGCAAGGGTGACGTCAAGTCTTCGTTGAAGCGGCTAAAGATGGCATAGATGATCCGGCCGACGCTGGCCACATGGGTAAAGCAGACCATGGGTCGCGTGCGGCGGCGCACCTCGACGGAGCAGGGCTCGATAACGTTGGTGGTGCGCAATCGGCGCCAGAGATGTCGCGGGAATCGAAGAAGGTGAGCAACTCGGGCAAGTCGCGCTGGGGAGCGGGCCGCCCCATTCTGCAATAGAGAGGGCGGGCTTGGGAGATATACTCCCCCCGTCCAGCTGATTCTTAAGCACATTCCGGCTTTGAGAGACCGATTCTTGGAGCTTGAGATGCAATCCAGCATCCTCATGATTGCAAACAACATTACGGCTTCGAGCGTCCAAGCTTCCCGCCCGCGCATCGCAACGCTACATCCGCTCCGGTAGGGATGAGCACTGAGCATCAAGGGGGACGTGGCGTCTAACTCGCTCGTTCCAAACGGCATTCCGGCTCCCGGTCGCAAGGTTTCCCTGGGACGAATCTAGCCACCGTTTACCTTGGGCTTTCTCCCCGCCTGGGGTGTCCCAAAGCGCCCATGGGCAAAGCTTGTGGCTTGGCTACAAATACGATTTATCTCATCAGTAGATGACATATTAGTATACAGCGGTGACGGCGGCTTGTCAAGGTCAAATTTCGCCCGGGCGCTCATGCCACTTCAGACCCAGGTACTGTTCCATCTGCTGCTCCGAGTCGGCCTTCAAGACAGCTTCCAGCGCCCTGCGGGGTCTGCCGGCGACGGTTTCGGGAATCGTTCCGCGACCTTCTGTAGCGCTTCCTCGCGGCTGTGAATACTGCCGTCGAGTTGAGCGTCTTCGATGGATTGCAGAATCTGCTTGAAGGCCGGTCCCGGCGCGTACCCGAGATCAATCAAGTCACGGCCGCTGAGGAGGCGCGCCGGCTTGATCTCCTCGGGAGGCGTTTCGGCGAGCAGGCGGCGCGCCGTCTCGTAGTTCGAGAGGTCGCCGTGGCTGGCCAGGCAGTCGAGGCGGTGCAGTTCCAGATGCTCGTCGAAGCCATCGAGCCGCAAAAAGCGTAATTGGGTGGAGCGGCGCATCTGGGGAAAATCCTTGAAGCGCATGTGATGCCTCACCAGTTCCGCCACCCGCTCGGTCTCGTGCGACGAAAGGCGTAAGCGGTTACAGATGCTCTCCGCCATCTTGACGCCGATCTCCACGTGGCCGTCGAAGCGGATGCGCTCCTTGATGGCAAAGGTGAGCGGTTTCCCCACATCGTGCAGCAGCACGCCGAGAGCGAGCGTGGCACTCGGCGCGCGCAGCCCCTCGAGCATCATCAGGGTGTGAATCCACACGTCGCCCTCGGGATGGAATTCCGGCGGTTGCTCCACGCCTTGAAAGGCTTTCACCTCGGGCAGGACCTCGCGCAGCAGTCCCGACTCATCCAGCAGCTCGAAGCCACGCCGCGCCTGACCCTGGGTGAGCATCTTCAGGATTTCGTCGCGGATTCGCTCCGCGCTCACGGCGTGAATGCGTCCCGCGAGATCTTGAACGGCGCGAAGCGTGCCTGGATCGAGCGCGAAGCCGAAGCGCGCCGCGAAGCGCACGGCCCGCAACATTCGCAGATGGTCTTCGCTGAACCGCTCGAACGGATCGCCAATGGTCCGGATGCGCCGCGCCCGGATGTCCGCCTGCCCGCCCACATAGTCAAGAACGCGGTCTTCCGCCGGGTCATACAGCAGACCGTTGATGGTGAAGTCGCGCCGCCGCACATCCTCCTGCGGCGTCTCGGCGTAACGGACTTCCAGCGGGTGGCGCCCGTCCGAGTAGCGCCCGTCGGAGCGGAACGTGGCCACCTCGCAGTTCCCTGCCCCACCCGGGACGATCACCACGCCGAACTGCGCGCCCACGGTCAGGCTCATCGGGTACAGGCGAACCACCTCGGCGGGCGTAGCGTCCGTAGCCACGTCGTAGTCCTTCGGCTCGCGTCCCATCACCAGGTCGCGTACACAGCCACCCACGAGATATGCCTGGAATCCGGCAGCGCGCAGACGCTGGACGATTTCCGTTGCTTCCTGCCGTTTCGCGTCCATCACGGGTATTACAACCGATGCCGGAGGCGGTTGCAAGGCAGCTCATCTTCACTCCCTGTCCCGGCACGCCGGCAGTCACGCCAGAATGTCGTTTACAGAGTTTGCAGCCGAAAGCTAGAATAGCCGTCTGAAAGCCTGAGCGCTCGAAGACCCAACGAGAGCCGGTGCGCTGCGATGTTGCGAACGAGCCCGGTTCAGTCTTGCTGGCCATGTCTGAGATTCTAGCCATCTATCCCGGATCGTTTGATCCGATTACCAACGGTCACCTGGACATCATTGACCGCGGCACGCGCATCTTTGACCGGCTGGTGGTGGCAGTGCTGACCAATCTTGAAAAGTCGCCGCTCTTCACCGTTGAGGAACGCGTCGAAATGCTTCGTGAGACAACCCACGGCATGCAGAGCGTCTCCATCGATACCTTCAGCGGCCTCCTGGTCGATTACGCGACCGAGAAAAAGGCGCGGGCTATCCTGCGCGGCATCCGGGCATTTTCCGATTACGAATACGAGTTGCAGATGGCGCTGATGAACCGCAAGCTGCAGCCGAACCTGGAAACGGTCTTCCTCATGCCCAAACTGTCTTACACCTACCTCAGCTCACGTCTGGTGAAGGAAGTTTTTCAGCATGGCGGCTCGGTGAAGGACCTCGTTCCGCCGCTGGTCGAGGAGCGGCTGCAAGAGAAGCTGGCGCGCGCCGCGGGTGAGTGAGCCATGCAATTCTCCGAACGCATTTCGCGGATCGCCGTTTCCTCCACCGCCGCCGTGGTTGCGAAGGCGGACCAGCTCAAGGCGAGCGGTGTGAGCGTGGTGGATTTCGGCGCCGGCGAGCCAGATTTTCCCACGCCCGAGAACATCAAACGCGCCGCCGTGGAAGCGTTGGCACAGAACTTCACCAAGTACACTCCCACCGGGGGCACGCGCGAGTTGAAGCAGGCGATCGTCGAACGCCACGCGCGCGACTTTGGATCTGCCTACGCGCCGGAAGAATGCCTGGCCACCGTCGGCGGCAAGCAGGCCATTTTCGAGGCCATCGCCGCCACGGTGAACCACGGGGACGAGGTTATTCTTCCGGTTCCTTACTGGACGTCCTTCTTCGACATCATCCAGTACGCCGGCGGAAAGCCCGTGCCGCTCGAAACCCGCGAGAGCGAGAACTTTGCCGTTCGCGCCGAAGCGGTGGAGAAGTTGATGACTCCCCGAACCAAGCTGGTCATCATCAATTCGCCTTCCAACCCGACCGGCGCCGTCGTGCCGCCCGAAGAAATGCAAGCACTGCTGGCGCTTGCCGCGCGCCGGCAAGTGTTGCTCTTGTCGGACGAGTGTTACGTCCACTTCCTATACGATGGCGCGCGGCCGTTTTCACTGGGAGCGTCGGGCAACCGGGAGAACCTGATCGTGGTGGGCTCGCTTTCGAAGACCTACGCCATGACCGGCGGGCGCGTAGGCTACGCGCTCGCCTCACCCGCGCTCATCTCCAACATGGTGAAGTTGCAGAGCCACTCGACTTCGAACGTCACCTCGTTCGTGCAGAAGGCGGCCGTCGAGGCGCTCGGCGGGCCCCAGGACTCCGTCGGTGTGATGCTGGCCGAGTACGAGCGGCGCCGCAACCGGATCGTCGAGGGGCTGCGCGCCATCCCGGGAGTTAGCTGCACGGTGCCGCAGGGCGCGTTTTATGTTTACCCCAACGTCAGCGCGCACCTCGAAGCGCGCGGCCTTCAAGACACCACCCCTCTCGCCGAAAGGTTGCTGGAGGAAACCCACGTGGCGGTGGTCCCCGGCCCCGCTTTCGGGACGCTCGAGCACGTGCGCATTTCCTACGCCGCCTCGACCGACCAGATCGAAGAAGGACTGCGGCGGCTGAGACAATTTTTCAGTGGCGCCCGGCCAGCCTATGCCGAAGCTTGATCTCCCGCTCCAACTGTCTCCCGTTTTCAAGCCCAAGCCCTGGGGCCGCGCGGACCTTGCTCCACTCTTTGGAAGCTCGCCCCGGGCGGCGAAGGGCGCGCCGAAGACCTCCGCCGTCGTGGCCAAGAAGCGCCGGGCGACCGAGGGAAGCGCGGTGAGCGGCGCAAAGATTGGCGAAGTCTGGCTCACCGGCGATTCGGCGGAGTTCCGAACCGGCCCCGTCGCCGGCCTAACGCTGGCCGAGGCGTCGCGCGAGTACGGCTCCGAATTACACGGCGCCTCGTGGACCGGCGAGCGCTTTCCGATTCTCGCCAAGTATCTCTACACCAGCGACTGGCTTTCGGTGCAGGTTCACCCGAACGACGACCAGGCGCGTCAATTCGACCCCGGCAACCTGGGCAAGTGTGAGATGTGGCATATCATCGAGCGAGATGACAAAGCCGTCTGCGCCCTCGGATTGAAGGCGGGCACGGACCGGCCGGCGCTTCGCGCGGCGTGTGAGAAGGCGAAGTCGCGTGAATTGCTCAACCGCTTTCGACCCGATCCCGGTGAGGCGATTTTTGTGGCGCCCGGAACGGTCCACGCGCTGGGACCGGGCCTCATTCTCTTCGAGGCGGAACAGAACTCCGACCTGACCTATCGCCTCGACGACTACGGCCGGCTCGGCCTCGACGGCAAGGCGCGCCCGCTTCATCTCGACAAGGGCCTGGCGGTCACGCGGCCAGAACTACCGCCGCGCCGCAACCTGCCGCTTCTGGAGTTTCCAGAACCGTTCGGCTCGCGCCGTTACCTCGTGGCCTGCCCGTTCTTTGCGGTGGAGGAGTGGAACTTGAGGAAGCTCGCGTCACTTCAAGGGTCGCCGGAGCGCGTTGAAGTATTTTCGGTGCTCTCCGGAGAGGGACGGATGGAAACGGCGGCCGGCTGGCTGGGGTATCGCCCGGGCGAGACCTGGCTGATTCCGCCCCACATCGGCAGATACCGGCTCGTGCCTCAGCCCAAGACGCGGTCGCGCCTGCTGCGGTTCTACGTGCCCGACCTCAATCGGGATTTTCGCGCGCCCCTCACGAAGCGAGGCGTGAAGCCGGAGGACATTCGCCAGGTTGTTTTCGCCTAACCTGGAGCGAACGACGCCACCATGCCCAAACCTCCCGCGCGCCGCGACACCAGCCTCGAACATGTCTACGCCGTCATCATGGCGGGCGGAAGCGGTACGCGCTTCTGGCCGTTGAGCCGCCGCCAGCGTCCCAAGCAGTTGCTGGAACTGTTTGGAAAGGGCACGCTGCTCGCACAGACGGCGGCGCGCATCCGCCCCCTCGTCCCGCCGGAGCGAACCTACGTGTTCACCAACGAACTCCTGCGCGACGCCATCCGTCGCTCGCTGCCGGAGGTGCCCCGGCGCCAAATCGTCGCCGAGCCCGCCGCGCGCAACACCGCGCCCAGCCTCGCGCTCGCCGCGCATGAAATCCTGCGGCGCGATCCCGACGGCATCATGCTGGCCCTGCCTTCGGACCACATCATTCGCAAGCCAGCCCGGTTCCTCAAGGTATTGCGCGCTGGTTGTAAGGTCGCGTCTGTTGAGGGCCACTCGGTGATCGTGGGATTGAAGCCGACCGAAGCGAACACCGGATATGGCTACGTGCGTCTGGGTAAGATCAAAAGGCGCTTGGATGGTTCCGAGGTCTATCGCGTGGCGAAGTTTATTGAGAAGCCGAAAGCAAGGGCCGCTGCGCGTTACCTGGCCTCCGGCAACTACCTCTGGAACGGCGGCATGTTCATCTGGCGAGCCTCGACCCTGCTCGGCAACCTGCGGCGCTACCAGCCGAAGATGGCGCGAGGTCTGGAGCGGATCGCCCGGGCCGGATGTGCAACGTCCCCGGCGACCCTGCGCAAGCTCTACCCGCGCCTCGAAAAAATCTCCATCGACTACGCGCTCATGCAGAAGATGCGCAGCGGAGTTTATGCTCTCGCTGCCGACATCGGCTGGAGCGACGTCGGAAGCTGGTCGGTGGTTTACGACTTGAGCCCCAAGAACGGCAAGGGTAACGTGCGGCCCGCGCGCAGCCTTTGTCTGGACGCTCGCCGGAACATGATTGTCGCGCACAGGAAATTTGTCGTCGCGGTAGGCGTCGAGGATCTGGTGATTGTTGAGACCGAAGACGCCTTGCTCGTTTGCGCCCGCGACAAATCGCAAGAAGTGGGCAAAGCGGTTCAGGAATTAGACCAGCAAGGCAGGAGTGACTTGCTGTAGCGCGGGGCCCTAGACTAACAAGCTGGCGAAAAAGCCTCGCAGCCATGTCATCCTGAGCGAAGCGAAGGATCTGTTTTTGCTTACAATAAGAAGCAGCAGGTGCTTGGCTACGCCACCCTCGGCTGACAGACTGAAAGATTGACCAACTGAGAAACTGAAAAACTGTTCGATGGACAAAATCACTTTCGGAACCGACGGCTGGCGCGGCATCATCGGCGATGACTTCACCTTCGCCAATGTGCGCCGCGTCGCGGCCGCCATCGCGCAATACGTTCGGGAGGAAACGCCGCCGCCGCACCAGTTCATTGTCGGCTACGACACGCGATTCCTCTCCGCCGATGCGGCCCGCGTGGCCGCCGAGACGGTGGCGGCGGTGGGAATTCCCGTCGCTTTGGCCGACCGCCCGACACCCACGCCCGCGGTCAGCTACACGGTGGTCGCGCGCCGCGCCTCCGGCGCCATTATGGTCACCGCCAGCCACAATCCATTCCGTTGGAACGGTCTCAAGTTCAAAGCCTCTTACGGCGGCTCCGCGTCTCCCACCATGATGCGGCGCGTCGCAGATCATCTTGACCGGCGGGACCGCGCCAGGCGGAAATCGGTGGCGAAGAAGGCCGGCGAAGTCGCGGTAGCGGATCTCGTCGGGCCCTACAGCGAGCGATTGAAGGCGAGAGTCAACCTCGACCTCATTCGCGCCTGGGGACACCGCTTCGTCATCGATCCCATGTATGGCGCCGGACGCGGCGTGATCACCGGCCTTTTCGATGAAGTCGGCATTCCCTACCACGAAATTCACTCTCGACGGAACCCCTTGTTCCCCGGACTCAATCCCGAACCCATTGAGCCGCACGTCGCCGACCTGCGCCGTGCCGTGCTCAGCGGTGATTTCGTGGCGGGCCTCGCGACCGACGGCGACGCCGACCGCTTGGGCGCCATCAATTCCGGCGGCGCGTTCATTGACTCCCACAAGATTTTTTCCATTCTACTCATGCACCTGGCGGGAGACCTCGGCCAGCGCGGCGAAGTGGTGAAGACGTTTTCAACCACGCAGATGGTGGATAAGCTGGCGGCGAAATACTCGCTGCCGCTTCACGTCACGCCCATCGGGTTCAAATATATTTGCGAGCTGATGCTCACCCGCGACGTTCTGGTTGGCGGAGAGGAAAGCGGCGGCATCGGGACGCGGGGCGATACCCCCGAGCGCGACGGTATTCTGAACTCCCTGCTGCTCGCCCAGGTGATGGCGGAGAGGAATCAAACGCTCGGCGAGATGGTCCAAGAACTCGAGCGGGAATTCGGCCCGCATCATTACGGTCGCGTTGATATGGAGATCGATCGCCCCACCATGCTGCGGCTCCTCAGCCATCTCCGGCACCACAAGTTTCGGCGTGTGGCCGGCATGGACATCACTGATCGCGCCGACCTGGACGGCTTGAAATTGCTCTTCGGTGATTCCGCCTGGCTGCTCGTCAGGCCGTCAGGCACGGAAAATCTGCTGCGGTTGTACGCCGAAGCTCCGTCCGCCGCGCAGGTGAAGACGTTGCTCGACGAGATGGCGGCGCTCGCGAGGAGCAAGGAGGGATAGCGGTAGGCGGTAGACGGTAGACGGGAAAAGCAGCATACGGTAGACGGTATACGGTAGACGGCCTGATTTCTCAAATGCGGAGAGCTGCTGTCTCCGTCCCCGCCAATATCGCTGAGGGATTCAAGCGGCGCGGCCAGTCGGACAAGGCGCACTTCTACAACATCACCGCGGCTTCTCTCGAAGAGTTGCGCTACTACTTCATTTTGTGCCGCGACCTCGGTTACAAAGTTGATTACGGCGACTTGGCAGCGCGCGCCGACCACGTCAGCCGGATGCTCCACGGCTTCGTGAAGGCGGTAAGAGCCTAGTGTAATGCCCAACAAATAGCTGGACAATAGACGAAAGTTCGGTCTATGCTTGGGCATGTCCCGAAAACGTCCCGCACTGATGATGAGTCCCAGCCAGCAACAGCAAATTCGGCAGTAGTTGAGCGCGCAGGGACCCCCCCAACAGGTGGCGCTGCGCTGCCGCATCGTGTTGGCGGCGGCCGAAGGCGACCCGGAGAGTGCCATCGCCAAGCAATTGGGAACCAATCGCAAGACCGTGACCTTGTGGCGCACCCGTTTTGCGGAGCACGGCCTGG
>DASYXW010000041.1:0-2478 GCA_035934405.1 Terriglobia bacterium
CCGCCCGCAGCAACTGCGCCAGGATCCGCGAGTCCAGCTTGTCATGCTTGATCCGGGCGCTGGCGATCGCCTTCGTCTTCTGCGGATGCACCAGGTGCACCTCGAACCCCAGCGGCTCGATCACGTTCAGAAAGTAGTACCCGTTGAACGTCGCTTCCACCGCCAGCTTCGCCGGCGGAGTGACCTTGCCGAAGTACTCGAGCAGCCCGGCTCGCTCCATGCTCACCTTCCGCTGCTCCAGCTCGTGACCGTCCTCGTCCAGGACGGTCACCCAACAATTCTTCTTATGAACATCTACTCCGAGGTATAACATTTCAGGGGGTGCTCCTTTCGATTCAGATTGAGTTTTCCAACAACCCAATCCTACTCGAATCCAGCCGCCCCCTTCATAGCATCAGACCTTTCTTCTCCAGGTCTGCGCGCAAAGCGCCTCCTCGTCTGACGCCCAATTATACTCGCTTCTGTTGTCCCTCCGCGCGCGCCGACTGGCTGGGGCTCCCCCGGGCCGCATCCATGAAGAACAATGAATGCGGCGCCAGCCTCGCCAACGAAATGTACTACGACGTGAGAACCGTCTTCACTACCCGACGGCGAACGCTATGACCACGGTATAATGACCATAGCCTGCTCAGGAGTTCGAGATGAGGAAGATGGCAGCGGGTTCCTTCAAGACGAAATGCCTGGCCGTCATGGACGAGGTTCAGGCCAAGCGGGAGGCCGTCCTGATCACCAAGCACGGCAAGCCGGTGGCAACCCTGGTCCCCTTCAATGCAGATGCGGACGACATCTTCGGTTTCCTCGCCGGTCAGGGCGCCGTTACCGGCGATGTGGTTGCGCCCGCCCTTTCCACCGAAGAGTGGGGCGATCTCAAGTGATTCTTGCCGACGCTCATGTTGTGGTCTGGCTGGCTTTCAGTCCCGGCCGGCTCTCGAGGAAAGCAAGGGCGGCGATCGACGATGCGCGCCGCAACGGAGACGGCCTGGCCATCTGCGATATCACCCTTCTGGAGCTGGCGGCCATGGCGAGCAAGGGCCGCATCCGCCTTGACCTCAGCCTCGAATCCTTCCTGCGGGAAGTCGAGGCCCGATTCGTGGTGCTGCCGACCAGCGGCCGCGCCTGTGCGCGAGCCATGGGACTGCCGGCGACGTATCCCCAAGACCCGGCGGATCGGATCATCGGAGCGACGGCGCTCGTCGAAGGACTGGCTCTCCTGACGGCCGATCGTGACATCCGCCGGTCGAAAGCGCTGAGCACGATTTGGTAAGCAAGCGCTACGGTGGACCGGCGCGGGCCGCGCGGCGTCTTGCAAGTCTGACAGGAGCAATCCAATGGTCGACCTATCCATCGTGGAAGGCAATCTGACGTTGCATGTTCGCGGCGCTGACAAGCTCTGGGCCTTCAAGGGCAGCCTGGAAATCCCGCTGGCCCACGTCGCCGGTGTCCGGGCTGACCCGGCCGTCGCGCACGGTTGGTGGCACGGTATTCGATTGCCCGGCACCAACCTGCCCGGAGTGATCACGGCGGGGACGTTCTATCAGCACGGCAAGCGCGTCTTCTGGGACGTGCACAATCCCTCCAACACCGTTGTGATTGTGCTGCGCGATGAGCGCTACGACGAACTGGTGGTTGAGGTGGCTGACCCTCAGGCGGCGGTCAAACTGATTCAAGACGCGCTGTGAGGCCGCCCGCCCGCGCCAGGGCCTGTCATCCTGAGCCAGTTGAACTGAGGGAGAGTAAATGGAAATCAAAAGAATTGGCTCGCAGCCCTCTGTCAAGGGACCGTCAGAGTGGTTCACTGGCGCCGTACGGATCGATCCGCTTTTTCGGGCGCCCGGTCCGGCACTTGTTCAAGGCGCCAGCGTAACCTTCGAGCCCGCCGCGCGGACTGCATGGCACACGCATCCGCTCGGCCAGACTCTCATCGTCACGGCTGGCTGCGGTTGGGGTCAGCGCGAAGGGGGACCTATCGAGGAGATCCGGCCCGGTGATGTGGTCTGGTTCTCGCCCGGCGAGAAGCACTGGCATGGGGCTACCCCCACCACAGCCATGACGCACATCGCCATTCAGGAAGAGCTTGACGGGAAGGTTGTCGACTGGATGGAACAGGTCAGTGATGAGCAATACCGGAAGTGATTACGCCGGCCACCCGGTCGACACGCAGCGGGATACCCGAACTCAGTCATGACGTTAGGGCGATACCCATCCTAAAATTTACTACTTGACAAACTCCCCAATCGGTCATATGATTTGACTCCGGCAAGGAAATGACCTGCCTCCCTCAGCTTCGACCGGCATCCTTTCAACTCCCGAACCTACAGCGAACGAAGCCAATCGAAGCCAATTGAGTTATGCGCCTTGTTGTCAGTCAATTACAGCTATTTTACACCAGATTCTGCGAAAGTTAGTACCAAGTGTAGGTATCACCAGTGCGGATCACAATTCGAGTGGCAGCACCTTGACACTCCTTGCGGGCCGGCG
>DASYXW010000086.1:0-24999 GCA_035934405.1 Terriglobia bacterium
TTCCCTTACTGTCATTCCCGCGAAAGCGGGAATCCATTGCGCAAGGCGCAGTGCACGCTCAGTTTGTCGCGACATGGATCCCCGCTTTCGCGGGGATGACGGCGGTGAAGAGTGTCTGTAAACATCAAAGTGAGTCACTACCGTTTTCCGTTTCCCGTTGACAACGCCCGTCGCGATAAGAGACAATCGTCCGTACCGAATCCTTCCGAGTTGCAGCACTTCGGTACAACGCAAGCAATCGCGCGTCGCGCCAACGGCGGGCGAACGCGCTGGGCGATGGGCCTGTGCGGCGAATTTCTCAATCCGACAACTCATTTCAAGGGGGCGTATGGGTGCCAAATACATTTTTGTGACCGGCGGCGTGGTGAGCTCGCTCGGCAAAGGCCTGGCCTCGGCGTCCATCGGATGCCTGCTCGAGGCGCGCGGCCTGAAGGTGACCATTCTCAAGTTCGATCCCTACCTGAACGTCGATCCCGGCACGATGAGCCCGTTCCAGCACGGCGAGGTGTTCGTCACCGACGACGGCGCCGAAACCGATCTCGACCTCGGGCACTACGAGCGCTACACGCACGCGCGGATGTCGCGCGACAACAACTGCACGGCCGGGCGCATCTATGAGAGCATCATCAGCAAGGAACGCAGAGGCGACTATCTAGGTAAGACCGTCCAGGTGATCCCCCACGTGACCAACGAAATCAAGGACGCCATCCGCAAGGTGGCGAGCGACGTCGACGTGGTGATCGTGGAAGTGGGCGGCACGGTGGGCGACATCGAATCGCTGCCGTTTCTCGAAGCCATCCGCCAGATGCGGCAGGAGCAGGGGCGCGAAAACGCCGTCTTTGTCCACCTGACGCTGGTGCCCTTTATCGGCGCCTCGGGCGAGCTCAAAACCAAGCCGACGCAGCATTCCGTCCGCGAGCTCCGCGAGATCGGCATCCAGCCCGACATATTGCTTTGCCGCACCGACCGGTATCTTTCATCCGATCTCAAGAGCAAGATTGCCCTTTTCTGCAGCGTGCCCGAGGAGGCGGTGATTACCGCCAAGGACGTGGAGAGCATTTACGAAGTGCCGCTGGTGCTCGGGAGGGAAGGCTTGGACACGCAGATTCTGCGCTGCCTGAAGCTCGAAACTCCAGAGCGGAACATGCAGGCCTGGGCGGAACTCGTCGAGCGCGTGAAGCATCCGGCTGGCGAGGTTTCGATCGGGATGGTGGGAAAGTACGTGGAGTACCAGGATTCCTACAAGAGCCTGAACGAGGCGCTGGTGCACGGCGGCATTGCCAACAACGTGAAAGTGAATTTGGTGTGGATTGAAGCCGAAGGACTGGAGGGTGAGCACTGGCAGGATCAGCTCGCCGGTCTCGACGCCATTCTGGTGCCCGGCGGGTTCGGCAAGCGCGGCATTCCCGGCATGCTGCGGGCGATCGAATACGCCCGCACGCGCCAGGTGCCGTATTTCGGCATTTGCCTCGGCATGCAGTGCGCGGTGATCGAGTACGCGCGAAACGTCGCGGGCCTGGCGGGGGCGGACAGCTCAGAGTTTGATCCCTCGACCGCTCACCGCGTCATCTACAAGCTGCGCGAGTTGCGCGGCGTGGATGAGCTTGGCGGCACCATGCGCCTCGGAGCATGGACGGCGCGACTCAAGCCCGGCTCCTTCGCCCATCAGGCCTACGGCACGCTCGAGATTTCAGAGCGCCACCGGCATCGTTACGAGTTCAACCGCGAGTACGAAGAGGTGTTGGTGGCGAATGGCCTCGACATCACGGGCGCGACGCCCGACGGCACCTACGTCGAGATTGTCGAGATTCGCAATCACCCGTGGTTCCTGGGCTGCCAGTTCCACCCGGAGTTTAAGTCGCGGCCGCTCGATCCGCATCCGTTGTTCAAGGCCTTTGTCGGCGCGGCGGTGGGGTTTAAAAAAACCCGATCCGGCCGGCCCGATGAGGCGCTGCGCGCAAAGGTGGCGCTAAAATAGAAGAAGTGGGCACGGGCAGGATGCCCGTGCCACGAATACGATGACCCCGAAGGAGCCACGGTCCATTCGTCTTTCCACTGACCGTGGGTCTTATGCCCGGTGAAAAGCCGGCGGTCAGAGCAGGTCGCCGCGGCGACACCATGGCTATCCGCTGGCCGTTACCGAGTGTCGTCTAGCTCTTCGTCCGTAAATTCTACGAGTGAGTTGTAAACCTGCTTCGGGTCGGCACCGGTCCACTCGGTTGAGATAATCCTGCCCACCACGGGCCATTGGCGCATGCGAACGAAGGGCAGGCCCGGAAATGTCCTAATGTCCAAATGGTGGACAGGATCCGGGTGGAGAAGGCCCACTATCTCGATAGGATTCGACCACATCGAAACAAGCAGGAGCGCCGAAACACTCCGCCGGCAGGCAACGATCGCGCCCTTTTCACCTGGCTTGAAGAACACCGAGTTCTTAAGGTCGGTCACCCAAGTGACCGGCCCGGCCTGGCCTAACGGCATAGAGTATGTGAGACCAGATATGAGCAGGGCTTGGGCGCCCAGGTGATCGAACAGGGCGCGCGCGCCAAGGTGAGAGGATGTGATAGCCAAAACACGCGGCATAGAATAGTCTTTAAGCTGGTCTACCTTGCCGCTTACGGTGCTCCGCAACTTAGGTGTGATCAGGCCAAAGAAACCGCCGGTGTCCCGCCAGCTTGACTGTCCGGCAACTGCCTCGTCCTCCAGACTGGTCACTTCCAGCATGAACTCAGGGAGGTGCGGAGGCCGACACCTGAAATCCATGCCACCGCGGCCGGGATGCTCTGCCACTTCAGGAGATAAGCCGTCGGAGCGTAGCCATGAAAACATGCGTGCTTCTGCACTCGCGGCTTCGGGATTGGCGGTACGTCTTCTCTGGAAAAGTGGGTAATGGCCAGGGTAGCGCTCATGCAGGAACGCTGCGTATGAGCCCACCACTTCCTGGGCGCTAATGAGATGGCTAAAAACCAAGGCGGATTCACTCATCACTATACGGCCTCTTCTCGACTGATGGCGTGGGGTTGCTTTCTACGCCCACGGGTCAGCACGTTCATGGCACGATGCAGGTATCGAAGAGTTTTTTCGTCTTGTCCGCGTCGAGTTCGCGGAGCTGCTCGTAGACCTCGATTATTTTATCCCGACTGCCTACTCCACAGTAGGCGAGGCCAAGGCTCATCCACGTGCGCGCGCTCTTCGGCTCCAATCGCACCGCTTCCGTCTCCGCTTGTACGGCTTTATCGTATCGCTGGAGATGATAGTAGTCGGCTCCGAGAGCCATCCAATCGTCAGGATTTTTCGGATCCAAGCGCACCGCCTCCTGGTCCGCTTCTAGCGCTTTATCGTGTTGCTGGAATCGCCTGTAGGCATTCCCCAGATAGGTCCATGCCTCGGCATCCTTGGGGTCAAGGCGGACCGCTTCCTGCTCTGCTTTCACCGCTTTGTCATACTGATTGAGGTCGCTGTAGTCGAGCCCCAGATAAGACCATGCCTCCGCATTGTTGGGGCCGAGGCGCACGGCCTCTTGATCGGCTTCGAGGGCCTTGTCGACCTGCTGCAGGTCCGTGTAGTCGATCCCCAAATCGTACCAGGCAACGGCATCCTTTAAGTCTGATTGCACCGCCTTTTGGTCTGCCTCGAGGGCCTTGTCGTATTGCTCCAGTTCCCTGTAGTCAGTTCCCAGGCTCTTCCAGGCGGCACCATATTGGGGGTTAAGACGCACCGCTTTCTGTTCCGCCTCCGAGGCCTTGTCGTATTCCTCGAGGTTACTGTAATCGACTCCCAAGATCCACCAAGCCGTGGAGTTCTGAGGATCGAGGTGGACTGCTTGCTCGTGTGCCCCGACGGCCTCATCATATTGTTGAAGGTTGCCATAGGCCTCGCCCAGTGCTATCCAAGCCAGAGCACTCTTTGGCTCGCTTTTTGTCCAACGCTGCGAAGCCTTCATGAGCCCCTCCCAATCGGATTTCGTCTCGAGTGCAGCCGCCCGTAGAAGCCACTCATCTTCGGTCTGCGATGCGGTCCTGGCGGCTTTGGCTTCAGTTTCCGCGCGTTCCGGCAAACCGGAAATCCAATCTGCCGGCAGGGCGAAGTTGAGGTTTTGTCCCTCGCTCACGTAAAACGTGGTAATGCCGATAAGTCGGCCCTGGTCATCAAACAAGCCGCCGCCTGAGGAGCCGGGTGAAATGGAAGCCGTGGTCTGGATGTAGCGCAGCCCCGCCACAGAACGCAGCGCCGAAATCAAACCTGCGCTCAGTGTAAGTTCCAGACCCTCGGGCGCGCCGATGGCATAAACGCTCTGGCCCACCTTGAGGCTCTTGGCATCGCCGAGCGCGACGGACGGGGCGCTGAGCTTCGGCACGCTCAACTGGCAGAGGTCGCGGTCCGTGTCGGCATATTGCAGCGTGGCGGCGAAGGTCTTGCCGAGGCGGCTGACGGCGAGGCGCGGACCGTCCTCGGCTACGTGGCAGTTGGTGATCACTGCGCCCGGGCCAATCACCACGCCGCTCCCCTGGCTCACCGGCTTGCCCGCGGCGTCCGACACTTCCACCACCACCACGCTCGGCGACACCCGCTCGAAGATATGCTCCGGGGTCTCGGCTTCTGCCAGCGCACCGAGCAAGATCAAACTGAGGCTGTAAAGGGTTATCCGGTGCATGTACCCCTCGCTGGCAGTACTATAGCACCTTTGGGCGATCCACGAAGCAATCCCACCGGTCGCTCGCCATCGAATGCGGCTGGAAGGCAAGGGTAGTGGGTCAGTTTGACGTAGAGGCGGCTTTATGCCGCCACTAATGGTGGGGCAAACCTGCCGCTACATGTCCCACTACCAACTTTCAGCTTGACAAGCGTGACCAGCTATGTCATAATAAAAAATATCGCCGATGTCATTTATAACTACATCTTGTCTCTCGCGGCGCCCCGACTTAGGTTACGGCCATTCCGAACGCTGCGGGGCAGGGCTAAGTCAAAGCCGGAATGTTACTGATTCTAAAGGGAGACTTCCGG
Source organism: Terriglobia bacterium (assembly GCA_035934405.1). Classification (GTDB taxonomy): domain Bacteria; phylum Acidobacteriota; class Terriglobia; order UBA7540; family UBA7540; genus DASYXW01. Next base: position 5,005 of record DASYXW010000086.1, read on the forward strand.
TGTCATCCCCGATTGGATTGCAGGCCCGAATGGCGGCGGGTTCAGCTTCGCGCCCGGCCAGCAGCGGCGGAGCCCGCAGCGCCATAAGCGTCTCGCGCCCGTCCCCCCAACCTCGGCCGTTATCACGATTCTGTCGCGACCGGCGGCGGCCGCGGAGCCAAACTAAGCGCGCGCGTACAACGAAGTCGGACGTAGCGCAATCAAACGAATGGCGGAGAGTTGCAGGCGGAGGACACGCTTACACCAGCTTCACAATCACTCCGACGCAGACTTCCAGGCGGTGACATGGGTGGGTAAAGACACGAATCTGAAGGGCAAAATTGCGATCCCTCGACTCCGGGTTATCGCTCTGATCCTCGTCCTGTCGGCGGCCTCCGTCTCTCGCGCTCAAGCGCAAGCATCCGTGGCGCGGTTCGAAGTCACCAATTACCTGATTCACGTTGGGCTGTATCCCGCAACCCACACCATCGTGGCCAAGGCCCGCATCAACTTCACTCCCGTCACGGACCTGAGCGCCATGAGCTTCAACCTGAACAGCAACCTGAAGGTGAAGACGGTGACCGACGCCGCCGGCCAGCCGGTCAGTTTCCACCAGGATGGCCTCACGCTGGTGTTGTCTTTTTCAACCCCGCTCGCCTCGACCAAGCCTTCCTTTGTCACGGTGGAGTATTCCGGCACGCTCGGAACGGCTGACGGCAGTCCGGTGGAAGGGTTAAAACTAGCCTACATCGGACCCGAAGGGTCTTACCTGCTCTACCCGGCGGACTGGTTTCCGGTGAACGGTGACGGCCTGAATCGGTTCTCGGCGGCGATCGCAGTGACGGTCCCATCCGACGAAACGGTGATCGCCTCGGGTAAAGCATCCGCTCCGGCGCCTGAGGCCGGCGGCTTGACCACCACCTACGAGTACGACAACGCCTCCTTTCCGGGTACGGTGATTGCCGGGAAGTACACGGCCCAGCACGGTCCCGGCGACATCACGCTTTACCTGAAGCCCGCACACGAAAAATTGGCCGCAGCTTATGGGGAAAGCGCCGGCAAAATCATGGCCTTTTACTCCGACAAGTTCGGGCCGCTCGCGGATGGCCGCCTGGCCATCGCGGAGATTGACGACGACACCGTGGGAGGCTACTCCGCCCCCGGCGTTGTGGCGCTCGCCTCGCGCGGCTTTTCCACTCCGGTGAATTACAAGCTTCTGGCGCACGAGATCTCCCACCAATGGTGGCGGTGTCTGGTGAGCCCGGCTACACCCGACGACGCCTTCCTGGATGAAGGTTTGGCGACGTATTCGGCGGCGATGTACGTCCAGCAGGAGGCGGGCGAGTCGGCGTTTGAAGATACCATGCACGAAGTCGAGATTAACTCTCTTACCCATGAGGAGGTCGCGCCCATCGCGCAGGCCGGGCGCCTGCACGAGTACACGCCGGAATACCAGTCGATCGTCTTCCAAAAGGGCGCCATGGTGTTCCACATGCTTCGCTGGGTCATCGGCGACGACGCGTTTGTAAAGACGCTGCGAGCGCTGACGCAACAATACGTGGGGAAATCCGTCACCACGAGCGACTTCGAAAAGCTGGCCGAGAAGTCCAGCGGCCAGAACCTGCGGTATTTCTTTGCTCAATGGGTGGATTCGACCGGGGTGCCGCAGTTCAAGCGCACCTGGGCGGTGTATCGCACGCAGAAGGGTTACCAGGTGATTGGCAAGATTACGCAAGACCTCGACATCTTCCGCATGCCGGTTGAGGTTCGCGTCTACACCGAAGGCCGCCGGCCCGCCAACGAGCGCGTCGACATGGTGGGAACGACGGCCGACTTCACCATCAACACCGTTACCCGGCCCACGCGTGTGGCGGTGGACCCGGCCAGCCGCATCCTGAAGTACGACGACCGGATCAAAGTGGACGTCGAGATGGCCAAGGGCGACCAGCTTGTGCAGGAACAGGCGTACCTCGAAGCGGTTGAGCAATACCGCAAGGTGCTGGAGATCAACAAGAACAGTTCCCTGGCGCACTATCGGATTGGCGAGACCTTGTTCAAGCTTCACAATTACAACGCGGCGGCGGAGGAGTTGCGCGCCACGCTGGCGGGCGATTTGCAACCCAAGTGGGTGGAAGTGTGGAGTCACCTGCTGTTAGGCAAGATTTTCGACTCCACCGGACAGCGTGACCGCGCCTTGAACGAGTATCAGCGGGCCCTGCACACGAATGATAATACGCAAGGCGCGCTCGACGAGGCGACCAAGTACATTCAGAAGCCGTACAGTGAGGACACCAGCCACCAGGTTGGAACGTAGGCTAGACAGAGAGGCTAGGATCTGGCCCTGGAAAGACGCTGGTATTTCAGTCCGGTGAGTTGCGGCTGCAACGTGCCGCGATGTTGGACGAGAACCTTGAACGCGCCGCCCATTCCCGCCGTTCCTCCTGTCCCCCCGCCTTCCCCTGGAAAGATCAATCGCTTCAGCTTGAGGCGAGCGTCAAGCCGCTGTGCCTCGGTTTGGCCGGGGTCGTAAAGATCGGTGAACTCGGTCGCTTCGCCCAGCGCGAGAAGGAATCGCTCCTGCGTGGTGAAGCCGGTGATCTCGAGACCCGCGGTGCGCCCCGCGTCCATAAGGGCACTGAAGTTAACGTGGGCGGTCAAGTCCTGCTCGCCCGGGGCGGCGAAGAAGCTTTCGGTGGCCGTGTGTCCTTGGTAGGCCAGGAGCGTGCCGCGCGAGCGAGCGGGCGTATAGAGCCGCTCCGCCAGGTCCCCGTAGTCGATGGTGATGACGAAGCCGCGGGCGAGCGTCTCGGCCACGGCGCGCATCCACGGTAGCGCCGCCAGATTGACTTCCACGCGGTGCCCCTCGTCGAGCTCACCGGCATACCGGGCGACCGCGGCAGCCACGGCCGAGTCGCTGATCGGCCCGGTGGTCTCGCGCAGCGACCCGCCTTCGGCAGTGACGTACATCTCCTGCAGCCGGCCGTTGTGCCGCATGACGACGTGCACCGGAAACGCATCCACGAGTTCATTGGAGAAGAAGCAGCCCACAACCGGGTCCATCGCTTCGAGGCTCTCGAGCGCGCGGACCGCCGTATCGAGGCCGTCCGCGTTGAGGCGCGTGAGCGCCGACGCGAGCGACGGCTCGACAATCACATAGTCGAGCGCTCCGCCGAAATCGGGCCGCGCGCTCTTGACCCAGAGAAGAAAATCGCGCGCGAACCAGCCGCGCCCCGCGCCCATCTCGACCCACGTGAACGGCGCTGGACGTCTGAGAGCTTCCCACATCTCGGCCGCTTGCCGGGCGATGAGCCGCGCAAAGATGGGGTGAAGGTCGGGGCTCGTGAAGTAGTCACCGCGCACCCCCGTGCGCTCGCGGTCTTGCATATAGTAGCCGTGCTCGGGGTGATAGAGGCACAGCGCCATGTATCGCTCGAAGGTGATGGGGCCGGATCGCTTCACGAGGTCGAGGATGATGGTTTTGAGCGCTGTGTTCAACGTCACGCCCTAGCCGGGTGGCGCGGTCGAGCGCCGGTAGGTCTCTTGGAACACGTTCAGCGCGTCGTCGTCATAGAGCACGAAATAGATCTTCTCCAGGCTCGTGCGCAGCTTCACGTGTTCGAGCACCTCGTGGATCATGATGCGCGCGCATTCATCCATGGGAAAGCCGGCGACGCCCGTGCCGATGGCGGGAAACGCGATGCTCTTGATGGTCTTGCCCTCGGCGCACAGCAGAGTGTTCTTGACGGCGAGGCGCAGCGATTCCGCCGTGGTCCCTCCGCCCAGCCGCATGCTGGCAGCGTGAATAACGTAGAGCGCCTTCAGATTCCCGCCCGTCGTAGCCGCGGCTTCGCCGAGCGGAATCGAACCAATTCGCTCGCAGTCCCGCTCCACCGCCGGCCCGCCCTTGCGCCGGATGGCGCCGGCGACGCCAGCGCCGAGAATGAGATCGTTGTTGGCGGCGTTGACGATGGCGTCGACCGCCATGTCCGTGATGTCCCCTTTCAGAAAGAATATCTTGGCCGGCATAAGCCCAACCCGGTGAAGCGCCTTCTATGAGCTTGATTGACCATCGAGCCACAACTCGGTGAGTGCCCGACGCACAAACACGCGGATCATGTGGCGCCGGTATTCCATTGTCGAGGCGGACGTGCGCAGCGGCTTGCCGGTGCGAATCGCTTCGTGCGCGATCTCTTCGACGAGCTCCGGCTGATAACGCTTCCCGGCTAGCATCGCCACTCCGTTCACGAGCTGCGGCGACGGGTTAACGGCGGTCAACGCCACGCGCGCTTCGAGGCAGGTGCCGTCCCCCGCCTTGCGCATGACTACGGCGACTCCCGCCAAAGGATAGTCAATGGACTGCCGGATGCGTAGCTTCTTGTACGTGCCGCTCCAACCCGCGCCCGACGCCGGTACGCGCACGCCGGTGACGATCTCGTCGTGCGCTTTGTTCAGGTGGACGAGGCCGTCGTTCACGTAGAAGTCCGAGAGGGCAACTTCCCTCACCCCTCGCGGGCTGGTGAGCTTCACCGTTGCGTCGAGCGCCAGCAGCGCCGGCGCCGTGTCGCCGGAGAAAACCGCCCAGCACATGGCGCTGCCGGGAGCGACGTGGCATACCGTCCCATCTTTCTTGATGCAACCGCCGAGCGAATCACGCCAGAAGCCCGACTGGTTGTAATAGAGGCAGCGCGTGTCAAGGCAGAGGTTACCGCCGAGCGTCCCCATGTTACGCAGCAAAGGACTCGCGACCGTCTTGGCGGCGGCGTGCAGCACCGGGAAGAGTCGCTCGATGATCTCTGCATTTGCCAGGGCCGAGATCGTGGCCAGGGCGCCGATCTCAAGGCCTCGTTCCCGGTCGAAACGGATGAAGTTGAGTTCTCGCAGACCTTTCAGGTCGAGGAGCACTTTGGGCGCGAAGAGTCCCTGCTTCATGCTTGGAATCAGGTCGGTGCCGCCCGCCACGATCTGCGCGTCCGCGCCGTAGCGTGTCATGACTTCCACCGCAGCATCCAGCGTTCGCGGTCGAGTAACCTCAAAAGCGGGAAGACTCATATATGTTTCGCCTGATCGACGGGTAAGGTCATTCTGACTTCTGACTTCTGACTCCTGGCTTCTGCCGTTCCAGCGCCTTCAGAACCTTCTCCGGCGTGATAGGCAGGGTGTCAATCCACACGCCCACCGCGTCGTAGACGGCGTGAGCGACGGCAGGAATCGTGGCAGCGAGCGACCCTTCACCTGCTTCTTTCGCGCCGAAGGGACCCTCGGGATCGTTTGACTCCACGATGATGGGCTCGATCGGCGGAGACTCAAGTGTGGAGGCGCTGCGATACTCGAGCAGCCCGGCGTTCATCAACCGTCCGTTCTCCCAAAGCATCTCTTCCTGTACCGCCTGGCCGAGGCCCATCCATACCGAGCCAATCACCTGGCCCTCGACGCAGACAGGATTGAGTGCCTTGCCGCAGTCGTGGGCCGCGATGATGCGGTCGATCTTCACCTCGCCGGTCTCGGGATCGACGGTGACTTCCACGGTCTGCGCACAGTAGCTGTAAGCGGGAGACGGCCCGACGCCAGCGCCTTTGAACTTTCCGCCTTGCGAGCTTTCTGGTGTCGTATACGAGCCGGTCGCCTCGAGCACATCGTTCGATCCGATGGCTAGGCGCGCGGCCTCGGCAAAGGGCAGGGCAATGCGTCTGGCATCGCGACAGCAGACCTTGCCGTCCTCGATCACGAGGTTCTGCGGCGCCGTGGCCATTGTTTCGGCCGCCGCCGCCAAAATCTTCTGCTTGGCATCGCGCGCGGCGGCAATGGCAGCGTTGCCCGCCATGAAGGTGACACGGCTGGAATAGCTGCCGAGGTCAACTGGCGTGCGCGTCGTGTCCGCCGCCACGATCTTCACCTGATCGACGTCGATTCCCAGCTCGGCGGCAACGATCTGTACCTGCATAGTGTCCGAACCCTGGCCGATTTCCGAGGCGCCGGTGAAAATGGTCACGATCCCCTCGCGATCAATCGTGAGATTAATCGTGGTATGCGGCATTTTCGACCGGATGATGGGATTCGCCGCCCCGCTCACGTAGTGGCTTCCCGCCAGACCGATGCCTTTGCCGTAAGGAAGTTTTCCGTACTTATCCTTCCACCCGGACTTCTCAACCACCTGGTCGATGCACTCGGGGTAGCCGTAGCTGAGCACGCGCAGGTCGTTCACCGTCATGCACGGCGCCTGGAGCAAATTCCGCCGACGAATTTCCACGGGGTCGATGCCCAGTGTGGCCGCAATCTTGTTGAGCTGTTGTTCGAAGGCAAAGCGCGTGTTCACGGTGCCGTGGCCGCGCATGGCGCCGCAGGCAGGCTTATTGGTGAGCACGCGAAAGCCGTCGAACTTGACGTTGGGGATGGCGTACATGGCGTTCAGCAACTGGCCGGAGTAGAGAATGGTCACCACGCCGTAACTACAGTAGGCGCCGCCGTCCTGAATGATGCGGGCTTCGACCGCGGTCAACTTTCCCTCACGCGTGACGCCGGTCTTGAGCTCCACGATCTGATGCGGACGGCCGCGATGCGCATAGAACACTTCTTCGCGCGTGTACGTGATTTTCACCGGATCGCCGGCCTTGCGCGCCAGCACTGCCGCGGCAAGTTCCAGCGGAATCACCTCGCTCTTGCCGCCAAACCCACCACCCACCAGCGGCTTGATGACGCGAACCTTTTCTGGCGGCATCTGCATGGTTGAGGCCAGGGTGAGTTGCAGGTAGTATGGCACCTGGGTGGACGACCACACGGTCACGCTGCTGTCGGAGGCGTCGTACTTCGCGAGCGTGGAGTGCGGTTCGAGGGCGGCGTGCGTGACTTCAGCGCAATCGAAGCGATCCTCACGCACATAATCGGCTTCCGCGAATCCCTTCTCCACATCGCCGAAGTGGTGGTGAAAGTCGCGCTCGATGTTGTGAGGCTTGTTCTCGTGGATGAGATTGTCTTCTGCCAGCATCGACTTCTCAGGATCGAAATAAGCCGGCAGAATCTCGTAGTCAACCTTGATCAGGCGCAGTGCTTCCTCGGCAATGGCTTCGCTCTCGGCCGCGACTCCGGCCACGTTGTCGCCCACGTAGCGGACCTTCTCCACGGCAAAGATGGTCTCATCATGGCCGACCGGCAGGATGCCGTACTTCACCGGCGTTTCCTGTCCGGTCGCGACGGCGCGGACGCCGGGCAGGCGCTCCGCGGCGGAGGTGTCAATGGAGCGGATGCGCGCGTGCGCGTGGGGGCTGTGCAGAATCCTGCCGACGAGTGTGCCGGGCAGCGTCAGGTCGTCGGTGTACAGTCCGAGGCCCGTCACCTTGTCGACGCTATCGACCATCGGGATACGGGCGCCGATGGGAGAAGCTGGGGCTTGGGGACTTGAGCTCATCGCACTAGCGAACCTCCATCGGTTGCCGCTCACGCATCAGTTCGACCGCCTTGCGCACTGAAGCAAGAATCTGTGTGTAGCCGGTGCAGCGACAAAGATTGCCCGAGAGCGCCTCGTTAATTTCCTGCTCCGTCGGGTCCGGGTTGTTCAGGAGAAGGTGCTTGGCGGTGAGAATCATGCCCGGCGTGCAAAAGCCGCACTGCGCCCCGCCTTCAACCGAGAAGCCGCGCTGCAAGGGGTCGAGCTCGGAGCCATCGGCGACGCCCTCGATGGTCGTGATCTCGCAGTCCTGGTACGACACGGCCAGCATCAGGCAGGACATCTGCGGCTCGCCGTCAATCAGCACCGTGCAGGCGCCGCAACTCGAATCGTCACAACCGCGCTTTGTTCCCGTCAAACCGAGGTCTTGCCGGAGAACATCGAGGAGCAGACAGTTCGGCTCGGTTTCGAGGCCGTAGGCCTTGCTGTTGACCTGTAATCGAATGGCTTCGCTTTTCAATCAGCCTCCTGTCGATGCGCTGTCTCCACGCTCAAACCCGTTATGAAGTAATCGGGGTTGAGACGTGAAGGACAGAACGTATTGATTGTAAGCCACATCGTGGGTTTGTTCTCGAGACCGCTTTTTCGACCGTTGTTCACCCTTTTCCCGCGCCCATCCCGCCCTGCCGCCAAGCCGGCGGACGCTTTTCGAGGAACGCCCGCAGGCCATCGGTAGCGTCCTCCAGCTTCAGCAGTTCCTCGAGGTAGATTCGCTCCGATTCGCGCAGGGCGCTTTCGAACTCTTCCCTCGAGCCGAGCCTCGACGCCTTGCGGGCCAGCGTCAGGACCGCCGAACTCTGATTAAGTAGGGCGCTCGCAAACTTCTCGACTTCCTCGTCCAGGGACGCACTCTCTGCTAGGCGGTTAACCAACCCCAAACGGTACGCTTCCTCACCGCTGATTGGCTCGCCGATAAGAATCATCTCCATCGCCCGCTTCTCCGGAATCAGGCGCGGCAGAAGAACGGCCGCGACCGGCGGAAAGCATCCCACTTTGATTTCCGGCTGGCCGAACTGCGCCTCTTTTGAAGCCACGATGAAATCGCAAGCGCACGCCAGTTCCATGCCGCCGCCCAGACAGTAGCCGCGCACGACGGCAACGGTGGGGCAGCGCGCGTAAAGCACCGAACGAACGAGAGTGTGAAACTCGAGGAGCATTTCCGGCGCGCGCTCCGGAAAGTGGTCGCGAATCTCAACACCCGCGGAAAATGATTTGCGCCCGCGGATCTCGACCAGTCGAACGCTCTCGTCGCCGAGCGCTTCCCCGAGCCTGGCGTTCAGTTCGCGGATCGTTTCCAGGTCCAGGACGTTGAGCGGAGCGCCGCCGGCCGCCGGACGGTCGAGCACGAGACGCGCCACGGCGCCGTGGCGTTCAACCCAGATGGCGCGGGTTGGGCTGTCAATTGACGACATCTTTCCCACAGAACAACCAATCTCGTGTCGTTATTGCAGCGTCTCCTCTTTCTTCAGCGCGATCCAATCCTTCTCCTTCATGATGGACGACAGCAGTTCCTTGTCTTCCTCGGTGGGAAGCACCGTCGGCAGATACTTCTCGTATTCTTCCGCCGTCAGCTCCTTGCCCTCCACCGTGAAGAACTTGTCCTTGTGCTCCCCGATGTGCCGGTTGAACCTGATGTCGGGCACCCGCAGCTTGGGCTGCTCTTCCGGAATGATCTTGTTCAGGGAATCGGTGAGCTTTTGGGCTTCTTCGTAGTAAAGGTTGCGCGAGGCCTCATTCAGACGTTCCTTGTCGGCCGCGGAGCCCGCGTCGCGTTCGTTGTAGCGGCCTTTCAGTCCCCAGACGTAAGCCCACTGCGCGGAAGACGAGTGATCCGTGCCGAAGAGGTCGAACGACGTCGGCAGCCACTTGTTGTAATAGCGCTGCATGATCTCGATCGGAATCCGGCCCGCCTGCACGATGCGCCGCAAGCCGTTGTTGCCGGTGCCGAGGTGGAACGACTCTTCCTTCAGCATCGGCAGCATGCTCTGAGCGAGCGGCTGGAAGCCGGAGTAGGAGAGCATGGTTAACTGGAACTTGCCGTCGCGGTCCACGAACTGGGTGTAGGTGAAGAAGTCGAGCCAGTTCTGAACGATTTCGTTGAAGGCGCCCAGCAGCCGGTCGTCAGTGAAGGCGCGGCGCTCCAGCAGCTTTTGCGCCTCGATCCGTCCGGAGCGCCCGAACTGGGTGACCAGCAGGTGGCTCATCTGCCAGCCGTGACGCATCTCTTCGGTCATCACGCGCACCAGGCTCAAGTAATCGTAACGGCTGGGCGCGGTCTCAAAGAGGTAACGTTGCTGCTCGACCGAAGCGAACTCCGTGTCACCCTGGTAGACGATCAGGTTCAGCGCCGCGTCGCGGATGCGCTGGTCGGGAATGTGCATCACGGTTTTCCAGCGCAGGCTACCCTTGTAGTCGCCGAACTCGATTTCGTTGTTCGGCAACTCCCCATACTTGGCCTCGAACTTGTACTGGCGGAACTCCGGCGCATCGAGCCCGATGTCCTTCTGCCAGCCGTAGAAATAATCAATCCAGTCGTCGAAATTAGAAACCCTTAGCATGATTGTCTCCTTAATCCAGAAGTCGGAAGCCAGGAGTCAGAATACATTGGCAGCGACCGATGCATTGGCCCGATTCATTCTGGCTTCTGACTTCTGACTTCTGACTCCTGCCCTTCTGACTACCGTCCTTTGAAATGAGGCTTTCTCTTCTCAAGAAAAGCCGTGATTCCTTCTCCAAAATCATCCGAATCGAAGCACTTCATCTGGGCGTCGACTTCATGCTCCATCATCCGGTCCATCTCGGTCTCCAGGCGCTCGAAGAGGGCCTGCTTCAGCAGCGCCAGGGGCAGTGACGGCGCCGCGGCCAGCCGCGTGGCCAGCTTGCGGGTTTCCTCGCCGAGAGTCGCTGCGGGCACGAGGAAATTCACCAAACCCCAACGGTGCGCCTCGTCGGCCGGGATGGCGTCGCCGAGAGCCAAAATCTCGATCGCCCGCCCGATTCCCACCATGCGGGGCACAAAAAAAGTCCCACCCCAGTCGGGATGAAGTCCGATGCTTACAAAAGCCTGCGAGAAGTTAGCTTGATCGGAAGCGATCCGTAAATCGCAGGCCAGCGCCAGATTCATACCCGCGCCCGCCGCCGGGCCGTTCACCGCGGCAATGACCATCTTCGGCATTCGCCGGATGCTCCGCACCACTTCGTGACCCGCTTCGAGGTAGCTGCGGAACACCGCGGACTGGTGGTTCTGCTTTAACTCGACCATCGTGCGAATGTCACCGCCAGCGCAGAATCCGCGACCAGCGCCGGTGAGGACGGCCACGCGGATGCTGGGCTCGTGGGCCACGGTCAAAAGAGCCGCCGCCAGGCCGCCGCGCACGCCCTCGTCAATGGCATTCAGCTTGTCAGGGCGGTTCAGCAGAATCGTGGCGACGGCGCCCTCCTGCGTCACAACCACGGGCTCATCCGCCATACGGTTTCACCAATTCGCGCCCCGATACTTGCCGAACGGCGGCCTTGCGCCTCGCGGCCACTTCTCGGCACTTCGCAACAAACTGCTCGAAAATCTTATGCTGCTCCGGCTGGCTCGCGATCTCCTCTGGGTGCCATTGCACCGCGAGCAGGAACGGGTAATCGTCTGCGGCTTCGACCGCCTCGACCAGACCGTCCTCGGAGTGCGCCGTGACTTTCAGCCCGCGCCCCAGGCGCTTGATCGCCTGGTGGTGAATGCTATTGACGCGGCAACTGCCTGGAACGGCTGCCGCGAGCAGCGAATCCGGTTCGGTCACCGTGACCGCATGCGTCGTGTCACCGCGTTTCTTCCCGGCGGCCGTCTGTCGGTGTTCAAACCCGGGGGTGGCGTCGCTGGCCAGGTCCTGATAGAGCGTGCCGCCAAACTTCACGTTAATCACCTGCGAGCCGCGACAAATACCGAGAATCGGCAGGCGGCGGTCGAGCGCCCGCTCGAGCAGTGTCATCTCAAACTGGTCGCGGGCGCGATTCACGTCAACGCTTTCGTATTTCCTTTCCTCGCCATAGAGCGCCGGGTCCACATCCTCGCCCCCGGCGAACAGCACGCCGTCAAGGCTGTCGGCGCGAACGCGGCGCCCGTCCGGCGCGGTGACGAGTTCGAGCTCATCGGGCCGCGCGCCCACCGCCACCAGGGCCTTGAGGTATGCGGACTCGCGCCCTTTGGCCTTCTCTTTGTCGGAAACCGAGATTGCAATTTTCATTGACGAAGCCAGGAATCAGAAGTCAGGAGCCAGAAGTCAGAAGCCAGGCGAGGCACTGAATAGCGCCGCATGCTGACTCCTGTCTTCTGACTCCTGTCTCCTTTTGTTCACTTCGCCTTGAAGTTCGGAGTCCTTCGCTCGACATACGCCGCCAGACCTTCCTTGGCGTCCTCGCTCTGGAAGAGATGCTGCTGCAGTTCGCGCTCCAGTGCCAGCCCTTCGCCGAAAGGCATTTCAAGGCCGGAACACACGGCCCGTTTGATCCTACCCACGGCGCGCGCCGCCTTGCGAGGCGGTAGGAACTGCTTGGCGTACTCCGTGACCTGCTCAAAAAAGCTGTCGCGCTCGAACACCTGGTTGACCAAGCCCATCTCCTCGGCTTCCTCGAAGGAGAACGTCCGGCCCGTAGCCATGAGTTCTATAGCGCGCGACTTGCCGATGAGCCGCGAAAGACGCTGCGTGCCGCCGGTGCCAGGAAGCACGCCGAGCGCCACCTCCGGCAATCCGATCTTGCCGGCGTCCTGGCGTCCGAGGCGGATGTCTGCCGCCAGCGCGATCTCGAGTCCTCCCCCGACCGTGTGGCCGTTGAGCGCCGCGATCACAAGCTTGGGAGTCTGTTCGAGGCGGCTCAGGGTCTCGTTGGCGTGCAGGCAGAAGTAGTACTTGAATTCCGGCGTGACGCTCGAAAGCATCTTGATGTTGGCCCCGGCCGAGAAGAACTTGTCGCCGGCACCGCGCAGGATAAGGACGTGGACGGAAGCATCCATGCGCGCCCGCAGGATGGCGTCATCCAACTGCTGCATCATTTCGTAAGTGTAGGTATTAGCCGGCGGGTCGTTCATCTCGATCCAGCCGATCCCGCCCTCGGCAGTGTAGTTGATGAGCGTTCCCGCCGGTGTCACCGTTGCTGTAGCCATGGTGTTTGTTCTCCTTAGTTGAAGTTTCAATGGCTCGAGCGCTGCAAGCGCGAACTGTGGCTCGTAGCGCGCTCGGCGCCCACAAAGTCGCCCGCCCTTTGATTCTGACCGCCATTCGGCCCGTGCGAACGGCCATTGGCCTGAACCCCTTTGTCCCCGGAGCCGGGCGCGCGATCCATCGTCCGGGCTTTGGCTCGCCCCCCGGCAGCGGAACGTTGCCCCAGAATCCCATTGAGGAAGATCCCATGCATGCGTTCGGCGCAGGCCGCGGCGCCGGGATCTACTTTGGGGTTATACCAGGTATAAATCCAGTTCATCATGCCGAAAAGCGAAAGCACGGCCAACCGCGTGTTCAAGTTTTTCAGGCCACGGGCCCGCCTAAGCGCCTCGACCTGATCCATGCAGAGCCGATAGTAGGCTTTCTTGATCGACCGTATCTCACGGCGGCGCGCGTCCTCCAGCCATTCTTCCTCGTGAGTCAGAACCTTCATTTCGTTGGGATGCTCAAGAAAGAACTGGAGGTGGAGCCGGATAAAAGTCCGCAGACGCTCTTCCGGGTTCCGGAGCCGCCCGACGGGCCCGACAGGTTCGAGCGCCTCGCGCGCCGAACGGAGTAGCGTCTCAAAAGCGTGCCGCTGGATGAGGTAAAGCAACTCTTCTTTGCTCGAAAAGTAGTAGTAAAGGCCCGCCAGGCTGACGCGCGTGGCTCGGGCAATGTCCCGAACGGAGGCGTGATGGTACCCGCGCTCGCAGAAGACCTCCGCCGCCCGGCGCAGAATGTCACCCAGCTTCCGGTCATACGGGCCGGGTTCCCGGCCGTTCGTCGCGCCATTCTCGCCGGCAGCCCGCAGGCGCCAGGCCGGGGTGCGCCTGGGCCTTTGACGTTGAGACGGAGTGCGGGTGGGCATGGTATTTTAATCGAACGTTCGTTCGAATCGTTATTCTATCAGAGTCAGAACTCTTGTCAAGGGGATGCTGAAAAGGGAAACGCGCCTCGGGGGGAGGCAGATCAAAAAGTGACAGGCTTGTAGATTTCCCGCTGACTCCCCTCCTGGAGGACCTACTTCACCGCCGGAGCCCCGCCAGCCGCGTTCGGCATCTCGAAAAGACGTTCATCCTGCTGCTCGGCGAAGGCCTGGGTGGTGAAAGCCTGGATTCTCGCGCCATGCCGCCACGCGTCCCTTGCCAAACCAGCCTTGCAGCATGTCTCCGCAAGGAACCGTTCGCGATCCCACTTCCATTCCAGCGCGACCTGCGGGAGCAGGAGGCCCCGCCGGAATCCCTGTGAGATCAGCAAACCATGACGTCCTATTTCGATTTCGCCGGGCAGGATATCTGCGAGCGGGGAAAGCACGGAAATCTCAATGCGCAGTTCCGCCAGATCCTCGGCCGTTACCGGCGCGAAGCGCGGATCGTGTTGCGAAGCCGCCACCGCGCACTCAGCTACCGTCTCGCAAAGCGGCAGTTCGGCCTCAACGTGACCGATGCATCCGCGCAGGGCGTGTGCCAGTCGCAAGGTGACGAAAGCCCCGCGCGGCTCGCAGAGCGAACCCGAGCCCGGCTCCAGCCGGATTCGCCGTTCGCCGGGCACGCCTTCTTCGATCGCCCGCCGCGCAATCTGCAGCAGCAGTTGTTGTTCGCCCTCAGTGAGCGGCAACATCCTTTTCCTTGCGCTTCTCCTCGACGCCGTGCAGCACCACCATGCGGCGCGGCGCAGGCTGCTTGATGCGGTCGTCGAGCTTCCGCCAAAAAGCCCAGAAATATTGCGCCCCCGAGGCCACGGCCGAGAACACGACCAGCCATAGCAGAACCATTCCCGGAACCTGGGCCACTGGGAAACGAGTTTCGAGCACGATCACGGTGATGGCGGCGACCTGCAGCACCATCTTCGTCTTGCCGAGCTCGGACGCTTCCAGGATGAATCCTTCGCTCGAGGCGATGGCGCGCAGTCCGGAGACGGCGAACTCCCGGCCCACGATGATGACCACGATCCAGGCAGGTACCAAATGAAGCTCGACGAGGGAAATGAATGCAGCGGAGGTGAGCAGTTTGTCGGCGATGGGATCGAGCAGAATGCCCAGTCGTGAGATTTGGGCGCGACGCCGGGCGAGGTAGCCGTCCAGCAGGTCAGTCGTCGCCGCGACCAGGAAAACCGCCACCGCCCACAGGTCCATGTTCGGTTCCTTGGTGAGCAGCAAAGCCACCAACAAAGGGACAAAGAAGATTCGAAGCAGCGTGAGCGAATTCGGCAGGCTCATGGACGATACCGCAGCGGGGAGCGACTGCACGGGCATCCGAGCGGCGCGCGCTGAGCGCGGATCCCGGACGCCACTATAACGAACACGTTTCCGCGTGTCAATCTACCGCGGCTTGCCTCGGCGCCCGGAGCGAATCGGCAGCCGCGCGACAGATTCAACACAAATCCATCCGCGGGTCGGCCGGGGCTAGGCGGCAAGTGTTTGGGGTCTACAAAGCTGGCCTACAACCCCTCCATCACCTGATTTTATGCGGGCTAGCCGGGCTACCGCATGGCCGGCGGCGACTCGGAAGTCTGCCCTACATTTGTGCAAAACTCGGCGGGCAATTCACAATTCCTTAATATCCTTACGGGGCCGACTTAATCATCGAATTAACTCTCAGGCTGCTGTAAGGTATTGAAAATACGAGCAAATACGATTTAGTGTCCCGTGGATGTCCAATCGCAACCTCCGGCCTATACGAGTTGCCCGTGCTGCCGCAAGCATTTTTTCCACAGCCTTTTCCACAGCCTCCGTCCGTCTTGAGCGCACCCGATCAGCCTCGGCCTGTTAACTCCTGCGATAATGCCATGGCCCGGTCAACAAAACTCACCGCGCTGCCTCCACGCGCCGGCGCAGCGACGTGGTGACCCGGGCGCGCACCGAGACCTGATCATCCCCATACTCGGCGGAGAGCACGGTTCCGAAACGATACAGCAGAGCGAGACCTTGGGCGTCCGAGGAGGAAAGCTTGAACTCGGCCTCGACCACCGGATCGTCCGCGAGAGCTTCGTCAATTCTCCGCCGCAGAGTTTCGAGGCCCTGTCCCGTCGCCGCCGAGACGGCCACTTCCATCGCTCCCGCGGACCGCCGTTTGATTTCGGCTGCCTCGAGAAGGTCGCTCTTGTTCCAAACGTGTAGCCTCGGAGCAGAGGCTAGGCCGAGGGTCTCGAGCAGGCTCTCGACGGCGGCGTCCTGCTGCTCGTGCCGGGGGTGGGAAGCATCGGTAACGTGAAGCAGCAGGCTCGCGCCCTCCAGCTCTTCAAGCGTGGCGCGAAAGGAGGCGACGAGGTGCGGCGGCAGATTGCGGATGAACCCCACCGTGTCCGACAGCACGACCGAACGCCTCGATTCGAGTGGCAACCGCCGGACGGTGGGATCGAGCGTGGCGAACAGCCGGCCCGAGGTCATCACCCGCGCCCGAGTGAGCGCGTTGAACAGAGTGGACTTTCCGGCGTTGGTGTAACCCACCAGCGCCACGGTGAGGAACTGGCGCTCCAGCCGGTGGGCGCGATGGAGCGCGCGCCCGGAGCGGACGCGCTCGATCGCATCGTGAAGTTTGCGGATGCGGGTGCGAATGCGCCGGCGGTCGAACTCGAGCTGCTGCTCGCCGGGTCCACGCGTGCCGATGCCGCCGCCGAGCCGGGAGAGCAGCGTGCCGCGTCCGGCCAGGCGCGGCAGCAGGTAGTTGAGCTGCGCCAACTCCACCTGAAGCTGCCCCTCGCGCGTGCGGGCCCGCCGCGCGAAGATATCCAGGATGAGCTGCGTGCGGTCAATCACCTTGAGGTCGAGCGCGCTTTCCAAATTGCGAAGCTGGGTGGGTGTGAGGTCCTGGTCGAAGATGACGGCGTCCGCGCCCGCCCCTTGCGCCATCGCCCGAACCTCTTCCACTTTGCCGCGGCCGACCAGCGTGGCCGGGTCCGGATGGGGCGAGCGCTGGCGCACCGCGCCGAGAACCCGTGCTCCAGCGCTCGCGACTAGCTCCGTGAGTTCCTGCAGGCCCTCTTCCCCGTCTTGACCTGCGGGCGCGCCCGGCCCGTCAATTTCCTCCACCGTGCCGGCACGCCCGTCGCCGCGCCGGTTGGGCGTCCAGCTCACCAGAAGTGTTTTCTCCACGCCATAGCCTATCTAGATAGCCTGCCCCTCGGAACCTGTGGCCGCCGAAGCAGCCGGCGCGGAGCCGGCGCGCGGCAGCACCACGGTGGAAATCGCGTGCTTGAAAATCAACTGCTCCTGGTGGTTGCTCTCCAGAATCACGGAGAACCGGTCAAAGCTGCGGATGCGTCCGGTGAGCTTCACCCCGCTCACCAGGTAGATCGTGATCAGCGCCCGTTCCTTGCGCGCCGAATTCAGAAAGCCGTCCTGGATGTTCTGCGACTGCCTGTCGGTATGTTCTTTTTTTTCCGAACCCGTCATTTCCATGTTTTCCCCTGCCCACCCCGCTCCAATTTGGCCTGGTTACGGGCGCCCGGCGCCGGCCCGCGCGTGCCTCAACCTACTAAGACTGCCTTTTCGCCCGCGGAGTTTCCTGCCGCCGGTCCGCCCGCGCGCAGCCACTCGAGCGCCCGGCCTTGAATCTCCGGGTCGTCCCCGAACCCCGCGAACCACATGATGCCCGGCTCGCGCCGAAACCAGGTCATTTGCCGCTTGGCGTACTGGCGAGTTACGGCTTGGGTTGCTCGCACGGCCTCGTCCAGACTGATTTCGCCCCGCAGCGCGGCCGCGAGCTGGCGATAGCCGAGCGCCCCGAGCGGCTTAAGCTTGGATGCGTCCGGACGCACGGCGAGGGCCCGAACTTCTTCGAGCCATCCGGATTCGACCATGAATTCCACCCGGCGGTTGATCCGGTCGCAGAGCGCGGCCCGGTCCGGGTCGAGTCCTATCTTGTGGAAGCGAAACCCGGGCAAACCCGTTCGCCCGTTCCCAAGCATCGCTGACATCGGCCGGCGAGCGACCAGGCAGACCTCCACGGCGCGAATCGTCTTCTGGGTGTCGCGGGCGTGAATCCGTCCGGCCGCCGTCGGGTCCAGGCGCCACAACAGGCGATGCAGCCGCTCGCCGCCGTGCCGCGCGGTGAGGCTCTTGAGCCGCGCGCGCAACTCTTCCGAGCGTCGCGGCCCGTCAAACAGTCCAAGCAGCAGCGCGCGCAGATAGAGGCCCGTGCCTCCCACCAGGATGGGCAGGCGGCCCCGCTCGCGCACCGAGTCCAGCGCGCGCGACGCCTCGCGGCGAAAGTCTCCGGCAGTGAAGACTTCGTCGGGCTCCACGATGTCCAGAAGGTGATGGGGAACGCCCTGGCGGCTTTCGGGCGCCACCTTGCCGGCGCCGATGTCAAAGCCGCGATACACCTGCACGGAATCGCAGTTCACGATTTCGCCGCCGAAGCGCAACGCTACTTCAATCCCGAGCGCCGACTTGCCCGAGGCCGTGGGTCCGACGATGACAACGAGAGGATAGTCCGCGGCGTTGGTTGCTAGCGGCTCCACGCCAGCACGCGGAAGTAGCGAAACATCAGAAGGCACAGAATCGCTCCAAGCAGCAGGAAGCAGCCCAGAAGCTGGTTGCGCGAGGGTTGCAGCATTAGATTCGGCAGGCAACTGCGCCGCGCGCCACGCGTTCGGCCGGGCGCCGCGGGCAGCACGGAGACCGTCTTCGGAGACTTGCCGATCCAAGTTCTTGCGCCAATCTTCCCCCTCTCGGCCCCTCAGCCCCTCGGCCCCTCGGCTTGATTCTACCTGAGTGCGGAAGCGGCATCAAGCTTGCTGATTCTGAAATCTTAGGTCTGAAATCCTTCGCTGTCATCCTGAGGAGCCGGAGGCGACGAAGGAGCTCTGTATTTGTTTGCTCCTGAAATGCCGGGATTCTTCGCTTCGCTCAGAATGACACGAGGGGCGGCACCGAGCGAGGTAGCGCCGGGCTTCAGCCCGGCGCTTTCCGCCGCGCGGGGCGCGCTGGCGCTTCCTCTCCTGCTCTGCGAGTCCTTCCGACGAGCTCCCAATCGCAGACCCGCTCAGCAGCGCTCGCCGCGACGAGTCTGCGCCACCCGCGATCGCCGATTACATCGTGAGGACGGCGCGGAACCGCGCCTTGCCTTCCGCAACGCGCTCGTAGGCTTTCGGCGCCTCTGCCAATGGGTACGTCTCGACAATGGTTTTAACTTTTCCTTGCGCTACGAAATCAAGCGCTTCGTAGAGATATTCGGGGCCGTTCTGCTGGCTGCCAATTATTCGAATGCGTTTCGCGATGAGATCCATCAGCGAGATCGAAAGCGGCTCCGCGTCGGCGCCCATCGTCACCAGCCGGCCGTCCGGCCGCAATCCCTGAATGCTGTCCACCATCGACTTGGTCGAATTCGAGGTACTGAGGATTACATCTGCGCCCCCTGCCGCGGCCAAGCTCTTTCCGTCGCGGACAATCTCGTCCGCGCCGAGCTCGCGGATCATCTTGTCTTTATCGGGGGAATGCGAAACCGCGATGGTCTCGAAGCCTGCGGCCTTCGCGTATTGCACTGCCAGGTGTCCAAGCCCGCCGATCCCGAGCACGGCCACGCGCTCGTGCGGCTTCGGGTCGGCCCAGCGCAGCCCGCTATAGACCGTGTAACCGGCGCAGAAGATCGGGGCGGCTTGCTCATAGGAAACCTTGTCAGGAATGAGATAAGTTGCGTCGGCATTCATCAGCATGTACTCGGCGTGTCCGCCTTGCGCCTCAATTCCTGTGCCCTTCAGATAGGGACAGAACATTCTGCGGCCACGCTGGCACCATTCGCAGCGCCCGCAGGTGGATTGAATCCAGGCGGTACCCACGCGGTCGCCCACCTTCCGCGTCGTGACGTCGGGAGCCGCGGCAACGATCTCGCCCACCGGCTCGTGGCCTAAGATGCGGGGAAATGGTCCGGGAAGGTGTCCGAGCGTCATATGTACGTCGGTGTAGCAAATGCCGCTGGCATGCATTTTCACCAGCACTTGATCGGGTCCGGGTTGAGGTTGTGGAACGTCTTTGATCTGCCACGAACTGCTCACAGCGGGAACCACTGCAGCTTTCATAACATTTCCTCCTGGCGATTCGATGCGAGCGCCTTTGCGGTCGGTGCATGAGTTTAGATGGCGACCGCTAAGCGAAATTTCTGCGGCAGAATGCAAGGGTCGGCTGGCGCAGACCCTTGGGGTCTGCGCGCGTAGCACCCTTCATAAACCGCCCGGCTGACTTCCCTGAAGCTCGCCGTGGTCATCGTGGTTCCGGTCGCATCCCTGTAGCCCAGGGCCGCAGACCTTCAAGGTCTGATGCTATGAAGGGGGCGGCTGGATTCGAGTAGGATTGGGTTGTTGGAAAACTCAATCTGAATCGAAAGGAGCACCCCCTGAAATGTTATACCTCGGAGTGGATGTTCATAAGAAGAATTGTTGGGTGACCGT
>DASYXW010000016.1:0-4332 GCA_035934405.1 Terriglobia bacterium
AGACTAGATTGCCAAAAATTCCTTGCCGGTCGGCGTTAACACCTCACAACCACCGTCCGTAACCACCACCATGTCCTCGATCCTTATACCCCATTTTCCGGGGAAGTATACCCCCGGCTCGATGGTGATGACCATTCCAGATTGCAGGACCTCAGGCTGCCCTTGGGCCACGCGGGGGATTTCGTGTATTTCAAGTCCTACCCCGTGTCCGGTCGAGTGCGTAAAATATCGGCCCAACCCAGCCTTCTGCAATACCTTGCGCGCTGCAGAATCGACCTCACCTACGGCAATTCCGGGTCGCACAGCTTGAATTGCTGCTTGCTGCGCCTCTTGCACCGCGTCGTAGACCGGCCGGGCATCGTCTGCGACCTTGCCCAGCCATACAGTACGGGTCTGATCGGAACAATAACCTGAGAGTATAACACCGAAGTCACAGACGACGAACGAACCGGGGGTGATCGCCTTCTCCGAGGCGCGTCCGTGGGGCAGGGCTGACCGCGCCCCAGAGGCAATAATCGTGGGGAACGACATCTCTTCGGCTCCGCTGCGCCGAGCCACCAATTCCATCTCCGCCGCGACTTCTACTTCTTTGATTCCCGGGCGCATCATTTCCACCGCCCGGTCGAACAATTTAGCACCCAACGCAACGGCGGCCCGGATTTGCTGGATTTCGTCTTCATCTTTGACCATGCGGCCGCGCTCCACGATGGCGGGAGTATCCTTCAGGGTCACACCCGAGGGCCGCAGCTTATTCAGGCGACTCTTTTCGGCGACGGTGAAGTGTTCCGACTCAATGCCGATGGACCAACCCTTAGCCCGGCGCCGGCTCTTCCCGAGGAAATCGGCCACCGCCTGCAGCGCCGACTTGCGAGAAATCACGACCTTCGCATTCTTCACTTCTTCATGAGCCTGGGTGTCGTAGCGGACGTCGGTAAAGAAAACGCTGCCCGCCTCTTCGATTAACAGAAGCCCCGCGCTTCCGGTAAATCCGCATAAATAGCGGATGTTAGGAAGATGGCTGAGCAGCAAGGCGTCAAAGCGACTGGTGGCAAGATGCTGCCTCAGTTTTCGCTGGCGGGCCTGAAAGTTCATTGATTGCGAGTGTAACAGGAAGCTTCAGGAGATGAGCGATGAGCGGCGAGCAGTGAGCAATGAGCAAACCCACTTTGAGCTCATTGCTCATTGCTCGTTGCTCATCGCTAAACAAAACCGCCGGCCTGACAGTTTCTTCAGGCCGGCGGCTTAATTTCTCGATCGCGCTCGAAGCTCAGACTATGTCTGAATGATTCGCGGCGTGATGAAGAAGATCAGTTCCTGGTTCTGGGTGGTCACGGTCGTGTGCTTGAACACGTTGCCGAGGATTGGAATGTTTCCGAGCAGCGGAACCTGATTGATGTTGATCGAGTTCTGCGTCTGGATGACGCCGCCGATCACCACCGTGCCGCCATCGGTCACCAGTACCTGCGTGGTGGCCTGCTGCGTGATCAGTTCCGGGTTGCCCTGGATTTCCTGCGCGAAGTTCGGGGTTGTGTTCTCCACATCCACGTTCAGGAAGATGGTGTTCTCCGACGTGATCTGTGGAGTCACCGTCAAGCGCAGGAACGCGTCGACGTAGGTTACGGTCGGAGGACCGCCTAACTGCGCCTGCGTCACGATGGGTACGCGCACGCCCTGCCGGACCAGCGCCTGGATGTTGTTCTGGGTCACGACCCGCGGACGGGACAGCACTTTCAGTAGCCCGCGCGACTCGGCCATGCTCAGAACGGCGTCCAGACGGATATTCGCGGTTGAAGTCTGGAAGCCAAGTCCGCTGGTAGGCGACGTGACACCCAGGTTCGTAAACAGTGGAATCTGATTCAGGGTGCTTCCGGTCGGGGCGGTTGCGCCCACGATCGAATAGAACGGAGGCGCACCACCAAACACACCTTCCGGCGAGGTCCCGACGGCACTTGCACCGCCAACATTGGTGGTACTGTTGCCCCAGCCGAAGCCAAGCTGGGTGCCGATGTCGCGCGCAAACTGCCGGGTGGCAGCTACCACGCGAGCCTCGATTTCGACTTCCTGCGTCTTGCGATCGAGCTGGGTCAGAAGGCGATCGATGGTCGGAATCGACTTCGGAATGTCGTTGATGATGACTGCGTTGGTGCGCTCGTCGGCGACCACATCACCACGCTGCGAGAGGAACTTCTTTACAGTGATGATCGCATCTTTCGCCTTGGCGTAGCTCAGGAAACGGGTGACGGAGACCTTGTCCACGGCGAGGGCTTCGGATTCAACCTGGGCCCGGCGAGCGTCGGCTTCCTTCTTCAGCGTTTCGACCGTGGCGATGCGCAGGACGTTGCCTTCCAGTTCACGCGCCAGGTCGTTGTTCTTGAGAACGATGTCGAGCGCCTGATCCCACGGCACATCGTCGAGCACGATGGTAAGCGTGCCATGCACCTGTGGATCGAGCACCACGTTGAGGCCGCTGATCTCGTGAATCAGGCGGAAGAAATCTTTCAGGTCAACGTCTTTCAAGTTCACCGAGATCGGCTCGCCGGTGTACTTCGGGCCAGCCGAGACGGGCTGCTGACCGGCTTGCGCCCTCTGCTCGGCAGCCAGATTCACCGCCGGGACGATCGCCGGAGATTGAGTATTGGAGCTCTGAGCCGCATGTGCACTGACCGGAATCAATTCGGCTGCGGTCTTGTCAGAGAACCGGGCCGCCGCTTCGCCGGCGCGAACCGTGGGCTCGTCAGCAGGTGCTTCGGTCTTTGCGTCGGCCTTTACATCAGCCTTGGCGTCGACTTTGGCCTGATAAGAAGGTTCAACGAACACGTAATTGTTGGGCGAAGTAGCTGACTGCGCCGCAGTCGTATCCGCCTTCACGGGAGCGGGCTCGTTGGCTGCCACGGTCTTCGTATCAGCCACGGGATTGGCATGCAGCGATAGAACCAGCTTGCCAGCCGGGCCGGGAGTCAGCTCGTAAGCGCAAGCTTTCTCCAGGTCAACGACGATGCGCGTGCTGGGGTGCGATTTGGCCGGCATCCCAATGCGCACGTCCTTGACGCCGTTAGCGTCGACCGCGATGCGGCTTTGTCCGGTGGCCATCAAGGTTTCCGGCAAATCCACGACTACGCGGGCAGGCGAGTCCAGAGTACTGAGCTTGGGGTTGATGCTTCCCTTCGCGCTCATCTCGACTCGGATGGTGTCCGTGTCCCGGACTACGTTGACTCGATCGAGCTGGCTCGGCGTCTGGGCGGGCGCTGCCACCCCCATCGCCAGCAACGATACGAACAGTGTCAGTTGTCGCTTTCGCATTTCGCCTCTCCCCACCCGCGGGCCTGGCCCGCGTGTCCTTCTAGGAACTTGATTTCGGCGACCCAGTTACGGAATCGCCGCCTTGCTTAAACCGCCGGAGTTAAGATTCTTTTCACAACTTCCCGGGTAAACGACTTGCCCAGCTTGTCCTGCACCGTTTCCTGGAAGGTGACGGAGTCGCCGGTGATTTTCACGACGTAGCCGTTAAACACGGGATCGTTTTCCCGCAGGAAATACGCTTTGTTCAGGTTGTTGGTGACCACGGCAATGAAGCCCGAATCGGACTTCACGACGCCGCGCACGTTGATGGCGCCAATCTCCAGGCACTTCTTGCCGGTAGAGCATCCGGAACCGTTGCGCTGCACGACCGGGCTGAAGAAAGGATCGCGATTGCCGTTCATCGCCCACTTCTTCTCTTCGGGCTTGGGCTTGGCAGCTTCCGCGGTCTTCACTGGCGCGCTCGTTACAGCAGACGGGGCGGGCTTGGCCGCGACCACAGTGGTCTTGGCCGGCTGCTTGGAATCTTGCTTGGCGGCAGCCACGACTGGCTTGGCCGCAGGGGCTTTCGCGTCGGCTGCTTTCGCCGTCGAGACTGGCTTGGCTACCGGCACAGCCGCAGCTTTCGCCACGGCAGGCTTCGCGGATGCCACGGGAGCCTTGGCTGCGGGAGCCGGAACATCCTTGGCTACCGTCGATGCTGCCTCCTGCGCGTGCAGGATCAGCACCAACTTGCCGGCCGGGCCCGGGGCAACTTCAAACGCCATTGGCTTGTCGAGGTCCACCACAACGCTGGTGGTCGGAGGAGTCTTGCCGTCCATGCCGATGCGGACGCCTTTCACTCCACCGCTGCCGACCGGAATCTTGTTCTGAGCGCTGGCCACCACCGTCTCCGGCAGTGCCACGACCACGCGCGCCGGCGAGCTGAGCTTGCTCACCTTGGGCGTCACGGCCTGGCTGGAACTGATTTCAATCTGGATGTCGTCGCTGCCCGGCACCACGTTCACCCGCTCCAGCTTGTTACTCGCGGAAGCG
>DASYXW010000022.1:0-24486 GCA_035934405.1 Terriglobia bacterium
TGCGCCCGCCGCCGCTGCATAGACGGCCAAACGTTCACTGAAACCTTCGCGCACCTTCATCGCTCGGCTTGATGAGTGTTCTCTCTTGAGCCTTTGCGTCGCAGTCTCTCGTCTACGCACGGATTCCTCCTCCGTTGCTGAGATCAACCGAATGAGGTGGTGATAGACGGCCTCCCCGAGGTTATGAGTCTACGGCTCAGGTCAGCCCCGTTGCGCAAGCATCCTCCCACCAGGGCGGGCTAATGTCAAGGCCGGTTGCTTCGTCAACCATCAATGAGGTCGCGTAGAGGCCAGCTCCACTTCCGAAGCGTGGTGATAGACCACAGCCAGGGCAATTGCTGCCAGGGTGGCGATAAAGCAGAATGGCGCATAAAACATCATCAGAATGTGAGCCCCCTCGAATGGTTCAGGAAGCCGAGACAGCACCAAGCAAAGCACCAACCACGCCGCGCCAAGGACAGACGACAGGCCTACGATGGCGGCTACCTGGCCGAAGTGATCCATGGCTAGCTTCACACCCTTACGGATCGCCGTCACGATTCCCAAGTTCCCAAGAACGATGGCGGGCACAATCAAAGCACCCGACATCAGGATCAGGAGACCTGGGATCATGAAAAAGGCACCGGCAATCAGGCAGGCAGCAGTCAGCGCAAATTGAGCGGCTAGAATACGCCACAGCGCAGCCAACACGCGCAGCGTTAGCTTACCGAGCGCCGGAGCCTGGCCTTGCCGAATTTCGGAGGCCACCAACAGCGATCCAGCTTCGCCAATGGCGGCCACTCCGAAGCTCACAAGCCACACCAGCAGGAAGAGGCCGAGCCTCCCGAGCGGCGGTAGCGAGCGCCAAAGCGAGACCAGATCGATGCCGCCGGGGCGCACGTTGAAGGTGAGTCTTACTGCGAACACTGCGCCCGTAATCAGCAGATACTGTCCGGTGGCCAGAAGCAGAAACCAAGCCGGCCTTCGGCGAAATATTCGCCCCGTGTCATGGAAAAGCTCGCCGATGCTCACGTGTCACCTCTGAACCGCGCCTTCCTGGCCCCTCGCGTGTGCTCCATCGCAAGGTAAGGTGGCGTGGCGCCGTTTTCCAGATTTCGCGCGGACTTACAAGACCAGTCTCCGCCCGGTCAAGCTGAGGCGGTCAAGAATTGGTACATCCCCTTAAAGAATTGTATCCCTCCGAACAGAATGGCGCCCCAGGCGACGAAGTAAGTTCCGCCTCCGGAGGCTGCAGCCGAATAGGTTGCCACCGTGACCACGATGCCCCCAACACACCATAAGCCGCCACGCAGCATGTTCTTTCTGCCCGCTGCCTTCGTCGCCTCGGGAACCACCTTGATGCGGGTCTGCCCGTCAACAAAACCTTCGTTCCCCGCCGAGTCGAGCACCCTGGCCCAGGCCTTGCCGTCCTCGGTGACCTTTTCGCCGAGGTAAAGGGTGGCGGACTTCTGATAGCGAGCCTTCACACCGGAAGAGGTGGAGGGCTGCGAATACGCTGCGACCTCATCCTGAAGCAGAGTCGCTCGCCGCATGAAGATTACTTTGGCATCACCGGCCAGGTAACCCCGCCGCCCGTCGGAAAGCGTGGCCGCAACCCATTTCCTCCCGCCTTGTGTCTTGACTCCGCCCACTTCCACGATCCCTCCGACTGGCACTTGCGTGATCGGCGGCGCGCTGGAATCGGGTTGGCTATAAATGGTCGCCGGCTGATTGCTTACTCTCGCTTTCATCGCGGTTGCTCCCTTCGGTCATAAGTCTGGCCCGCGTCCGCCCCTTCGGCACGTAGGCTCCCGCCACGTAATGCCAATGTCAAGGGCCCATTATCTTAGTCTGCCAATTTGCTGTTCCAGTCCTGTGGCGTTACTGGCCGCACCGTGCCACCCCGATGCCCGATCTCCGCGCTTACTTCATCACAACCGCCACGCCCAACGGTATATCGCCTGCCGGCAAGCCTAGGTCCACGGTATTCAGATCGGTCAATGTGCCATCTGACGCCACGCTCAGGACGTGCAGCCGACCGGGCCGGCCCACGACATAGAGGAAATTGCCGGTCGGATCCAACGCCATACTTGTCGGGGAGGCCCCGCCCCCATCGAGAATCAGGTGTTGGAGCTGCGTGGGATTGGACGCGATAGTCGTATCGTACACGCTGAGGCTGCTGCTGGGTGTCTCGGCGCTGTACAAGCGCGTTCCGGCCGCGTTCATCGCAAGCCAGCAGGGTGCCGTACCCTGATTAGCGGCTTCGGTGAGGTAGGTTAGTTTGCCAAACGCGTCGTAGCTATAGACAGCGATCTGGTTCTGATTGGGCAGGGCTGCGTACAGGACCGCCGTCGTCGGATGTGCCGCGACCGCGACCACCTGGGGTGACGAGCCCGGCGGCGTGAACACGCTGATCTGACTGATCAGACCTTGCCGGTTGAACGAATACGAAGCTACTGTCTTGTTGTCAAGCTGGGCGGTGAAGAACTTGTTGAGCAGGTTGGGCGACATGACAGCCTGCGCCGGCGACGCACCGGCCGGGAGATTGTAAGTTGAACCGGAGTTCATCGTCATTACACCGTTCGCCTTAACGTTGAACGTGGTGTAATTGGCCTTTCCACCTGTCTGGCTGTGGTCCGAGTTCTTGTTGACGGCCACCAACCGGGAGATACCGGTTCCCAGGTAATTGTCCTTAAGCGCCAAACTGGCGGGATCCTGGCCGCCTGAAGCAAAGGGCGAACCGGGCGCAGCCGTAAGGCTGCCGTCGGCGTTGATGCTGAACGCCGCCACCGTATTGGTATGTCCGTTGACCGCGAAGAGCAGAGTGCCCTCAGGATTGACGATCACCTCATCGTCGGCGTCGAACTCGGGGCCTCCACCGCTGACCCCGTCGCCGCCCGTCAGGTAGGGTGATCCGGGGAGTGGGGTGAGGTTACCGAGACCGTCGTTACTGAACCCGAGAACGCTGTTGCTGTCAGCGGCCGAGTTGTTGCTTTCCAGATAGACGAGATTGAGTCCGCTTCCTGTCTCCTGGGCCTGCGGCTGGCGACTGGAGCCTGTGACGAGCGCCAGAGCCGTCAGAACCGTCCAAAGAATAACCCCCAACGATGTTGCGTACCTTCGGTTGTGCATGTTCATCTCTCTTCCTCCCGGTTTGGTTTTGAATTGATTTTGAGTCCTCTTGTAGCTGTCAGTAACGCTGTTAATACCTTGAGGCTCGACTTTTGCTCGGGCAGGGAGACGAGTCAATGGACTGCGTCTGGATTCTGTCTGGATTCCGTCTGAACTGGCGATTCGCCCTGCAGCTCTGGACGGCGGCTGCGAAGTATCCTATGCTTGGGCCGTCCGGCTCGGCAAAGCTTAACGTGGGGGGCAACCCGGCGCGGAACCAGCATCTAACCTCTGGGGCCGCACTAGGTCGCCGCGGCGACGCATGTGGATATCTCCTACCTCAATCGGGCGGATCTGTGCAGCGTGCTGGACGGCTACAGCCGCTACTTGGTGCATTGGGAGATTCGCGAATCGATGACCGAAGCCGAGATCATCTTGCAGCGGGCCCGGGAGCAGTTCCCACGCGCGACCACCGTTCCGATGACCTACAACATATCGTAGATTCTTCACCGGCACCCCAATTAGTCGTAGTAAAAAAATTATAAAAAACCTCTTGACACGTGCAGTTTGGGTGTTACAGTGGCGCGTGGTGGTCAAAAGTGGGCGAAGGTGGAGTGGCGAACCATGTTGAGTCATCTCCGGAGACGAGTTCAGCCTTAAATGTTGCGCGGCAGACACACGGCGACGGTAGACGTCAAGGGCCGGCTCAAAATCCCAGCCGAGTTCAAGGCCGCTTTCGACGAAATGGGATATGACTACTTCGTTACGAGTCTAGACGGCCAGAGCGCGTGGGTGTACCCGATGCCGGAGTGGGAGAAGATCGAAGCCAAGCTGAAGGATGTGCCTTCGATGAACCCGGCCAGAGAAAAGTTTGTGCAGTTGACCAATTTCTGGGGGCAGGAGGCGACCCTCGACGCGCAGGGAAGAATCCTGATTCCCTCGCAACTGCGGGAGTCGGCGGCGCTCGCGGGCGAGGTTGCCGTGATGGGGAACTCCGGGCGTCTCGACGTTTGGAACCTCTCGAAGATTACCCAGCATCTCGCAGGGAACGGTATCACGCGTGAGGAAAAGGCGCAATTGGGCGACATGGGAATCTGAGGATTTCCCATTTTAGATTTTGGATTTTGGACTGGTAAAGCGAACCCGGACGTGTCGGGCGGAGAAAAGAATATCGCGAGTATCGAGAACAACGAGAATGAAGGATCCAAAATCCAAAATCCAAAATCCAAAATCGTCCAAAACCCGGAATCCAGAATCGTTCACCGCCCGGTCATGGTGCGCGAGGCTCTGGAGTTTCTGAATGTGCAGCCCGGAGGCACGTACATTGACGCGACGGTGGGGGGCGGCGGGCACGCCGGGGCGATTCTTGAGCGGCTGGGAAGTGACGGAAGACTGCTTGGCATCGATCGCGACCCGGTCGGAGTCAGCGCCACGCGGGAGCGGTTGGGGCGTTTCGGAGAGAGGCTGATCCTGGTGGAAGGGAACTTTGCCGCGATCGATGCCGTTCACGCCGCGAGTGGGCTTCCGCCCGCCGGCGGCGTGCTCGCCGACCTCGGCATGAGTTCGCTGCAATTGGACGACGCCTCGCGCGGTTTCAGCTTCAATCGCGCCGGGCCGTTGGACATGCGGATGGACCCGCAAGGGGAGACCGCCGAAGAGCTGGTGAACACGGCCCGCGAGCGCGATCTTGCGGATTTGATTTTCAAGCTTGGAGAAGAGCGCCACTCGCGCCGTATTGCGCGAGCCATTGTGAAGGCCCGTCCGATTCGAACAACCACCCAATTGGCGCAGGTGGTGACGCGATCCATCCCCTCCCGGGCGGGCCTCCACCAACTTCATCACATCCATCCGGCCACGCGGACGTTCATGGCGCTGCGGATGGCGGTGAACCGCGAGATGGAAAACCTGGAAGCTTTGCTGGCGAAGGTGCTCGGGGTTTTGGCAGCGCGAGGGCGGCTGGTGATCATCAGCTTTCACTCGCTTGAAGATCGTCTGGTGAAGCAGACGTTCGCAAGCTGGCAGCGTGAGGGCCGGGCGCGCGTGCTCACTCGCAAAGTGGTGCGCGCCAGCGAAGACGAAGTGGGCGAGAATCCGCGGGCGCGCAGCGCCAAGCTGCGGGCGGCGGAGAAGCAGGAGTCAGGATTCAGGCCCTGAGTCTGCGGCGCCGAAATCCTGAATCCCAAATCCTGAATCCTGGTGAATTATGGCGACAGCGAGCGTAGCGTTACCCCGGCGGCGTCCGCGCCCCGGACCCGTTGGGGCCCGGGCCAAGGCGCCCGAACTCTGTTACGTCAAGGCGATCGACAACTCGCGCTTGCAGCGCGTGGTGGATCCGAAGAAGTGGCGTGAGTGTCTCGGGCTGATGGGGTTGGCCTCGCTGGTCTTCTCGGTGCTTCTGCTTTACGCCTGGCAACACTTCCAATGCGTGCGCTACGGCTACGAAATCGAGCAACTGAAGACGCGGCAGGCGGGCTTGGAGCAGTGGAACCAGCGGCTGCGTTTTGAGGAGGCGTCGCTCGAAAGCCGGCAGCGGATCAGCGAGCTGGCGGGTGAGAAACTGGGCCTCAGGCCGCGCGATCCGCAGCAGGTGATTCCGCTGGACGGCAGCGCGCCGGTGCCGCCCCCGGCCGACGGCCCGGTGTTCGCGCGGAACAATAAGGGGACTGAGGGCGAAGCGGACGGCGGGCTGGCCGGCGACCCAACGCCGGAGCGATGATCGTCGAAGGGAAGCTGCCGTTCCCGCCACACCCCCATTGAACCGAGGCCCTTCGGGGAAGGAAGAGAACGCGCCATGACCCTGGGTGCGCAACAGGACCGAGTCCCCGTCATTCGGCTTTTCTCCCTCAAGAAGTCCGTGGCGCCGCGGCCGCCGGACGCCAGGCCGCTCGCTCTGCGGCGCGGCTTGTTCCTGGGTGCGGCGCTTGCCTTCTGGATGCTCGCCATCATCGGCCGCCTCTACTATCTCGAGATCATTCAGTATGTGAAGTGGCTGGGGGTGGAGCAGAGACAGCAGCAAAGCACGGTGGAAGTGAGTCCGGAGCGCGGCGCGATTCTGGACCGCAATCGCCAACCCCTCGCCATGAGCCTGCCGGTGGATTCCATCTTCGCGGTTCCCTCGGAAATTCGTCCGCAGGATCGCGCCATGTTCTCGAAGCTCCTGGCGCCGATTCTCGGCCTGAGCCCGGGTAATCTGCAAGGGCGTTTCGAGGCCTTCCGGTCGTTTTGCTGGCTGGCTCGGAGAGTGCCGGACGCCGTTGCCGCGCGCGTGCGCAACCTCAATCTGAAGGGCATCTATTTTCAGAAAGAGACCAAGCGCTTCTACCCGGAAGGGGATCTTGCGGCGGGCGTGATGGGCTATGTGGGCGATGACGCGGGTCTTGCCGGCCTCGAATACGGCATGAACAGCTATCTCGCTGGACGCCCCAGCCGCGTGCTGGTGGACCGGGACGCCCACCGCCAATCGTTCAGCTCGACGGAATGGAAGGGGCAGCCGGGCAAGAGCCTGGTGCTGACTCTCGACGGAAACATTCAATACATTGCGCAGACCGTGCTGGCCGAGACCGTCGCCAAGTGGCATGCGGCAGGCGGTGTCGCCGTGGTGCAGGATCCACAGACCGGAGACATCCTCGCCGCCGCCAACGAGCCGACTTTCGATCCCAACGATTACGAGAAAAGCAGCCCTGAGTCGCGGGAGGACCGAGCCGTATCCTGGGTCTATGAGCCCGGGTCCACGTTCAAGCTGATTACCCTCGCGGCGGCGCTCGAAGAAAAGCTGACTCGTCCCGATGAAGTGATTGATTGCCAGATGGGCAGCATCGTGCTGGCCGGCCACGTGATCCACGACCACGAGCGCTTCGGAGACCTCACGGTCGAGCAGATCCTGGTTCATTCGAGCGATGTCGGAGCCATCAAGCTGGCGTTGCGGCTGGGCGAGGACCGCTTTTACCGGTACATCCGAGATTTCGGCTTCGGGTCGCCCACCGGCATTGATTTGCCGGGAGAAGAGCGAGGGCTGCTCACGCCCCCCGCACGTTGGTCGGGCATCTCGATCGGCGAGATTGCCATGGGGCAGGGCATCAGCGTGACCCCACTTCAGTTGGTGAGCGCCTATTCAGCGGTGGCACGCGGCGGAGTGTGGCTTGAGCCGCGGATGGTTCTCGACGTCGCGCGCGACGGCATCCACGATTCGCTGCCGCGCCAGGCGAGTCATCGGGTGGTGAGTTCCCAAACCGCCGCGATGCTGATGCACGCGCTGATGGAGGTGGTGGAGGAAGGAACCGGCCGCTCGGCGAAGCCGCGCGGGTACACGGCGGGAGGGAAAACCGGGACGGCGCAGAAGATCGACCCCTCCGGCCACTACTCCCACACCCACTACGTGGCCTCGTTTATCGGCGTCGCTCCGATTGGGCATCCGGCTCTCACGGTGCTCGTGGCCATCGATTCGCCTGTCGGGGCTATCTACGGGCAGGAAAGTGCCGGGCCCGCCTTCAAAGAGATTGTGGAACAGTCCCTGTCCTACCTCAACGTGCCGCAGGATGATCCTTCCAAGCTGCCCCAAGTTGCCGCGTCTTCGCCCGCCGCACCGCCTCGCGTCTCGCGCGCCGGCGCGGCGGGCTCCTTCCTCAGCGGCGCTGGGGCTTCCGGCGCGGTTCCATCAGCCCAGCCGATTCAGACAATATCGTGGGCCGCGCCAGCGCACGATTCCCCGGCGGGAACCGTGGCACTGAACGCGGGCCCCTTGGTCACCGTTCCGGATTTTTCCAGGATGGCGGCGCGACCCATCGCGGACCTGTGCCAGAAGGCAGGATTGGACTTGAGCGTCAGCGGCTCCGGCCTTGCCGTCGAGCAGAGTCCGCCGGCGGGAGAGAAGGTCCCACTGGGAGCCGAGATCTGGGTTCGGTTGGCGCGGTGAAGTCGCCGGGTTCTGGAGGCCGGAAGTCCACGGTATATAATGTGAGCGGAGCATGAATCTGGGCGAGCTCTTCGAAGGGCTGCCGGGCGGCGAACTCGGGGCGAACGCCGGGCTGGAGGCAACATCACTAGCCTATGACTCACGGCGCGCTCAGCCGGGGACCCTTTTTTTTGCCATCCAGGGCGCGCACTCCGACGGGCACGACTTCATCGCGGCGGCGATGGAGCGCGGGGCCGTGGGGGTGGTGAGCGAACGCGTGGCCCCGGCAGGGCCGGCGGGTCTTGCTTCGCGCTGGGTGCGCGTCCCGGTGATTCGGCGCGCGCTTTCGCGTGCCAGCCGCGCCTTCTACGGCCACCCGGAAGATCGGCTGCGCCTGGTCGGGATCACCGGTACCAATGGCAAGACAACGACGGCGTACCTGCTGGAGAGCATTTTCCGCGCCGCCGGAATGCCGGCAGGCGTTTTCGGGACCATCGAGTATCGCGTCGCTGGTCGGGTGAAGCCGGCCGTCAATACCACGCCGGAATCACTCGACCTGGCGCGAGACCTCGCCGAGATCACCGAGGCGGGCGGGAAAGTGGCCGTGATGGAAGTCTCCTCGCACGCGCTCACGCAAGAGCGGGTGTGGGGATTTCGCTTCTGGGCGGCGGTGTTCACCAACCTGACGCGCGACCATCTGGACTACCACAAGGACTTCGAGAGCTATTTCGAGGCCAAGCGGAGGCTCTTTGTTGGTTTGGGGACGCCGCCGCCGGAGCTGGCGGTGGTCAACCTGGACGATCCGTGGGGAGCGCGCCTTGCGGCCCTCCCTTACCATCGGCTGATCACCTATGGCATCAAGTCCGACGCGCAGGTGAAGGTGAAACACTTCACGCAGAGCGCGGCGGGGCTGAGTGCCACGGTGCTCAGCCCGGAAGGCAGCGCGGAGATTCACTCACCCCTCCTCGGGCGCGCCAACCTGGAGAACGTGCTGGCGGCGACCGCGACGGCACTCGGCATGGGAATTCCGGCGGAGCAGATACAGCAGGGCATCGCGGAACTGCCACTGGTGCCGGGACGCTTCGAACGGGTGGACGAGGGCCAGCCGTTTCTAGTGGTCGTGGACTACGCGCACACGGACGACGCGCTGCGGAACGTGCTCACCGCCGCGCGTGAGTTGACTCAGAATCGGCTCATCGTGGTCTTTGGCTGCGGCGGCGACCGCGACCGCGCCAAGCGTCCGCTGATGGGCGAGGCAGCGAGCGCCGGGAGCGACCTGGCCGTGCTCACCTCCGACAACCCGCGCAGCGAGAATCCGATTGACATCATGAACGACGCGCTGGTGGGCGTACAGAAAACCGGCAAACCGCACTTGATCGAGATCGAGCGCGGCGCCGCCATCCGCAAGGCACTGGAAGAGGCGCGCGAGGGAGACGTGGTGGTGATTGCCGGCAAGGGCCATGAGACGTATCAGGTGCTCAAGGACGGAAGGGTTCCGTTTGACGACCGCGAGGTGGCGCGAAACATTCTGAATGAAATGGGCTTCAGGAAGGCCGAGAACAAGACCGCGGGTGATCGCGGCTGACTTCCGGGATTTATGCAAATGGAGCTGGGCGAAGTCGCGGCCGCGCTGGGCGCTTCCTTCGGGGCTCTCGAGGGGCGCGAGCGTGTTGTCCGGTCCTATTCGCTGGATTCGCGGGCTCTCGCGCCGGGGGCGCTGTTTTTTGCCATTCGTGGCCCGCGCTTCGATGGCCATGACTTCGTGGCGGCGGCGCTCGCACGAGGGGCCGTGGGCGCGGTCGTCCGCCGCGGCTTTTACGAGCGGGCCGGCGCGGATTCGCAGCCGTCGCTGATACCGGTTGAGGACACGACGCTCGCCTTGCAGCAACTCGCGCAGGCCGTGCGGCGCAAGTGGGCGCGCAAAATCGTCGCGGTCACGGGTAGCACCGGCAAGACGACGACGAAAGAGCTGATCGCGGCGATTCTCAGCGCGCGGTCGAACGTCCACAAGTCATCGGGGAATCTGAATAATCACTGGGGTGTGCCCCTGACTTTGCTGGCTCTTGAGCTGGCCCACGACGTCGCGGTGATTGAGATGGGAATGTCGGCCGCGGGTGAAATCAGCAGACTCGCGGAGATTACCGAGCCGGAAATCGGCGTCGTCACCAACGTCGCGCCCGTACACTTGGAATTCTTCGAGTCGCTCGATGCGATTGCGCGGGCCAAGCGCGAACTGATCGAGAACCTGAAGGAGCCGGGCACCGCCGTGCTGAACTATGATGACCCGCGAGTGAGGCGGTTCGCCGACGCCTTCCGGGGCCGGGTGGTGACTTTTGGATTCCGGGAAGGGGCGGATTTTAGAGCCGTTGACGTACAGGCGCGTGGGTCTCTCACGCCGAACGAGGTTGGAAGCGTGTTTCGGTTGGAAAGCGCGCCGTACCAGGGTGAGTTTTATCTTCCTTTGCCCGGGCGCCACAATGTTGAGAATGCGCTGGCGGCGATTGCTGCCGTCAGCCTGTTCCAGGTTGATGCTCGCGATGCGTATTCCGCGCTCGGGAACTTTAAGCCACTGCATCAGCGGACGGAAATCCTCCTTGCGAACCACGCCGTCGTCATCAACGATTCTTACAACTCAAACCCGCGCGCGCTCGATCAGATGCTGGACACGCTGGCGGCCTGGCCCGGCGCAAGGCGCAGGATCGCGGTGCTTGGAGAAATGCTGGAGCTCGGGCCTTCGTCGCCGGAGTGGCATCGCTCCCTCGGACGCAAGTGCGCGTCGAGCAAGGTTGACTGGCTCGTAGCGGTTCAGGGGGACGCAAGATTCTTTCTCGAGGGGGCGGTGGAAGCGGGATTCCGTGCGGGACGTACGATGTTTCTCGAGGACGCCGAACAAGCGGCTGTCGTCTGCCGTGAGCTTATCCAGCCTGAGGATGTTCTGCTGGTGAAGGGATCGAGGGGGGTTCACCTTGAGCGCGTGGTTGACGCGTTGCAGTCGTCACAAGTGATCTTGCGCGCTTAAGGGCGCGGGGACGGTATCAATCAGCGTTACAGTCGGCCGACAATAAATGTTCTATTACCTCTACCTCAAGTTGCACGCCGACTATCACGTCTTCAATCTTTTTCGCTACATCACGTTTCGGACGGCCTACGCCAGCCTCACGGCGCTGGTCTGTTCACTGGTGCTGGGTCCCTGGCTCATTCGAAGACTGAAAGCGTTTCAGGTGGGGCAGTTCATCCGCGAAGACGGCCCACAATCACATCAGGCCAAGGCAGGAACGCCCACCATGGGCGGTGTCCTCATCAATCTCTGTGTGATCGTGCCCACGCTGCTTTGGGCCGACCTCGCGAACGTGTTCATCTGGCTGGTGCTCGCCGTGACGGTCGCCTTTGCCGCCATCGGT
Source organism: Terriglobia bacterium (assembly GCA_035934405.1). Classification (GTDB taxonomy): domain Bacteria; phylum Acidobacteriota; class Terriglobia; order UBA7540; family UBA7540; genus DASYXW01. Next base: position 11,383 of record DASYXW010000022.1, read on the forward strand.
TTTTGGGACGACTATCAGAAGGTTCGGCGGCGCCAGAATCTTGGTATGACCGGCCGCACCAAGTTCCTGCTGCAAATTCTGGTGAGCTTTGGATTCGGGGTCGGATTGATGTTTCTCGCCGCGCGCGGCTCATATTCAACCGATCTGACGTTTCCGTTTTTCAAGCGATTTCATCCCAACTTTCTCATCGGCCTTTTCCTGCGGAGTCCGTGGACTTACGCCCTGGCTTTCCTGCCCTTTCTGGCTTTTGTGGTCTTGATTCTGGTAGGGTCGTCGAATGCCGTCAACCTGACGGATGGGTTGGACGGCCTGGCGATCGGCTGCGTGGTGATTTCCGCTTCCGCCCTCACCGCCTTGACCTACGTGGCGGGGAACGCGGTGTGGGCCGGTTACCTCGAAGTCGAGCACTCGCCGGGCGTCGCCGAGCTCACGGTTTTCTGTGGCGCTATGGTGGGCTCCAGTCTGGGATTCCTGTGGTACAACGCCTACCCGGCGGAGATTTTCATGGGTGACGTAGGCTCACTCTCGCTCGGTGGCGCGATCGCCGCTGTTGCCGTCATCATCAAGCAGGAGCTTTTGCTTCCCTTTATCGGAGGTATTTTTGTAATGGAAGCGCTTTCCGTCATTTTGCAAGTGGTCTCGTACAAGATGCGGGGCAAACGCATCTTCCGCATGGCGCCCATCCATCACCACTTTGAGTTGCAGGGATGGAAGGAATCGAAGATCATCGCGCGCTTTTGGATTGCCGCGCTGGTGTTCTCCCTCTTCGCGCTGAGCACTCTGAAATTGCGTTGAGAGATGGGTTGTCCGGGCGGCATAATGCAAGAGAACGAGCGGAGGCAGGACGAATCGATGATGGACGTTCGAGGCAAGCGCGTCCTGGTGATCGGCCTGGCGCGGAGCGGCCGCGCCGTGGTGGATTGCCTTCGCGAGCGGGGCGCCACGATCACGGTCACTGACGTCCGCCCGCCATGGAGTTTCGCGGCCGAGACTCGCCAGCTTCTCGCACAGGGTATCGGAGTCGAATTCGGCGCGCACCGGGAACAGACGTTCCTCAGCCAGGACTTGATCGTCGCCAGTCCCGGGGTGCCCTGGGATCTTCCGGAGCTTGCCGCCGCGCGCCGCGAGGGGGTTCAGGTTGTCCCGGAGGTTGAAATCGCCGGCTGGTTTTTGCGGGGGACGCTCGTGGGGGTCACAGGCTCGAACGGCAAGACCACAACGACGGCCCTGCTCGGCAAGATGCTCGAAGCCTCCGGCTTCCCGACGTTTGTGGGCGGCAACATCGGCGTGCCGCTGATTTCCGCGGTGGACCACGTCTCACCTGATTCCATGGTGGTCGCGGAACTCAGCAGCTTTCAGCTCGAGGCCATTGACACCTTTCATCCGCGCGTCGCGGTGCTGCTGAATATCACGCCGAATCATCTGGACCGTCACCCGTCGCTTGAGGCTTACGTCGAAGCGAAGGCGCAAATCTTTCGCAATGCGACGGCGCAGGATGTTGCCGTTCTCAACGCCGACGACCCCGTGGTGATGAGCCTCGCCCCGGGCATCCGCAGCCAGAAGATTCTTTTCAGTCTCACCCAGAATCTTCCCGCGGGTCTGCTCGTCTCGGGCGATGAGATTCTCTATCGTGTGAACTATCTCGAACGCAAGCTGCTGTCCACCCGCGACGTGAAGCTTCCCGGCGCCTTCAACGTGGAGAACGTCCTGGCCGCTGCCGCCGCGGCTTGCGCGCTGGGAGTGGACTTCGGCTCGATCAGACGCGCCGTGCGTGAGTTCCGCGGCGTGGAACACCGTCTGGAGTTTGTGCGCGAGGTCCGTGGCGTCCAGTTCTACAACGACTCCAAGGCCACCAGCGTGGATGCCACCGCCAAGGCGCTTTCGGCCTTCGAGCGCGGCGTTCATCTGATCCTGGGCGGGAAGGACAAGGGCGCGCCCTATGCGCCGCTTGTGCCGTTGCTGCCCGGCAGGGTTCGCGAAGCGCTGCTGATCGGCGCCGCGGCCGGGCGGATCGAGCAGGAGTTGAAGAGCGCGGTCGCCGTGGTTCAGTGCGGCGACCTCGAGACCGCGGTCCGGCAGGCCTTTGCGCAAGCGCAACCGGGTGACGTCATTCTGCTGGCTCCGGCCTGCGCAAGTTACGACCAGTATAAGGACTTCGAGCATCGCGGCCGGGCGTTCAAGGAGTTGGTGCAGCAACTGGACGAGGAGTTGAGTGGGAAGCCGCGACGGGTCGAGCGATTTCGGCCCTCCCGTCCTGCGCCCGCGGAGGCTCGGCCCCCTTTGCCCGGCATCTTCGATACGCCGGCAGACGCTCCGGTGGAAGAAACGGCCGTGGAGCCGGCGGGTTGGATTGCTTCGCCACCGGAGTCCACAGTTTCCGCGGTTGAGCCTGCTTCGCCCGTGGCCGTTCCACAGATTCTGGGCTACCCGGAACTCGTTTATGTTTACGAAGTGGGGGCCGAGGAAGTCGCCCCACTCGATCTCAACCTCGCTGAAGATAGCCTGGAGGTCTGGCCCGCCCCGGATCGCCGGCCGCTTGCCGCGGCGGAGCCGGCGGGCGGCTCCGCCGAGACCTCGGAAGCCGAACTGTTGATGTATGAGTGTGCGGCGCCGGGTGGCGCCCGGACTGCGCCGGAACGTGCTTCGAACGACAAAGGGAAGGGACGGAAATCGCCGGCTGGGCAGGCCAGCCTATTCTAACGATTGAGGTAGCCCGGCATCTTGCCGGCTGGCGCGCGGGCATCCTGCCCGCTTACTTTCATGGAGCGAAAACTTCAGTCCGACAAGATCCTGTTCTCGACCGTCGTGGCGCTCGTGCTGTTTGGAATGCTGATGGTTTTCAGCGCCTCGGCGGAGATGGCCCACGAGCGTTACGGCAGCACCTACTACTTCGTCGTTCGCCAGGCCGCCGCGGCCGTGATTGGCATGGCCGCGATGCTCGGCCTCATGAACCTCGATTACCGCCGCTTGCGCAGTCCCTCCATCGTTTTCCCGGCGCTGGGGCTGCAGTTGATTTTGCTGGTCGTCGTGTTTTTCGCTCCCCTCAGCCACCATGCGCATCGCTGGCTGCCGCTGGGACCGGTGCGATTTGAGCCTTCGGAGTTTTCGAAAATTGTGCTGGTGGTTTTTCTAGCCTACTTTCTGCATCTCCGTGAGGGCCGGGTGAACGATTTGCGGCACACCCTCGTGCCGGTGGGCCTGGTGGCCGCTGTCACGGTGGCGCTGGTCTTGAAGGAGCCGGACCTCGGCACTTCCGTGGCTTTGGCCCTGATTGTGGCCATCCTGTTGTTTGCCGCCGGATTGGAGCTGAAGTACATCATCTACCCGGCGCTCGTGGCCCTCCCGGCGCTCTACTTCCTCATCACTCGGGTAGGCTACCGCGAGAGCCGCCTGTTCGCGTTCCTGCACCCCGGCGACGATGCGCTCGGTAAAGGATTCCAAATCATCCAGTCCACCATCGCGGTCTCGACCGGGGGCATCACGGGTGTGGGTTTGATGGAAGGCAAGCAGAAGCTGTTCTTTCTGCCCGAGCCTCACAACGATTTCATCTTCGCGGTGATCAGCGAGGAGCTCGGTTTCATCGGCGGCGTTGCCGTCCTGTTGTTGCTCGCCGTCGTGCTCTGGCGCGGGCTGCGCGCCGCCTTCAACTGCCCGGATGGCTTCGGGCGCCTGCTGGCCATCGGGTTGACGGTTCTGCTGGTAGGCCAGGCGCTCGTCAACATCAGCGTGGTGGTCGGCTTGCTGCCGACGAAAGGGCTTCCACTGCCCTTCATCAGCTACGGAGGCTCGTCTCTGGTGATGAACCTGGTCGCAGTCGGGATTCTGCTCAATGTGTCGCAACAGGCAACTTGAACGCAGTGACAAGTGACGAGCGGGGATTCCAGAGATTGTGTTTGCGCGTCTTAATCGCGGCGGGAGGCACCGGAGGGCACATTTTCCCGGCTCTCGCCGTGGCCGAGGAGTTGCGAGCCCGGGCTTCCAAGCGCGGAGCCGGTGAAACGGACTGTGCCATCCACTTCATCGGCACGGCGCGAGGCCTCGAATCGCGCCTCATCCAGAAGGCGGGATTCCCCTTTACCGCAATCTCCGCCGCCGGACTCAAGGGTATCCGAGGCTGGAGGAAAGTCCGGAACTTGCTGGTATTGCCACGCAGCGCGCTTGAGACGGCGTCCGTGCTGCGGGTGTTCCAGCCGCGCGTGGTGGTCGGGATGGGAGGCTACGTGGCGGGGCCGGCGATGCTCGAAGCGGCGCTCGAGGGGATTCCGACCCTGCTGATGGAGCCCAACGCCGCGCCGGGATTCACCAATCGCGCCCTCGGGCCCGTCGTGACGCTCGCTGCGGTCGGTTTCGAGAAGGCGGCGGAGCACTACGGCGCCAAAGCCCGCGTGACGGGGTACCCGGTGCGGCGGGGGTTTTTCGACGTTGCGACGAGAAAACCCGGCGGTCCACCGGCCGTGCTCGTCTTCGGAGGCAGCCAGGGGTCGGCGGCAATCAACCGGCGCGTCATCGAGAGTCTGCCGCTTTTCGCTGCCGCGGAGTGGCCGTGCGGCTTTATTCACCAGACCGGCGAGCGCGACTTCGATGAGGTCCGCGCCGCTTACGAAAAGCATAGGCTTCGCGCCGAAATCTGTGCTTTCATTGAAAACATGGCGGAGGCGTTTGCGCGGGCCGATCTTGTGGTGTGCCGCGCCGGCGCCAGTACCCTGGCGGAACTCGCCGCGGCCGGGAAAGCTGCGATCTTGATTCCTTTCCCCGGCGCCACGGATCAGCACCAGCTCGAAAACGCGCGAGCGTTCGAAAGCGCCGGCGCCGCCCGTGTTATCGAAGAGCGGGAGCTGACGCCTGAAAGGCTGGCGCGAGAGGTGATGGATTTGCTCAGTCAACCGGACCGGCTGCGGGCGATGGCGATCGCGGCTCGAAGTCTCGCCCGGCCCGACGCGGCAGGGCGCATCGCGAACTTGATTGAGGAACTGGCTTGTCGCCCTTAATCATTACCCAGAGTCACGTGCTGGCCAGGAGGTGAGATGGCGAGCCTGCATGTATCACGAGATGACACAGGGCGCAGAAGCAGCGCCCGCGCGGCCCTCGAAGGTGCGTTAGCCTTTGGAGTGGGGGGCCTGCTCATGGTGGTAATGGACTGGAGACTTTGGATCCTGGGCGTGGTAGGGATTCCACTCAGCGGGGCCGTGGGCGGAGCCTGGGTCGGATCGGTCGTGAAGGAGACAAGCGCCGGCAGTCTGAAGGGTGCGGCGGCCTTTGGTTTCGGCTTCTCGCCGACAACTTTGGTGTTCCTTCTTCTTATTGTGGGCCTTCAGGGAACAGGCAAGGTAAACTCCCTGGGACTGTTACTCACCCTTACGGTCGGTTTCGCCGTTCTGTTCGGAGTCGCGGGCGCGCTTTCAGGAGCCCTGCTGCGGGTCGGAGGACGGTTTGTCCTTGCCAGCCTCCGCGCATTTGCCATCGGCGGCGCCGTGGGAGGCCTGATTTTGGGTGCGTGCTTGTGGATCGCAAAGGGAGCTGACCTTTCTCGTAAGGCGCCCCGGCCGGCGCTCCGCGCGCGCGCCCCCCACGCGGCAGCCGCCACCGCCCATTACTCTTATAACTGGCCGCGGTCAGTCCTCTTCATCGGCTTGGCATCGGGTATCCTCGGTCCGTACTTCTTGGGTGGGGCTCTCCTCGGATCAGCGGTGCCAGCGTTTAAGGTCGGGCCAGCCGGCACAGAGGGCGTCTCAAGCAAAGACCAGGGCCCAATGACAAAGGACTAGATACAACTTTCGAATGTTAGGCAAGATTCGCAAAATCCATTTCGTCGGCATTGGCGGCATCGGCATGAGCGGCATCGCCGAGGTGCTGCTGAACCTCGGTTTCACGGTGTCCGGCTCCGACCTCAAACGCACCGCCGTCACCGACCGCCTCGCCCGCCTGGGCGCGCGGGTTTCCGAGGGCCACGCGGCGGCGAACGCCCGCGGCGCCCAGGTGGTGGTGGTGTCAACGGCGGTCGGGCGCGACAATCCCGAAATCAGCGAGGCCCGGCGGCTCGGAATCCCGGTCGTCCCCCGCGCCGAAATGCTGGCCGAGCTGATGCGGTTGAAATTCAGCGTGGCAGTGGCCGGAGCGCACGGCAAGACCACCGTCACTTCGATGATCGCGCTCATGCTGGCGCAGGCCGGCCTCGACCCCACGGCGGTCATCGGCGGCCGGCTCGACGCCTTTGGCTCGAGCGCGCGGCTCGGCAAGAGCGAGCTGATGGTGGTGGAGGCCGACGAGAGCGACCGATCCTTCCTGCAGTTGTTTCCCACGATTGCCGTGGTCACCAACATCGACCACGAACATCTCGAGCACTATCACGATATCGGTGAGATCGTCTCCGCCTTCGTCTCTTTCATAGAGAAAGTGCCGTTTTATGGCGCCGTCGTGGTATGTGTGGACCCGGTGGCCGCCGCCACCGAGGTGCCTCTGGCGAGCCTCTTGCCACGGTTCAGCCGCCGCGCCGTCACCTATGGGATGGAGCCGGGAGCAGACGTTACCGTGTCTCACTGGGAGCCTACATCAGTAGGCTCGCTATTTGAGCCAGTTGCCCAGGGGCGCGCGCTCGGTCCGGTCACACTGCGCGTGCCCGGACGCCATAATGTCCAGAATGCGCTCGCCGCCGTGGCGGTGGGGCTCGAACTTGAAGTTGGCGCCGATGACATCCGGCGGGGCCTCGAGTCTTTCCGCGGTGCCGACCGGCGCTTCCAGGTGAAGGCTCAATCGAACGGCATCACCCTGGTGGACGATTACGGCCACCACCCCACCGAAATTCGCGCCACCCTCGAGGCCGCCCGAGCTTGGGGAGCGAACCGCATCTGGGCGATTTTTCAGCCCCACCGCTTCACGCGAACCAAGTTTCTCATGGACGATTTCGCCCACTGCTTCGAAGGCTGCGAGCGCGTCTATGTGCTCGACATTTACCCGGCGAGCGAGCTTCCCATTCCCGGCGTCACTTCCGAGCGGCTCGTCGGGCGCATGCGGGAGCTGGGATTCGACCGCGCGCAATATGCTTCGGAAAATGATGCCATCGCCGAGGTATTGGAGAATGTTCGGCCCGGAGACCTCGTGTTGACGGTCGGCGCGGGAAATGTTTCTCGCGTGGCGGAAGCTCTGGCGGCCCAGCTTGCGAACCAGGAGATGAAAACGGTCTTCTGAGGATTACATCATGGAGCGACGCATGGATGGCGTAGCGCCGGCATCTTGCCAGCAGGTGTCCGGGCATCTTGCCCGCCCGTTGAAAGGTTGAGTGATCGTTGTGAGCCAGGATACTTCACTGCCGGAAGATTTCGACGCTGTGAACGAGTCGCCCTACCGGCGGCGACCCCGGGCGGTGGCCGTCTCGCGCGCTGGATTCTTCCGAAGCGCGCGGCGTCCTCTGCATTGGATTCTCTTCGCCGTCTTCGTGGTCGCGCCCCTCGCTTACGGCGGCGCCTGGCTCGCGGCTTTCGCGCGCACCTCCCCGCAGTTCGATCTGGCGGCGGAGTCCGGCGTGGCGGTGGAAGGAAACCATTTCGTATCGCGCCAGGAAATCATGGACGCTTTGGGGATCGAGGCCGCATCCGGCGCGGCTGCGAACATCTTCCGCTTTTCCCTCGACCGGAAGCGGAACGAGCTCGAAGCGATTCCCTGGGTCCGCTCCGCCGCTCTGGCGCGAGCCTATCCGCGCCGCCTCGAGGTCCGCATTGTGGAGCGCGCTCCGGTGGCCTTCGTGAATGTGGACGGGCGGGTGAAGCTGATTGACGGCGACGGCGTGATTCTGGAGAAACCTGAGCGTAGCGCGTTCGATTTTCCGGTGCTCGACGGTATCGGCGCCATCGCCGATGCCGCGGAACGGAAGTCGCGGGTCGCGCTCTACGTGCGGTTCATCCACGACTGGGCCGCCGAGGGCCCCTCATCGGGGTGGATGCTTTCGGAGGTGGATTTGTCCGACGCCGAGGACTTGAAGACGCTGCTGGTGCAGGGGCAGGATACCATTCTGGTTCACTTCGGCCACCAGGAGTTCGCCCCGCGGTTTCACACCTTCCTCGCCTTGTTGCCAGAGGTGCGCAAGACGACGCCGAAAATCGATTCGGTCGACTTGCGCTTCCGCGGTCAACTGATCGTTAATCCGGAAACCCGGAAACCTCCCGCCCCGCTTGCTGGAAACGATATCGAGACGGGGGCCGGGCTGGCGGCGCGCGAGGCAAGCTGATGAGCCAGAAGTCTTCCTACATCTGCGGTCTCGACCTGGGCAACAACAAGACGTGCGCGCTCGTGTGCCAGCCGGGCGAAGGCGGCAAGCTGGAAGTTGTGGGCTTCGGCGTGGCGGAATCCAAGGGCTGGCGCCGGGGCGTGATTGTGAGCTTGGACTCTGCCCGCCTCTCCATCCGCAAGGCGGTGGAAGCCGCCGAAGACGCCGCCGGCGTTTCCGTGGGCGCCGCTTACGTGGGTGTCGGCGGCCCGCACCTGAAGGGCGTGAACTCCACCGGCGGTGTCGCCTTGGGCAGCCGCAGCCGTGAGGTGACTGCGGAGGATGTGCGCCGCGCCTTCGAGGCGGCGAAGAACGTCACCTTGCCGCCCGACCGCATGGTGGTGAACGCCGAACGGCAGGAGTTCCTGCTCGATTCCCAGAACGGCATCCGCAACGCCGCCGGCATGGTGGGGACGCGCCTGGACGTTCACGTCCACGTGGTCACGGGATCGGCCATCGCTCATGAGAACGTGGTCACCGCCGTCAACCGCGAAGGCATCACGGTGCTGGATACGGTTTATGAGGGCTTGGCCGCGGCCGAGGCCTCGCTCACGTCCGACGAGCGCGAGTTGGGCGTGGCGCTTCTCGATATCGGCGGCGGCTCGTCGGAGCTGATTATCTATCACGAAGGCAGCGTGCGCTACACCGCGGTCATTCCGGTCGGCGGCGATCACTTCACCAACGACGTCGCCGTGGGTCTGCGCACCCCCATCCCCGAGGCGGAAAAGATGAAGCTCGCCTGGGGCGAGCGCGACACCGCCCAGCCGGACGCCGCTCCCCTCGAAGCCCCCAGTGTCGGCGGACGGCCGGCGCGCGCCGTGAGTTACGAAATGTTGAAGGACATCATCGAACCCCGCACCACCGAGCTTCTGGAGTTGGCGCAGGCCGAGCTCGTTCGTTCCGGTCTGGAGAGGCAACTCGGCGCCGGCATCGTGTTCTCGGGCGGCGGAGCGAAACTTGGCGGTCTCGTGCCCCTGGCGGAGCACACCCTGGGCTTGCCGGTGCGCGTCGCCCGCCCGGTGGGCATCGAAAAAATGGGCGAGGTGCTTCCCGATCCTGCTTTCGTCACCGTCGTCGGCCTGGTGATTCACGGCAATCGCCTGCGACTGTTGCGCGACCCGCGCGATGAAAGGCTGACGGGAAAGTTGTGGGGAATCTTCCGGGGAAAGGGGAATTAGGTGTCAGGTATCAGGTGTCAGGGGTCAGGTTACGGGTTACAGGGGACAGGTTACAGGTGGCAGAATCCTGTCACAGACCGCAGGCAGCCCACAGAAATCTGAAACCCGACACCTCACACCTGACACCTGATACCTGACACCTGGAACCTGTCACCTGAGGAGAAAGCATGGCTGACATCACCGACAGCGGTCTTCGCGTGGACTTTTCCGACGAGCCGCGCCAGGGCGCCCGCATCAAAGTCATCGGCGTGGGCGGCGGCGGCGGCAACGCCGTCAATCGCATGATCGCCGCCAAGCTGGAAGGCGTGGAGTTCATGGTGGCCAACACCGACCTGCAGGCGCTGCGCATGTCCCAGGCGCCGGTAAAGATTCAGCTCGGCGCCAAGCTCACCAAGGGACTCGGCGCGGGCGCCAATCCCGATGTGGGCCGCAAGGCGGCGCTCGAGGATACCGAAAAGGTGATTGACGCGCTCGACGGCGCCGACATGGTGTTCATCACCGCCGGACTCGGCGGCGGCACCGGCACCGGCGGGGCTCCGATTGTCGCCGGTCTGGCCCGCGAGCTCGGCGCGCTTACCGTCGCCGTGGTCACCAAGCCGTTCGCCTTCGAGGGCAAGCGCCGGCTGGCGCAGGCCGAGCAAGGCTTGGCAGAGTTGAGTGAGGCGGTGGACACCGTCATCTGCATCCCCAACGAGCGCCTGATGCAGTTCGTCGACAAGGGCACCAGCTTCTTCGAGGCGTTCCGCATCGCCGACGACATCCTGCGCCAGGGCGTGCAGGGCATTTCCGATATTATTACCATTACTGGGATTATTAATCGCGACTTTGCGGACATTAAGACGATTATGGAAGGCATGGGCTATGCCGTGATGGGCACCGCGACCGCCTCGGGTGAGAACCGCGCCGTCAACGCCACCAATCAGGCCATCTCCAGCCCCCTGCTCGAAGACGCTTCCATCAACGGCGCGCAAGGCATCCTGCTGAACATCACCGGCTCGAGCAAGCTCACTCTGCACGAGGTCCACGCCGCCTCTTCCATCGTGCAGCAGGTCGCCGCCGACAATGCCAACATCATCTTCGGCGCCGTCCACGACGAGTCTATGAAGGACGCCGTCAAGGTCACCGTCATCGCCACCGGCATCAAAGGCGAGAAGCTCGGCATTTCGAAGCCGCCCGGCCTCTCCATGGCCGCCAAGACCGTGCAGCAGAGCTTGCGCAACGCCGTGCTGAAGAAAGAGAAGCTGCCGATTGAAACCGGACCCACGGAAGTGACCACCGAGATTCCGTGCGACGATCTCGAAGTTCCGGCTTATCTGCGGCGCAAGAAAGTGCAGACGCCGTGAGCTTTGGAGTGCGGTAGCTTGCTACCGCTTTCGGGCGAGCCCCGATGTATCGGGGCCAGCTCCGTGAGTTTGGAGTGCGGTAGCTCGCTTTGGAGTGCGGTAGCTTGCTACCGCTTTCAAGCGAGCCCCGATGTATCGGGGCCAGTTCCGTGAGTTTGGAGTGTGGTAGCTTGCTTTGGAGTGCGGTAGCTTGCTACCGCTTTTAAGCGAGCGAACGCGCGCCAGCAGACTCGGGAACGAAAGCGGCGGCAAGCCGCCGCACTCCAAAGGGTCTGCGGTTCTTCTTGCCATGTGGGTCAAATAAATAGGGGCGCGGACCCCGAAGGATCAACGCGCCCCCGGCTCGCAGTAGGGAGGCGAAGGGGTAGAACTCCCGTGCGCGAGCCCTTAGAGAAAGTAGAGCACTAAGAATGCTTTTGTCAATACCGATTTCGCCGTGGCGCCGGCATCTTGCCGGCTGAGCGGGAGAAGTGGCGCCGGCATCTTGCCGGTTGAGCGGGAGAAGCGGCACCGGCATCTTGCAGGCTGAGCGGAGGAAGTAGCGCCGGCATCTTGCCGGCCGAGCGGGAGAAGTAGCACCGGCATCTTGCCGGCTGACAAGGAGATTGCATGGAACCCATTTTCTTACCCGACGTCGAACGCGCCGCCCAGGCCAGCCCCGCCCATGAGCAGTTCGCGGCCCTGGAGGCCCAGGGCATCCCCGTGCCGCAGATTCTCTACCTTCTCGCTTTCAAGCCGCGCATGACCGCGCACCTGTCGCGGTTCACCCAGGAGGTGATGCGCGGACCCTCGCCGCTCTCGCCCGCCCAGCGCGAACTGATTGCGGCCTTCACTTCCAGCCGCAACCAGTGCCCGTTTTGAATCGGCGCTCACGCCGCGGTCGCGGCGGAACTTGCCCACGATCACGCCCGGGTGGAAGCGGTGCTGCGGGACTACCGCACGGCGCCGATCTCCGACGCCGAAAAAGCGCTCTTGAAGTTCATCGACAAGGTGAACCGCGAGTCCCACCGCATCCGCCGCGACGACGTGGAAGAGGCCCGGCGCGCCGGCTGGTCTGACGAGGCCCTCTACGACGCCATCACGGTTTGCGCCATATTCAATTTTTACAACCGCTGGGTGGACGCCACCGGCGTCCAGCAGATGTCGGCGTTCGGCTACCGGATGTCCGGCCATCGCCTGGCCACCGAAGGCTACGCTCCGCCCTCGGAGGGCTCAGTGGTTGGTTCTTGAGAATTATGAATCGTGAATGGTGAATGTTGAATTGCAAGGACGGGGTCTGAGCTGGGCAGCGCCGAGTCTCGCGTCTCAGGGACTCGGCGGCCGGTGAACGGTTTCCCAAAGGAAAGCCGCAGACTTCGAACAGCGCGAAGTCCGGCGTCGTTATAGATGCGCTATCTCGCTCCTGCCCGGTTCGATTAGAATCGGGCTGGGAGATCTCACACGGGTGTGATATGTCGCGTAAAATTAGCCGTCAACGACGTTGGCAACTTAAAAGACTCGCCGCCGGACTGTGTCAAAATTGTGGCAAAAAGCGGACTTCCTACGCCTTGTATTGCGATTCCTGCCGCGAGAAGAATCTTCTAGCCCTTAGAAAGTCCCGAGCCGCTCGGAAGCTGAGGTAGCGCAGAGCCTTGTGTCTTTCGAGACTCTGCGGCTTTTTCTTTCTGAGAACCGACGACTGACAACCGAGGACCGAATTATGGACCCCATGTTTCTCCACGATGTCGAAGCCAGCCCCGGCGGCGGCCCCTACGCCGGACTGATTCGCGCCGCGCGCGCCGCTGGCCCCGCCCCGAACGTGTCGGGGCCCGTCTCGCAGATCTTTCACCTCTTTGCCTTCAAGCCGCGGATGACCGATCACCTCGCGCGGTTCACCCAGGAAGTCATGCGCGGCCCCTCGCCCCTGAGCCCCGGCCTGCGCGAGCTGATCGCCGCCTTCACCTCCGCCGAGAACCGTTGTCCCTATTGAATCCGCTCCCGCGGAGCGGCTGCGGCGCAGTTGCTGAAGAATCCCGAACTGGTTCAGTCGGTGCTCGCGGACTACCGCAACTCGCCGCTCTCCGCCGCCGAGAAGGCGCTCTTCGCCTTTGTGGCCAAAGTGAACGGCAGCTCGAATCAGATTCGTCGCGAGGATGTAGATGAGGCGAAGCGCGCCGGCTGGTCCGACGAGGCCCTCTACGACGCCATCACCGTTGCCGCGCTCTTCAATTTTTTCAACCGCTGGGTGGACGCGTCCGGCGTCCACGAAATGTCCGCCGAGGCTCACGAGGCCTCCGGCAAACGGCTGGCCCAGTTCGGCTACGTCCCGCCCTCGACTTGACAT
>DASYXW010000035.1:0-63743 GCA_035934405.1 Terriglobia bacterium
CGCAGGATGGTATCGAGCACGTCGTAAGGCGGCAGCGTGTCTGCGTCGCGCTGGTTCGGCCGCAGTTCGGCCGATGGCGGCTTCTCAATACTCGATCGTGGAATGTGTTCGCTCTGGCGGTTCACGTAGCGCGCAAGCTCGTAGACCAGGGTCTTCGGGACGTCGGCAATCACCGCGAGACCGCCCGCCATGTCGCCGTAGAGCGTGCAGTAGCCCACCGCCAGCTCGGACTTGTTACCGGTCGAAAGCACCAGCGCGCCGAGCTTGTTCGAGAGCGCCATCAGAATGTTGCCGCGAATGCGCGCCTGGATGTTCTCTTCGGTCACGTCGCGAGGGAGACTTTCAAACGCCGGATCGAGACTGGTGAGGTAGGTCTCGAAGATGGACGTGATGGGGATGACCCTGAAATCAATTCCGAGATCGCGCGCCAGCGCCTCAGCGTCGCGGATGCTGCCCGGCGACGAGTACGGTCCCGGCATGCCGACGCCGTGAACGTTCTCAGGACCGAGCGCGTCGGCGGCGATGGTGGCCACCAGGGAGGAATCAATGCCGCCGCTCAAGCCCACGATGACTTCGGAAAAGCCGCACTTGCGGACGTAGTCGCGCGTGCCAAGCTTCAACGCCTCGTACACCGGCTCAATCTCCGACTCCGGGCCGGGCCGAATCTCACCGGTTCCGTCGGCCGTGTCGAAAATCACCAGGTCCTCTTCGAAGGATTTTGCCCGCGCGGCCAGCTCGCCCCGGGCGTTGAAGGCCATGCTGGAGCCGTCGAAAACCAACTGATCGTTTCCGCCCACGTGGTTGACGTAGACCACGGCAATGCGGCGCTCGATGGCAATGGCGCGAAGCATGTCGTGGCGCAACTGGATCTTGTCCATCGAAAACGGCGAAGAAGCGATGTTCAGGAGGACGCTCGCGCCGGCGCGGACGGCCTCGTCCACCGGGTCACGAGAGTAGAGCTGCTGCTTCCAGAAATGCTTGTCGTTCCAGGCGTCCTCGCAGATGGTCACGCCCAGGCGGCATCCAGCGACGTTGTACACGGCGGGCGACCGCCCCGGCTCGAAGTAGCGCGACTCGTCGAAGACGTCGTAGAACGGCAGCAGCATCTTGTCGTAAATCAGTACGGGCTTGCCGCCAACCAGCAGCGCCGCGGAATCTGCCACCGGCTTGCCCGCTTCGGCGTGAGAACGGCGGACATAGCCGACCAGCGCGGCAATCGGGGGCAGCAGTCCTGCCAATCGCTCCATCTCCGCTTCGGAGCGGCTCAAAAACTCGGCCTTTTCCACCAAGTCGCGCGGAGGGTAACCGCAGAGGGCCAGTTCGGGGTAGACGACGAGATCGGCGCCGCGCTCGGCTGCGCCTTCGGCGAATTTCACCATTCGTTCGACGTTGCCGGCAAAGTCTCCAACCGTGGTGTTGATTTGGGCGAGGGCGATCTTCATGAAGGCAGTTGCCAGTGGTCAGTGGTCAGTTGCCAGCCAGGACCGTAAAGGGCGCACGCACACACTACAGTCAACCGCACCCCGAGGTGACTTGCAAGCGGCGAGTGGGGCACAACTCTTCGACGACGGTGACGGGAAGGCGGAAATGGAATACCACAGTGCCGGATGCCCGGCTGGTTCGCGAGGCAATCCGGCGTCAAACTCAGGCGGTCGAGGCGAGCGCCTAGACCGTAAAGGAGCTTCCGCAGCCGCAGGTGGACTTGACGTTGGGGTTCTCGAACTTGAACCCTGCCCCTTCCAGGGTCTCGATATAGTCAATCTTCGTGCCCTTCAGATACAGCAGCGACGCTTGATCCACGAAAACCTTAAGGCCCTCGAACTCAAAAACCTTGTCGATTCCGTTCGACTGGTTCTCGAAGTTCATCTGGTACGAAAATCCCGAGCAGCCGCCGCCCACCACCGAAACCCGCAAGGCCGCGGGGGCGGGATTCTGCTGGGCCATGATCTCCTTCACCTTCTCGGCAGCGTGGGACGTCAATTCTAGCGAAGCCATGGTTACTCCTTTTGGGTGGCCTGTTGCCCCGGTTAACCTACTTGAAGGCGAACTCAAGCCCGCCTTCCACGATTAAGAGTAGCAGACCTGTCAAGCAAAATCAAGCACTGCGCGGCCAGGGTAGTGGTAGTGGGTCAGTTTGTTGTAGCGGCGCTCTCTGAGCGCCGAAATCGTTTGAAAAGAAAGGCCGGCGGTCGGAGACCGCCGCTACAGCGCTTCAAACTGACCCACTACCGCGGCCAGGGAGTGCGGCGCGGCACTGGTAGAATCTACACGGAAAAACGTCAGATCGTGCAGATTTTACACGACATGAATACGGGCCCGGGAGTAACTCTGTATAAACTAAGGTATTTACCAGCGCGTAAGTTTGGCCGCCCGAATGCTCCATAAAAGGCGCGCAAAGCCCTCGGCCGCGAGGTCGAGACTAAGCGTCCGCGGTCCCCCCCTTCCCGCGGAAGCGTCGGGTAGAGGTTCTGGGGTCTCGCCGCACGCCTAAAAGGGTTTCATATGGCGCGCCAGTGACGGGGCTCCGGAACCCACCCGGTGCATTGTCCCAGTGATTGGTCTCCCTCACATTACAATACTGTCGTGACGATGGGCTAAAATCCCTACTGGCCGTGTGCGGCATTTCACGCTAACATCGAGCATTAAATCACGAGTGCGACTTCCCATGTTTGCCAAAGAATCCATGACGCCTTCGCCCGGCCTTGCGCAAGCCCGGGTGACCCTAATCCCCGGGGACGGTATCGGCCCCGAAGTGACTGCCGCCACGGTTCGGTTGCTCGAAGCCGCCGGGGCGCAAATCGAGTGGGAGGAACGCAAGGCGCAGCCCATCGTCGGCCGCCGCCGCGAGGACGTGCAGGCTGATCCGGTGGTCAGCTCCATCCGGCAGACGCGGGTGGCGTTGAAAGGGCCTTTGACCACACCCATCGGCGGCGGCCACCAGAGCATCAACGTGGCGCTGCGCAAGGCGCTCGACCTCTACGCCAACCTGCGGCCGGTGAAGGCGCTTCCCGGCATCCGCACGCCCTTTGAAAACGTGGACCTCGTGATCGTGCGGGAAAACACCGAGGACCTTTACGCCGGCCTCGAACACACCGTGGTGCCGGGCGTGGTCGAGAGCCTGAAGATCATCACCCAGGTCGCGTCCACCCGCATCGCGCGGTTCGGATTCGAGTACGCGCGTAAGGCGGGGCGCAAGAAGGTTGCCGCCATTCACAAGGCCAACATCATGAAGCTCTCCGACGGTTTGTTTCTCGAATGCGTTCGCGCCGTCGCCAAAGAGTATCCCGAAATCGAATACCGCGAAGTGATCGTGGACAACCTGTGCATGCAGCTCGTGATGCGTCCGCAGCAGTTTGACATGCTCCTGCTCGAGAACCTTTACGGCGATATTGTTTCGGACCTGGGCGCGGGACTCGTCGGCGGACTGGGGCTCGTTCCGGGCGCCAACCTCGGCGAGCACTGCGCGATTTTTGAGGCCGTCCACGGCAGCGCGCCCGACATCGCCGGCCAGGGCATCGCCAACCCCACGGCGCTGATGCTTTCCTCCATCCTGATGCTGCGGTACCTCAGTCAGAATGCGGCCGCGGAGCGCGTGGAGCGCGCCATTCATCACACTTTCCGCGAAGGCAGGCAGCTCACGCGCGACGTGGGAGGGGCGTGCAGCACGGAAGAGTTCACCACCGCGGCGATCGGCGCGCTCGCCTGAAGGTCCACCACCGAGGCATAGGGGACAGCCTCACAGGTCTCCCGTATTGGCAGCGCCACGCTGGCGGTACAAACCGACGTCGACTTGCGCCGCCATCGCCGCCACGTCCAACGGCGCCTCCAGGAAACCTGCGATTGCTTTGGCCTGCGCTAGCGGCTCCCGCAGCAGGCTGTGGTACTCAACGCGGTGAGTCCTGATGGGCGGTTGCCGGTCGAGCCAGGCATTCGTCTGCGCCAGGTGGGCTTTGAGCGCTGCCGCCATCATGGATGCTTCGAGGGCAGGGCCTTTCGTCCTCAATCGCTGAAGCATCGCTGCTTGTGAAGCTACGACTTCCTCAATGGGGCGAAGCATGAAGAGGACCCGGTAGTCGTGTTGGGCGGGCAGCGCGAAGAGATGCGAGGAGATGACTTTCACGACTCTGCCTTCGGCCTCAGCTACACAACTAGGCTCCTGAGCTAGCCTTTTAATTCTCTCCCATTCGTAGTAGCCGCGCGGATTGTTCTCATCGGACTGGCGCAATCCGTCAGTGACGATGGGCAGCCCGCCGGCGGCGAGCATCTGCATCATGAGCGAGGTGCCGGAGCGCGGGAGGCCGGAGACGATGTAAATCATAGTGGCAAGTGACAAGTGACTAGTGGCGAGGCAAATGTCACGGTCGTTTTTTCATCCCCGCCGCGAGTTTATAGACCCCCATGGCTTTCCACTCGTCAGTTGCGACCTTGTGTCCCAGCATGAGGACTGCCGGGTTAACTGGTTCGCCGCAAACTTCAGCGACATTCTTCGCCAAACGGTTGAACACACCCTTGTCGGTAAGCAGGTCATACTTAATGAAAACCGCTTCACAACTGGAGTAAGCGGACTCTGCTTCACTGAGCCCGTTGTAAACGTCGCGCTCCAGACCTGCCTTAAGACCTTCAGGCCAATGGCCGAAGACTGAGCCGAGCACGGGTCGGGCAACCAAGGGTGCTAGCTGCCCGCATAATTCACCCCGTTGTTCAGGCCCCAAAACCTCCAACGCTACCCTGCTGCTCATGTGCATGTAAAAGTACATGAATTCGAACATGACGTAGACCCACTTCTCAAGGCGCTCTTGGTCGGTGGAGGACCTTATGCTCTTCTTAAACCGCTCGGCTGAATTGAACGTAGCCCTTGTTATGGCTTTTGCGAGCCGCAAAACAGCCGATTCCCTCTTGAACCAAGTCATCGCAACGGTCGCACCGCATCTTCTGGGGACAAGGTCAGCACTTCTTCGCAATGTCGTCCATTTTCTTAATGAAGCGCTTGCGAAGCTCGATATTTTCCTTATCCCTTAGCTGGTCAAGATATTCACCGAAAGCCTTCTTCAGAGCGTCGCAAAATAAACTTCTGTTTAAAACAAGACGGCCCCCATCTTCGCCAACTATCTTGGCACATGGTTCGTCTCTCCAAATCAACCAACCCCTGGTTTCAGCTTCATGGAGGATGCCATTTCGAATTCCGTCGACGAATTTGCCTGCTAGCTTCTTGTCGTCGAACGCTCCTCCGAAAGGCGGTAGCCCCAAAAACTTTCGAAACAGCTCTCTACCGCTCTCTGGTCTTGGATAGATGCAAACACCCTTGGGGTACGTACAGGAGCCGGTGGGCTTGGCTGAACCTTGCGACTCCTCACGGAAGGACTGCAACGTTTCAATTAGAAGGCAGCAGAGGGCCATGATCGCAAAGCCCGGAACCCGAACTTTCTCGTTTGAACCTGGCGGCAAAGTAGAACAGTCGCTCGGCCCATTGGGCTCGGACACTACGTCCGATTTTGGGTCGGCTTCCTCAAGAACGTCAATGCAAGAAATAAACCGCTCCTTAATCCTCCTCTCAAAAACTTTGATCGCGCACTCCCAGGCGGCATCGTCTCTTCGAACGGTGCCAGTATTGTCTATAAGGCGCTTCCTGAGGCCTTCCCATTGGTTGTCAGTGAAGCCGCGGCAAATCTGGACAGGCTCCATGACCCCTCCTAAAGGACGCACTCTTCACATCGAAGCTGCTCGTTCTGGCCGTTCGCGCCGGCGCTTGATCAACTCGGCTGCGAGCCGTCGATGATCCTGGGCGCGCGTCATGTCTCCGCCCGGACGGGCGTAAAGCGCGGAGAGCCAGCGGTGCGCGTTCAGCAGACCCGGCAGCATGGTCAGCGCAGTCTCGAACGCCAGCGCGGCGCGATGCTGATGTCCGAGCCGCGCCAGCGCGACGCCGAGATAATAATGTCCCATGGGGAGGAAGTGCTGCAAGCCGACAGCGAGCAGCGCTTCCTCGGCGGCTTCTTCGTTCTCGCGCCGGCGCAAGTGCAGCGCTGCGAGGCCGAGGTGAGCTTCGGGACTGTCACCGTCAATGTCGAGCGCCTTGCGGAAGGCGCGTTCGGCGTTTTCCAGTTGCTTCATGTGCAAGTAAGTCTCGCCGAGACGTAGGTGCAGGTTCGGGAGGCGCGGGTCAGTTTGCTCGGCGCGCAGCAGACAGTCGAGCGCTTCATCGAGCGAGCCTTCCTCGAACCTGATGACGCCCATCAGCCAGTCGGCCCAGGGACGCGGGCTGGTTTCCCGGGTTTCGGCATTCGGGTTTCGGGGTTCGGCGCCAGGAATTGCTTCTTCTCGAATCCCGGACCCCGAATCCTGAACCCCGGCTTTTGGTGGATTAGCGATGAGATATTCCAGGATGCGCTTGGCGTCGTCGCGGCGGCGTAGGGCATAGTAGCACTGCGCCAGGTGCTGCTGAAAACGTGTCTGGTCCGGCTGTTCTTTCGCCAGCGCTTCGAGCAGCGGCAAGGCGTCCTGCGGGCGGCGCGAATCGAGATAGACCCGCGCCAGGTTGTACTTCCCTTCCCGCACCGCGCTCTCCACCGCCTTCTGCTGATTTTCGTTTTGCGGCTGGATGTAGCCTAGCGCTACGAACTGCTGCAGGACGGCCTGCGCCGCCGCCGGGTCCATGCGCAGGTCAGCGGGGTGCATGCCGCATTCACCCGGCACGTCGTCCCAGCTCGGAATGCGCTCGATCGCGGGTGGCCGCTCGAACGCCTGCACCAGAAC
Source organism: Terriglobia bacterium (assembly GCA_035934405.1). GTDB lineage: Bacteria > Acidobacteriota > Terriglobia > UBA7540 > UBA7540 > DASYXW01. The sequence continues at coordinate 6,754 of DASYXW010000035.1, forward strand.
GCGTCCGTCCATGTCTTCGCCCACCGGCAGGCCGAAGAGCGTAAGAATCGTCGGGGTGATATCGAGCAGCGTCGCGCCGTAAATGCGTTCGTCCTGCTTAATGTGAGCGCCCTTCATACAGACCACACCGAACGGGCGGTGCTGCACGGCGGGACCGGCCGGCTCGCGAGGGATGCCGCGCGGACGCAGATGGTCGGAGTGGAATCCGTGGTCCGAACATAGGACCACCGTCGCATCGGGCCCGGCAAGCTGCAGCAGGGTGTTCAACATCATGTCGTGAAAACGATAAGCGTTGTTCACCACGTCCTTGTAAATCTCGAACTGCTCTTCCGGGACGCCTTCCATGCGCGGCGGGTGGAAGTGCATGAAGCCGTGGCAGAAATGGTCGATGCCGTTGAAATAGACGGCCATGAAGTCCCAGGGCTGGTTCTGCAGAATCCAGGTGGCGGCGTTGTGGATGCTCAGGTTTTCGGCCAGAATCTTGGCGAACGAGGCCAGGCGCTTGTCCTTCTCCTGGTCGATTTTGCCGGCCAGGGGAATCCACGGTAGGATCGCCGCCTCGGTGACCTCTGCGGGATGCATGCGCAGCTCGGCGAATGTATCGCGCATGCTCTCGGGGTAAACCGCTCCGGGTGGCAGCGGCCAGTCTTTCTCGAGCTCGGCCACGGCGTAAGGGAACAGATCCGAAACCGAGATGCCGTTGACAGGCTCGGCCGGATGGCCGGCGAACCAGCCGAGCACGTGGGTCTTGTATCCCTTCTGCGTCAGGATGTTCCAGACGGCCTTGACCTTGCGCGACGTGCTCGAGACCGGCCGGACGCCGCCCGTGTGCGGGTCAGGCTCCATGAAGCCGTGGATGCCGTGCTTATCCGCCCGCTTGCCGGTGGCGATGGAGTTCCACAGCATGGGCGAGAGGATCGGCCGCAGGGTGGCGAGGTTGCCCATCACGCCGTGGTTGATGAAGTCGTTTAGGGTTGGCATCAGCCCCTGATCCATCAAAGGCGTCGCGACCTTCCAGTCGGCGGCGTCCCAGCCGACGAGCAGGACTTTCTTGGCGAGAGGTTCCATAGTCAGTTGTCAGTTCTCGGTTGCCAGTTGCCGGTTCGTAAGCTCTCGTGATTTCGAGCTCGGACCGGCCATTTGGGACAGGAACGTAACGCCTTTAACTTGCTCATAAAACACAACATCGTGGCTTTGATCTAAAGCCCTCCGAATCCACGCTCTTTCCCCCCAGCCATCCGCCATGGAATCCGCGCTCCAGCACCGATTCGGAGACGTTGAACAACTTCCCGCAGAAGGCCTTGTTGCTGATTCTAAATGACATTCCGGTATTGTTGGTTCGATTAATCGAAACCACGACCGGCGCAGGTGAGGGGCGCTTAGCGTGACGCGGAGGGCATAAACTCAGGTCGGTCACCCCCAAACGAAGCGCCCGGAGGGCTCGCAAACGGTCCCCGGGCAACTTGACGCTGCAACAATAAAGGTGGCCACCGTGAAAGTCAATAAGAAAGCGGGTTTCAGATGGTTTTCGGGGTTGAACAGTCCTCGGCGCACACTGGCCGGCAACTGGCTACTGGGAACTGGCGACTGCTTTCTTCCGCCGCCAGAAGCCGAACCCGAGCGATCCGAGCGCCAGCAGGCCGAGCGTGCCGGGTTCGGGCGTGGTGGTCTGGCCTGCGAGGATCTGCTGACCGGCGACAGTGTTGTAGGCGTAGCCGGTTAGCAAGGTGTCGATTGAGACTCCAGATCCGTTCATCACGTCGAGCCGGGCCCACCCAAAGTGCTCTTGCCCGTTGATCAAGAATTCCAGCCCGAGATAGCCGTTTGTGACGTTGACCCAGGATCCGGCGGTCCCGCTCCTTCCCAGGTCATAGTTTGTCTTGAAGCGGCTCACCAGGAAACCCACCAGGGAAAACGGAGCGCCGCTGCCGATTCGGGCGCCCGAAGGCAGTGCGGCGGCAAATTGTCTGTTCCCGATCCCGAGAAGGACGCCATTTCCCGCGGCCCGGCCGTAAGCGAAAACATTGTTGAGATGGCCGGAAGTAGTCGACGAGATCTCATTCCTGAGCGCGATATCAAAGACTTCATCGTGGTTCAGATCGATCAAGAGGAAATTTTCCGTTCCGAGCTGCTGGTGAGCGGGCGTGTAAATGATGTCGGCCTTGGCCGGTGTGGCGGTGGCAAGCAGTCCCACGGTGGCCGCGCTCGCGGCCGCAGCGTAGGCCGCGAGGCGCTTCGCCAGAGCGTCCATCTTTTCTCGAGATCCAGGCTCCATGCCCTCTTTCACCCTCTTTTCGTGTCTACTCATACACCCTCTTCGCGAAATCAACTTCAGCAACGTGGCGAGACTAGCGCGATGAATGGGCAGCTTTTCAAGCGTTCCCGACTGTCAACTGGCTACTGGCAACTGGCTACTGGGAACTGGCTACTGCCTTTCTCCTGCGCCAAAATCCCAGCCCGAGCGACCCGAGAGCCAGAAGGCCGAGGGTGCCGGGTTCGGGCGTGGGCGGGCCAGAAACGTCCAATGGGCCGGTTTCACCGGCAAGCAGGGACTGGCCGGCCACGGTGTCATAAGCGAAGCCAAGCAAGGTAGCGTTGATATGGGGCGAACCCCCTTGTTTACCGGCTCTAACGTTAAGCTCCGCCCACCCGAAGTGCACCTGACCATTGATGTCAAACCTCAAGCCCAGGAAACGGTTGCCGACGTTGGGGAACGGGCCGCTGATCACGGTCCCGAAGCTGGCCGCAACGTTCGCCGCAGGGGCTTCATGTTGCCAGAAGATGTCTCGCGAGCCAATGCGCGCGCCCGCCCTGAGAGCGAACGGCGGATAGGAAGATCCGGACGGGTAGCCCTCCACAAACAGCTCGCCGCTGGTCAGCGTGGTGTGGACCGACGTGAAGACAATGTCGGCCTTGGCGGGGCGAGCGGTGGTGAGCAAACCCACGGCCGCTGCGCCGGCTGCCGTGGCGTATGCGGCGAGCCGTTTTTCCAGCCGGCCGCCAAGAGACTTGCCCTTGCCCTCGAAGGATAGCTTACCGTGCATAGGCGCTCCTTTCAGGACAAGTCATCCCTCTTCGGCGATTGCGGCTTCGGTGCAAGCCTGGCATGGAATCCGCCCAGGGTTCGGAGTTTCCAGTCGAAAAAGAGCCTAGCGACGCCTCGACCCGCTGTCAAGTAGCGGGTAAGGTAATAACGATAAACAACATGGAAGGGCCGGCCGTCTCTATTGGCCGTCAGGCTTGCGCTCATGCCGCGCGAGCTGCTCCACCAGCGACCGGTCGCCCAGGCGCGCTGCTGCGCGGGCGTGCTCCCAGGCCTCGTCGTCGCGACCCAGCACAACGCAGATGCGTCCGAGGCTGACGCGCGGGGCAGCGTAGGTGGGGTCAAGCTCGATGGCCTTGCGGAAGAAGGCGACGGCGGAGTCGGTGGCGCCCTGAAAATGAGCGAGTGTGCCGAGCGCGAAGTGGGCGGACGCGTTACCGGGGTCGCGTTCGAGGATGGCCTGCTGCTCGGCAATCTCGGCCTGCACGTCACGGTCGAGAGCAGGCTGGATCAGTTCACGCCGCCAGAATCCCATGGTCGAAACCCGAAATTCGAAATTCGGTCTCGCGCGATGGTCATCCCATCGCCTGGAATCAACTCCACCAAGGGGTCAGGCCGGCACATACGGTTGCAACGCCTGGTCCACGTCGGCGGCCGTCAGCCGCTCGCCGCTGTTCAAGCGCGCCAGGATGCCGTTGATCGCGTCCTTGGCCTGATCCTTGCGGTAGTTGCGAATGAATCCGTCGTAGAAGTGTTCGCCGGCCATAGCGCGGCCGATTTCGTGCTCCTTGTTGTGGTCCTGGAGCTCGGTGAAGTAGACCACGTGGTACTTGCCCTCGTAGGTGGTCTCGCGATAAATCTCGAACATGATTTTGTCGGATTCGAATGCCATGCTTCAAGCCTCAGAATCTGGACGACAGGTTTGGTAGCGCCGAGACGCCGGCAGCACAAACGCCTCTCAAGCACTCTTCTTGTCTTTACAAATCTGCTCCAGCTCGGCCAGAAAGTCGTCCCGGTCACGCTTCGCAACCGAATTCCGGCGGGTCTTCTCCGTGAGATATCGCTGGCCGGTGATCTTCGAATTTTGCAGCGAGTCAGACCACGCACGGAGTTGACGTGAAATGCTTTCCGCCTCCAATTTCAAATTTGAAATTTGAGATTTGAGATCAGCGAACTCCGGAATGCCTTCGATCAGGCAAAGCATCGACCGGACTTCGCCCGCCGAGCCGCGCGCGATATATAGGAACGTAAGCAGCTCCTGCGTCGTGCCGCGCTCGAATCCCTCGGCGATATTGTTGGAAATCGATACGGCGGCGCGCTCGAGCTGGTCGCGCAGACTGTGCTGGCGGCGGAACGGCGCCGCTTTCGTTAGGGTGTATATGTGCTGACCCAGCTTGATCGCCGCTTGCCAGACGGGGAGTTGCTCGAAGCGGTCGTAGGTCATGCGGGTCTTTTCAAATCGTCAAATCTCAAATTCGCCGATGAATTGCCCTCGCCCGCCGAGTACCACTGCCACCCCGCTTTTCAAGCGCGCTCAGGCGCCACCCACAAATCAAAAGGAATAGAAAACCAAGCAGGATGGCTAAAGGTGCGAACACAGAATCGCCCCACCAATTCGGGTAGAAATAACGACCTCCGGCTAACGCGCCCAATCCGATCCCAACCATCGCTAGGCCTAGAGCCGCAAACACGGAGCCGAGAATCCAGCGTCGCCTTTCGAGATGTCGGAACACGCGTCACTCCTCAATGCAAAATGCTGCCTTGTCCTCAATCAACGCGTGTTGGGGTCTTATTGTTCACTCTTGCCGGATGGCATTCACCCCTACCGGCCGCTCCACCTCATACGGCTCGGGCGGCGGTCCGGCCTCAGAGCCCACGGACACCGGCAGCGCGTCAATCTCGGCGCGAAGCTTGGCTTCGAACTCCCGAAGCTGAACGTCGATCTGCTGCGCCTTCTCTTTGTTCCTCACCATGTCTTCACGGTAACGCTTGAGGAAGTAGCCGATGGTCTCGACGCGAATCTTAATGGAACCTGTCGGCTTGTTCTCGTCGATGTCTTTGAAGGAGAAGTACGGGGTGCCGGACTTGGTGACGGTTTCTTCGACGGTGGTGTAAATCGGCGCGTCGTGGCCGCACTTGAAGCTCGAAAGCTCCAGCGCCACGAGGTTGGGATGGCGGGCCGTGAACTTCGCGGCCCAGACTTTTTGCGAGGTGTTTTCGCTGTAACTGTTTTTCCAGGCGTCGGAGATGTCCATCGGGTGCTTGATGAGCCCGGCCTTCACGTCGTCTTCAAACAGCAGCCCGATAATGTCGGGGTCAATCGGCAGCGATTGTAGGGTCAGCACGGGGTAGCCGATTTTCTGGAACTCTTCCAGGATTTCGTGGTTGATGCCGGGGTCGTTGTGGTAGGGGCGTCCGAGCACCACGACGCCGATCTTCTCTTCGGCTTCGAGTTTTTTCAGGATTCCCCTGCCCTGGGCGCGCAGCCCGTTCATGAACTTGTCCTGCGCCTTGAGAGCTTCTTCCACCGCGCGGGCGTTTTCCTCCCAGGAGAGGCCGAGCACGTCTTGGAAAGCCTCGAACATCTGCTTCTTGAGCAGCGGGGGCTTGCCGGGATTCACGAAGGTATCCAGGAATTGAATGCCGTTTTCCTTGAAGATATCGCCTTCCTTCGTAAAGGCTGCCTTGACGGCCTCCGGCGTTGTCGCGACGGTGGGGCAGGAGCGATGCGATTGCGCGTTCACCAGGTCGCTCGGCAGGTCGTCAATCATGGGACAGAAAATCATGTCGAGCGGCTTCTTCTTGTGGTGCACGTAGAGCAGGTTGTGGACGTGCGGGATGCCGACCTTGGAGGGGAAGCAGGGATCGATGGCGCCGCGCTTGGCGCCCTCTTTATAGAGTGATTCGCTGGTGTAGTCGGAATAGATGATGTTCTCAGACGGAATCCCCAGAGCTTCGAAGTAGGCGCTGAAGATGGGGTTCACCGAGTACATGTTGAGGATGCGGGGCACGCCGATGCGCAGTTCTTTGCGCTTTTTCATCATCTCGACGCGCTTCTTTTGCGCCGAAGTGAGAGCAAATTTCGGCAGCGGGTCGGCGACCACAGGCGGCGCATACGACTTGAACACCGCCCGCGCGCCGACTTCCGCCATGTTGGGATTCTCTTTCTTCATGGCATCGAGACCCTTTTTGATCTCGCGCATGTCGGCCACGTCTTCCACCAGGCCCTTTTCGCAACTGTTGCCCACAATGAGCCGCTTGATGCCCTTGGCCATCGGAATTTTCGACTTCTTCCACGATTCGTCGGCGTCGGCGATGTTCACGTCGATGAACGTGCGCATGCACTTGTTCTTGCAGAAGTAGCAGCGCGTGTCTTCGCTGCGGTGGGTGACGTAGCTGATGTTCTCCACCGCCTCGAAGCCGATGAACTCCGTCCGCTTGCCGTTCGCGTACAGCCGCCGTGACTCGATGGCCGCGCCGATGGCTCCGGATTCGCCGCAGTGTTCGTGCACGATCACGTTCGGCTTCTGGCCCTTGTCCTTGAAGCGCGACTCGATGAAGTCTACTTGGGATTTCACCGCCGCCAGGTTGTGTTGCGTGCCGCCCTGCAGGATGAACGTTGAGCCGAGCGAGGCGATGTTGGGGATCTGCGAAACATAGAGCCAGATGTTCTTCGGCAAGACGTTCGCCAGGCCTGCCATGATTTCTTCCGGCTTCCAGCCCTGGCGCTGGAAATCCACAATATCCGACTGCATGAACACGGCGCAGCCGTAACCGAACATCGGCATGGCGCGGGCTGAGAAGGCGAGGTCAGCGTAATCCTTCACGTCGTGCCCGAATCCGACGCAGGTGGATTGCAGAAAGTAGCCGTTGCCGGCCGAGCACTGCGTGTTGAGCTTGAAATCCTTCACGCGGCCGTCCTGCAGGATGATGAGCTTGATGTCCTGGCCGCCCACGTCGCAAATCACGTCGGCGTCGGGGTAGAAGTGCAGCGCCGCTTCGGTGTGGGCCACGGTCTCGACCAGCGCCACGTCGGCGCGCAACACGTCCTTCAAAATATCCTTGGCGTAGCCGGTAGAGCCAATGCCCAGCAGTTCGACCGTGGCGCCCTGGTCCTCCACCTGCTTGCGCAGGTTGGCGAACATCTCCATAGTGTCTTCGAGCGGGTTGCCCTTCGAGAGCTGGTAGCACTTCACCATCACTTCGCCCTCTTGCGAGAGGAGGACAGCTTTGGTGGAAGTGGAACCGCCATCGATGCCCATGAACGCCTGAACGTGCTCGCCGGGCTGGAATTGGCGGGGCACGAATTTCTTCGGCTTGTAACGATCCTTGAATTCGGCGAGCTCGTTTTCGGTCCTGTAAAGGCCGCTGCCGCCGCGCTTCTGCTTTTCTTCCAGGCGCCCGACGTTGAGATACCATTCGAGTTTTTCGCAGCCCTGGTAAATCCCGATGCCCTCGTCTTCGTCGATGCCGTAGCGGACGCAGCCGAGCGCGGCGAAGTACTGCGCATTTTCCGGCACGATGATGAGGTCTTTCGGGTCCACGCCCTCGGGCAGCGGCGTGTTGCGCTCCTCCCAAACCTTGGGAATGTTCGCTTTCCAGCAGTCGCGCATTCCCTTGATGTAAGTATTGGGACCACCGAGCAGCAGCACCTTGGGGCGCAGCGTGTTGCCGCGCGTCAGCACCGCCAGGTTCTGCTGGATGATGGCCTCAAAGAGCGACGCCATAAGCTCATTGGGCGGGACGCCGGACTTTTGCAAGCCATTGACGTCGGTTTCCGCGAACACGCCGCACTTCCCTGCCACCGGGTGCAGCTTGATGTCGTAGTAACCCATCTGGCACAGCTCATCCGCGGGTATATGAAGCTTGGCATTAATCTTGTCAATGACGGCGCCGGTGCCGCCGGCGCACTTGTCGTTCATGGAGGGGATCTTCTTCTTGCGGCCGGTCTCCGGGTCTTCCTTGAAGATGATGATCTTGGCGTCCTGGCCGCCCAGCTCGACCACCGACCCGCAATCGGGATACAGGTGCTCGACGGCAAGCGATACGGCGTTCACTTCCTGGACGAACTTGGCGCCGATTTGCCCGGCAATTCCGCCGCCGCCCGAGCCGGTGATGAAGACGCGCGTCTCGCCCGCCTTGATGCCAGCGTCGGCTTCCATGCGCTTCAGAAACTCCAGGCACTTTTCCGGCTGCTTGGTGTCGTGGCGTTGGTAGTCCGACCAGAGGATATTCTGGTTGGTCAGGTCTACCACCACGGATTTGACCGTGGTCGAGCCAACGTCCAGGCCAACCATCAGGTTCTTGGGGCTCGGCATTTCCATCCTTTTCCCTCGCTAGGTAGGGGCGGTTCGAAAACCGCCCCTACGCTCATTTCGGGTCAGCAACGTAATGATGTTAACCTATTGATTCAAAGCCGCATCGTGGCTTTGATCCAGAGCTCTTTCCGGGCTCCGTTTAGGCACTGTGACCCTTGCCTTTTGACATCTGGGCGAAGGCCTCCTTGGCGCGCCGCTCCATCTCTGCCGGAGCCACGTCCTCGAGATGCTGCCCCAAGGCCCAGCTATGGCCAAAGGGATCCGTCACCTGGCCGTAACGGTCGCCCCAAAACTGGTTGGCGAGGGGCATGGTGACCGTGGCGCCCGCCGCAACCGCCTGGTTGAACAGCGCGTCGATGTTCTCCCTGTAGAGGTTGAGCCTCACACAACTGCCGCCAAGTTTCTCCGGCGACGCGCAGGTTTCCGCGCCGGGGAACTCGTCGGCCAGGAAGAGGGTGGAATCGCCGATTTTGAGTGAAGCGTGCATCAGTTTGCCGTCGGGAGTCTTGTGAACGTCTTTGACTTCGGCGCCAAAGGCCTTCTTGTAAAACTCAATGGCCTTTTCGCCCCCGCGTACCACGAGATGCGGGGTGATCGTATGAAGTCCTTCCGGGACTGCTTTCACATTTGCTGCCATATTGGTCTCTCCTTTTCTCTTTCTCTCCGGCCTTGTTGGAGCGCGGGCATCCTGGCGGTCTACCCGCTGGACACCGACGCTAGTTGACGGTTACCGTCGCGCGCCGCTCGGCCTTCATCTTCTCCGCGGCGTGCAGCACGAAGTTCGCCGCCGTACCCACCACGCCTTTCTGATGCCCGAATTTGTACATGGGCTGCTGCAATTCGGAATGCTCGGCGGCAAACTGCTGAACTTCCTCGAGCGTTACGCCGGCGCGTTCCAGCACCGACTTCATCTCGTTCTTCGCACGCACCTTCGCCTCGCCGAGCGCCATCTGCACGCGGCTGTGAGCGTTCACGTCACCTTCGCCGGACGTTTCGACTGGCAGGAAAATCATGTCCTTGTATTGGGAGACGACCGCGGATTGCGCGCCGTCAGACTGCGTCGAAGGCATGCAGCCGAACGGCTTGAGCGAAAGCACCATGTGGCAGAGGTCTTTGTTCGAGTAATAGATGTTCTTGGCCACTTCCAGGTGACCCTCGCCGCCGCCGGCGCGCGAGTTGTAGAACGGGTGGCCGATGCGCTGCAGCTCGTACTGGTCGGTCAGGTGGTGAGCGATGCCGCCCAGGGCATCAATCAGCTTGTGGTACTCGCGCTTGAAGACGCTTTCGGCAAACGTCAGCTTCGCCACGCGTTGCTTGGTGTTGAAGTGGCTGCCGAAAACCTTGGCGAGATTCCATTTTGGGACGTTGGCCGCAATAAGGTTCAGGCCGCGCTCGTCTTTGATCTTCTGCTTCGCCTGGTGGATCATGTACATGATCCAAGTGCCGATGGGTTCCACCATCACCTGCGCGCCCTCTTTTTCGAGGAACTTGAACATGTTGAAGTTTCCGTCGCCCTCAGTGGTCTGCGCCCAGAACTCGCCGGTGATTTTCACGATGGGTTTTACGCGCGTCCTGTCAACCGCAATGGCATTGAACCGGTCGCGGACTTCTTCGAGCGCCGCGGTGTACTCGTCGCCGTAGAGCTGGTCGAGAAATTTGCCGATGAAGGTGGCGGTTCCGGCGAAGCTCGTCTTTTTCAGCATCTCGCCGAACCTGCCTTCGAGCGTATAGGGCTGCTTGCGCCGCATCACCTCATGCAGGAGGTCCATGCAGTCGTCAAGCACGCGGTCGGTCTCGCCCGCGTTCACTTCGTACGGACGAATCTGGTAGGCGACGTCGTTCACTACGTCGCCGATGTTCAGCGCGTTGAGGATGCCGAGGAAGAAATCGAGATTCATCTCCAGGCCCGCTTCCGCTTCCGCCTGGTCGAGTCCGCCCGACTGCTGGAACAGGAGGACGCGAAATCCGTCGAAGCCGGAGTTGCGCAGCGCCAGCCGGTACTCGGCCTCGTACATGCCGAACCGGCAGGGTCCGCACGCGCCCGCGGTAAAGAACACGTGACGGTCAATAATCTCCTGCTTGCTGAGTCCCTTCTCTTCCAGGTTCTGCAGGTATTCGACGAGGTTGCCGACGGTGAAGTAGGTGGGATTGCACTGCCCGTTGTTGCCGTATTCCTTGCCAAGCTGGAAGGCTTTCTTGTTGGGCGTGGGCACGGCCTCGCATTTGTAACCCAGGCTTTCGAGCGCGCCGTGCACCAGCTTCTCGTGCTTCCAGGTCAGGCCGCCGAAGAGGATCGTGGTCTTGTCGCGCTGTGACTTGGTGAACGGGCGCTCGACCGGACGGTGAAATGGCGCGGCGTGCCGCCGTTCGAGCCCGGCTTCCTTCTCCAGCCTCGCTCGCTCCTCTTGCAGGCGCTGCCGGATCAGGTCTTCCTTGGAGCCGATCTGAACCAATCCCCCGGGCCCTCCGGCGCTCGGCAGGTTATTGAATGGCGCGGTGCTCATGTTTCACCTCGTCTTTGAGAATGGCCGAAAATCTCGGGAGCTGCTTGTTACACGTCGCCCGTGCGGAGACCGAACGTCTCCCGGTAGTTTCACGGTGGGGATTATGTCTTCCTGCTATCGCCCAGGTAAAAAAGAATGCAGTGAACAGCGAAATTCGGCGTCCCAACTGATTCCTGCCGCATCGATTGGCAAACGATTGAAAATGCAGTTGGTTGCGGGCGGCTGTGTAGCGAGATAACGCGGATCCATCTAACCTGATTGACGGCGTCGAGTGCGAGGGGAGGGCGTCATGAAGCGCGAAGGGCACGGAGCCAGTTTCAGGAGTCTCCTGGTCGTTTCCTGGGCGAGCTTGGGAGTATGGGACGCGTTCGCCGCGAGCGCCCCAGCCCGGGTCAAGCGGTAGAGCTCAATTCTCAATTGTATAGCTTAGACACGCTGGATTGGTTGTTGGCGCCGTGTTCGTCTTGATGGTAAAGCTCGCCCCTGCGCTGCGCCCCGATATAAAGTAGGCCGCCGCTTCTGAAGCCGTGGAGGTATTGCACGTTACTCCCAGTTTGCTGCCTAGACTCTCATCAAATATGACCTGAATCTGGCTATTGGCCGTTACCGCCGTCGTATTCACCTGAACGGTGCTGGCGCTGGCAGCGATTCTCACCGACCCTGCCGCCGAGCTTCCACAGACTGCCGGTGATGCGGCGGAAGAACAATTTGTCGCCGTAGCGTACGTGGCGGCCGATAAACCTAGAGGAAATTGTGAGGTGCTGAGAGCATCCAATACGATGTTACTGGCTCCGTTGGCGAAGGGATTGTAATTCGTTCCGTTATTCACGCCGTACCGAGCCATAATTACGTTTTCGTTTGAGAAATCGTTGACCACGGCGCCGCAGCCCGTGGCGTGATGGCCGGTCAGGGTCGCGTTGCATCCTCCCGTGCCGGTGTTCGTCAATATTCCGAAGCCGTTGAAAAATCCATCAATTCTATTTTTGGCCGATAAGCCGCTGAGGCTATCTCCGTCAAGCAGGACGCCGATTAGTCCAGGTTGCATTAGGGGAACATTGTACTTCCACGGGTCGGTCTGCTCCATGGATCCGTCCCAGACGACTCCAGCGTAATTCCAGGTGTGCATGTGAATGTCGCAGTTAAGCGAATGCGTGCCCCAGAACTGAAACTCGGTGCCTTCCTGGCCCGTGTTGAGCCAGATGGATTGGCTTGTGAAGCCCAAATCAAACCCAATGGTTCCCTGTCCGACCGTGAACACGTCTGTCCCGGTCGCGCATTCTTGAATCCCGCCGTAGACGTGAACCGTGAGAACTTGGCCCTTCGTGGCGATTCCTGACCATGAATTGAATCCGGTCGGGTTGTAAATGTTCCCGAACTGAACTGAACTTCCGCTTCCATCAAGGTAGATGCCCACTCCTCCTTAGATTTTTCCGGCCCCCGTGGGCACCGGAACCGCCCTCAGATTCTGCCAATGCACGTCGTACAGGTCGAAGTTTTGGACGTTATCCAATCTGAGGCACGAATGCACAGCGTTCTGCGAAGGAGAGCCAGAGCTTACGTCTGTGCATGAAAGCCCTTTTACCGTAAGGCCGTTGGACGTATAAGGGGCGACGATGCCTCCGACTTCGATGATGTCTACTCCCGCGAGGTCAGAGGAAATCATCCCGCATGGTTGGTTTGTTCCGCCGCTGTTGAGCGTGTTAGATTCAGTTTCGATAGTAAGACCGAGAAATCCGGTAGCGAATTCCTGGATACCGTGCCCGCCCGTTCCCTTGATGTAGTAGGACTTTCCAGACGCCGTGCAGGGGATGTAGACCTTACCTCCATTCGACACCGCAGCATCGAAAGCAGCTTGGAAAGCCGATGTATTGTCATGCGCGGTACTCCCGCAGCCGACTCCACTGCAATCCGCTACCGCGCCGTAAGCGGTTACGTCAATTCGTGGTGATGGGCCTTTGACGGTCACCGACGCGTCCAGCTTCGCCGTGCCGTTGACTTCGAGCGTTGCCGCCGGAGTGGTGGTGCCAATCCCGACGTTACCGCTTGTGTCAAAAAACATCCGCGCCTGGTCGTTGGTCACGATCCCCGCAGGATGATTCGTAAAAGTCCCGAAGTACCCGCTCGGCGTTCCCAGCGGCCCCAACCCGAGGTTGTCCGCCGCCAGAATCGCTGTAGCTGCGGGGGGGTTACCAGAGTCTGCCGCGAAGAAGGCAATGCCATTACCCGTCGTTGCCGTGTTCGAGACCCGCACCTGTATTCCGCCCGTGGAGCTGTTCGAGCCGCTGACGTGCAGAGTGAAACCCGGCGTGCTTGTGCCGATGCCGATCCTGTTGTTGACCGTGTCATCGAAGATGAGGGAGCTACCGAGGACGCAACTGCTGCTATTGCTCGTCCAAAGAGGAACGAAGTATTGCGAGCTGGACCCGCCGATCGACGTGCAAGCCGGATCCCCATCGGAGGCGGTTCCCTTCGATGGCTTCGAACTGGTTCCATCTGGCACGGCACTCTTTGTTAGGCGTGCCAATAGCACTCGTGGCTGCTCGCCTACACCCGGCAAATCCGCCGCGACCTGAAGCCATCGAGATGCACCGTTTGTGAGGACATCGGGCGGCAATCCCTGATGCGAGCTTGCACCGAGCGATGCCGTGTAGTGCCCCTGGTCATCGGCCTGTACAGTTTGTGTTTCAATCCAGAGCGGCGCGCCGCCCTCTGGAAACTCGTAAAGCGAGAAGGTAAGGGTGACGGTTCCGCTCGCCACCCGACCTCCGGCGTCTTTGACGATGCCGCTGAACCGAATGATGCGCGGTACTACGGCGGCTTCCTTGGGTGCCGTGACCAAGACGTGGTCGGACGTATTTGCCTTCGCTTGAAGTTGCTGGCCGGCAAAACCCAGACCACCACGCATAAGTAGCAACATTCCTACGCCTACCCACGGAGAGGTCCCTTGTCGCTTCATATCCGTCACCTCCAAGATTCCAAATTGCCCCTTGGGGTCGGAATGCCCCTCAGGTCGGTATGGCCCTCGCCCCAGAGAGGGGCCAAGATATCCTTTTCTTAGATACCTGTCAAGTTAACATCACACGGACGAATTGACGAACGCCCGAGAGGAATAGTATCCTCCAAGCGTGTCCCACAATCACAACCGAAGGTGGCGGGCGAGGAGGTAACATGGACAAACGTTATTGGATGAAGAGGGTCTTCGGTCTCCTTCTGCTGTGCGCGACCGCGGCGATCCCCTTACCCGCGCAGACGTTTGAAACGCTGCACAGCTTCGACAAGACAGATGGAGCATTCCCCTTGGCCGGACTCGTCCAAGCCACTAATGGGAACTTGTACGGGACAACCGCTGGAGGAGGCAGCAGCAGCACCTGCTCATTCGGTTGCGGGACGATTTTCAAAATCACCCCTGGCGGCACGGTCACGACCCTTTACAGTTTTTGCTCGGTGAGCAGTTGCGCAGATGGCCGCAACCCCGTGGCGCCCTTGGTCCAGGCGACCGATGGGAACTTTTACGGGACAACGGAGTTTGAAGGGGCGAACGACAACGGGACGGTCTTCAAAATCACTTCAAGTGGCACGCTGACCACGCTGCACAGCTTTGACTCGACGGACGGGTCGCAGATCGTCGCCGGGCTGATCCAGGGCACCGATGGGAACTTCTACGGGACAACCGAGTTTGGCGGGGCCAACAACAGCAATGCCTGCTCGAACCTCGGCTGCGGGACGGTCTTCAAAATCACCCGTGGCGGCAAACTGACCACGCTCTATAACTTTTGCTCCCAAAGCGGCTGCGCGGACGGCACCGAACCTATGGCAGGGCTGGTGCAGGCAACCGACGGAAACTTTTACGGGACAACGGGAAATGGCGGCGCCAACAGCGGAGGAACGGTCTTCAAGCTCGCCCCAACCGGCGCGCTAGTGACGCTTTACTCCTTTTGTTCACAAAGCGGTTGCGCGGACGGCGGAGCCCCTGAGGGGTTGATCCAGGCTACCGATGGGAACTTTTATGGGACAGCTCGCGGTGGCGGGAATGGCACTGGCGACGGTGCTGGGACAGTCTTCCAGATCACGCCAAGCGGGGCGCTCACGACGCTTTATCGCTTTTGTTCCCAAATCAATTGCGACGACGGCCAGTTCCCTGTTGCGGGCCTGATCCAGGCCACCGATGGGAACTTCTACGGTGCAACATCCTTGGGCGGGACCACGGGCGTGGGGACAGTCTTCAAAGTTACGATAGGTGGCACACTGACCACCCTTCACAGTTTCTGCCCTCAGCGTGGCTGCACGGACGGCCGATCACCGGTCGCCCTGGTTCAGGACACCGGTGGGAACTTCTACGGGACAACCGGCGGGGGCGGAGCCAACGGCGACGGCACGGTCTTCAGTCTGTCTGTGGGTCTCGGCCCGTTTGTGAAACCGCAGACGACCTCCGGCAAGGTCGGAGCATCCGTCAAGATTCTGGGGACCAATCTGACCGGCGCGACCAGCGTCACCTTTAATGGCACCGCGGCTACCTTCACCGTGGTCTCACCCTCCTTAATCACAACCACCGTGCCGACGGGCGCGACCACCGGTACAGTCCAGGTGGTAACGCCCAGCGGCACGCTTTCGAGCAACGTGCCCTTCCGCGTGCTGCCGTAAGAGTTCGAGGAGTCGGAAGACAGAATATTTCTGATATTTCTGGCCCGCGGCTCCTGGCACAAATAGACCTTGACAAAAGTATCGAGTTGGTGTATGAATCCTAAGTTAGCCTAATGGAACGGCCCTCGCAGCTCGGCGTCCTCCCATCTAAACTCCGGACAGATCAAAAAACGAAGCCAATCGAAGCCAATGGTCTTAAGGATCTTGGTATCAGCGAGATAGCAGGAAATCAGCGGGAACGAAGCCAATCTATCTATCCGTCATATTATCAGCGCGTTACAGCCATTTTACCCCCTGTTTTCGCGAAGTTAGTACCGATTACCATGGGCTGCCCCGATTGGCGCGAGCTGCCGCGAACGAAGCCAATCGAAGCCAATCGAATTAAGCAGCTTAGTATCATTGACATACAGGGAAACCGACCAGAACGAAGCCAATTGAGTTACGCGGCTTGTTATCAGTCACTTACGGCTATTTTACCCCCCATTTTCGCCAAGTTAGGACCGGTCGCTCTTGCAGCGGCCCCGATTCCCGCTCCACGCGGCCTGGGGCAGCGGAAGCCATGCGGCCCGCCGCGATTTCGAGGTCGGCGACAAGTCCGAACGGCAGACGCGAGTGATTGCTGGAACCTAACGGTTCTCGCGGACAGGTCGATACCAGCGATCGAGGCGGCGCGGCTCGACCCCCATGGAATAGAGCGACTGGATGACGAACCAGCTCCACAGAGTTCGCAGGACGCCTTGGCGGCGCCAGCGTCGGCTGGAGACGGTGACCACGGAATGAAGGCACACCGTGCGGCCCGACCGCTCCAAACGGCGCACAAACTCGTAGTCATCCATGATGGGGATAGGGCGGAATCCGCCGAGGCGGTCGAAGACAGCGCGGCGAACGAAGATGGCGGAATCACCATAATAGATTCCGAAGGCGCGGCGGTGGCGGTTGATCCAGGTGAAGAGACGGGCCCAGTCGGACTCCTCCTCGTATCGCAGATTGAAGTTTCCACCCACGATGTCTTCCCGTTCGAGCGCGGCACACAAAGCCTCGATGGCGTCGCTGGCAAGGAGAGCGTCGGCGTACAGAAAAAGCAACGAGTCGCCGCGGGCAATTTCGGCACCGCGATTCAGTTGCAGCGCGCGAGGCCGCTCGGCGGAGAGCCAAAGCATCGGGCGGGGAAAAGTTGCCTGCCGGGTTTCCACCTGCTCGCGAGTCCGGTCGGTGCTACGCCCGTCGGCCACGATGACCTCGAAGTCGCCGCGGACGCGGCGCAGGCTGTCCAGGTTCGCGGCAAGAGCGATTTCTTCGTTGTAGGTGGGAATGATGATACTGACCATAGCCTGCCGGAAGGATATCAGGCCGGGCTGTCGGTGACAAAAGTGGCAAGCTGTCGCAATCTGGCGTGACGGCGGCGAAGCAACTCCTCCGGCGCCAGCGCCTGCAGCTCCGCGAGCGCCGCCGCCAGAACGGGCCGCAGCAGGTTGGCGGCGTGCAGGGAGTCGGTGTGGGCCCCGCCGCGAGGCTCCGGCACCACCTCGTCCACCAGACCGAGCCCCAGCAGATGCTGCGCCGTCAGGCCCAGAATGCGCGCTGCCTCCTGCTTGTGGTCCCAATCGCGCCAGAGGATGGAGGAGCAGCTTTCGGGCGAGATGACGGAGTAGATGGCGTTTTCGAGCATCAGCACCTCGTCGCCCACCGCGATCGCCAGCGCCCCGCCGCTACCGCCCTCGCCGTGGATTACCACCAGGATGGGCACCCGCAGTTTGGGAATCTCCTTCAGGTTATGAGCGATGGCTTCGGCCTGTCCGCGTTCCTCGGCGCCGATGCCCGGGTAGGCTCCCGGCGTATCCACGAGAGTGATAATCGGCACGTTGAACTTGGCCGCCAGCCGCATCAGCCGCAGCGCCTTGCGGTATCCCTCAGGATTTACCATGCCGAAGTTGCGATGCAGCTTTTGCTTGGTGTCCCGCCCCTTCTGCTGCCCGATGACCATGACGGGCTTGCCGTCGAAGCGCGCGAAGCCGCCGATCATCGCCGCGTCATCAGCAAAGCGCCGGTCGCCGTGCAGTTCGGCGAAATCGGTAAACAGTGCTTCGATGTAATCGAGCGTGTAGGGCCGCTGCGCGTGGCGTGCCAGCAGAACGCGCTCCCAGGCATCCTCAGTTGCGGCCGGTTTTGCAGCAGAGCGATTCATGGGGTCAAGCTTTCGCACGACGGTTTGTCGGGCCGCCTTGGGCATCATTTTCACCGCACGACTGGTGTTGCATTCCCGGTTTCCATTTTCGACTTACTCTCCGCTACCGTCACCGCCTCCGCGCCGCAGAGCTCCCTCAGTTTCGCAAGCAATCCCCCGTCTGCCTTCACACCCGTGGGTCTTCGCGGACGCAATCTTACCTCGAAATCTCCCGGTTGCGTCAACTCCAGCAACACCGGCGAGTCGCCGGGATTCGCCGCGAGCAATTCTTCGAGCGCGCCCGGTAGAGTCTGCGCCATTTCTTGAAGGTTCAGGCGGATCACGAGCGGCGGCTTCGATCCGTTCACGGCCGCGTCGAGCGGCTGCGCCTCACTGACGACGACCTTAGGCTTTGCGTTTTCTTCCTTGCGAATCCGGCCTTTGATGAGCAACGCCGTATCGGGCTTCAACACGCCCTGAATCTGCGTCAAGGTTTGAGGAAACACCAGCAGTTCCGCCGTGCCCCGCAGGTCTTCGAGCACCCCCGCCGCCCACAGGTCGCCCTTCTTGCTCGGTTTAACGCGGATGCTGGTCAGGATTCCGGCGAGCGTCACCGGCGTATCGCTCTCCAGCTCGTCCAGCGACGCCGAGTCCTGCTGGGTGACTGCCGCGATGCGCGCGCGGTATTTTTCCAGCGGGTGGCCGGTGACGTAGAAGCCGAGCACTTCTTTCTCACCCGCCAGCCGTTCGGCTTCGGACCACGCCGGCGCGTCCGGCAACTCAAACTGCGTCAGGGTGACGGGCTCGGCTCCTGCTCCGGGTGAGCCAAAGAGCCCGGATTGCCCGGTGGCCACCTGACGCTGGCGCGCCTGGCCTAATTCCATTGCCCGGTCGAGCGCGGCGATCATCTGCTCGCGCCGCGCGCCCAGCGAGTCCATCGCGCCGGCCTTGATGAGGCTCTCAATCACCCGCTTGTTGAGCAGGCGCAGGTCCACGTTCTCGCAGAACTGGAAGATGCTGTCGAAACGCCCCAGCCGCGCCCGCGCTTCGAGAACCGACTGGATGGCCGCGTCGCCCACGTTCTTGATGGCGGTCAAGCCGAAGCGAATGCCCTTCCCCGCGGACGCCGCCGGCGTAAACGTGCGGTCGCTCGAATTGACGTCGGGCGGCAAAATCTCCAGTTGCATGTCGCGGCATTCGTTGAGGTAAAACGTCAGCTTGTCCTGGCTGCCAATTTGCGCCGTCAGCATCGCCGCCATGAACTCGACCGGGTAGTGGGTCTTGAGATAAGCGGTCTGGTAGGCGACGAGCGCGTAGGCCGCCGAGTGCGACTTGTTGAAACCGTATCCCGCGAACTGTTCGATCTGCTCATAGAGCTTGTGGGCTTTGGCGTCGGGAACCTTGTTCTTTTTCGCCCCTGCGAGGAACTTCTCCTTCATCGCCAGCATCTCTTCGGGCTTTTTCTTGCCGATGGCGCGCCGCAGCACGTCCGCCTCGCCCAGCGAAAACCCGGCGACGGTGGCGGCGATCTGCATCACCTGCTCCTGGTACACCATCACGCCGTAAGTCTCTTCCAGGATTTCCTGGAGTTGCGGCAGGTCATAGGTCACGCGCTTCTTCCCGGTTCGGCGGGCCACGTAGTCGTCAATCATCAGCATGGGACCGGGCCGGTAGAGCGCATTCAAGGCGGTGAGATCGGCGAGCCGGTTGGGTTTCACGCGGCGCAGGATGTCGGTCATGCCGCGGCTTTCAAACTGGAACACCGCCGCCGTCAGCCCTTTTCCCAGCATCTCGTAGGTCGCGGCGTCATCGAGCGGCAGCGCCATCAGATCGAGCTTTTCGCTGCGCGTCGCGAGAATCTGCCGGACGCAGTCGTCGAGAATGGTCAGCGTGGTCAGCCCCAGAAAATCCATCTTCAGCAGGCCAATGGCTTCGAGGTCATCCATCGCGAACTGCGTGGTGATTTCATCCTTGCTGCTCTTGTAGAGCGGCACGATTTCCTGCAGCGGCTGCGGCGAGATCACCACGCCAGCGGCGTGCGTGGAGGCGTGGCGCGACAGGCCCTCCAGACTCGACGCCACCTCCAGCAAATCCTTCACGCGCGGGTCGCGGTCGCGCCACTGCCGCAACTCCGGCGCCTGTTTCAGCGCCTCTTCAAGGGTGATGTTCAGTGTGTTGGGAACCAGTTTGGCGATGCGGTCAGCTTCGGCAAAGGGCATCTCGAGCGCGCGGGCGGCGTCGCGCACCACCGCCTTCGCGCCCATCGTCCCGAAGGTGATAATCTGGCTCACGTTCTCGCGCCCGTATTTCTCCGTGACGTAGGAGATCACTTCACTGCGCCGCCGCACGCAGAAATCAATGTCAATGTCGGGAAAGCTGATGCGCTCCGGGTTGAGGAACCGCTCGAACAGCAGGCCGTATTCGAGCGGATCAATGTCGGTGATGTGCATCGAGTACGAAACCAGGCTGCCCGCCGCCGAACCGCGGCCGGGGCCGACCGGAATGCACCGGTCGCGGGCAAAGCGGATAAAGTCCCACACGATCAGGAAATAGCCCGCGAACTTCATCTCCTGCACCAGCGCGATCTCGCGTTCCAGCCGGTCTTCATAAGCCGCAAGCGGATGCTTCAGCCGGCCGTCGGCCGCCAGCCGTTCGAGCTGCAGGCGGCGCCGCGCAAAGCCTTCGCGCGCCACCCGCGCGAAAAAGCTATCCAAAGTCTCGCCCGCCGGAACCTCGAAATGCGGGAACACGTGCTGCTTCTTTTCCAAATGCAGATTGCAGCGCTCGGCGATTTCGAGCGTGCGCTCCACGGCCTCTGGCACTTCGCGGAACGCGGCCAGCATTTCCTCGGCCGACTTGAAGTAGAACTGGTCGGTGTCGAACCGCATCCGGTTCGGATCGCTCACCGTCTTGCCGGTCTGGATGCACATTAGGACTTCCTGGGCGCGCGCGTCCGCCTGATTCAGGTAGTGGCAGTCATTGGTGGCGACCAGCGGGATTCCCGTCTCCCGCGACATCCGCGCCAGTTGCGGATTCACCTCGCCGTCTTCCTTCAACCCCTGGTTCTGCACTTCGAGGTAGAAGTTCCCCTTGCCGAAAATATCGCGCAGGTCGTAGGCGGACTGCCGCGCGCGCTCATACTGGCCCTTCATCAATGCCGCAGTCACTTCCCCGTTCAAGCACGCCGAGAGCGCGATCAATCCCTCCGAGTGCTTCGCCAATAGATCCTTGTCAATCCGCGGCTTGTAGTAAAAGCCTTCGAGGTAAGCCGTCGAGGCCAGCTTCACCAGGTTGCGGTATCCCGTCTCGTTCTCGCACAACAGCACGAGGTGGTGGGGACGGTCGGAATCCGGTGCGCGGTCAAAACGATTGGTCGGAGCGACGTAGGCCTCGCAACCGATAATCGGCTTCACGTTGCGCTTCTGCGCCGCATCGAAGAAGCGGATGGCGCCGAAAAGATTTCCGTGATCGGTCAGCGCCACCGCCGGCATCTTCAGCGCCGCCGCCCGGTCCATCACCTTGGCAATGTCGCACGCGCCGTCGAGCAGGCTGTAGTCGGAATGAAGGTGAAGATGAACGAAATTGGATGTCATCGAAGGATGATTCTACCAGAAAATACCAGGGATGGGAGCGCTGACCCGGACCGCCACGCCCCGAGCCAGCCGGGAGAGCCGGGCGCAGGGTGAAACCCGCCGCAGTGTGTGATAGGATGCCACGCATCAGCAGGAGAAAGGATGCCGCCGATGAACTCGAGAGCCCAATACGTGATCTGCACGATGTTACCTGCCATCTTCCTATGTAGCTCCAGCGGAGTTCCCGCGCAGGACCAGCGCGCGCCCATCCAGCCGCCCGCCGCGACGCGGGCGATTCCGCTCACCGTCCCGGCTGGGGTGCCGCTTCACATTGCGCTCGATAAGACGGTGCCGGTGAAGAAGGCCGGCGTGCCGGTCACCGGGCACGTTCTCGAACCGGTCTACGTCTTCGATCATCTCGTGATTCCCGCCGGCAGCCAGGTGCTGGGGCGTGTGGCGAAAGTGGAAAACGCTTCGCGCAAGCGGCGGGCGCTGGCCATCGCCAACGGCAATTTCAGCCCTCTCCGCACCGCTCATCTGGACTTCGATACTCTCGTGCTCAAAGACGGCACGCGCATCCCGCTGCAGACGCACGTTTCGGCGGGCACGCCCCAGCTCGTGCACCTCACGGCCGGCGGCGAGGACAAGAAGAAAAAGGGCCGCGTGGGCGCCGCGGTCGAGCAGGCTCGCGCCGAGGTGAAGGCGCGGGAGGAGGAGGCGAAGCGCCAGGTGAAAGAGGCGGAGGCTCCGGGCAAAATGCAGCGTTTGAAGGCGGCGCTCATCGCCGAACTTCCCTACCACCGGCCCCAGCTCGTCGCCGGCACCCACTTCACCGCAGAACTCAAAGCCCCGCTCCAGCTCGGCCGCGAGGAGTGCTTGCCCCAGGAACTTGGACGCCTGGGGACGGAGATCCCGCCCGGGAGCACGGTCCACGTGCGGCTGCTCACGCCCCTCAGTTCGGCCACCGACCATAAAGGCTTAGCCGTTCAAGCCGTGGTCTCCGAGCCCGTCTTCTCCTCGGACCATCAATTGATCCTTCCCGAGGGCGCTCACTTGGAAGGCTCCGTAACCGAGGCTTTGCCGGCGCGCCGGCTGGGCCGCAACGGGCAGCTTCGCTTTGTCTTTCATAAGATTGATGTGGGCCCCGGCGCGCCCCCAGCGCCCCGGAAGGTGGAAGCGAGCCTGCAAGGCGTGGACGCCCCTTCCAGCGACCACATGAAGCTCGATTCCGAAGGTGGCGCTCACGCCGTGACTTCCAAGACAAAATACATTGCGCCCGCCATTGACGTGGTACTGGCAATCGGATCTCTCGACGGCCTCGATCCGCACAATCGGGACCGCATCCAGGACGGGTTGGGGCCGCAAGGCCCGGACGTGGCCGGAGGAGCCGTCAGAGGCGGAGTCGGCCTCGGACTCGTCGGCACGGTGATTGGTCTCGTCGCGCATTACCGGCCGGTCAGCGCCGCTTTTGCGTTCTACGGCGCGGGCTGGTCGGTCTACACGCACGTGGTGGCGCGCGGGAACGACGTCATTTTTCCCAAGAACACACCCATGGAGATTCGCTTCGGAACCCACCAGAGTCCGGCGGCGCCGGCCAAAGCGAGGCTCGTCGCCAAGCCGGCATGATCGCGCTTGAAGAAGACACCCGCGCGGCTCGACTGGGTCCGCACACGTCACGCGATGCAGCGCGACGCGCGCTCGTCATCATGATCTTCCCTCCCTTTGCGATCATTCCCGCCAAAGCGGGAATCCACTCCAGCTTGTCGATTGAACGCCGTGGCGCGCTGTGATAGCGTCACGCTTTCGAGTTCGAATTGACAAGGAGCCACGGAATGACGAGACGCCTCGCTCGGTGCGGAGTATTCGCGGTGTGCATGGGACTGGCAGTGATGCTCGGCGCCGGGTCCACAGCCGCGCAAACTTCAGCCCCGGCGGGCGACTGGGAAGGGACGCTCGGCGGCGAGGCGGGCGGCCTCCGCGTGGTCTTTCACATTACGCGCGGCGCTGGCGGTACGCTTGGCGGCACTACCGACAGTCCTGACCAAAACGCCTTCGGTATCGCCCTGAGCAAGGTGACGTACCAGGCGCCGGCGATTCATATCGAGATCGCCGCCTTTGGCGCCGCTTACGACGGAACACTGGGCCAAGATGGCGCGACGATCGAAGGTCAGTTGAAGCAAGGCGGAGCCACGCCGCCGCTGGTTCTGCATCGCATCGAAAAGCCGTCCCCGCCGCTCGATGTCAGCGCACTGCTCGACAAACGCGACGTGATGATCCCCATGCGCGACGGTGTGAAGCTGCACACCGAGATTTACACTCCGAAAAAGGTCACTACTCCCCTGCCCTTCCTCATCACCCGGACGCCTTACGGCCTCGGCGACGACGCCAAGGGCTACACGCACATCTTCGGCATCTATCAGGAGCTCATTCCTGAGGGCTATATTTTCGTCTTTCAGGACATCCGAGGGCGCTACGGCTCCGAAGGCCAGTTCGTGATGAACCGCGCGCCCCGCAACCGACATGATCCGAAAGCGATTGACGAATCCACCGACACCTACGACACCATCGACTGGCTGCTCGCAAACGTCCCCAACAATAATGGCCTCGCCGGCGAGCTCGGCATCTCCTACGGCGGCTGGCTCACCACCATGGCTCTGCTCGATCCGCACCCGGCGCTCAAGGCGGTCTCCGAGCAGGCGTCGCCGGCCGATATGTTCCTCGGCGACGACTTTCATCACAACGGCGCCTTCCGCCTCAGCTATGGATTCGAATACTCGGCGCTGATGGAAACCGGCAAGACCAATTTCTCTTTCAAGTTCGATAAAGCCGACCTCTTTGACTGGTACTTGAACAACCTCGGACCGCTCTCGAACGCCGACAAGCTTTACTTTCACGGATCGCTGCCGACGTGGGAGGACTTCGTCTCGCACCCGAACTACGACGCCTTCTGGCAAGACCAGGCGTTCGCGCCGTATCTCAAAGCCCTCAAAGAGGTCACCGTGCCGGACTTGAACGTGGCCGGCTGGTGGGATCAGGAGGATTTTTACGGCCCGGTGTTCATCTACGAGACGCTGGAGCCGAAGGACCCGCATCACCTGAATTATCTCGTCGTCGGACCCTGGAACCATGGCGGATGGGCCGGCGGAGCGGGCCACAAGCTCGGCAACGTGGACTTCGGCAGCGACACCAGCAAGTATTTCCGTGAGAAGGTGCAAGCGCCGTGGTTCGCCTACTGGC
This sequence comes from Terriglobia bacterium, assembly GCA_035934405.1. Taxonomy (GTDB): domain Bacteria; phylum Acidobacteriota; class Terriglobia; order UBA7540; family UBA7540; genus DASYXW01. Next base: position 31,233 of record DASYXW010000035.1, read on the forward strand.
TGAAAGATAAGGGCAGCCTGCCCTTTCACGAGGCGCTCACCTTCGAGACCGGCTCCAACCAGTGGAAGCAGTACGACGCCTGGCCGCCGCGGACGGGCGTTACCGAGCGCAAGTTGTATTTCCACGATAAAGGCAGGCTATCGTTCTCGCCTCCGGCCCAGGGCGAAGCGCCCGCCGACAGTTACCTTTCCGATCCGGCGCATCCCGTCCCTTACCGCAAGCGCCCCATCAGCCCCACCTATCCCGGCCCCGGCTGGCCCACCTGGCTGCTCCAAGACCAGCGCTTCGTTTACCTGCGCCCCGACGTGGCGGCGTGGCAGAGCGACGTTCTGAAAGACGATGTAACCGTCTCCGGCGACATCGTCGCCCGCCTCGTCGCCTCGACCTCCGGCAGCGACAGCGACTGGATTGTGAAGCTAATTGACGTTTACCCCGAGGATTATCCTCAGGACCCGAAGATGGCAGGCTACCAGTTGATGATCTCGGACGAGGTGTTCCGCGGCCGGTTCCGCAAGAGTTTCGAGAAGCCGGAACCGCTCGTCCCCAACCAGCCGCTAGCCTACACCATCGACCTGCACACCAACAATCACACTTTCCTCAAAGGCCACCGTATCATGGTGCAGGTGCAGAGTACGTGGTTCCCGCTCATTGACCGCAACCCGCAGAAGTTCGTACCCAACATTTTCAAAGCGAAAGCGAGCGACTATCAGAAGGCGATCCAGCGGGTCTATCACTCTCGGGCGTTTGCCTCTTACCTGGAGCTTCCCGTGGCCTCGCCGTGAGCCCGGGTGGATGGCGCCGGCGCGTGACCGCGGGGTAATGGTGACTCCGCCCTGTTTGAACTGCTGTAGCGGCGAAGCGGAGTTTACCCCGCAGGGGCGGGGCTCGCCGCTCTTTCGTTGCAAGAACTTCCGGCGATCATAGATCGCCGCTACAGCAAACTGACCCACTACCGATAAATAACTTGACTTATTATTAATCCGTCTTATACTATAACTGCGATAATCACATGCTTTGCCGTCCCCCTGCTCGCGCGCGCGTCCTTCTTAGGCATAGTCCCATCAGTTATGCCCATCTTCACGGCGGCAGGTTGAAAATACAAGACTTAGGCAAAGGTGCAGTTAATATGTCATGTTTTATCAATAAGGTAGCAGAGATGATCTCAAAGAGTCGCCCATGCTCGCGCCCCGAGTCTCGACGTGAGCGGCCCGTGGGAGACGAGAGCCAAGATATCGATCTCGAAGGCCAAAACAATAGAAGCCGGAATGTTGTTGATTCCATGTGACAACTTCCATTGTCATCCCCATTACGGAGCAGCTTGGAATGCGGGTCACCGCGCTATGATTTCGATCGTGCTACCCACATATAACGAGGCCGGTGTCATCCAAGAGACGCTGCGGCGAGCCAATGCTTCGCTGGTCGGTGCGGGCGAAGCCGTGGAACTGATCGTGGTGGACGATTCGAGCGCCGACGGGACGGCGGAACTGGCCGAGGCCCTGGGGAGCACGGGTAGCAATGGACCGGCGGTGCGGGTTGTGCGCCGGCCGGGGCGGCAGGGTCTGGCGACCGCCGTCCTCGCGGGTTGGGCGGCGGCGCGCGGCGAAATCCTCGGCGTCATGGACGCCGACCTGCAGCACCCGCCGGAAGCGCTCGCGTCGCTCGCTTGCGCCCTTCGCTCGACCGGCGCCGACATCGCCATCGCCAGCCGCTACGTTCCCGGTGGCGCAAGCAGCGAGCGCTGGCGCTGGCCGCGGCGCCTCATGTCCGCCGCCGCCACGCACCTCGCCGCCTCGGTCATGCCCTGGACTTTTGCCAAAGTCCATGACCCCATGTCGGGGATGTTTCTGGTGCGGCGCAGCGTGCTCCAGGGCGTCGAGCTTAACCCTGTAGGCTACAAGTTGCTGCTCGAAGTCCTGGCCAAGGCGCCCTACCGCGAACTGGTCGAGGTGCCTTACATATTCGGCGGGCGCGAGCACGGCGCTTCGAAGCTGGGGGCGCGGCAGTCGTTGGAATACTTGGCGCACCTCGCGCGCCTGGCGCGTTCCACCGGCATGGTGGCGGGATGGGTGCGCTACGGCCTGGTGGGATTACTGGGCGCGGCGGTGGATGTGGGCCTGGTGGACCTCCTGGCTGGTCGCTGCGAGTGGCCATTGTACCTCGCCGCTTTCGTCGCCATTCAGATCGCCGTCATCTCCAACTTCATCTGGCACGATCTCGGCACGTTCAGCTTTCCGCGCGCCGGCGCGCTGCGTTACGCGCGCCTGCTCTCGCGGTTCCTCCAGTATGAGAAGACGTGCCTCGCCGGCGCTCTGCTGAACCTGGCCACCACGCTGCTGCTGGCGCGCGCCCGCGTTCCGCTGCTTTGGGCCGCCACTCTGGGCGTCGCCGCCGGCGGGGTGTGGAACTTTTCCCTCAACGTGCCTCGCATCTGGAAGACCTGGAGCTCGCGGCCTCCGTCGGCGTTGGTGCCGGGAACATTCGCGGCCCGAGGGAGGGAGTGAATGGCGTCCCCGCCTGAGGCAGCGATGGCTCAGCCCGCCACACCCTCGGCGCCACTGGCGCAGATACCTCGCGCCGTAACCGCCGGTCCCACAAGTCTCACTCGGCGGTTGTGGTTTGCCGCCGCCATGCTCTTCGTCGTCGTCCGGTCGCTGCCCGAGCTCACCTATCCCCTGGGTCGCGACCAGGGCACCTACCTGACCATCGGCAGCAGCTTGCTCCAGGGCCGCGTCCTCTACCGCGATCTCTGGGACAACAAGCCGCCCGGCATTTTCTACCTCTACGCCGTCATCGCAAAGCTCTTCGGCAGGGTCATGTGGTCCGGCGCGGTGGTGGATATCCTCTGGCTCATCGCCGTCTCCTGGTGCATTTTTCTGTTCACCGAGCGCTACATCGGCGGATTTGGCGCGGCGGTCGCCGTCGCCGTTCACGCTGAATGGCACGTCTGGGCTGGCTATATTTACATGGGCCAGCCGGAAAATTTTCAGCTCCTGTGCGTTTTCGCGGCCTTCTTCCTGCTGCTCAATCCCCATAGTCTTTGGCGGAATCCGCGGGCGGTCGCGGCCGGCGTGCTTCTGGCCGCGGCGTTCTGGCTGAAGTACAACGCCGTGGGATTCGCGCCGTTTCTGGTGCTCGTGCCCTACCTCGACCCGCAATCGCTCGGCGAGCAGCCTCCGCGTCTCCGCCTCACCCTCCCCTGGCGCGACTGGTTGTGGAAGTGCATCGTGGTGGGGATGAGCGCGCTGGTCATTGTGGTCCTCGTGTTCGGCTGGTTCTGGGCGCGCGGCGCGTGGCCGGCGATGCGCGAAATCCAATTCGAAGTGCTGCCCCGTTACGGCATGATGGCGGTGGAGAGTCGCGCCCACTACCTGATTGCGGTGGCGGTGCGAACCACGTATTACCTCGGCGCCTGGAGCGAAGCCGCAACCATCGTGGCGCTCCTCGTTGCCTGGAAGACGCGCGACCTCGGGCGGTTCATCCCGATTTTCTTCGCCCTGGTGTTTGCCTATCTCGCCACGGCCATGCAACTTCGCTTTCATAGCTACTACTTCCTCACCTGCTTTCCCTTCCTGGCGATGGTCTGGAGCTACCTCGCGGTGCGAGTCTACGAGGGCTTCCGATTCGTGGCGGGCCGCGCCGTGGAGCGTGGCTGGCGCCTGGCGGCGGTCCTCCTCTGGGTCCTTTTCGCGGACACCGCGTACTGGCCGCTGCCGGGAGAGTTTGACCGCGTGCGCTCGCAATACGAGGACCTCCGCGAATGGCGGGTGAATCCGGTGATCTTCTACTCCCATCATCGCTGGGAGATTCCCATCGAACACATGGGCGATCAGTTGAAGACGATTCAATATCTGCGGGCACGCTCGTCACCGTGCGACAGCCTGTTCGTGTGGGGCGCGCACGCGCTGATCTACTACGAGACCGGGATGCGCCCGCCTACACGTTTTGTTTCGAACCTGGGTCTGGTGGCGCTCTGGTCGCCGCCGTCCTGGCGTGCGGAACTGGTGCGTGACCTCGAAGCTTCGCCGCCGCGATTTATCGTCGTCGCGCGCCAGGACGCTCTGCCGTCGATAACTTATGTGGGGCTCGATTCGGAGCAGTATCTCGACGTGTTCCCGCCGCTCAAGGACTTCATTGCGCGGCACTACCGGCAGGCGGCGGATTTCAACAGTTTTGTGGTTTACGAACGGAAGGTGAGTCCGTGAAGCCACTTGGGCCACGTTGGATTGGCGGCAAAAAGCGCACCGAGAAGAAGCACCATGACGACTGTAATCACCACGCCCGCTGCGAGGCCGCGCTGCACGTAATAGAACCGGATCACGTGTTCCCCGGCCCCGGCGCGGACGGCGCGAAACATGTGATCGGCTTCGAGGATCGGAACCTCGCGGCCGTCGAGCGTGGCGTGCCAGTCGGAGTCATAGCGATCGAGCAGCACCACGTAACCCGGACGGTCGAGCCTTGCCCGCAGCGTGACCGCGTTCGGCTGCCGCTCGATGATGTCCACTGTCCCATCCGGCGCGGCTCCGGACGTTTCCCGCGCTGTCTCCGACGGTGGGAGGGATTGGGGAAGCGAGCTTGTTTCCGCCGCCACAGGCAAAATCACATTATCCCGCGCCTGAAATGCCGGATCGGCGAGAAGCGACAGGGTATGGTGGCTGCTCCGCGAATAAACCGCCTCTCCCGCGACGAGAGCGCGCGGCAGGAAGCAGGCGTCCTCATAAAGGTAACTCGGCTCACCCGACCCGTTGAAAATTGGAGTTACCTCACGGGTGGCAGCGCTCGGCTGCCGCGCGGCGCGAATCAGATACTTCACGTTGGTGCGCCCCAACAGGCAATCGTGATGCGCCAGGTCCGGGGTGCCGCGCAACGCGAACAGCCAGAACTCGCTGTGCTCCGGCGGCAGCGACCCGTCGAGGTCGGTGTTTTGGCTGGCTTCGACGCCGGCCAGCATCGAACCGCGCTCGAGCAGCAGACGGTCGCGGAAGGCTTGTTCGGCCGGTATCGAGAAGCCGCGCGCGGCGGGGATGGAGTCAAAGTTCAGGAACCTTTGCGCGTCGGGCTCGGCGCCAGCCGAGAAGGGATCGCTTTGGATGAAGCAGTAACGGTAAGGCTCCGAGGCCGGCTGCTCGGTGACCGGCGGACGGTAGGTATAGAACGTCTTGGGCACGGTCGGGTTGGCGGAATAGTTCGCGAGCACGAGCTGCCCCATGCCGATGAGGCACGCGGCAGGAATCGCGCGCCGCGCCCAGGCGTTGCCTCGCTCGAAGCCTTTCATCCACAAGATGCCTCCGAGCGCGAATCCGGCCAGACCCGGCAGATACAGCTTCAGCATGGTGACAAGGTAGGTTGCGGCAGCAGCAACCTCAACCGAGCTGAGCGCCTTGGCCGATCCGCGAAACAGGTTGTCGGTTCGGACCAGCACCCGCGCCGCCGGTGTGGCAATCCAACCGGGCTCGGTGATGCCTACGAGCAAGGTCAAGATCACAAGCGCGAGAAGGCAAGCCAAAGGAATCAGAATCGCGCGGCGCACCCGCCGAGAAGTGGCGCTGAACTGGCGCAAGGCGTCCACGCCCCAGCCGGCGAGGATTGCGATCAGCAGAAACGCCGGAACCAGCAGCTTAATCGGAGATCGCACCAGCGCGAGCGGGGGCAGCAGCAGATAGGCGAGCGCAAAGACCGGCGTGAACCGGCCAAGCGCGAGCGCCAGCAGCGTGACGGCAGCCCAGGACGCGAAGCCGCGCCGCCGGTCGCGCCCAAGCGCCCATCCTACGAGCGCCAGAAACAAGGGAACGAAACCCAGGAAGAGGGACGGAAAGTAGGGCACGTTGTGGCAGCCCAGCACTCCCGTCCAGGTGGTTTGCGCGTCGATGGGCGAGCCGAAGAAGCTTGGAAACACAAACTCGAGAAGCGAGAGTGGATGCAGCGACCAGTAGGTGGTCTCGAAGAACGGCAGGCCGCTCATGCCGCGCCGCGAACGGCTCAGGAGGTCAAAGGACGGCAGGAACTGCACGGCAGCGAGCGCAACCACGCACAAGCCCTCCAGGAGGAATATGAGCACAATTCGCGCAGAGAGCTCCCAACCGCCTCGCTGCGAATAGAGCGCGTAAACGAGGCACAGCGCGAAGGTGGCGAGCAGCGTGAACGGCTCGCCGGCCAGGAACTGCAAGGTAAAGACGAGCGCCAGAAGAATCCAGGGACGAAGCCTCCGGCCTTCGAGCGCGCAGGCGGTCGCCAGCAGCGCCCACGGCATCCAGGCGGCGCAGGCGCTGTGGTTGTAGAAGCTCCCGAGCGAGAGCACGGGTCCGCTGAAGATGAAGAAGAAGGCGGCGACGAACGCTGCCGCGCGGCTCTGCGCCCAGCGTCGCGCGAGGCAATAGGTTCCAACCGCGGCGATGGCGAAGTGCGCGATGTAATGCATCGTGTACGCGAACGCCGCCGGCAGCAGAACGATAACGAGCGTGTAGGGGTAGAAGAACAAAAAGTTCGGATTCGCCAGCAGCGGCTCGCCGTAGTTCAGGTACGGGTTCCAGTACGGCAACTGGCCGTGGCGGCACATCTCGTGGATAAACCGCGCCGTTGGGTAGGTGTAATTGAAGACGTCACGATAGAAAAACATGGCCGGCGTGAAGATCACGCGCCAGAACATTGCGACGATGCTTGCAATCAAAATTGCGATGGAGAGAAGATCGCGGCGGCGAAACACTGGCGATGGCGCGGGGTAATCCAGCGACGCGGCTAGGCCGAGTCCCTCACGGGCCGACTCTGGAGGTGCATGCATCATAGAAGCCTTCGCACTGATGGCAGACTGAAGCCACGCTGGGCCGCTGGTCTCACCAGCTTGCACCGCCCATCAAAGGCTCGTGCGCTTGAAGATGCGTTCCGGTATCAAGCGAACAGCGAACATGATCGGCCTCCAGAACCAGGGCACGTAGGCGACGTCCTTGCCGGACTCAATCGCCTTCGCGATGCTCTTGCCCACCGACTCAGGCGAAGCAACCAGGAAAATCCCTGCGCGGCCGTAGGTCATCGGTGTATCCACGAAGCCAGGCTTGATGGTTATCACGCGGACGTTGGCGCGAAAAAGCCGCTGCCGCAGTCCCTGCAGATAGGCCGAGAGCCCCGCCTTGGTGGCCCCGTACAGGTAATTTTTCTCCCGGCCGCGGTCGCCCGCCACCGACGAAAGGGCGCAGATGTAACCTCGGCGTCGCTTCTCGAAATGCTCTGCCATGATGTTCAAAGCCAGAACGCAGCCGGTGAAGTTGGTGTCGGCAACCCGCTTCGCCTCGGCCGGATCTTTTTCGGCGCCGCCGTAGTATCCGACGCAGAGGACGGCGCCTTCGAGATCGTCACCAGCCGCCAGAAAGGACGCTGCGAGATCTGCGGCGTGCCGTTCAAAGGCCAGGATGTCGAACTCGCGAGCGCAGGTCTTCACCTGGTATCGCAACGCCAGGTCGGACGCGATGGCTTTCACTTCCTCCAAATCGCGGCCGGTCAAAACCAGGCCGCGACGCTGGCGAGCCAGCTCACTCGCAACCGCGCGTCCGATGCTGGACGTCGCGCCGAGGATCAAGACTGTCGGCAAGCAAACCTCTCAGTCAGAGCTTCGGCTGCCGTCAACCGGCAATCCTCAGTCTCCGCGCCTGCGAGGACGAGAGCAGGCCATTCGGGTCAAGCTTCTGCTTCACCTCACGGAACTGATCGAGCTTGCGATACGAAGCCGCGAAAGTTTCCGGCCGCATCACGGCGTCTTTGGCTAGATACACTCGCCCGCCGCAATCGAGCACGATGGTATCAAGTTCGTGCAGGAACGGCCCGAGCGCCCGGCTCACAGGCAAATCCACCGCCAGCGTGTAGCCCCGCATCGGGAAGCTCAAGAGCCCCGGGTTCCCTTCCCCGAACCGTTTCAGTACCGCTAGAAATGCGGCGCAATGTGAACTGCCCAGCTTCTGCAACAGCGCCGCGAGCGCTTGGCGGCCGCCGTTTTCCGGCACTACAACCTGGTATTGCGCCAAGCCCCTCTTGCCGTAAAGGCGGTTCCAATTGCCGACGGCGTCGAGCGGATAAAAGAATCGCTCTAAATCAATCAACTGACGGGCCGCATCTCCGTGCCCGCGGTAATATAGGGCATTGAACGCAGCCACGGCGGCGCGGTTGAGCGCCCAGGCCGGCAAGTCGAACGGAATTTTCAGGCGATGCCTCGGCGGCAGCGACAGCGGACTCCCACGGGTGTGTGGCACGTCCCCGGCCCGGGCATGATTGCCACGGATCAGCACGGCGCGGCCCAGGGAGTCTGCTCGCGCGAGGCAGTCCAGCCAGGCGACGGAAAACTGGTAGCCGTCGTCGGTTTCCGCCATAACGTTCAGGGTTTCATCGAGGTTGTGCGTTCTCTGGTGATCTACGCGCACGTAAGCCGACTCGACCGGGCGCAGTCGAATCCGCGCGCTCAGGATGAAACCCGTCAGGCCCATGCCCCCGACAGTAGCCCAGAACGCGCCGCAGTTTTCGGATCGAGAGCACGCCAGTACTTCGCCCGACGAAACGAGGAGCCGAAAGTCGAGCAAAAACCCCGAGATCGTGCCGTCGCGATGATGGTTCTTACCGTGAACGTCGGCAGCGATGGCGCCGCCGACCGTGACAAACTTGGTGCCGGGCGTTACCGGCAGGAAAAACCCGCGCGGCAGGAAGTACTCGATGATCTCGGCTAAACTCACGCCGCACTCGCATTCGAGCACCGCGGTCCGCTCGTCGAAGGAAATGAAACGATTGAGGCGGATCGGGCAAATCGTCCCGGCGTCGCGGTTGAGCGCCGCGTCACCATAACTGCGTCCGAGACCGCGCCCGATATACGATGACTCCTGGCCGGAGCCGAGAATCGCCCGCACGTCCGAGCGCTTCTCCGGCCGATAAAGGTGGCACGGCTCGACAGGAAACCGTCCCCAACCGGAGAGCTTCTCGCTTCGATATCGCAGTTGGGACATGTGCGGACATGCCTGGACTAGAGGTAAATGATGAGCACCACCGAGGCTGCCCACAACAGGACCACCGCCAACAGCACGGCGTCGGTGAGCAGCATGCGCGTCGGATTGCCCCCGCCCCGGCGCTCGTGCACGAGGTACAGGTAACGGAAGATTCCGAACAGCACGAAGGGAATCGTCAACTCCAGCCGTTTGCCGGGAAACTTGGCGCGCACGTCCGCGGAAAGCGTGTACAGCGCGTACGACATCACCGTGCACGCCGTCACGACGGCAATCAACTGGTCGAGGAGTTGGGGTGAATAGCTCACCAGCGTCACGCGGTGGCGTACTGCCGCCTGCCCCAGCAGCACGACTTCGTGGCGCCGCTTGGTGAGCGCAAGAAACAGCGCCAGCAGCGTGGTGCAGACGATAAGCCAATCCGAAAGCGCCACGTGGATCACCAAGCCGCCCGCGATCACGCGGAGCACGAATCCTGCCGCCACAATGAAAACATCCAGCAGCGGGATCCGTTTCAGACCCGCCGAGTAAGCAAGGTTCAGGCAGGCGTAGAGCCCGGCCACTAGGAAGAATTGACGGTCGAGCATCCAGGCGAAAGTGAACCCGATAAGCGCCAAAAGCACGGCGGCGAGCGTCGCCGTCCTGGCGGCGAGACGCCCCGAGGCCACCGGACGCAGGCGCTTCAATGGATGCTGGCGATCCTCGGCAACATCGAAAACATCGTTGACGAGATACACGGCGCTCGACAGGGCGCAGAACACGCCGGCCGCTGCCGCCACCACGGCGGTTTCTCGTCCGTTCTCGAGACCGCGCGAAAAAATGAGGGCAGCAAATACAAAGCCGTTCTTCACCCACTGCGTCGGGCGCAGGCTTTCAAGCAAGGGCCGGATACTGGAGTGGGCGGCCGGGGCTGCGCTTTCAACAGGAGCCGAAGTGGTGGGCGACGACATGGCAGATTCGCGCGGCGGGACGAAAAAGCGGCGCGGACTTCCGGCCCCGCCACCGGTTAGCCTAACCGAAGGGTGATGTTATGTAAATAGTAATGCGCGCCCCGGAAAGATCACGAACTGGGAAGCGACAGATATCCGGCAACCTCGTCTTGGGCGAAACCAACGAGTTCGGGCTCGATCTCAACCGTCATTCCGGTCCTCCCGTGGATCGTGCGGCGGACGTGCCCGGCGAGCTTCAGGACGTTATCCGCCGTCGCCCCGCCCTGGTTCAGCAGCACCAGCGGCTGGCTCTCGTTCACTTTGGCGCCCCCCACCTCGCTTCGCTTCAGGTCGCAGATCTCCATCAGGAAGGCCGTGGGAATCTTGATTCGGCCGGTCGCGGGAAACTTGCGCTTGATCGCCTGGAGTTTCGACAAATCTCCCGCGCTGAAATTCTTCGCGACGTTGTGCTCCAGCGCCTCATATTCCGCTTTGCTGAGCAGCAGATTCTTGAAGAACGAGCCGACGTTTCCGCCCTTCTCTTCCCTCGGAAACGGGAACTTGCGGTCGCGAATCGTGATGATCGCGTGCCTGATTTCGTCGAGCGTCGGACGTTCGATGCCGCGTTGGTAGAAATAAGTTCGGACATCAGGGTAGTCAAGCTTGGGGCGTCCTTGCTTGGTGAGCTTCAGCGTCAGGCCGAAAATAAAGAACTGACCCTTGCGGCTCGCATTGAAGATGCTTCGGCGATAAGCCAGCCCGCAATCCTCTATGCCCAAAGTGTTCACTTCTTCCGTTGCCAGCTCCATCACTTCGGCGCTCTCGAACACGTCGGCGATCTCGGCCCCGTACGCCCCGATGTTTTGCACCAGCCCCGCGCCCGCCTGGCCGGGAATGTGCGACAGATTCTCGATGCCCCACCAGCCTCGCTCGACTGCATGAGCAACCACCCTGTCCCAAGTCTCCGCCGCGTTCACCCGCAACGTCACCGTCTCGGCGTTCTCGCTTGCGACCTGCAGACCGTCATTGACCGGATGCAGCACCAGCCCGTCGAATCCGCGGTCGCTGATGAGTACGTTGCTGCCGCCACCCAGCACAAAGACCTTCACGCGCTCGGCCCGGGCAAAGGCCAGCGCCTGTTCGAGGTCTTGCGGGGTGACGATTTCGGCAAAGTAGCGCGCTGGCCCGCCAATCTTGAACGTCGTGTAAGGCTTCAGCAGGACGTTGGTTTGGATACGCAGGCCGGCAAATGGGCGAGATGACACCATAGTCTTTCAGTCTTTCAGTCTTTCAGTTTTTCAGTCTCCCGTCCTCCAGTGTCTCATCCAGGCAACTCTCACATCGGACTCCGGACTGAGAGACTGACAGACTCTCAATGAACTCTTCGCTTCCGCCCCGCCCAATACTTCTCGCGCAGTACCTTCTTCAGAATCTTGCCTGTGCCGCCCTTGGGCAGGCTTTGCACAAACTCGACCGACTGTGGGACCTTGAATCCGGCCAAGTGTTTGCGGCAATGGCCGAGGATTTCACTCTCGGTGGTTCTCTGCCCGTCACGCATGACGACGAGCGCCTTGGGCACCTCGCCCCAGGTCTCGTCCGGCACGGCAATCACGGCGCATTCGAGCACCGCCGGAAGCTGGTATAGCACGCGCTCGATTTCCGCTGTGGCAATGTTCTCGCCACCGCTCAGCACCATATCTTTGACGCGGTCCACAATCAGGACGTAGCCCTCGTCGTCGATTGTGGCGAGATCTCCGGTGTGAAACCAGTCGCCCTGAATCGCCCGCGCCGTCGCCTCCGGGTCGTTCCAGTAGCCGGCCATCACCAAATCGCCGCGCACGATCACTTCGCCCACTTCGCGCCCGTCCGGCTTCACATCGCGATCGTTCGAATCCACCACCCGAACCTCCGAGCCCGCCATCACGTATCCCGCCGTTGCCCGGCGACGAAGCCGCGTTTCGGCGGGTTCGCCGGCCAAGTGCTGCTTGACGTGGGCAATCGTCAGCACCGGCGAAGTTTCGGTAAGGCCATAGCCGCCTTTGGCGACGCAGCCGGGTATCTTCTGCTCGGCCTCGCGGATGAGCGCCGTATTGGTCGGCGCGCCGCCCATCATGATTTCCCGGACGCTCGAAAGGTCGTACTTCGCAAAGTCCGGATGGTTCAACAGTGCGATGAGCATTGTGGGCACGAGGTGCAGTCGCGTCACCCGGTCGCGCTCGATGATCTCGAGCAGGGCGGCCGGATCGAACTTCTTCAGCATTACGTTGCGCCCGCCGGTGAGCGCCAGGATGTGCGGCGCGCCCCAGCCGTTGACGTGAAACATCGGCACGGCATGGACGTGCACCTCGCCATCGCCGCCGCGCAATCCGACTGCTGCGTAGAACGCGTGCAGGTAAAGATTGCGGTGCGTCAGCATCACGCCTTTGGGATGCGCCGTCGTGCCGCTGGTGTAAAAAAGCTCGGCGATCGCGTTCTCGTCAATGCCGCGGTAGTCGATTTCGCCCGGCTCTGCTTGAGCCAGCAGCTCGTCATAGAAACGAGTATGCGCCCATGAAGGTGAACCAGGACCGAGTGCCACCCAATGCTCAACTGACTCCGCCTGCGATCGCAGGCGCTCGACCAGGGGTGAAAACTCAGGATCGAAGAAGAGAACGCGCGGCGCCGCATCGTTCAGGATGTAGGCCAGTTCCTCCGGACTCAGCCGGATGTTGAGCGGCAGCAGAATCGCGCCCGTCTGAGGCACGCCATAGTAGGCTTCGAGCAGCCGGTGACAGTTGAAGCTCAGGAACGCCACCCGGTCGCCCGGCTTCACCCCTAGCTTCAGCAGCGCATCGGACAGCCGGTCCGCGCGCTCGTTGAACTCGCGATAGGTGAACCGTTCATCGCCGCACACCACGCCGACCTTGTTGCCGAACACTCGCGCGGCGTGGCGCTTAAAGCGTACCGGCGTGAGCGGAAGAATCATGCCGAACCTCGTTGACAGCGGGCCGTGTACAACCGACAGTAAATGAGCGGGCCGCGTGACTAATCGGCCCTTTACAGTTAACGACTCGAAGGTTCAGCTGTCAACTATGGAGGCTGTTCAAGCAGCTATCTTTGCCGGAGGATGCTCCATGAGCCGCAGGATCAGAGAAGTGATTGCCGAAAGAAAACTAACAGTGGTTACCGAAAGCGGCGTCAGACAAGACATCGTAGTGCGGCTTGGAAAGCCGAAAGCCTCTGCGAAATCGGCTGACTTCTCCTGTCAGGTTCAGGTCGAGGGTCCTGGCGGCAAGAGAAACTCCCGCATCTTCGGGCTTGACGCCTTCCAGGCACTGGAACTTGCGCTCCGCTACATTTCATCTCTTACGCCACTTCAGGGCGCAACGTCACACTCATGAACGTGTTACTCGCCAAACCGAAAGATCGTCTCGCAATCCTGCGCCGCGAACTCCCGCCCGTCGCCCACCTCGCTTGGCCGATCGTGCTCGGCAACCTCGGCTGGATGACCATGGGCATTGTGGACACCATGATGGTGGGACGCGTCAGCGCCGCAGCCATCGGCGCCGTGAGCCTGGGCAGCATCCTGTTTATCACCCTCGGTGTGTTCGGCGGCGGCCTGATGCTCGGCCTCGACACGCTTGTCCCGCAGGCCTTCGGCGCGGACCGAATCGACGACTGCCATCGCTCGCTCGTCTCCAGCCTCTGGTTCGGCGTTCCGCTCGCGGTCATCCTGCAGGCGCTCATGTGGTCCAGCCTGCCGTTGTTCGCCAGGATGGGTGTTGATCCTGCCGTGCTGGCGCTTACCGTGCCCTTCGTCAAGGCGCTCAGTTGGAGCATGGCGCCGCTGATGCTCTACTTCAGCTTTCGCGGCTACCTGCAAGGAATGAACCTCGTTCACCCGGTGATGTTCGCGCTCGTCAGCGCCAACCTGGTGAACGGCGTCGGCGATTGGGTGCTGATTTACGGCCATTGGGGCGCGCCCGCCATGGGCGCTGTCGGTTCCGGCTGGTCCACCACGTATTCCCGCATTTATATGGCTCTGGTGCTTGCCGTCGCCATCTTGCGGCACGACCGCCGAGTTCGGGCAAGGTTGTTCCACACGCCGCTCCGGCCGGGCTTCGCACGCATCGGAAGATTGCTGCGGCTCGGACTTCCCGCCGCCTTGCAGATGCTCGCCGAAGTTGGGGTGTTTGCCCTGGCCACCACGCTCATCGCCAGGCTCGGCGCCGTTTCGCTCGCCGCCCACCAGATCGCCCTGAACGTCGTCAGCCTCACCTACATGGTGCCGCTCGGCATCGGCTCGGCGGCGGCGGTGCGCGTGGGCCAGGCGCTCGGCCGCGGCGACGTTCGCGCCGCTGGACGCTCCGGCTGGGCGGCGCTCGTGCTCGGCGCCGGCTTTATGGGCGCCTCCGCCATCATCTTTCTGGTTTTCCCGCACGCGATCGCGCGATTGTTCACACCAGACGCGGCCGTGGTCCGCATGGGGGCGCGGCTGCTGCTGGTCGGCGCTTTCTTCCAACTCTTCGACGGCATGCAGGTTGTCTCCACCGGCGCCCTGCGCGGCACCGGTGACACGCACACCGCCATGATCTGCCATTTCTGCGCCTACTGGCTGCTCGGATTGCCCATTGGTTACTTCCTCTGCTTCAACTGGGGTTGGGGTGCGGTGGGATTGTGGATTGGACTCTGCCTGTCGCTCATCTTGCTCGGCATCGTCCTGCTGTATATCTGGCACCGCCGCGTCCCGGCGCTGGCGGAATCGCTCGTGCCGGCCCCTGCGGAGCGGTAGCACGGGTAGTGGGTCAGTTTGCTGTAGCGGCGATCTATGATCGCCGGAAGCTCTTGCAACGAAAGAGCGGCGAGCGCAGCTCGCCGCTACAGCAGTTCAAACTGAACCACTACCGTAGCACGCGCTTGCTTCTCATTCAGCAAGAGCGAGGTTATAATCGAGCCCATGGACGTCGAAAAGACCATGCAGTTCATTCTGGAGATGCAGGCCAAGCACGAGGCAGCAATGCAGCGGCACGACGAGCATCTCGCCCGATTGGACACCTCCCTCGCCCGGTTGGAAACCTCCGTCGCCACCGTCACCGACCTGGTGGGTCGCCTCGCCCAGGCCGAAATCCGCCTGGTGGAAAGAATGGACCAGCTTGCCGAGTCCCAGGCTCATACTGACCAGCGCCTGGACGCTCTGATCGACGTAGTGGATAAGCTCGCCCGTCGCAATGGTTCCCCAAAGTAACCGGCTCGTCGCCGATTTGCGAGGATGGGAAAGCCACCGCCAACTAAGCCAAGTATGGCACTTCGGGCCGTAGGCGGCAATAAAGCCAGGTAAGTTAAGCTCGACAGTGGCGTGCGCCCGCTACCGCTAGGATTGATTACTTATGCCGAAAGCGAAGGAACTGATCCGATTCCTGCGTAAGGCTATCAAGAGAGCCGGCAAACCGGCTCGCACCGGATTCTCACGCACCCGGCACGGCCCATGCTTGTGGTGCCGATCCACTCCCGTGACGTTCCGCGTGGGCTGTTCCTGCGCATTCTTAAGGACGCCGGGTTTTCAGAAGAAGATTTCTTTGGAGGCAAGAAGAAAGGAAAAGCGTGAAGTTCGACTCTATGCCGCGAGAGAAACGGTCTCTGTGTAGACAGTTCGGGCCCGAGGGATAGGGCGGTGCGTCGCGCGGCACTCCTCGATGTAGAGCTTCATCGATTCGAGGACACTCGCCTTGGCTTCCTCGATGGAGTTCCCCAGTCCGTACACTCCCGGGAAATCCTCGCTGTAAGCCCAGTACTGACCGGCCTCACGTTCTATTGTGATGGGGTAGGTGCACATGTCCACAACCACATCTTATCATGAACTCTCTGTCTTCTCCCAACGGAGGCCTGCTGGGTATTGTCCTGATTTGTGCGGTGACCTCAAGGGCGGCGCTAGGTATTCTACACGGTCGGGCTTGGTGCCCTGGCGCGCGCCAGCGCCGCTCCAAACAAAGCTCCTCCCAAAACGAAGGGAATCAGGCCCGCGGGGATGGACAACAGCAACCACGGAGTAAAAATAGTAGATGTTGCCGGCGTTTCCGCTAATCCGTACAAAGCGAAGACCAGAAACGGTCCCCCGACGAAGCCCCCGATTGCAAATGCCCGTCCACTGCGCCTCGCAAACCTATCCTCTATGGACCATCCACCGATGTACCCTCCCAACCAAAACCCAGCGCCGGACAAAAGAACAATTAACGGCAGCGCAAATAGTGTTCTGCCCCAAACAGCAAACATGCATACGATCAGAAAGAAGCTTGAAAAAATAAAACCAAATGCGAATCCTAACACTGCCTTCAGGCGCGGGAGACCTTCTGGAATCCAACGAAGGAACATCAAGGGGCCGACGGCTCCTGTCGTAGCCATTCCCAGAGGCAACCCGATCCATCCGTCTTCAAAGAGCAGCAAAACAGCCAACCCCGCCAAGGCACCCACAGCAAACCCCAGCGCGCCCCGAAGAGCCAGCCTTCTGACCGCAGTTGGCGTTGAGATGAAAGCGCCCAGACGCGAGGCCGCCACAATAGGCATCGTGGTTCACCTAAACCCGTCCTGACGGCTTGTTATGATACACTAAGAGCGTTTGTGACCGCTGACCTCAAGGCGCATCGAACATAACGATGGGTAGTCAACTCAGCATCCCGATCGCTTTCGTCGCCGGACTCGTCTCGTTCCTGTCGCCGTGCGTGCTGCCCCTCGTGCCCGGCTACATCTCGATGCTCTCCGGCGCCTCGATGGAGCAACTTCGTGCCGGGGCAGACACCGCGCTCGCGGGGCGCATCCTCCGCAATTCAATTGCCTTCGTCGTGGGACTCTCGGCGGTTTTCGTGGGCGAGGGCGGATTCGCCAACTCGCTCGGCAAGCTGCTGAAGACCCATCAGGCAACGTTCAGTATCGTTGCCGGTATCATTATCATCGTGTTCGGCTTGCACATGACCGGCGCGGTGAAGATTCCGCTCCTCTACCGCGAGGCGCGAATGGACGCCGGGGCGCCCAAGCGCGGCTTGGCCGGAGCCTTCTTCCTGGGACTTGCCTTCGCGCTCGGCTGGACGCCTTGCATCGGCCCCATCCTGGGCGCGATTCTGGCCGTCGCCGCGACGCGCCAAACGCTTGCGCAGGGAATGTTCCTGCTCGGGATTTATTCCGCCGGGCTTGCCATCCCGTTCCTGATCACGAGCTTGGGCGTGGGGCAGTTTCTGAAGTTCTATGGGCGCTTCCGGCGGCACCTGCACGCCGTCGAGGTGGGGTCGGGCGTGCTGCTGATCGCCATCGGCATCCTGATGGCGTTCAACAAGTTTGCCGTCTTATCGCAGCACTTGTCGTTCTTGAACCGGTTCGCGCTGTGAGTGGCGGATTGTACCAAATCGGAAACATGAAAATGTACGAACGAAGCCGTCAGGCTATTGAAAATAAAGGATCGGTGTTTTCGGCGAATACCGAAAGCCGTCAGGTAATTGAAAACATGCCACTTATTGCCGTTAAAGCCGTCAACTTATTGATAAATATATACGTTATCTCGCGTTAGCATGCACCCTATACTTCTCAAGATCGGCTCGTTTCACTTGCCCACTTACGGCGTGCTTCTGGCGCTCGCTCTGGCGGCGGCAGTCGTGACGGTCGGCAAGCTCGGACGCCGCGAGGGCCTCGACTCGAACCGGCTGCTCGACTTCAGCACGTGGCTGATCGTGGTAGCCCTCATTGGCGCCAAGGTCCTGATGATTGTTACGGACTGGTCGTACTACCAGCAGTATCCCGGCGAGATCTTCAGTTGGGCCACGATTGAGGCCGGCGGCGTGTTTTACGGCGGCTTTATTGCTGCCGTGCTCTTCGCCGTCTGGTACGTTAAAATCCACAGGTTGCCGCTGCTCAAGGTGTTCGACATTTACGCCCCGGCGATTGCGCTCGGCCAAAGCGTCGGGCGGCTAGGTTGTTTTTCCGCCGGCTGTGATTACGGCAAGGCGACGCATTCGGTCCTGGCTGTTGTCTTTACCGACCCTTACGCCCACGAAGTCACCGGCGTGCCGCTGAACCAGCCGATTTACCCGACCCAGATACTCGAGTCGCTGGCTACCTTCGCCATTTTTGGTATCTTGCTATGGGCCTACCGGCGCAAGAAGCGCGACGGGCAAATCTTTCTGCTCTATCTCACGCTCTACGCGGTGGCGCGGTTTTTCATGGAGTTTCTGCGCGGCGATGCCGACCGCGGATTTGTGTTCAACGGCCTGCTTTCGACATCGCAGTTCATCGCCATCCTGGCGTTAATCGTCGCTGTGGGCCTGTGGCTCTATCTGCGCCGCCGTAGCGCCGGCATCCTGCCGGCAAAAGCCGCCAGGACGACGGCCTGAATGAGGGAGCTCTACGCTGGCGGCAAACATTGGGCAGCGGATATCATGAATAGGGAGCAATAGACATGAGTGAAGAATTTGAAAACCAGCAGTCAGGGGCGCCGCCTTCCGAGCCCGACGGTGCGGCCGGTAAGGGAGGCATCGAGTCCTCTCAGCCGCCGCTACTGCCTGCCGAGCCGAGGCATGGGATGTCGAAAGGCGCCAAGGTGGCGATTGGCGCGGTGGTGGCCATCGTGCTCGCCGCCGCGCTCTATTTCCTGAACAACCGCTGGATCGCCCCCGCCACGGCGCAACAGGTGAGAGCGGCCG
The DNA here is from genome assembly GCA_035934405.1 of Terriglobia bacterium. Lineage (GTDB taxonomy): Bacteria > Acidobacteriota > Terriglobia > UBA7540 > UBA7540 > DASYXW01. The sequence continues at coordinate 49,794 of DASYXW010000035.1, forward strand.
GCAACTATCCCATGGCCCCGGACTTTTCCGTCACCGATCTCAATGGCCAGAAAATCAACCTCCTCGACTACCGCGGCAAGGTGGTCGTGCTCGACTTCTGGGCCACCTGGTGCGGCCCCTGCCGCATTGAGATTCCCCAGTTCATCGAGATGCAGAGCAAGTACCGCGATCAGGGCCTGGCGATTATCGGGCTCGCCACGCAGGACCAGTTGGCGTCAGTGCAGGAGTTCTACAAGCAGTTCCACATGGATTACACCGTAGCCATGAGCAACGATCGGACCGAGGCGCTCTACGGCGGCATTCTCGGCTTGCCTACCACGTTTGTCATTGGGCGCGACGGCCGCATTTACAGCAAGCACACCGGCGCCACGAGCGGCGGCGTTTTCGAGCGAGAAATCAAGGAACTGCTGGCGGCTTCGAGCTCGGCCGATTCGCCGGACTTCAAGCCGGCGGTGCCCCCCAATAGCGTGGAAGACGTGGACCTGGGCACGCCCGGCGAGATTAACCATGAAGTCCCCGGCGTGGATATTTCCAAGCTGACTCCCGTTCAGCTCGCCGCTTTCAAGAAGCAGTTGCAGGCGAAGAATTGCACCTGCGGCGGCTGCAAGTTCAACCTGCTCGACTGCCGCAAGGAAGACACCACCTGCCCGGTGAGCCGCAAAGCGGCGCGCGAAGAGCTGACAAAATTCCAGAGCGGCGCGGGCGCGAAGGGAGATGAAACCAAACCGGCCGAGACGAAGGCGGAAGGATCAAAAACCTAACCCCAGCGGCCGGCTTCTCGAGAACAGCGCTTTGCGTTTTCTTAGCGCCTCTGCGCCTTTGCGTGAGACGCTCTTAAGGAATTCTCAAGATGCGAAAATTGTTCCTCCTACTCCTGCTCGCGAGCACCGGTGTACCAGTGTGGCTCGCAGCCCAGGCTTCCCCGCCTGTAGTCGAGGCGCATTGGGTGCTCCCCACCGACGCCGTCCACGCCGGTTCGACTACCCGGGTGGCGGTCGTCGCCACCATTGCTTCCGGCTACCACATCAACGATCACAAGCCGACGCTCGACTACCTGATTCCAACCGAGCTCAAAGTGGATCCCGGCAAGGAGATTAGGTTTACAGATGTAGCCTACCCCAAGGGAACCTCGGTGAAGTTTGAGTTCTCGGACCAGCCGCTCTCCGTTTATCAGGGACGGCTTGTAGTGGAGGCGACGCTCAAGGTCGCGGCGGGTGTTGCTCCGGGCACATACCGCATGCAGGGCAAACTCGCCTACCAGGCTTGCAACGATCACGCCTGCCTCGCCCCCACCAGCGTCCCGCTCACGCTCGCCGTAAAGGTGGTGGCGGCCGGGGTTCCGGTCAGGCGCGTGAACAGCGATGTCTTTAGCCGAGCCAAATCCGCGAGAGCCGCTGGCGCCAACTAAGTCTCGCTCGCGGCGCGGCTCGCCGGCGCTCGTTGCTGTGCTGCTTGCTGCGCTCGCGGTGCTGGTGTGGGCCCTGAATCCGCGCCAGCCCCGGCTTCGCCCCGCGCCGCTCCAACCGCCACCCAGCAGTTGCCCGGTCTCGCACGCAGATTTTGTTCCCACCAACTTCACCGAGGTTGCCGGTTTGCCGCTTGACCGCTTGCCGAAAACGGCGAAGAATCGAGCCCTGCTTCGCTTGAACATGGAGCCTTGTTCGTGCGGATGCAACCAGAGCCTGGCCGCCTGCCGCGCGGCCGACCGCGCTTGCGCCGTCTCGGCCGCGGCCGCGAAGGACGTGGTGGACGAAGAAGGCGCCGCGTTGGGAACGAAACCGTAATCTACCGGGCTCGCCATGAGAATCGGGGTCGTCGCCGACACGCACGGTTATTTTGATCCCCACCTTCGCCGGCTTCTGGCGGGCGTCGAGGCGATTTTGCACGCGGGTGATGTCGGGTCGCAAGTGGTGCTCGACGAGCTTCGTGCCATCGCTCCCGTACACGCTGTTCGAGGCAACGTGGATGGGCCGGAACTCGGTCTGTCGCCTTCGCGCAAACTCGACTTCGGCGACTTGCGGATCGAGATGATGCACATCCTTCCCCTGCCGCAGTCTGAGCTCGAAGCATGGTCCGCGGGCGCAACCCCCGGCGGCAAAGCGCCAGCGCGCAGCGAACGATTGCTCAAGACGTTTGACGAATCGACCGGCGTGGTCATCTTCGGCCACAGTCATCAGCCGTGCCTCGTGAACCTCGGCGATCGGCTGTTCTTCAACCCCGGCAGTGCCGGCAAGAAGCGATTTTCGCTGCCACGCTGCTGCGGCCTGCTCGAAGCGACTGCGGAGGGAATCGAGGCGACGGTCAGGCTGCTCGAAAACTATCCGGGGCGTATACTGCAAACCCTTCGCCTGGACGTTGGGATCGGAGAGGAGCAATGCTGAACCTGAAGAAAATCAAGCGAGGGTTGGAGATTGCGATGACGATTGCCGCTGTCGCGCTGGTAATTATTGAGAAGATCGAGAAGAAGTGACGAACGAGACGTGTAACCTTACCACTTGTCACTCATCACTGATTTCATACGCCGCGCGCTTCAGCCGCTCCACCACCCGCTCGCGGCCGAGCGTGACCATGACCTCAAAGAGACCCGGCGCCACGGCCTGACCGGTCAAGGCTACGCGCGCCGCATTGATAATGAGTCCAGCCTTGACGCCCTTCTCTTCCGCGAAGGCGCGCAGGCTTTTTTCCGTTTCGGCTAGATCAAACGGCTCGACCCGCGACAGTCGCTCGCTCAAAGCTGCGAGCAATCCGGCCACCGACGGGTCTTTCCAGAACTTCTTCACCGCCTCGGGGTCGTACTCGAAATCATCGGAAAAGAACGCCCGGCCCGAGCCAAGAAAATCCTTCAGGCTGCGCGCCCGGGTCTGCAAAAGGGCCACGATGCTTTCAAACCGTTGGCGCTCCTTGGCGTTCGTCCCGGACGCAGGCAGTAGACCGGCAGACCGGAGTTCCACTTCCACCAGCGGTAGAAGCCGCTCGGCGGGCAGGTGGCGCAGATACTCGCTATTCATCCAGGCAAGCTTCTCGAGGTCAAACACGGCGTTCGACTTGGAAACGCCTTCGAGCTCGAAATCGCGCACCATCTCGTCGAGAGTCAAGATCTCCCTGCCCTGCCCCAGGAGGCCATCCGCCGCCGCGGGCGGCGTCCAACCGAGCAGCGCGAGAAAGTTTCGCAACGCTTCCGGCAGGACACCTTGCTCGCGGTAAGCTCCAACGGCGGTGGCGCCGTGCCGCTTCGAAAGACGCTGCCGGTCGGGTCCGAGGATGAGCGGCAGATGCGCGAAGCGCGGAACCGGCGCGCCCAACGCCTGATACATGAGGATTTGTTTGGGAGTATTCGAAATGTGGTCGGCGCCGCGGATGACGTCGGTCACGCGCATATCGAGATCGTCGGCAACCACGCCGAGGTGGTAAGTGGGGTTTCCGTCCGAGCGCAACAGCACGAAATCCTCGAGCTCCTGGTTCTCGAGCTCAATGCACCCGAACACGCGGTCCCCGAAGCTCGTGCTTCCGGTTTCGGGCACGCGAAAGCGCAGTGCGAAGGGACGATTCTCGCTGCGGCGGCGGTTTCGTTCTGCTTCGGACAGATTGCGGCATGTGCCGTCGTACTTTCCCTGCCGCCGCTCCGCCTCGGCGCGCGCGCGCTTCTGCTGCAACTCCTCCGACGTGCAGAAGCAAGGGTAAGCGTAGCCGAGCCCCTCGAGCTCGCGCGCCATTTTGCGGTACCGATCGAGGCGCCGCGACTGGTAGTACGGGCCCTCGTCCCAGTTGAGGCCCAGCCACTCCATGCTTTCCAGAATGGCGGTGACGAGTTCGGGCTTGGATCGATCGACGTCGGTGTCTTCAATCCGCAGGATGAACGTGCCGCCGGTGTGGCGCGCAAAAAGCCAGTTGTAGAGCGCCGTGCGCGCCCCGCCCACGTGCAGGTACCCGGTGGGCGAGGGGGCAAAGCGGACTCGAACCTCAGACATGGTCACCGTGCCGGCCGCGGCTCAAAAGCTGTAGGTGAGCGCGAACTGGAACACGCGCGGCCCGTTCAACTGGTCCACGGATTGCAGCGTCTGGAAATTTCCGGGGCCGGAGTTGGGAACGAGATAGCAAGTCTGATTCGCCGTGGCTCCGTCGCCGCAGTTGGGGCCGAGCGGGTTGTACTGGGTGGCATTGATGCCGCTGCCGTTCTGCACGAAAAAGTTGGCGTGGTTAAGAAGGTTGAACGCCTGCACCTTGAGCGCAATCGCCTGGCGTTCGGTGATGTGGAAGCGCCGCTCGATGCCCAGATCCACCTCGTAAATCCCGGGGCCGTAAAAGGAGTTCAGGCCGGCGGCCGGGCTGGGTCCGGCGCCATTAATGCCGAGAGCTGTGTTGCCCGTGCTCTCGTTAAACGCGCTGTCGTTCAAGTTGCCGTTCGCTCCGTTGCAGGTGTTAAAGTCAGGGCCGGTGCAAGCCGCGTTCAGCAGAGCGGCGTAGGTTCGGCCGGAGTTAAACTGCATCACCGTGCTGAGCGTCCAATGGCTCAGGGCCGACTGCAACGCCGCACTCGAAAGGCCGGACACCTTGGGCGCGTAAACCGCCGCCACCGAGAGCCGGTGGCGCTGGTCAAGCAGCGACGGCGCGTGCGTGTTCGCGAAATCGAATTGGTTGTTGAAGTCCACTCCGTTCGAAACAATGTTCTTCGAAAACGTGTAAGAAACCATCGTGCTCAGCCCGTTGGCGACCCGTCGCTGCACTTGCGCGAAGAACGCATTGTAATTGTTCACACCTGGGCTGATGAGCGCGTTGATCTGGCCCACATTCGGGTTCAGGCGGCCATCGGCGAGCAGGCCGCTGTCGAGATTCGGCCCCACGATCGACGGTCCGCCGCAAGGCGCCGAGAATGTCCCGGCCGGGCAGAGGACATAGGTCGTTGTGCCCGGCGGCGGAAGCAGATTCAGATCGGCAGCGCTCGACGAAATTAGGTGAACCCCGTGTGTCCACATCGTGCCGACGCTGACCGTCGTGGAAGGTGCGATTTCCCGCTCGATCTGGAGGCTCGACTCCAGCACGTAGGGAGTGCGGAAACCCGGGTCAACGATCGAGACGTTGGAAGAGGCCGCGAACGATGCGGTGTTCGAGAGGACAGCCGGGAAAACGGTGTTCTGTTGATTGGGCGCGAGATTGGAATTAAACGGCACAAAGGTGGAGGCCTGTTGCGACGGCAGGCCGTTCGCAATCACTGAGTTCTCATAATTGATACCGTCGAAAATGTTGTAGAAGATCCCGAAACCTCCGCGCACCACGGTTTTTGAAAAGGGCTGGTAAGCGAATCCGAACCTCGGCGCCAGCCGCCGGTATTCATTGGGGAACTGGCCCGTGAGCGGAACCGCCGGATTGCCTTGCGGCTGCGGGTAAACCTGAAAGTCTTCGCGCAGCCCGAAATCCAGAGTCAGGCCGGAGCGCACCTGGAACTTGTCGTCGGCGTAGAAACCATAGTACGGGACGGAGAAGCGGAACGTGGGGTTTCCCGCGCTCTGGGTCAGGAACCCATAATGCCCCAGCGCAAAGTCCGTAGGGTTGAAGAAGGCATAAGTTCCCCGGAAGTTACCGAAGAAGAAGTCGACAATGTGGTCGTGGTTGTAGTCAACACCGAAACTCAGGTTATGGCGGCCGTGCACGTAGTTCACCCGGTCATCGAACTCCCACTCGTACTCGCGGTTGTCGGCCAGAGAGAAGCTGGGGTTGCCGAGCTCGAAAAACTCGGGCGAAAAAATCTCCACAGCAGGGAAATTCGGATTTACCAGGCCGCTCGGCGTTGCGATCTGCTCGTCGCGCAGGAAGCTGCCGTGAAAATCATTGAACAGGTCGGCGCGCAGGATATGTTCCCAGTGAATGCTGGCGTGGTGGTCGCGCACGGAGTTGTTCGAAAGCGCCTGGATACCGGCGAAGGCCACGGGGTTGAAAGTGATTTCGCCGCCGGGAGAGGTGAAGCGATTGTAGTTGTACACGAACGTCAGATGATCCTTGTCGCTCGCCTGCCAGTCCACTTTGGGGAAGAACGAAATGTCGTCGCGACGCCGCGCGCGCAGCCCGATATTGGAGCCAATCGTATTGAGCGCGTCCGAGACCTGTTGCAGGTACACCGGATTCGTCGGGTCGGGCGCGCTGACGCTGCTGGGCGTGGGGAAGTTGCCGGTGGGCGAGGGCAGCAGAGTCCCCGCCGGAATGCCAAAGGATGTCTCATTGAGGGAGGCTTGCCCCGGGTTGATGACCGAGATCGGATCCTTCTCGCGTTGCTGCTCATAGTCGAAATAGAACCAGGCTTTGTGCGGCACGATGGGCCCGCCCAGGTCGGCCCCGAACTGTTGCAACACGTCAAGCGGCTGGGGCTGCCCGTTCGCCTTGTCCACGGCGTCGTTGGCGCCGGTGCCGGAATTGCGGTTGTAGTAAAAGGCGTGACCGTGGAACTGGTCCGTTCCGGACTTCGTGACCGTGTTCACGAAACCCGATCCCGCGCCGCCGTACGCCGCTGAGTAAGGGTTGTCGGAAACCTGAAATTCCTGAATTGACTGCTCGCCGAAAACGTACGGCACGCGGGTGCGTCCGCGAGCTTCACCGAAAAAAGAGCTAGTGAAACTCGCGCCGTCCACCGTGAAGGTGTTCGAGCCGTTGCCGTTGGCGTAGCCGGAATCGCCGCTGCCCTGCTGCCCGCCAAAGCTCACGGTGCCGAACTGGCCGTCGGCATTCACGTTCGGGGTGAGCAACACAAAGTCCGTGTAACGCCGGCCGCTGAGCGGCAGGTTCTCAATCAGTTCCTGATTCACCACCGTGCTCACGGTTGACTCGCTGGGATTGAGCAGCGGCGCCGTCGCGGTCACTGTTACCTGCTGAGTCACTGTTCCAACTTCGAGCGCGACATTCACGGTGGAAGTCTGGCCGACAGAGACCACCGCGCTTTCCACATTTGTGGTCTTGAACCCATCGCGGCCGAACGTAAGACTGTAGTCACCGACGCGCATCAAGGGGAAACTGTAGAGTCCTTCCGCATTGGTCTCCGAGCTGATTCGGACACCCGTTGCTGTGTTCGTGGCCACGATGCTCACGCCGGGGATAGCCGCGCCTGAAGGGTCGGTGACGCGTCCAGAAATCGAGCCCGTCGAGATGGCGTTCTGGGCCAGTGCCGAGGCTGAGAGGGCAAATGACGCTGCCAACAGCGTGGCGAAGAGTGCGAGTTCAACGATTCGCTTCCTCATGTTTCCTCCTTGAATTGAATAGTCGCACGGAACCGGCGCCGCCAGTTCCCGGTCTTCAGTAGCATAACGACGGCAGGCAAAACTGGCAAGCCCAACAGCGGACTTAGTGGCGGGACGTGGAGGCCGACGCGGCGGCCGTGCCCGCATCAGGCAGCTTCTGCCCTGCGGCTTCCTGCAGGATCTTCACGCTGGCGCTCGCGCCGATGCGCGTGGCCCCGGCGGTGATCATTTTCTGCACGTCCTCGTAGCTGCGGATTCCACCCGCGGCCTTCACGCCCATCTGCGGGCCGACCACCAGGCGCATCAGTTCCACATCGTGGGCCGTCGCGCCGCCGGGACCGAAACCCGTCGAGGTCTTGACGAAGTCCGCGCCCGCCGATTGCGCCAGGCGGCAGGCGATCACCTTTTCCTGGTCGCTGAGCAGCGCGCATTCCAGAATGACCTTCAAGATCGCGCCACCCCGGTGGCTCGCTTCGGCCACACCTCGAATGTCCTGCTCCACGCGCTCGTATTGCGCCGACTTCAGCGCGCCCACGTTGATCACCATGTCCACTTCCTGCGCCCCCAGCTTCACCACTTGCTCGGCCTCGAAGATTTTCACCGGCGCGAGCGTCGCCCCGAGCGGGAATCCCACCACCGTACACACCTTCACCGCGCTCCCCGCCAGCGCCGCCGCGGCCACAGCCACCCACGTTGGGTTGATGCACACCGTCGCGAAGCCGAACTGCCGCGCCTCGGCGCACAGCTTGCGAATCTGTTCCTCCGAAGCCTCCGGCTTCAGCAGTGTGTGGTCAATCAGGCGGGCCACTTCGGCCGGGATTCCGCCGATGCCCGGCCCTGCGGTGAGTCGTTCCGCGCCTGCCGCCACCACTTGTCCTGCCTTGCGCGCACAATTCTCCACGCAGCGCCCGTCGCAACCCGGACACACCAACTCGTCGATCTCCAGGCCACGCAGCTCGCACATCTGCTTGTCGCCGAGATAGCAGAGGACCTCTTTCGTGATGGCTTCGACAAGCTGCCGATGACTCTCGGCGGCATCGGTCCCTTCGCTGTCATCCTGAGGTCGCCGCGGTGACCGAAGGATCTGTTGTTGGCGGCTCAGGGCAGGCTCCGGCGCCGAAGAATCTGCTTTGCTTGCAAGCCCGCGTTCAAGCGCGACGATCTTGTCCACCCGGCGCTGATGTCGTCCGCCGCCGAACTTCGTCTCCAGCCACATCGCCACGATTTCCCGAGCCTCCTCGGGTCGCAGCAGCCGCGCCCCCAGCGTGAGGACGTTGGCGTCGTTGTGCTCGCGGCTGTTTCGCGCCGTGGCCCGGTCGTAGCAGAGCGCGGCGCGCGCGCCCGGCACCTTGTTGGCCGCCATCGCTGACCCGATCCCCGCCGCATCCACCGCAATCCCGCGCCACGCCTCGCCGGCCGCCACCTTCTGCGCCACTGCCTGCGCAAAATCCGGGTAGTCCACCGGGTCAGTCGAATGGGTTCCGAGGTCCTCGATCACGTAGCCCGAGTCCGTGAGAAAGCGCTTCAGATATTCCTTGAGCTCGTACCCGCCGTGGTCGCTCGCAATCGCCACCAGCTTTGGACTCTTGCCGCGGCGAGACTCCGAACCCCGAACTCCGAACTCCGAACTCGTCTCTTTCACCCGAATCCGCACTCCGCGCTCCTGTGCCAGCTCGCGCGCCCGCCCCGTTACCACGGCGTCCGGCGGGACCACGATTTCGCCGTCAGCGGGAACGTCCCGAACGTCTTCGGCAATCAGAAAGCGTCTGGCCATTTCGGCATCACTCACGAGAGGCTTAACTCTATCTCCCTGGAGAGTCTGCGGGCAAGAAGGAAGTGGCCGAGGGTGGCACCAGGCCGGCAAAGAGGTTGACATCGGCCTTCGCTGCCGATACACTCGCCAGCCATCAGAACGTAAATCCATTCGGAACGAGGGAGGTGTTTATGAAAGGACGAATACTCGCAGCCTTGGCGGTAGCTTGGCTCGCGGCGGGTGTCGCGCTGGCGCAGGCGCCGGGCGCTTATCTCGATGTCGAGATGGTCAGGGTGAAGCCGGAAAAGCAGGTGGAGTTTGACGCCCTCAACAAGAAAATGGCGGAGGCCAACCGCCGTAACCACGGCGACAATTGGATAACGCAGGAGACCCTGTACGGCGAGAACAACGTGGTGTATTACGTTAGCCTGCGCGCGAACTACGGGGCCATTGAGAAGGGCCAAGAAGCGTTCATAAGCGCCGCCACCAAAGCCTTCGGCAAGGCCGGCCTCGACAAGCTTTTCCAGGATTACAGCAACACGATTATCAGCTCGCGGTCGGAGGTCCGGCGCCGCCGCTGGGACTTGAGCTACAATCCTCCCGACGCCGCGGCTTACATCAGGATGGTCGGCCAGGCTCGCTGGGTGCGCACGATCATCGTGCATGTGAAACCGGGTCAGGATCTCGTTTTCGAGGCGGCGTTGCGGGCCATCAATGGCGCGGCGCAGAAGTCCAACGAGCCGGCCTCGGTTTTCGTCTCTCAGGGAGATTCCGGCGAGCGGGGAAATGTCTATTACATTAGCTGGCTGCTACCCTCGCTGGCTGACGTGGACAAAGGCACACCACTGCCCAAGATGCTGGGTGAGAAAGGCTTTCAGAATTTCCTCAGGAGTGTCGCCGAATCGGCGCAAGGCTCGGAGACGATCATCAGCCGCGTCGTGCCTGAGGAGAGCAATCCGCCAGAGGAAGTCGTGGCCGTAGCGCCGGACTTCTGGAGGCCGAAGCCGCCCGCCGCCGCCAAGCCGAAGCCTAAGGCAGCAGCAAAAGGCAATGCCAAACCGGCAGCGAATCAATAGAGGCTTGACCGGAAGCGCCGGGAAGCCGCAGGCCCGGTGGAACGGGGCTGTCACGAGGGAGGATTCCGTATGAAATGGCTCGCCAGTCTGTTCCTGATCGTCAGCTTTCTCGTCGGCACCAAGGTGTGTCCGGCTCTTCCCCAGGCATCCAGTTCCACGGCCGAGCTGCGGGGCCAGGTTACTGATCCCTCGGGCGCCACGGTCCCCGGCGCTCGGGTGCTGTTGACCGACACGGCCAAAGGGATCGAGCGCACGGCGGTCACCGACGTGGAGGGCAACTATATCTTTCTGGAGATCCTGCCGAGCGCCTACGAACTGAAGGTTGAGGCGTCCGGTTTTGCTCCGATTTCCACTTCCTTCGATCTGACGGTTGGGCAGCAAGCGGCGGTTCCCATCCAGCTCAAGCTGAGTCCCCTCAGCCAAACCGTCAGGGTGGTCGAGAGCGCCCAGGTGGTCGACACGGAGCGCACCGACCAATCTTCCGTCGTCCGGCTGCAGCAGATCACGAATTTACCGATCAACCGGAGAAACTACCTCGACTATGCGCTGCTCACCCCGGGCGTCACCAGCTCGGAGGTCATCGTTGATGCCTCCGATCCCAGGGTCGCGCAGGCTCCCACTTCCAACCTCTCCTTCGCCGGTTCCAACGGGCGCGGCAACTATATCGCCGTGGACGGCGCCGAAACGCTGACCAGCAATGAGGCGGTGGCCACCACGCTCAGCCAAGAAGCGGTGCAGGAATTCCAAGTCATCCGCAATAGTTATAACGTCGAATTTGGCGGAGCTTATGGCGGGGTCATCAACATCGTTTCCAAGTCCGGCTCGAACGCCTTTCATGGCAGCGCCTTTGGACTGTTTCGCGGCAAGCGGTTTGACGCCCACAACGCCTTTGATTTCGCCCCGGGAGGTTCGCCCTTTAGCCGCCAGCAGTATGGAGGCTCGCTCGGAGGTCCGGTCAGGAAAGGGAAGACGTTCTTTTTCGCGGCGGTGGAGCGATTTAACCAGTCCGAGTCGAGCTTCGTCAACCTGCTCCAGGACCCGCAGGAGTTCCAGGTGACGCCGTCGCAGGCGGCGCTGTTCGATTTCCTGGACGCGGGCACACCGTTTGCAGGCGCCTCGGCAGCGCTCCGCGGCACCTTAACCACCACCCTTGCCAACTATCCGCGCACCATCAACCTGTTCACCGGCGCCACCGGCTCGTTTCCGTTTGACTCGAATCAGACCACCTCTTCGGCGCGTCTGGACCACACCTTCAGCCCGCGCGACTACGCTTACGCCCGGTTCAATGTCAACGATGCGCACTTCGAGGACCAGGCGGCCGGGGCGTTGACCGCCGTCTCCCGCAGCCGGACGCTCGACACCTGGAATAGCGGCCTGCTGTTGTCGGAGAACCATATCTTCAGCCCTACCACCCTTAACGAACTGAAGCTGCAGTTGGGCTATATCCGCTTTAACGTGATTCCCAAGGACCTCATTGGCCCCGCCCTCGACATCGAGGGGTTCGGATTTTTCGGGCGCGACTTGTTCCTGCCGTCGCGCCGGCTGGAGCGCCACTACGACGTTCTCGACAACCTGTCGCGAGTCGTTGGCAACCACACCTTCAAGTTCGGCGGACTCCTCTCGGTGGACGTCATCACCAACAATGATGAGCTCTTTTACGGCGGGCGATTCGATTTTGGCGCTGCCATCCCGCTCGCCGCTGTCATCACCGGCGCCCCGGGCCTCGGGCCCGGCTTCCTGTCGAATCTCACGTCGTTTCTGACGGCCAACAATGCGCCCCTGCTCAACTCGCTCGCGGCGCCCATCAATTCCTTGCAAGCTTACGACCTCGGCCTGCCCCTCCTGTACGAGGGCGGCTTTGGGCCTTCCTCCCAACACGGGATTCCAGTCCAGTACGCAGCTTATGCGCAGGACACCTGGAAGGCGCGCCCGAATTTCACCTTGAACTACGGCCTCCGCTACGGTTTCGCGAGTGACCCTTACTTCGTGCCTTTCCAGACCGACGCGCAGCCGCGCCTCGGCTTTTCGTGGGACCCCTTCTCGGACGGCAAAACGGCCATCCGCGGCGGTGCCGGAATCTACGCCGGGACGGTTGATTACAACATTGCCGGCGTGACGTCGACGCTGAACGGCACCGGCAGCCCGAACAACATTAACATTGTGCTCGCCACTGGCAATTCGAATTTGCTGGGTCTGCCCACTTCGTTCGCCATCTATCAAACCCTGCTCGCCCAGGGCGTCCTCGGCAACCGTCTGGTCACCACCGCCGATCTCGCCCAGTTTGGCCTCACGCCCGGACCAGGCGCGCCGCTCGAAGTGCGCTTCCGCCTGGGGCCGGATTATCAAGACCCCATCACATACCAGTCCAGCCTGGGCATCGAGCGCGATCTGGGAGACGGCTTTTCACTCGAAGCCGAGTATCTCTTCGCGCACGGCCTGCACCTGCCGCGCAACCGGGACGTGAATCCCTTCAAGGAAACCGGCCCAATCAATCCTCTCACCGGGCAACCAACCTTCATTCGCTTCCCCACCCCAGCCCAGGCCGCCGCCGGCTTGACCAGCGACTTCCGCGATCCGTTGCGGCTGCAGGACAACCAGTATGAATCGACGGCCAACTCGTTCTACAACGGACTCACGATTTCGCTGCAAAAGCGCTTTTCCCGCCACTACAGCATCTACGCGCACTACACGTTGTCGAAGGCCATTGACGAGCAGACGGATTTCAACAGTGACTTTTCGGCGCAAAACCCCCTGAACGCGCGCGCCGACCGGGCGCTTTCCGACTTTGACCAGCGCCACCGTTTGGTGGCGAGCGGCGTTTTTTCCAGCCCGTTTACGGGCGCCTCGCGCGCCGGCAAGCTTCTGGAGGATTGGACCGTGGCGCCCATCTTCACCGCCGCCAGCGGGCGTCCCTTCAATCTGTTGCTCGGTTTCGACGCCAATAACGATGGCCGGCCCACCACGGACCGGCCGGGCGCGGCAGGACGCAACACCGGCCACGGCGAGCCTTTCTACAGTCTGGATGCTCGTTTGGCGCGGCGCTTGCCGCTCGGCGAAACCCGCTATCTGGAATTCACCCTAGAAGCCTTCAATTTATTCAACCACACCAATTTTCTGCAAATCAACAACGTGGTCGGAACTACGCCCTTAACCACCTTTGCCGCCCGGGGCGACCGAAGCCTGGCTCCCACGCAGCCCTTGGGGTTCACTTCCGCAGCCGATCCTCGCGAAGTGCAATTCGGCGCGCGGTTCAACTTCTGAGACAGGAATCGGGATGTAGCGCCGGCATCCCTTCGCTTCGCTCAGGACAGGCTTTGCCGGCTGGCGCGCGGGCGCCCCACCCGCGTTGCGGCGGGGGCGAGACGAGGATTACGGCGGCAGTCCGACGCGGCCCAAAACTTCCTGAAACCGCGGGTCCTCACGAACAGGATCCCAGAAGTGTAATCGGTTGAGGAACACCAGTTCTTCACTCCGTTCCTCAAAGGCTTTTCCCAGCCATTCGAACGCTCGGTCTTTCTGTCCCAGGCCCGCATAGACTTGGGCGATGCGGCACGCCGAGACGTAACGCCGCTTCGACAGCTCTTTCAACTGCTCCAGCGCCTTTTCCGCTTCGTCTCTCTTGCCCGTCACCCCATAGACCCATCCGAGCGCCGCAAGAGACTGGATCTGGCCTCCAGAAATCTTGGAAAGGTCCAGAGCGCGTTGAAACTCCGCGGCGGCTTCGTCATACCTTCCGCTGGCGGCATAATTGCACCCTAGGAAGTAGTGCGCCTGGGCGAAGTTCGGGTCCAGTTCAATGGCTTGGCGAATGACTTGTATCCCCTGGTCGTGCTGGCCGGTGTTGTACATCAGCATTCCAAGATAGGCGTTAATAATGAGGGAGAAGGGCTCAAGGTCC
>DASYXW010000037.1:0-32719 GCA_035934405.1 Terriglobia bacterium
ACGGCGCCCTCCGAAGGCTGCTTGTCAGTTCCTGCTGAGCTGCGTGATCACGTTCAGATGGTCTGGGCAGCGCGACGCGATCCAAGCCTCAAGCAAGCCTTGAATCTCCGTGGCGAGCGGCGAGCGCAGAAGATCCCGGTCGATCTCGGTCTCGACAAAGTGCTTCCAATGGCATTGCGGGCATTTAACCGGGACTTGCGTGCGTTGTTCCACCTTTGGCCTCTCTTTGGAGTAGACGCCATCAAATCAAACTGTTTATTATCAATCAGTTGACGGCTTTACAATGGTCAAGCTGTTTGTTTTCAACTAGATGACGGCTTTCACGCCTTGCGAAAAAAGCGTATCATTTGTTTTCAATAGTTTGACGGCTTTGTTCGTAACATTTTCATTTTTTTCGAGTGTCGTCTTCTTCGCCTTCCAGACGACGACAGAGATTGGCTCGCCCTCTGCGAGGCTCAGTTCGGCTTCTTCTTGTCATCGTCCACCACCTCGGCGTCGATCACTTCGCCTTCCCCGCTGGCCTTACCATCGGCGCCGGACGGCCCGGACGAGGTTGTCGCTCCCGCCCCGGCGCCGCTGGCCCCATCCGCTCCGGCTGCGCCGCCAGGGCCACCGCCGCCACTCGTGGAACCTGCCTGCTTGTACATCGCCTCTGCCAGCTTGTGCGACGCCTGGGTAAGGTGTTCCACCGCAGCGGTGATCTTCGAAGTGTCTCCCCCTTGGATAGCAGTCTTCGCCTCCTCAAGGGCCGTCTCGATGCTCTTGGCATCGGCTTCGGAAATCTTCTCGCGGTTCTCCTTCAGCATCTTCTCCGTCGAGTAGACCATGGCGTCGGCGCGATTCTTGAGCTCGATCTCCTCTTTGATGCGACGGTCTTCGTCGGCATGCAGTTCACCCTCCTTGGCCATGCGGTCGATCTCTTCCTTGCTGAGGCCGCTCGAAGACGTGATGGTGATCTTCTGTTCCTTGCCGGTGCCATGATCCTTGGCGGAAACGTTGAGGATGCCGTTGGCGTCAATGTCGAACGTCACTTCGATCTGAGGGACGCCGCGCGGCGCCAGAGGAATTCCGATCAACTGGAACTTGCCCAGCGTCCGGTTGTCCCTGGCCATGGGCCGCTCGCCCTGCAACACGTGAACCTCGACGGATGTCTGGTTGTCGGCCGCGGTTGAAAAAGTCTCGCTCTTGCGGGTTGGAATCGTGGTGTTGCGCTGGATGAGAGGCGTCATGACGCCTCCCAGGGTCTCGATCCCCAGCGTCAGCGGCGTCACATCGAGCAACAGCAGGTCCTTCACTTCGCCGCCGAGCACGCCGGCCTGCACCGCGGCGCCCACCGCCACAACTTCGTCGGGGTTCACGCCCTTGTGCGGCTCCTTGCCGCCGAACAGGTTCTTGACAATCTCCTGAATGCGCGGAGTGCGAGTCGAGCCACCGACCAGCACGACTTCGTCAATCTTCTCCGGACCCACGCCGGCGTCTTTCAGCGCCTGCTTAACCGGACCCACCGAGCGCTGGAAAATGTCCTCGCACATCTGTTCAAACCGCGCCCGCGTGAGCTTCATCGCCAGGTGCTTCGGACCCGAAGCGTCGGCAGTGATGAAGGGAAGGTTGATTTCGCTCTCGAGGACCGTCGAGAGTTCCATTTTGGCCTTCTCGGCCGCTTCCTTAAGGCGCTGCAGAGCCATGCGGTCTTTCGAGAGATCAATCCCCTGGTCCTTCTTGAACTCGTCCACGATCCAGTCCATCACTCGCTTGTCAATGTCGTCGCCACCCAGGTGCGTGTCACCGTTGGTGGACTTCACTTCCACCACGCCCTCGCCGACTTCCAGAATCGAAATGTCAAACGTGCCGCCGCCAAAGTCGTAAACGGCGATGGTCTCGTCTTTCTTCTTGTCCAACCCGTAGGCGAGCGCCGCCGCGGTTGGTTCGTTGACGATCCGCAGCACTTCCAGGCCGGCAATCTTGCCCGCGTCCTTCGTCGCCTGACGCTGGCTGTCGTTGAAATAAGCGGGAACCGTAATCACGGCCTGAGCGATCTTCTCGCCCAGATACTGCTCCGCCGCGTCCTTCATCTTCTGCAGGATGAGGGCGGAGATTTCGGGCGGCGAATACTCTTTACCCTGAGCCACCACGCGGCAGTCGCCGTTCTGTGCCGCCATCACTTTGTACGGAACCGTCTTAATTTCGCTCTGCACTTCGTCGAAGCGGCGCCCCATGAACCGCTTGATGGAATAAACCGTGTTCTCAGGATTGGTGATGGCCTGCCGTTTCGCCACCTGACCCACCAACCGCTCGCCGGACTTGGTGAAGCCCACCACCGACGGAGTGGTGCGCCCGCCTTCTGGGTTGGCGATAACCGACGGCTCGCCACCTTCCATCACCGCCACCACCGAGTTTGTTGTCCCGAGGTCAATTCCAATGATTTTTGCCATTCCGATTCCTCCCTGCTGTTAGAATCCCCTGTGAACCCCTCGCAACTCTCTTCGCAGGCCATTTTGATGTTTCCAAGTGCTTAGTCGTTGCATATAATAAACCCTGAGTGCAATAGTGTCAACTAGAAATTACAATAGACCATTTTTGATATTATTTTCAATGACTTAGTGGAGCCCAGCGGTTGCGCATAATGGCTTAACCTCAACAATAGCGTTATAGTCGGGAGCTCCGCTGGCGTCCAGATTCCCAGCCGCAATGAGGCCGTTGACCTCCGGCCAGTGGCCTTGCAGGAATCCAGGCTTGATGCGGTCGATTCTCGCCCGGCCGGGGAATCGCCCTAGCTCATTCTCGACCAGGATCGGGTCGCCGTCGCGCAACCCGAGCCTCGCGGCGTCCTCCGCCGACATCAGGATATCGCGCCGGCTGGCGCCATTGAGCGGGTCGGTCTCGGCGTTGACGATGCTGTTGAACTGCTTGCCGCGGCGTGTGGATAGCAGAAACTTCCCTTGCGGCACATGATTCTCCGGCAGATCGACGGCCGTAAAGTGACCCTTGCCGTCGGCGGTGAGGAACCGGTCCGCGAGCAGGCGCGGGCCGCCGTACTGGAAGTTATCGCCCTTCTTGCAGAGGTTAGCGATTCCCTTATAAGTGGGGCAGACGCGATCAATCTCGTCGCGGATGTCCTGGGTATCGCGCCACGGGAATATTCTGGCCGCGCGCTCTCGATCAAACTTGTGCGCGACCATAACGGGAATCTCCCACTCGTCACGGGACTCGGGCGGTCGCGGCCCGGGAATCTCCGGGCTGTAGATGATGCGGCGCTCGGTGCTGGTCTCGGTGCCGCCGCCGCGCTCCTCGTAGCGGGTGCGCGAAGGCAGCAGCACCACGGTTTCGCCGGGATCGACCAGCATGGTGGGATTGGGCACGATATCCTGATGCACGCGCAGCTTGAGCCGTCCGAGCGCGCGGCGCACGCGGTCCGGCTCAGGCAGGGTGTCCATAAAGTTGCCGCCGCTCTGCCAGAGCGCGTCAATCTCGCCGCGCTCGACGGCCAGGATCATTTCCGCTGCGCCGTACCCTTTCCACGCCGGCGGCTCGAATCCCCAAAACTCGGGCGCGGCGAAACGCCGGGCGTTCGCCTCGTTCGCGGCGTAGCCCATGACGTAGGCGGACGGCTGCGCGCCCATTTCCGCGCCGCCCTGGACGCCGCTGTGACCGCGAATCGGCATCAGGCCGGTGTGGGGCCGTCCGACGTTGCCGCGCGCCAGTTGCAGATTGACGATGGCGCGCACGTTATCGCTTCCGAAGCGATGATGGGTGACGCCCATGCTCCACACGATGATGGCGCTCCGCGCCTGGCCGAAGCTCTCGGCGAAACGGAACAGCTCGGCGCGCGTCAACCCGCACCCGCGCTCCAGCGCTTCCCACGAAAGGCCGCGCACCTTGCTCTCAACCGCTTCCCAGCCCACGGTACGCTCGGCGACAAACTCGCGGTCCACCCTGTTGTTTTCGACCAGGTGTTTCAGCACGCCATAGAAAAACGGCACGTCGCCGCCGACGTTAATCTGGAAGAAGTCGTCGGCAATGCGCGTGCCAAAGAGCGCGCTCTCGGTGACCGACGGCACCCAATACCGATCCATTCCGGGCTCGCGGTAGGGATTGACCACGAAGACTTTGGTGCCAGCCTTCTTCGCATAATAGAGATACTTGGTGGCCACCGGCTGATTATTGGCGACGTTGGAGCCCACGAAAACGATCAAGTCGCTGCCGATCCAATCGGAGTAGGAGCACGTGGTCGCCGCGCAGCCGACGGTGGCATTCAGGGCGGAAGTGGAGGGCGCGTGGCAGATGCGCGCGCTGGTATCCACGTGGTTGGTGCCGATGAAGCGGGCGACTTTCTGATGGGCGTAGTAATCCTCGTTGGTCAGCCCGCGCGAGGTGAGATACCAGGCGAGGCGATGGGGGTCAGTCTGGCGCAGGCGCTCGGCGACAAGACCGGTCGCTTCGTCCCAGGAGACGCGCCGGAAGCCTTTGTCGCCTCTATGCCGCACCATCGGCACGGCCAGCCGTCCGAGTTTCCGCAACCGCTTTTCGCTCATCTCCCTCAGACCCTCGACGTCCTCAAGCACCCGCCAGTCCATGGCGCCGATGGTGTTGAAGCGCATCAACTGCAAGCGGACGGCGCACAGATGGATGCCCTTCATCGTCCAGTCATGCATGCCGGTGGTGCCGAGCGCGCAGCCGTCGCAGCAGCCGTCACGGAGAATTCGCCAAGCGTAGCGCAGGTTGTCGCGGTTCTCCCAGATGGCAGCAAGGACGTCCTTGTAGTTGTTGGGATGCTGCTGGTTCAGGCCGTAAGGAACGAGGCTCACCCAGTTCCTGCCGTTTGATTTTCGCTTCGGTGCGGCAACCTCAGGACGCATGGTGGTTATCTCACGGTCGGCTGGTCGTCTGGGAGTTCAGTCGCCAGTCTAACACGCCAGGAAGCACGAGACCTCGGGCTTCGAAGCTTGCATACTTAACGAAGTGATACATGTCCAGAAGATAGAAGCTCCTTGACAGGCTTTGGCGTCTCGCCTAGCGTATAGGGTCGCTCTTCGGAAAGGAAGGGCGCAATCTCACACCTAATGTACCTAGTAAGCCAGCCTGAAGGAGGCGTTTAGTGAAAAAATCTCTTCGCATCACGGCCGTCTGCAGCTCGTTGGCGCTGCTTTCGGTTTGCTTAATCCTGAAGACCAGCGCTCAAGGGCTCCGGATGAGATCCATCCTGCCGTTGAGCCCGGTTTCGGGCAGCGTTCTGGTTGCCCAAGCCATTCATTCGGGCAAGCTGCATCGACCCTTCCATCCGTTCACTGCTCAGTTCGCTAACACGCTCACCTGCTCTCCCGCGCCGTGCGCTCTGCCGAACGTGCAAGCGTCCGAGGGCGGGAGCGTCGTAGACGAAACGCCAATCGCGGCCAGTCCCACCAATTCCTCGCGGGTATTGACAGGCGGCAACGATTACAACTGCGCGAACATCCAGGGCTTTTTTGCTTCCTCCGACGGCGGGTCGACTTGGAACCACACCTGCCTGAACTCTATCGCGGGTGACTTCGGCGAGGGCGACCCTGGCGTCGGCTACGACCGGGTTGGCAATGCTTTCATTTCAGGCATCGACGCCAGCCACGGCATCGTGTTCGAACACTCAAACAACAATGGCACAACGTGGAGTACTCCCATGGTGGCCGTGCCACCCCTATTCTCGGGCGGCCTTACGGACAAACCATGGCTCCAGGTCGACACCAACAGGACCAGCCCGAACGTCAATGCTCTTTACATTTCGGTGACGCAGTTCGACTCTTCGCAGACGACGATTGATATCTCGGTCTCGCACTCGCTCAATCACGGAACGACGTGGTCCACCTCCACCGTAGCCACTGGAACCTACCCCACCATCAACCAGTTCAGTGACCTTGCGGTCGGCAAGGACGGCACTGTTTATCTGACCTGGATGCAGTGCGTCGCCAATGGCCCCACTAACGATTGCGGCGGCACATCGGCCGCGATGATGTTCTCGAAGTCGACCGACGCCGGCACCACCTGGTCCACGCCGGTGGTGATGGCGAACGTCAATCTGGCGCCGGACACATGCGGAGCCTTCTACGGTTGCCTGCCCAATACGTTTGAGCGTGTCAGCAACATTCCGGCGATTGGTGTTGACAACAGTTCCGGCCCGCATAGCGGCAACCTGTATGTGGTGATGTACAACTGGACGGGCACGCAACTGCAGGTCGAGGTTATCAGCTCGCAAAACAGCGGCACGACCTGGGGCCTCCCGGTGAAGGTCGCCGGTACTGCCGTGCACGACCAGTTCTTCCCCTGGCTCAACGTTAGCCAGACTGGAATCGTCGGCGTCACCTGGATGGATCGACGCAACGATCCCAGCAACATCAATTACCAAGAGTTCTCCGCGCTTTCGTTCAACGGCGGAGCGAGCTTCGGAAGGAATACCGTTATTTCCACGGCGTCGTCAGATCCCTTCAATGACGGCTTCGGCGGAAGCTTCATGGGCGACTACAGCGGCAACTCATGGTCTGGGAAAACGCTCTTCGCATCCTGGACCGACACCCGCACCGGCATTGCCCAGGACGAGGTCGGCGGCTTCTTCCAGTAGCTCGCAAGCGGCTATACGGAAGTCGAACGAGTTCGTTCACGTCGAAGACAGGCCGGGGGCGCTTCTCCTCTGCCCCTGGCCTCCACCCTATCTCGCTAGCGCGGATATAATACCTGACATGACCAACCAGGCAGCGTCGAACCTGGCGACAGTGCCCGACTCTGTGATGCTGCGCGATTTCTGGTATCCGGCCCTGCGCAGTGGCGAGTTGGGCCCTCGCCAGTTGCGCCGGGCGATGCTGCTGGGCGTGCCCCTCGTGATGGGCCGCGACCGCCGGCGTCGCCCGTTTGCCATGCGCGACAGTTGCCCGCACCGCGGCATGCCCCTTTCTCACGGCCATTTTGACGGCGAACGGCTGGAGTGTTCCTACCACGGCTGGACGTTCGATGCCCACACGGGGCAGTGCTGTGACATTCCGTCGCGGACGGACCGGGACAAGATCAAAACCGAGCGCATCTTCGCGACCCATTTTCTGTGCGACGAACAGGACGGCTACGTATGGGTCTACCTGCCGGATTCTGAAGGCGGCGCGCGCCCCGGTGAACCCGGCGAAGTGATTCCGCCGGCGCCGCGCCTGCCGGTATTCAGCGGCCGCTACAAGCTCACTCACCTCGCCTGCGACATGCCCACGACGATTGATCACGGCATCATCGGGCTGATGGACCCGGCGCACGGCCCGTTCGTGCATCAAGCGTGGTGGTGGCGGAGCCGCGGCAGCATCCACGAAAAAGAGAAGGTGTTTGAACCCATCCCCAACGGCTTCCGCATCCGGGCGCATTCGCCTTCAGCGAACAGCGCGGCTTACAAACTGCTCGGAGTCTACGGCCGGCCGATCACAACCACCATCGAGTTCGTGCTGCCCAACATGCGCTTCGAGCAGATTCATTGCGGCGACTACTGGTTTTCGAGCCGCGCCACCGTGACGCCCGTGACCGCCAGCCACTGCCGCATTGATTTCGTCGCGGCGTGGAACCTCTTCCGAAACGTGCCGTTCCTCACCAGCATTTTTCGGGTGTTCGCGAAAATGTTTCTGGAGCAGGACCGCCGCACCATGGAGCAGCAGGCGGAAGGCCTGAAACACAATCCCAGCCTGATGCTGATTGACGACGCCGACCGTCCGGCGAAGTGGTACTTCCAGTTGAAGCAGGCTTATCTCGAATCGAAGCGCACCGGAGCGCCGATGGCGCATCCGATTCCCGGGCCGGTCGCGCTGCGGTGGCGAAGTTAAGGGAAGGGCTGCTGCAACGCGGCGCGCACGGCGCGATCGCGCTCGAGTTCACGCTTGAGGAGCTCAAAGGCGCCGCGCGGATTGTCGACGAAGCGGATGAGCTTCAGGTCTTCCGCCGAGATCGTTCCTGCCTCGACCAGCGCGTCGAAGCAGACCGCCTTTTTCCAGAACTCTGAGCCGTACAACAAAATCACCGCGTGATGGCCCAGCTTGCGCGTCTCCATGAGGTTCAGAAACTCGAAGAGCTCGTCGAAGGTTCCGAAACCGCCGGGAAATACCACCAGCGCTCTAGCCGGCTGGGCAAACCACAGCTTGCGCATGAAGAAGTACTTGAACAGGAAGTTCAGGTCCGGAGTCACGTAGGGGTTGGATTTCTGTTCGAAGGGCAGCTTGATGTTCAACCCGATGGAGAGGCCGCCTGCTTCCGAGGCGCCGCGATTCGCGGCTTCCATGATGCCGGGGCCCCCTCCCGAGCAGACTACCAGGAAATGCCTGCCGCGGTGCAGCGAGAGCGACCAGCGCGTGATGAGGTGGGCCAGCTGCCTAGCCTCCTCGTAGTAGCGCGACATTTCAAGCGCCGCCCGCGCCGCCTTCAGCTCGGCCCATTCCACGGTGGGGCCATCTCCGCCGTGAATGCGCTCCTCGGCGCGGACTCTTTCTTCCGCGATCTCGCGCGGCAGCAGGCGCGCCGAGCCGAAGAACACCACGGTATTTTCCACCCGCGCGCGACGCAAGCGCGTCTGCGGCTCCAGATACTCCGCCAGGATTCGCAGCGGACGCCCCTCCGAGCTGTCCACAAACCTCTCGCTGCGATAGGCCAGCTCCGGCTGGCGTTCGGGGTGCGCCGGCGTCTTGATTTTCTTGTCCATGAATTCTCCGCGAACCCAACTCGCCAGTGATCAAGCTCTGAGGGTTGAAAGTGAGCCGGCTGGGACTCGAACCCAGAACCCCTGCCTTAAAAGGGCAGTGCTCCACCATTGAGCTACCGGCCCGCGACTCTCTATGAGGGTAACCCGCCGTGCGCGACGCCGCCAACTGAAAAGCGTCATCCGCGAGCTGGAGCCTCCGGCGCCGGGCCGCGCAGGTGGACGAAATGGTTCAGCACCCAAAGGGGTCCGACGACGAGGTGGGCGAGGTTCTTGTAGAACGCCGGACGCCGCTTTTCGTAGACACCGTGGCCGATGAACTGGAAAATCCAGCCCAGAATGAACAGCGCCAAACCGATTTTCCAGCCGAGCAGTCGCGCTCCCAAGTAGAGCGCCAGCGTAACCACCAACATTAGCGTGCCGAGCCTGGTATCGAGCGAGATATCCACCGCGGCGCTCGCGAGCAGAACCAGCAGTGACACTTCCACCGGCCAGGTACCTACCTTAAATAGAGGAATGGCCAGCATCGCCAGCACCCCGACGATAATCAACGGGATTCCCACCATGTGGCTGTATTTATTACCGTCCGTGCGGTGATGCTCTTCGTAGTCGGCCCAGAGGCGGTCCATCGTTGTCGTCATAAACGGCTCTTTGCGGTGCCCAACATTGCGGGATTGTATCGAGGGGCGGGGGCGAAGTCCAGCGCCGTTACAGCCCCGGTTACAGGTTAACTGGCCCGGAGCCGGTCGCGCGCTCGAATCATAGTATGATGGCTGATTCGAGGCGCGCACATGAAAATCGCCTATCTCGACTGCTCCTCGGGCGTGAGCGGTGACATGTTTCTCGGCGCCTGCCTCGATGCCGGACTCCCCGTTGAACAGCTCCAGGCTGAACTCGCGAAGCTTCGGCTGGGCGCTTATGAGTTCCGTACCGCGCGGGTGCTGCGCGGCGGCATCGCGGGGATGCACGTGGAGATTGCCGTGCCCGGCGCACAGCCGGAGCGCCATCTGGAGGACATCGCGGGTCTGATTCGCGAGAGCGTGCTCGGCGAGCCGGTCAAACGCCGCGCCATCGCGATGTTCACGCGTCTCGCGGAGGTCGAGGGCAAGCTGCACGCCAAGCCCGCGAATCGGGTGCACTTTCACGAGGTCGGGGCAGTGGATGCTATTTTGGATATCGTCGGCGCCGCGGTAGCAGTGGAGTTGCTCGGGATCAGCGAACTCATCTGTTCACCCCTGAATGTGGGTGGTGGACGCGTGGCGGCGGCGCACGGATCGCTGCCGGTTCCGGCGCCCGCCACAGCCGAACTCCTGCGCGGCGCGCCGGTTTATTCTTCCGGCGTCGAAGCCGAGCTCGTAACGCCGACCGGCGCGGTTATCGTCACGACGCTCGCAAGCGGCTTCGGTCCGGTGCCGCCGATGAAATTGGACCGCATCGGTTACGGCGCGGGGGCGCGCGATTTTCCTGGCTGGCCCAATCTGGTGCGCTTGCTGGCTGGTGATGCTGCCTCGAATCCCGAACCCCGAATCCCGAATCGCGACGGCGACAAAGTCGCCGTCATTGAGGCCAACGTGGACGACATGAGCCCGCAGGTCTATGGGTACTTCGTCGAGCGGGCACTCGAAGCCGGGGCGCTCGACGTCACCTGCAGCCCGGTGCAGATGAAGAAAAACCGCCCCGGGCTTGCGATCAGTCTGATGTGCGCGCCGGAGGGAGCGATCGCACTGGCTGAGATGCTGTTTCAGGAGACCACCACCATCGGCGTGCGCGTCCACGAGGCGCGGCGGATGTGTCTCGAGCGCGAAGTGGTGACGGTGGAAACCGAGCACGGCCCGGTGCGCGTCAAGGTGGCGCGGCGCGCGGGAAAGGTTGTAAACGTGGCGCCCGAGTACGAGGATTGCCAGCGGTTGGCACGGAAAAGGTCCGTGCCTCTCAAAGAAGTCATGCTGGCAGCGCAGGTCGCGTATTCCAGAAAAGATTGATTCATTGATTCATTGAGTCAATGAACCGATGATCCGATGAATCAATTCTTCTATGGCTCAATCACTCAATGATCCGACCATATGAGCGCTTTCTATCTCACCACGCCGATTTACTATCCCAACGCCCGGCCGCACGTCGGGTCGGCATACACCACCATCGTGTGTGACGTCATCGCCCGCTACAAACGCATGTGCGGGTACGACGTGGCGTTTCTCACCGGCACCGACGAGCACGGCGAAAAGCTGCAGCGGGCGGCTGACGCTGCCGGCGTCCCGGTCGAGCGATTTGTGGCCGAAAAGCGCGAACTGTTCACCGCTCTGTGGCGTCGGCTTGGAATCAGCGACTACCGATTCGTCCACACCTCGCAGAATCCTGCTCATCGCGAAGCCGTGTGGTGGATGATCCGTCAGGCTCAAAGAGCCGGTTACATTGAAAAGAAGAAGTATGAGGGCCGCTACTGCATTTTTGACGAACGCTATGTCTCCGACTCGACCGACCCGGTGAACTGCGACATCTGCGGCCGGCCCGCGGAGTTAATCAGCGAAGAAAACTACTTCTTCAAGCTCTCCGCGTTCCAGGACCGGCTGCTGAATCTCTACGGCGAGCACCGGGAGTTTGTGCAGCCCGATTTCCGCATGAACGAGGTCAAGAGCTTCGTGAAGGGCGGTCTGCGCGACATCTCCATCAGCCGTCGCCGGCTGAAGTGGGGCATCCCCTGGCCCGGCGACGATGAACAGGTGGTCTACGTCTGGTACGACGCGCTCACCAGCTACCTCACCGGCATCGGCTTCGAGGGCGAAAAGCGAAGCAAGGACTTTGAAAAATACTGGATGGGCGCGGACGGTCCCACCGAGGTCGTCCACATGATCGGTAAGGACATCCTGCGCTTTCACGCCGTCTATTGGCCCGCCTTTCTGATGGCCGCTAACGACCCATTGCCGGAGGCGGAGAAGCTGCCCCTGCCGAAAACCATCTTTGCTCACGGGTGGATTTACTATGAGCAGGACAAGATGTCGAAGTCCAAGGGCAACGTGGTGTATCCCGAGCCCATCGTGGGCGGGCTCGATTTCTTCGGCGCCCCCGGCAACGACGCCCTGCGCTACTACCTGCTGCGCGAGGCGCCGTTCGGTCAGGACACGAGCTTCTCGTATGAGGCGCTAATTCAGCGGTACAACTCGGACCTGGCGAATGATGTCGGGAACTTGGCGAATCGGACTCTGACTCTGTTGCAGAGTCGCTTCGGTGGAAGGATCCCAACGACATCGGGGTCCAACCCCAGCGGGAGCGAAGGAGAACTGCACGAGGCGGAACTACACGCCTTTGCGTCAGGCCTAACGTTACCTGAAGATTCGGACAGGCGACTCGATCGCTGCGACTTCTCCGGTTTCCTCGAGGTGATTTGGCATCATGTTGCCAATGAGAATCGATACTTCACGGTCGCGCACCCATGGGCTAACGACGACGCGGAACAGGTCGCAACTGTCCTTCGCCATGCGGCCCAAGCACTGCGCAAAGTTGCGGCATTGACTTATCCTGTTCTGCCGCTGGCTGCCCCAACACTTTGGCAACAGCTTGGCGAAGGACAGCCCCTTGACGGAGTCAGGCGTGGCGAACCGTTGACGTGGGAGGAGTTCCCTGATGGGGCCGTAGTCGGCAAACCGGTACCCATCTTCCCTCGTCTCGACAAGGCCAAGACGCTCGCCAAGCTTCACGAACTCGCCGAGGCCGACCGCGAGCGCAGTCAACCGAAAGGAGCAACCGTCACCGTGTCATCTGAGATGCCGCAGTCCGCAAACCCGAGTTCCCAGCCCCTGACCCCTGCCCCCCGGCCCCTGATCCCCGAAAAGATCACCATCAACGACTTCGCCAAAATCGACCTCCGCGTGGGCCAGATCCTTTCTGCCGAATCAATCCCCGGAGCCAAGAAGCTCCTAAAGGTCATGGTGGATATCGGCACCGAAGTTCGCCAGGTATGCGCGGGCATCGCCGAGTACTATCAGCCGGAGCAGCTCGTCGGCATGAAGGTGGTGCTGGTGGCGAATCTGGAACCGCGCAAGCTGCGCGGCGTGGAGTCAAACGGCATGATCGTAGCGGCTTCCGTGGGCGACGACGGAAGGCCGGTCCTCGCGACGTTCAACGAGGAGGTGCCGAACGGCGCCCGCCTGAAATAATCAACGGATCGGGCGGCAGCTTTCTTTTCGCCTGGTACAGTAGCTTTCGCCAGCGCTGGCGCAGATACTCGTTTCATTTTGTGATAGAGTCAATTCCAGCAATGTGAAGCAGCCCACTGGGCTGGGAAGGAGCCTCGTTATGCATGGTTTGGTCCGGCAACCCTTCGCCGCCGCCTTGATGATTGGGGCGGGTCTCATTCTCGCGTGCACTCAGCTCCCTGCGCAGGACCACGTTGTCACCTCCGCCGACTTAAATCAGGCGGTTGCCTCCGCCGCGCAATCCCGCGAGCAACACGTTCAGCAAGTGAAGCGCTTCCTTTCCTCCCACGCGGCTCGTCAAGCCTTGAAGCGGGCCCACATCGATCCGGTCCAGGTTCAACAGGCCGTGGGCTCGCTCGATGACGAGGAGCTGGCGCGTCTCTCGGCTCGTGCCGAGAAGGCGCAGCGGGATTTTGCCGCCGGCGCTCTCACCAATGAGCAGTTGACGTACATCATCATTGCTTTGGCGACGGCGGTGATCATCATCGTCATTTTAGCAGCCCGCTGAATTCGGTGCGCCCTTGGTGGCCTTGGCTTCAAAACTGCTTGCCGCCGCTCTCGTGCTGGGCGCGGCGCGACCTGCCAACTTCTGGGTGGACGTGCCCTTCGTGCCGCAGCCTCGCGAGGGATGTGGCGCCGCCAGCATCGCTATGGTGATGCAGTACTGGATAGCTCACGGCAGCCGCCTCGATCCTCGCCGCGCCGAGGTCGGCTCCATCCAGCGGCTGCTTTTCTCCCGCAGCGCTCACGGCATCACCACCGGCAGCATGAAGCGCTACTTCGAGGAGTCCGGCTTCCGGACCTTTGCCTTCAACGGCCGGTGGGGCGATCTTTATGAGCAACTCACCCGGGGCCGTCCGCTGATCGTCTGTCTGCGCGAATCTCGCGCCGCTCTTCTTCATTACGTGGTGGTGGACGGGCTCGACGAGCAGAATGGCTTTGTCCTGGTGAACGACCCGGCGCAGCGCAAGCTTCTGAAACTTCGCCAGGCAGACTTCGAGAAGGATTGGCGGGCGTCCGGTTTCTGGACCCTTCTGGCCGTGCCGCGATCGGCGCCGTGACTCGGATGCTGCCCCGCTCCCCGCTCCTTTTTCTTTTGCTGATTCCGGGGGCGGCGTCGTGCTCCAGGAGCCCATCTACAGACAACCAACTTGCGGCGCGGATGCAAACACTTTACGCCCGGCGCCTCTGGCAGCAAATTGCGGACCTGCCGGTTGCAGCCGGCGAGCCACCCGAAGTTGACTACTATCGCGGCATGGCTCTGGCGCGGCTCGAGCGCTGGCAGGAGGCCCGGCAAGCCTTCCTCGACGGCCAGCGAAAGGCGCCGCGCGACAAGCGCTTCCCCGAAGAACTGGCCGGCGTGGCTTTCAAGCGCGGAAATTTGCCAGCCGCTGCGCGACATCTCCGCCGCGCCTTGCACGTCGACCCGGAAGACACCTACGCCGCAAATTTTCTGGCCACGGTGTACCTGCTGGAAGGCAATCTCGACGCCGCGTTGAGATGCTGGAACCCGATTGGCAAACCCAGGATTGAAGATATCCGCATGGACCCGCAGCCGTCGCTCGACCCCATTTTGCTCGACCG
Source organism: Terriglobia bacterium (assembly GCA_035934405.1). Taxonomy (GTDB): domain Bacteria; phylum Acidobacteriota; class Terriglobia; order UBA7540; family UBA7540; genus DASYXW01. The sequence continues at coordinate 14,458 of DASYXW010000037.1, forward strand.
CGCCTTTGCGTTCTCCCCGGCGAGCGTCCTGCGGCTGCCCGATCTGCTCACTACGGAGGCGCGGCTCGACGGCCTCGGAGTCTTCCCCCAGTATCAAATCAGTCTCGCGCCTGCGCCAGGCCGCGACGGAGCCTTCGACGCCGTCTTGCAGACTCGTACGCGGCAGGGCTGGGGTGACAGCAAGTGGCAGGGTCTGCTTTCGCTGTTGCGCGGCGCCCCCTATGACACGCTCTACCCGGAATGGTTCAACATCAAGGGCTCGGCGATCAATTTTGCTTCATTGGTCCGCTGGGACCCGCAGAAGCGCCGCGCAATGGCTTCGCTCTCCGGCCCGTTTTCGTCGAGCGCCCGTTGGCGCTACCAGCTTCACGTGGATGGCCGGGATGAGAACTGGGATGTGGCCCCGGCCTTTTACGGACCGGGTCCCGCCTTAAACGGCCTGAAAGTGGATCGCCTCGAGGCAGGTGCGGAGGTTCAATTCCTCGCCAGTGGCCGCTGGAGCTGGGAGACCGGCCTCGATGCCTCCGAGCGTCACTTCGCCCGCCTGCCAGCGAGCTTCAATTCTTCCGGCGCCGGAGCGCTGTTTGATTCCGGCCTTCTCCTGGGCTATCACTCGCAAATCAACGCCGTGCTCCTGCGCATTCCGGAACGACGGCTGCGCGTGGAGTCCTCGCTGCGCGGCGAAGTGGGCAGGTTATTTGCCCCGGCCGTCGATCCCTATGCCAGGTTCCAGACTTCTCTCACAGCGGACTGGCTGCCTGCGGCACAGGACGACCGCGACGAGCTTAGTTTCAGAGCGCGGGCCGGCGAAACCTTCGGAGATATCCCGTTCGATGAGCTCTTCATGCTGGGTATCGAGCGCGACAACGATCTCTGGCTGCGCGGCCACGTCGGCACGGCGAACGGACGAAAGGGCAGTGCTCCGCTCGGGCGCAACTTCGTGCTCACCAACGCCGACTACACCCACGTCGTCTATCAGGATGGCCTGGTGAAACTGAAACTCGGACCTTTTCTTGACTCCGGCCGCATCAACGACCCCTCAGATCTGTTTGGGTCGCGCGCCTGGTTGTGGGATCCAGGCATCGAATTGCGGCTTACCGTCCTGGGAGGGACAGAGATCCTCTTCACTTACGGCCGCGACCTGCGCGGTGGGCGCAATGCTTTCTACGCCACCTCTCCCCAATGACGCACTCAGCCGCCGAATCTCCGCATCACCTGACCTTTCCACTCGTGGATTCTCACGCTCATCTGGATGCGCCGGACTTCGACGGCGACCGCGAGGCCGTCATAGCTCGGGCGCAGCAAGCCGGGCTACGCTATCTGCTGCTGGTTGCGGACCTGGCCCGCGCGGAGAGCCTGCGCACGATTGCTGACCTGACCGACCGGCACGACGGGCTTTACTGGGCGGCCGGGATCGATCCGCACCAAGCCACCTCGGCGCAAGAGGAGCACTTTCGCTCGCTCGCCAAGCTCGCAGAACACCCAAAGTTTGTGGCAGTGGGAGAGATTGGCCTCGACTACTACTACGACTATCCGCGTGACACCCAGAAGCACGTCCTGATCCGCCAGTTGGAGTTGGCGCGCGAACTTAAACTTCCGATCATCATCCATTGCCGCGACGCCTGGGCCGACGTGCGCGCGATGATAAAGTCCCATTGGACCTCGACCGGCTTGGGCGGCATCCTGCATTGCTTCACCGGCGCGCGCGAGGACGCTTTCGACCTGATGGACTCTGGATTCCTCGTATCGTTTGCCGGCAACCTCACTTTCAAGAAAGCGGAAAGCCTGCGCGCCGCGGCCCGCGAAATCCCGCTCGACCGCCTCCTGACCGAGACTGACTGCCCTTACCTCGCGCCGGTCCCGTACCGGGGCAAGCGCAACGAGCCGACGTACGTCCGCGAGGTCACGCGCCAGCTTGCCGACGTCCATCATCTCGGCGAAGAGGAGATGGGCTGGCACGCGGTGGCCAATTTCGAGCGCTTCTTCCATCTTCGACGGTAGAGTCTCGGTTTGGGAGTTTGTTCCATTACCGTCATTCCCGCGAAAACGGGAATCCAGCCCGCAAGCCGCAGTCGAGTTCCGAGCAGGTGACGGGCAAGCCGACACCGACAACCCAGCTCATCGGATTCTTCTTGACAGTCCTCTATAAATTATCATAGAATTACGTGTCGATATGAGAAATCAGCTTTTCCAGACCTGCCGTCAATTTACGCACCATCAATACCGGAATGTGCCTTGGAATCAGCAGTTGGAGATTAGTGAGACATTGCTCCGCCACGCCCTGGCCATTAATCGGAAGAATGGAGATTCAAAGCCACCAAATCTTTTCGAATGATTAAAATGGCTTGATTCAACCCCATTTTCGAACAAGCTCAGAAGACCCCCTATGGAAAACGGGAGTGGCGAGGCGATTCCCAGGCTCGGGCGTGGCGGTCCGCGGGTGGCGTTATTCGGAATGGACAAGCAGGGCTTTCGCCCGGCGGCTCTCAAAGCTTGGGAATCTCTTTTCAACACGGCCCGTTGACAGCGCCCTTTGCGATGCCTGGCTTGACGGCTTGCTCCGGCGAGGGTTATCCTGATACATTAAAGATTGAGTTGGTATGGACAACGAAAGGAAGTAACCCTTGAAACGCACTTATCAACCGAACCGGCGGCGCCGGGCAAAGACGCACGGCTTCCGCGTCCGCATGAGCACTCCGGGCGGCCGGGCGGTATTGAAGCGCCGGCGGCAGAAGGGCCGGCATCGTCTCACCCCCGCATGAACGCGAGCCGCGCGGACCTCTCCTTCCCCAAGCGCGTGCGGCTTCTCCGGCGCGACGAGTATCGGCGGGTTTACGATGAAGGGCGGCGCCGAAGCGCGCCACTATGCACAGCGTTTTTCCTTTCCAACGGCCTCGCTCAGACGCGCCTCGGCATCACGGTGCCGCGAGCCATCGGGAACGCCTGCGCGCGCAATCGCATCCGGCGGCGGCTGCGGGAGGTGTTTCGATTGCACCGCGCCGCGATTTGCAGCGGCTGGGACGTGGTGCTGAACCCGCGTCCGCCGGTGGCCACGATTCCTTTCGAGACGCTGGCGCGGGAAGTGCTACGCCTCTTTCCGAGCGCGCCACCACCCCGCACACCGGCGGCGCCTTCTTCGCCGCGTCCGGCCGCGTCAGCGGTATAAGCTCGACGATGCGCTCGATTCTGCTCGGTTTGATTCGCTTTTACCAGGCGTGCCTTTCGCCCGCGATTCCGTCTTCCTGCCGCTTTTACCCTTCCTGTTCGGCTTACGCGTACGAAGCGGTGGAGAAGTGGGGCCTTCGTCGGGGAGTTAAGCTGGCGGCGCAAAGGCTCGTGCGCTGCCGGCCGTTTGGAGGCCGAGGATATGACCCAGTGCCTTAAAGGCAGTTGCTAGTGGTGAGTGGCTAGTGGCCAGACCAACCGGTTTTTGACTGACAACTGAGAACTGATAACTGAGAACTGCTTTGGGTGACGATACCAATAAGCGACTGCTGCTCGCCTTCGGACTGGCGTTTGCCATTCTGATCCTGTGGCGCGCCTTCTTGCTGCCGCCGCCCCCGAAGGCGCCGCCCCCGAATGCGGAAGCCAGCCAAGCTGCGCCGGGCTCTTCAAGTCCGTCCGCCCCGTCAGCGCCCGGGGGCGCCTCGAGCGGTGTCTCGGGCACACCGAGGACGACCAAATCGGCCGCGGGCGCGGGAGCCGGGCCTGGCAAGTCTGTCGCGCCGGTGGCGCTTCCCGTTGAACAAGGTACGGAGGCCCGGGACATCGTCATTGACGCCGACCTCTACCGCGTGACGCTTTCGACCCAGGGCGGCGTGGTGAAGAGCTGGATCCTAAGGAAGTACACGGACGCGAAGGGCCAACCCCTCGACGTGGTGGATCCGGCGGCGTGCGCGCAACTTGGGTTCCCGATGAGCATCGGTCTGGCGGATCAGGCGCTGGCCGGCAAGCTGAACGCGGCGCTCTACGTTCCGCAAGCCTTCAAGCTGGTGGTTGGAAACGGCGCGGACAAGGAGAGCGGGGCGCCGCTGGCGGGCACCACGCTTACGGCGCCGGTGAAGGTCACGCTCACCTACAGCGACGGCAAGGATCAAGTGCGCAAGGTATTCTCGTTCGAGAACGGGTATCAAAGCCACGTGGAAGTGAGCGTCTTCGACGGCCAGAGTGATCTGCCCGTGGAAGTCGCGTGGCCGGGCGGTTTCGGGGACGCCTCGCTGCCGCCGACGCTGGCGGCGCTCACCAACCAGGCGTTCTACCGCACGGCGGACAGCTCCAAGGTCCACACCGAGAAGCTCAGCCCATCGTGGCTCGGCCGCATCTTCGGCACCTCTTCGGCCCAGCAGGAGCTCGATGCGGGTGGCCCGTTAACTTACGCGGGCCTGGAAGACGCCTACTTCGCGGCGGTGTTCCTGCCCGATTCGCCGGATGCCGGACTTCACGTCACGCGTCAAGTGTGGACTCCGCCGGACTGGAAGGGCGCGGACAAGAACAAGCCGAACCCGCTGCGTGCGGTGCTGGGCGCGGCGGCTTCGAAGCCGCTCGCGTTCCGGCTGGTCGTGGTCCCGAAAGACGTGGACGTGCTGCGCGCCATGAATCCGCCGCTCGACGACGTGGTGGATTTCGGGTGGTTCAGCATCATCGCCAAGCCGCTGTTCCTGGCCATGCGCTTTATCTATGATCACGTCGTCCACAACTGGGGCTGGGCGATTGTGATTCTAACCGTCATCCTCAACATCGCCCTCTTCCCTCTGAAGCTCAAGAGCATTCATGCGGCTCAGAGAATGCAGAAGGTGGCGCCGATCATCAAGAGCATCCAGGCGAAATACAAGCAGTATAAGTTCAACGACCCGCGCAAGCAGAAGATGAATCAGGAGATGATGAAGGTCTATTCCGACCACGGCATCAATCCCCTGGGCGGCTGCCTGCCCACGGTGGCGCAGTTCCCGCTGATTTACGCCATCTATGAGGTGCTCGAGACCGCGATTGATCTTCGGCACGCGCACTGGATCGGCTGCGTCAAGGACCTTGCCGCACCCGACTCCTGCCACCTTTTCGGCATACCTCTGGCGCTGCTGCCAACCATCATGATCATCACCATGTTCGCGATGCAAAAGATGACGCCGATGGCCACGGTGGACCCGGCGCAGCAGCGCATGATGTTCCTCATGCCGCTCATTTTCGGCATCATTTTCTACCGGCTGCAAAGCGGCCTGGTGCTGTATTATCTGACGGTCAACGTGGTGGGCATCGGGCAGCAGCTCATCATCAACCACTTCATCCCGGTGGCGCATACGGTTCCGCCGGACGCGCAGACACCGAGTGCGAAAGCGCCGCCTGGTTCCTCAGGGGGCGGAAAGTCGGATCGGCGGGCGCGCAAGGCGGTCAGCGTCAAGGAATAGGGATTGACGATTGAAGATTGATGATTGCACCGAGCACCCCTTCAAATCGTCAATCTTCAATCGCAATCTTCAATGCCGTCAGACGACACCATCGTGGCCATTGCCACACCGCCCGGCCGCGGTGGCATCGGCATCGTGCGGCTCTCGGGCGAGCACGCCATCGAAATCGTTTCCGAGCTGGTTCGCTTCCCAAAACTACCCCTTGAAACGCAGCGCGCCACACTCGGCGAATTTATCGAGCCTGAGTCCGGCCGCGCGCTCGATCGAGTGGTCGCCACGTGCTTCCGCCGCCCGCATTCCTATACCGGCGAGGACGTTGTCGAGGTTTCCTGCCACGGCGCGCCTGTCATCCTGCAGCATTTCGTCGAGTGCTGCCTGGCGCGCCCTCTCGCGGCTCATAGAGCCGCGCTGCAAGATTCGGGAGGGCCGCAAGAAAAAGTTCGCACCGCTGAACCCGGCGAGTTCACGATGCGCGCCTTCCTCAACGGTCGCATGGACCTCACCCAAGCCGAGGCCATCCGCGATCTCATTGACTCGCGAACGCTCTACCAGGCCCGCGTCGCCGCCGAGCAGATGGAAGGCGCGCTTTCGCGACGCTTGCAGCCGCACAAGCGGGCGCTGGTCGAGCTCATCGCCGGGCTGGAAGCCGGAATCGACTTCGCCGAAGACGACGTGCCCGTCTCAAGCTGGACGGAGATCGCGTCCTCGCTCGACGTGATTCAGGCTGACCTGGGGAAGCTGGTGGAAGGCTATGAATACGGGCGAATCGTTCGTGAAGGGCTCACGCTCGCCATCGTTGGGCGGCCCAACGTTGGAAAGTCAAGCCTATTCAACCGGCTCTTGAATGAAGAGCGTGCCATCGTCACTTCCATCCCCGGCACGACGCGCGACCTGGTGTCTGAAAGCGCCTCGATCGGCGGAATCCCTCTGCGCTTTGTGGATACGGCCGGCATTCGCGATACCGCCGATGAGGTCGAGGCGATGGGCGTCGGAAAGTCGCTTCAGGCCATTGCCGATTCCGACTTGCGGTTGCTGGTGGCCGACGCGGCTGACGGCTGGACCGAAGGCGACTCCAAGCTGTTTGAGAGGATTCGCCCGCTCGGCGCGCTGCTCATCGCCTGTAACAAGTCCGATCTTGCCTTTACGCCTCTGCGCCTCTGCGGTTCAATGGACGTACCGATGGCCTGGACCTCTGCATTAACCGGCGAGGGGATTCCCGAGCTTAAGGACAAAATCCTCGAAGTCGCGGCTCCAGCGCACGCCCTCGCCTCGGAGGGGGGATTCATCACCAATCTGCGCCACCAGCAGCTCATCAAGGAGTCGCTTGCGTCCCTTGCGCGCGCGCGTTCTGCTGCCGAGCGGCGCGTGCCGCACGAAATGCTGCTGCTCGATCTCTATGACGCCTTGCACGCGCTCGACACACTGACCGGCGCGACGACGGTGGACGACCTGCTTGGGGTCATCTTTTCGACATTCTGCGTTGGCAAGTAGACCGAGCCGAGGTGACGTTCGCGCCCCCCTCAAGAGGGGGGCAGCGCGGGCACAGGCGCGCGCCGCAGACGCAGTTTGGCCAGGTAAGCGTCAAACTCACGGATGCGCAGCAGCTTGCCCAAGACGATTGTGAGCACGACGCCCGCCGTGGTCGCAATCACCAGCACCGCAAACGAGCCATGCGTGGTGTTCCAGGAGATGCGCGTTCCGAGCCACGTTGTCAAGCGATAGCAGACGAGCGCGGCGCCGGCCGAGGCTGCCGTGATCTTTCCGAAGAACCAGACGAGCTCTGAGGCGTGGCGGTTCCTGGTGCGTCGATTCAGCATGACGAAGAGAACGATGCAGTATGCCGCGATGCCGGTGGTGCTGGCGAGCGCCAGGCCCACGTGCTGAAGATGCCGGGAGAGGTACCAGTAGACCGGCAGGTTGAGGAACGTGAGCGCTGTGCCAATGATGGCCGGCACTAGGGTGTTGCGTGTGGCGTAGTAGCCGCGGGCGACAATCCCCTGCACGCCCCAGGCGCACAGGCCAAGCGAGAACATCACCAGTGCAGCGCCGGTCGCGTCGTAGTCGGGCCCGCGCAGCCGCGTGTGCGTGAACGCAAAATGGACGAGCGGCAGGCTCTCCGCCATCATCAGCGCCGAAATGGGAATGAGCAGGAGCATCAGGCCCTTCAGAGTAGCGGAGAGAGTCCGGTTCATCTCCTCGAACTTCCCTTCCGAGTAAAGCTGCGCCAGGTAAGGGAACGATCCCACCCCCACCGCCTGGGCCACCACTCCCAGCGGCACGCGCATCAGGTTCTTGGCGTACGTCAGCCAGGTGATCGAGGCCGGCTGCAGGTAGGAAGCGAACCGGCGCATAATCCAGTCGTCGGTGAAGGTGAGAGAAAGCGCCAGCATGATGGGCACGGCGAGCTTCAGGAACAGGATAAAACCGGGATGGCGCAGGTCGAAGTTGGGCCGGAAGCGCGCACCCGCGCGCCACGCGCCGTAGACTTGGATCAAGAGGTTGCCGACCAGCGCTCCGGAGAGCACGCCCACCGAAAAGCCCGTGATACCGATGCGAGACGCCAGAAGGACGCCACCGAGAATAATGCCCAGGTTGTAGATCACCGGCGCGAGCGAAGGAATGATGAACTGCTCCTTGGCATACTGCACCGCACTCAGAATGCTTCCGACATAGAAACAGTACTGCGCCGGCAGCATCAGCCGCGTCAGAAAGACGACGCGCGCCTTCTCCGCCGGAGGAAAGCCGGGCACGATGACCTCAACCAGTTGCGGGGCGAAAAAGATGGCCACCAAAATGAGCCCCACCAGCACGATGCTCATGAAGGTGATGACGGTGGAGAAGACGTGCCAGGCCTCGTCCTCTTTGTTCACCGCCAGATACTTGGTGACGACCGGAATGAAAATGAGGCTGAGCGAGCCGCCCGCCACGAGATAGTTCAGAAAGTCGGGCAGTGTAAACGCGGCGTAATAGGCGTCGGTGATGGCATTGGATCCGAATTGGTGGGCCACGGTCCACTCGCGCGCCAATCCGAGCACGCGGCTGATGAGGACACTCGCCATCACGATGCCGGTGGACTGAGTGATGCGGCGGAGAATGCTGTGGGTCGCCATTGTGGAATCTATAAGATTTCAGGCCTGGGGAACCGGGAATCGGCAGGCACAGTTTTCGCATTGCGCCATCGGCGGGCGGCGCATCACGCGTTCCAGCCACCGGCGCCGCGACCGGCGGTACCTCGCACTTCCGCAACCCGGGCAGCCGCTGAAGCCGTCCGGGTCATTGAAGCCCGCGCTTCCGTAAGGCGCATCACGATAATCCGGACCGTTCGCCCGAGCATCTCCGAGCGGCTTGGGCAAGAGACGCTCGGGGCGGCTCGGCAGCATCCGGAAACGCCGGCAGCGCGCACATCGGCGCAGCTCGTAGCCGCAGAGCCGAGCCAGTGTGTGGCGCAGACCGCGACGGACAGGGTCGGTTTTCGTTGCCCCACATTTTCCACATGGCGCTGGCATCTCTCATTGCTCGCGGCTCGGATTGGCGGGGCCGCGAGAACCGAGCGTCGAGTTGGGTTCGGCATGAATCAATGAGGTTTCAGGCTGCCGGACCAGTTTTCCTTCTGCGCCAGAACGGCAACCCGGCCGCTCCCAGCGCCAGCAGGGCCAAAGTGCCCGGCTCCGGGGTGATGTTGATCTGGCCGGCGGCCAGTCCCTGGCCCGCCACGGTGTTGTAGGCATACCCCTCGAGCGTAGCTTGGACGGTGGTGTTACTGAGGGAAACGCTCAGCTCGGCCCAGCCAAAGTGCGCTGCGCCGTTGATGTCGAACTGGAGGCCCAAATACCGATTGGTCACGTTGATCCAATTACCAAACTGCGAATGACCGGTGCCGCCGAAGCCGCCCCAGTGAGCGCGGACCAGAGACAGATTGGTTGAGAAGGCGAACGGCTGCCGGGAACTGATGGGGGAGCCGGCCGCGAGCGCCAAGGGGGAAAACGTCGCCTGCACGCCATCGCCCTTCATTACCTCCTTTATGGAAAGGAGTCCCAAGGAGGAACTGGAATTCACTGAGTGATAGTCGCGCAGAACGAAAATGCCATCGCCGACGTTGTCGAGGTTGAGCGTGTAAGTGCTATTGGGCCCCAGCGAGACGTTTGCCGGGGTGAAAACGATGTCCGCCAGCGCGGGTTGTGCTGAGCCAAGCAGCCCCGCTGCTGCTGCCGCCGCCGCATAGGCTGCCAGCTTCCGGCTCACCTCGGTACTGAGCGGCACCGTCTGCCGCTTGCCGCGGACTATCCCGTCCTTACTTTTGGAATTATCAATCCTCCGCATCACAAACACCCCCGTCAGAAAGCCCAGCTTGGGGTCTCCCCTCGGGAGGCGCCCCCTCTCGGCACACGGAGTGTACCCCAGGGCATGCTCCCATGTAAAGTTACAGTCATATGAAGACCATCACTCTCAACTGCCAAAGCAAGATCGGGGCACCGGGTGCTTAAGAAGAGTGCTGTAGAGGGAAGCCAGTCAGTCTGGAGCCGATTTTCGCCGGGCCGCGGCTGTGCCGTTGTGTCAAGATGCGATTTCATTACAGCTTTACGTTCAGCGAGCTGTCGTGCCAGAATGGCACGGAAAGGAGCGCTTATGACAACGTCAACAGGGCGTTCGGTTCGAGAATCAGGCCGGACCAAGCGGGCGGGCGCGCTGTGTCTGTTCATGGCGCTTGCGGCATCCTTGGCTAGGCCAGGACTGATACGGCCACAGAAGCCACAGAAGAATGCTCCTGAACCCTGGACTCGCGCCGAGGTCGTGAAGCCGGCCGAACTCGCTGCGCAGGTTGCGGGCGGCAAGGCAGCTAAACCGCTCGTGATCTGCGTCGGCTTCCATAATCTATACAGCACGGCGCACATCCCCGGAGCGCTGTTTGCCGGACCCGCTCGCCAGGCTGACGGCCTCGCGGCCCTGCGGCAGGCCCTGGAGAAGCTTCCCAAGAGTAAGGAAATCGTGGTCTATTGCGGCTGCTGCCCGTTCGCGGAGTGCCCGAACGTTCGCCCGGCGTTCGACGCGCTGCATCGAATGGGATTCACGCGGCTCAAGGTGCTGGATCTCGAAAACAACTTCGCGCAGGACTGGGTCAACAAGGGGTATCCGATTGAGAAGGGCAAGTAGAGGGAGGCTTCCCGTGATTTCCAAGCTGCGCTCCTGTCCGCTCTGCCTCATCGCCCTTTTTGGAACGGCGCGGCTACCCATGATGGCCGCGCCTTTCGCCGGGGCAGCCGTGCCGGCGGCGCACTATGTCGGCTCGCGCTCCTGCCAACCGTGCCACCCGGAGGTCTACGCGCGTTGGAAGAAAACTCCCATGGCCAATGTGGTGCGAGACCCGCGCCAGCACCCTGACGCCATTCTGCCCGATCTCGGAAAGCCGGATCCCCTGGTGAAGTTCACCAAGGACCAGATCGCGTTCGTGTACGGGAGCATCTGGAAGCAGCGCTATTTCACGAAGATCGGCGACGACTATTTTGTGCTGCCGGCGCAGTGGGACATTACGCACCACAAGTGGCTGCCGTATTTTGTGAAGCAAGGGGAAGACTGGTGGTCGCCGCTCTACCCTCCTGACAACATGAAGCGTCCCACCGGCCCGTTGTGTGACGGCTGTCACTCGGTCGGCTACGACATCCACACCCAGGCCGTCACCGAGTGGAACGTGGGCTGCGAGCGATGCCACGGGCCAGGGAGCGAGCACGTGAAGAATCCCTCGGCTGCCAGCATCATCAATCCGGCGCGGCTTGACCCGGTGCATGCCAACGATGTCTGCATCCAGTGCCACGTGCAAGGACGGCCGCCGGGGAACCCGATCGAGGGGAAGTACTACGACTGGCCCGTCGGCTTCCAGGTGGGACTCAACTTGCAGGACTACTGGAAGCTCGAAACGCACAAGCTCGGCGAGACGAACTTCTACTATTACCCGGACGGTACGGCACACAAGAACCGGATGCAGGGCAACGACTTTGTCCAGAGCGTCATGTACCGGCGCGGCGTGCGGTGCTTCAGTTGTCACGACGTGCATGGGACGGACAACAGATTCGAGCTCTTGAAGCCGGAGAATGTGATGTGCCTGGAGTGCCACGGTCCTGGCTCGCCGAACGGACCCCACACGACTACCATCGCAGAACACACGCATCATAAGCCCGGCAGCCCGGGGAGCGACTGCGTGGCCTGTCACATGCCGAAGATCGAAACGGAAGGCATCGCGGGGGTCAACGTCCACAGCCACACGTTCCGGTTCATCGCGCCCATCATGACGGACCGGTACAAGATTCCGAATCCGTGCACCTCCTGTCACACCCACAAGTCGACGGCGTGGGCGACGGCCGCGCTGCGGCGCTGGTCTGGGGTGTCGCCCTGGCGTATCGAATGAGGGTTCACGACGGCTCGGCATACCGACGCTCTTTATCTTTCCGGCCTTTCCGGCCTTTCCGCAGCCTGCTTAAGCTCCAAGCTCAGGACGAGCGCGTCTTCCGCCGGCTCCTGATAGTAGTCCTTGCGGCGCGACCGCTCGGCGTAGCCCGCTGAGTGGTAAAGGGCGAGAGCGGCCTGGTTCGAAGGGCGCACTTCAAGGTAGACGTGCCGTACGCCTGCCGCGCGCAGGCGCTCGTGAAGCGCGCCGAGTAGCGTTTTCGCCACCCCACGCCTCCGGTACGGCTCGCCCACCGCGAGGTTCCGCAGTTCGGCTTCGTCCACGACGCGGGCCGCCGCCGCGAATCCCGCGATCTCACCCGCGCCGCCTACGGCTTCGGCCACGAGGATCAGGCCGCCGGGTTCAGCGGCAAGGTGCGCGTAGCCTGCCTCGTTCCAGCGCGCCGCCTCGTGGGTCTGGCGCTGAATGGCGAGGATCGCCGGCACATCCGTTGGCGAAAACTCGCGAACGCTCAGGTCGAGCCGTGATCCGGATGGCCGGGTCAGGGGGCGCGATGGGGTCATGGATTTAATTCTGCTCCGTCCAATGCATCTCTGCGTCCGACCGGCGAATGTAATAAGCGTCCAGCTCTGCGGCCTCGAACGGTTTCGCCGACGCCTGCGCCTTGAGCGCCAGGCGGGCGATGGCGTGAACCAGAGTTCCTGAAACGGTTTGCCATTCGCAGGACGCCGGAAGCGCCGCCCGCGCCGGCTCAACGGGCTCTTCGCTGCGGCCGAGGCACGTAACGGAGCCCCCGGGGCCTCCGGGCCGTGCCAGTTCTTCGACGTACTCGCCGAGCGCCGCCGGTTTCATGAGCAAGCCGCCCGCCGCGGCGGGCGCGAACGAGGCACTGGACTCTTCGCGGCGAAAGGCGCCGACGTAGAACTCACCGCGGCGAGCGTCGAGAATGGACACGGCGACGGAGGCTCGCGGCTGCGCTTCTTCCGCCAACGCTGCGAGAACCGAGATGCCTCGCGCCGGCCGGTCGAGGGCCTTGGCCCATCCCTGCGCTGCCGCGAGACCCACGCGAATTCCCGTGAAGGAGCCGGGGCCGTTGGCGACCGCCAGCAGATCGACGTCGCGCAGCCGGAGCCCGGCTCGTTCGAGCAGGCCGTCCACGGCGGTGAACAGGGTTACGGAGTAGTTCCGGTCGCCTGCGGCGCTCGCCAGACACTCATGGCCGCGGTAAAGGGCGGCGCCGCCGCGGTCACTGGTCGTGTCAAAAGCCAGAATCAACATCCGGCTTCGCCCTCTCTGCCAGGTATGCTACAATGCCTTGATGAAGTCTGATCCCAAGGCGAGCGCCCATAAACTGACCTCTGACCACTAAGCACTTGCAGCGACCGAACATGCCCCAAGCCACTCCGACCCCGGCCCGTCCGCTGGAGCTGACCGAACTCATGACCCTGCTGCTCGAGGTCAGTGAGCGGATCAACTCGACGCTGGACCTCGAAGAATTGATGACCCGGGTCGCCGAGCTGGTGAAGCGGGCCATTGACTACGGTATCTTCGCCATCCTTCTGCTCAATGAAAAATCCCAGGAGCTTTACGTTCGCTTCAGCTCCGGCCACCCCGACGAAGTGGTGCGCAACCTGCGCATCAAGGTGGGCGAAGGGATTGTGGGCCGCGCCGCCCAGACCCGCCGTTCGGTGCTGGTGAACGACGTGCTGCGCGACGCCACGTACATTGAATCGCTGCCCGCCATGCGCTCCGAGCTGGCGGTTCCCCTCATCGCCAAGGGCCGGGTGATCGGGGTGATGGACCTGGAATCGCCGTGGAAGCATTTCTTCACCGAGCGCCACCAGAACCTGCTCGAACTGCTCGCCGGCCGCATCGCGACGGCGATTGAAAACGCCCGCCTTTACCGCCGCACCCTGCGGCAGGCGCGAACCCTGCACCTGCTGAACGATATCAGCCGCGAGTTGAGCTCGGTGCTGGTGTTGAACGAACTGTTGCGCAAGATCGGCACGCTCACCAAGCGCCTGATTGATTATCAACGGCTGGGGATTCTGCTGGCCGACGAGCGCAGCCGCACCTTCAACACGGTGATTTCGATCAAGCAGGACGAGCGCATGCCGGAAAAGACCAGCGTGCCGTTCGGGCAGGGCGTGGTGGGAGCGGCGGCGGCGGCGCGGCAGCCCATCGTGGTGCCCGACGTGCGGCGCGACCCGCGCTACATTGCGACCAGCCCGGAAACGCGCTCCGAGATGGCGGTGCCGCTGGTCTACCGCGAGCGCGTGATCGGCGTGGTGGATCTCGAAAGCCCGCGCCTCGGCTACTTCACCGAAGAGCATCTCCGCATCTTTTCGACGCTGGCGCCACAGATCGCCGTCGCCATTGAGAACGCCCGGCTTTACGAGCGCGTGGTGAGAAGCGAAGCGCGCCTGGAGCGGGACCTGGAGCGGGCCCGCGAAATCCAGGCGCACCTCATGCCTCCCTCCTCGCCGGCGATTGCCGGGCTCGACGTGGCGGCGCGCTTCCAACCAGCGCGCGAGCTGGGCGGCGACCTTTACGACTTCCTGGCCTACGGCAAGGACCGCCACGTGATCGTGATCGGCGACGTGAGCGGCAAGGGCGCCCCCGCGGCGCTTTACGGCGCCATGGTGAGCGGCATCCTGCGCAGCCTCGCTCCGCTCCGGCTGCCGCCGACGGAGATGTTGAAGAAGCTCAATGTGACGCTGCTCGAACGAAAGATCGACGGGCACTTCATCACCCTGGCCTACGGCATCTGGGATCCCCGAAACCGCAGCCTGCGCCTCGCCAATTCCGGCATGCCGCTGCCCATCCTGGTCCGTCGCGGGCGCAGCCAGTCCATCCGCGCTGAAGGCGTGCCGCTCGGATTGCTGGAACACACCGAATACCAGGAGACCGGTCTGACGCTCGAGCGGGGCGACTTGCTGGCCCTGTTCTCGGACGGCATGGTGGAAGCCAACAACCCCCAGATGGAAGAGTTTGGCGTGCGCCGCCTGGAAAACCTGCTGCGGCAGCAGGCCCGGCGCCCGGTCGCGGCCATCATGGAGCGCATCTTCGCCGAGGTCGCTCGTTTCGAGCACGGCGCGCCGCGTCGCGACGACCAGACTCTGCTGCTCATCCGCGCCCGCTGAAATGCGGCCGCTGGTCGTGGGGTAAAAGCCAAGGGTATGGATCGCTTTCACTATCGCGGGGGCGAATTGTTCTGCGAAGACGTCGCCCTGGGCGGCCTGGCGGCGCAATTCGGCACGCCGCTCTACGTTTACAGCGCGAGCGCCATCCTCGATAACCTTCACCGCCTCGAGCGCGCTCTCGCGCGCCTTCCGCACGAGATTGCGTACTCCGTCAAGGCCAACTCCAATCTGCGAATTCTCCGGCTGCTTAAAGAAGCCGGCGCCGGATTCGACATTGTCTCCGGCGGCGAATTGGCGCGCGTGATGCGAGTGGGCGCGCCGCCCGAGAGCGTCGTGTTCTCGGGAGTGGGCAAGACGGCGGCCGAGGTGGACGCCGCTTTGGCTGCCGCAATCCTGATGTTCAACGTCGAATCTGCCGGCGAATTGGAGATGATCGACCGCCGGGCCGCGGCCCTGGGCGCGACGGCCGGCATCGCGCTGCGGCTCAATCCCGACGTTGCGGCGGCGACTCATCCCTATGTTTCCACCGGCCGCGCCATCCACAAATTCGGCGTGGCCGAAACCGAGGCGCTGGAACTCTACCGGCGCGCGGCGGCTTCGCCGCGGCTGCGCGTTCGCGGCATCGCCTGCCACATCGGCTCGCAAATCCTCGAGGTTCGCCCCTTCCTCGAAGCCCTCGACCAACTGCTCGGCCTGGCGGCTCGACTGCAGGCCGAGGGCATCAACATTGAGTGCCTGGACATCGGCGGCGGATTCGGGATCGCTTACGGCCAGGAGGCGCCCCTCGATTTCGAGAGTTTGGGGCGCGCGCTGGAAGCCCGCCTGCAAGGGACGCCTTACCGGCTCGTCGTCGAGCCCGGCCGGCGGCTGGTGGGCGACGCCGGACTTCTGCTGGCCCGCGTTCTCGACGTGAAGCGCCAGGCGCAGAAAAACTTCGTCGTGGTGGACGCCGGCATGAACGACCTCATCCGCCCGGCGCTCTACGGCTCGTACCACGAGATCCTCCCGGTCGTGGAGAGCGCCGCGCGGCCACTGCGCGCCGACGTGGTGGGCCCGCTGTGTGAGACGGGCGACTTTCTGGCGCAAGACCGCGACCTGCCGGAGGTCTCGGCCGGCGACTTGCTGGCCGCGCTCACCGCCGGCGCTTACGGCTACGCGCTCGCCTCCAACTACAACGCGCGCCCGCGGCCCGCCGAAGTGCTCGTTGAAGGCACTTCCTTCGAACTGATTCGACGTCGCGAAAGCTTCGACGATCTCATCGCTACGGAATTGATTCATTGATTCATTGATTCAATGAGTCAATCTTACCTCTCGCCCCACTTCAGCTTCTGCCGCAGGATTTCGAAATAGCTCTTCTCCGACGGCTGAATGAGCTCCACGTAGGAATCGGCCTTGGTCACGCGAACCGTGTCGTCGTGGCGCGCGGCAATGCCCACCTGGCCGTCCACCGTGAGATAAACCGACTCGCGCTGGCTCTTCACCGCAATTTCGATGGTGACGGAATCCGGCAGCACGATGGGCCGGTTGGTGAGCGTGTGAGGGGCGATGGGGGTGAGGATGAACGCCGGAACCGCCGGGGCCACCACGGGGCCGCCGGCCGCCAGCGAATACGCCGTGGAGCCGGTGGGCGTGGAGACGATCAGCCCGTCGGCCTTGTAGGTGGAAACAAACTGGCCGTCCACCGCCACTTCGAAATCGAGCACGCGCGCGATGGCGCCCTTGTTGAGCACGGCGTCGTTCAGCGCCAGGAAGCGCCCCATCACCTCGCCGGCGCGCACCATCTCGGCCTGCACCTGCACCCGCCGCTCGGTGGAAAAGCAGCCGGCCAGCACACGGTCAAGCGTGGGATAGAGCTCTTCGCGCGTGATCACGGTGAGGAAGCCGAGGCCGCCCAGGTTGACGGCGAGCAGTGGAATGGGCTGGCGATTGAGCGCCCGCGCGGTGGAGAGCAGCGTGCCGTCGCCGCCCAGCACCACGATGGCGTCCACGGGGCCGGCCAGCTCGTTGCGGGCGAGGCAATTTTCCGTCCTCCCCAGCGTCGCGCCGGTTTCTTTGTCGATGAACACTTCGATCCGCCGCTCGCGCAGCCACTCGATCAGAGGCGGCACGATTTCGCGCACTTCGAGCTTCTTGGGTTTGGACGTGATGCCAATGCGCCGGATGGGCCCCCGGATGGGCCGTTCGAGGGCCGCTTCGAGAGCTCGTTCGAAGGTTGGTTCCGTCAGAGTTTCGATGGGCATTATTCAATCCGCCGCGCCCTGCCGGTGATTCATCGGCCGGGCAATCCACTATCAACTGCCGAAAGTGGGCTGTCAACTGCACCCCACATCGCATACACAAAGTATTCCCGATTGCCGCCCGCGCCCGGCAGAACGCTTTCGGTTGAAGCGATGCCGCCAAAGCCGAGGTCCGCGAGCTTCTTGCTCACCTTCTCCACCGCCTCCCGATGCAGCCGCTCGTCCCGGACGATTCCGCCCTTGCCCACCTGGCCCTTGCCCGCTTCGAACTGCGGCTTGACGAGCACCAGCGCGCCGGCGCCCGGCTCGAGAAGCGGCGGGAGCACGGGCAGAATCAGGGTGGCCGAGATGAACGACACGTCCATCACCGCCAGGCTCACTCGCGCGCCGATTTGGGGCAGGGTGAGGTAGCGCGCGTTGACCTTTTCGAGCGAAACCACCCGCGGGTCGGAGCGCAGCCGCCAGTCGAGTTGATGGGTGCCCACGTCCACGGCGAAGACGCGCGAGGCGCCGCGCTGGAGCAGGCAGTCGGTGAAGCCGCCGGTGGAGGCGCCAATGTCGAGGCAAACGCGGCCGCGAACGTCCACAGAAGAGAAGTAGTCGAGCGCGCCTTCCAGCTTCAGCCCGGCCCTGCTGGCATATTTACTGGCGTATTTCAAGTGCGCGCCGGTCAGCCGCAGAGCGGCGCCTTCGGCGACCAGCGCCCCGCACTTTTCCACCTTCTGCTCGTCCACCAGCACCTGGCCCGCGAGAATCAGGCCTTGCGCCTTCGCGCGCGTTGGGGCGAGCGCGCGGTCCACCAGCAAGCGGTCGAGGCGTGTGCGCGATTTCATCGGTGACGCCATTATTGTATCGCACCGGAACCTCGCGCCCGGGCTCGCTTCCGGGCGTTCATCCCGGCCCATCCCGGGGATTCCCGCCTCAAGGCTCACGATTCTTACCATTAGCCGCCTTGTTTCGCCGGGCCTGGCGCACGTGCAGTCCCCAATCGCGATTCGGCGGGGTCCGCAGAAGACCCTCCCGCAAGGCGTCACGCTGCCACGGGTTCGTCCAGCAGGAATCCGGCCGCAGTTTGTCAAA
>DASYXW010000047.1:0-45936 GCA_035934405.1 Terriglobia bacterium
AAGCGGAGGCGGCGGCCTGGTCGCCGGAGGAACGGCGGCGGGCGGAGCGGGTGCTGCCCCCCTACAAGGCGAAGTCGACGATGCGAATGGTGGCGCTGACGTGGCTGGATCTGGACCTGGACGTGCCGCTGCACGCGATCGAGCAGTGGAACGTTGAGGTGCGGAAGGCGATTCTCAACGTCGCGGTGGCCGTCGCCGAGGCGGTCGCGGCGAGTGCCGCCGCCCCATCGGGCGAATCGGGCCAGCTTGACCCGGCAGGCGAATCGGGCCAGCCTGCCCCGATCCCATCGGGGCCTGCGCCTGAGACCCCATCGGGCGAATCGGGCCAGCTCGACCCGGCGGGTGAATCGGGCCAGCTCGACCCGGCGGGCGCGTCAAATCCATGAGACCTGTGCGGCCCATTTGGGGCTGCTTGGCGGGCGGCAAGAGGATGCCGGGCCCCGCCGGGGCGTTCCCCGGCAGTTCAATTTCCGGGCTGCCCGATGTAGACTGCTCCTATGCCCTTTGAGGAACTCGCAATCCGCAAAGTCCGCGTCCGCCCGGCGCACATTCTCGCGCCTATGGCCGGCATCACCGACACCGTCTTCCGCCGCTTCATCAAGCGGCTGGGCGGCTGCGGCCTTATCATGACCGAGTTCGTGTCGAGCGAAGGCATGATTCGCCACAATTTCAAGGCCGAACGCTTTCTCTACTACACCGACGAAGAGCGGCCCATCGCGGCGCAGATTTTCGGAGCCGACCCCGATCACCTCGCCGAAGCCGCCGCCATCATCCAGGACCTCGGCTTCGACCTGATCGACCTCAACCTGGGATGTCCAGCGAAGAAAGTGGTGAAGTGCGGCGGCTCAGGATTGCTGCGCGACCTGCCGCTTCTCGAAACCATCCTCAAGCGCATTCGCGCCGCGGTCGCCATTCCCTTCACCATCAAGATTCGCACCGGCTGGAGCGACGAAGAAATCGTCGCCGTGCCGGTCGCCAGGATGGCCGAGGATTGCGGCGTGGAAGCGATTGCCGTCCACGGACGCACCCGCTTGCAGGGCTTCAGCGGCCGCGCCCGCTGGGACTTGATCGCCGAGGTCAAGCAGGCGGTGCGGATTCCCGTCATCGGCAACGGCGACGTGATGTCACCCCGCGACGCCGGGGCCCTGCGCGCCGCGACCGGTTGCGACGCCGTGATGATCGGCCGCGCCGCCCCCACCAATCCCTGGATCTTCCGCCAGATGGAGGAATACTTCCGCGCCGGCGCCTACGCCGAGCCTACAGACCTGGACCGCTATCAGTTGATCCGCGATTACTACGCCATGCTGGTGGAAGAGGAAATGCCCGGCGCTATCGGCAAGATGAAGCAGTTTGCGAGCTGGTTCACGCACGGCGTGCGCAACGGCGCCGAGCTCCGGAGGAGCGTCCAGAGCGCCGGCGATCCGCGGGAGGTTTTGCGGCGGGTGGACGACTTTTTCCGGAAGCCTGTGACCAGCCCGGCATGACAGGTCACCCGATGGAGCGCCCGATACTGGTCACCCGCCACAGAGCCTGCCCTGAGCCTGCCGAAGGGTCACTTGTCACTGCTTTTCTCGCTCTGCCACTGCCGGTAAGCTTCGCTGCGCGAGACGCCGCGCGCGCGCGCCACCACCTTGAGCGCGGCGCGTTCGTCGAGATCCCGGTCCGCCATCACCTGCTCCAGTTCCTTGCGGATCGGCCGCTCCGGTTCCGAGGCAGCGCCATGGTTCGAATCCGCCACCGGTCCAACGAGCACGGTGATTTCCCCTTTCACCGGCTTCTTCTTCAGATGTTCCAGCACCTCGGCGGCCGACCCCCGTACAAACTCCTCATGAATCTTGGTCACCTCGCGCGCCACCACCAGGGGCCGGTCGCCGAGGATCTTGCGGATATCGCCGAGCGTCTCGAGGATGCGGTGCGGCGCTTCGTAAAACACCTGCGTTTTTTGCGTCGGCTTCAGTTCTTCGATCGCCTGGCGCCGTTGCGTCTTCTTGTGCGGCAGAAAACCGAGAAAGCGGAACCGGTCGATCGGCAGACCCGAGGCCGAGAGCGCCGCCACGAAGGCGGAGGCGCCCGGCACGGGGACCACCGGCAGGCCGTGACGGATCGCCAGCTTCACCAGCCGGTAACCCGGGTCGGAAATCACCGGCATGCCGGCGTCGGAAACGAGCGCGATGCTGCTGCCTTCCTCCATGGCAATAATCAGCTCCGGCGCGCGCGTCAATTCGTTGTGCTCGTGGTAACTCACCGTCGGCGTCTCGATGCGGTAGTGGTCGAGGAGCCTCTGCGTGCGCCGCGTGTCTTCGCAAGCGACCACATCCACCTCCTTCAGCGTGCGGATGGCGCGAAGCGTGATGTCTTCGAGGTTCCCGATCGGCGAGCCGACCAGGTAGAGTCTCCCGGCGGGATCTTTGGCGGCAACGCGCGCGCGCGGTTGGCCGGGTTTCGGTGTCATCGCTTTCCTGTCTTGAACACGGTGGTGAATCCTGATGCGCCAGTCTATCAATTCGTCGGCAATGAAGCAATGATGCTGTGCTACCGGGTAGTGGGTCAGTTTGCTGTAGCGCCGCTCTATGAGCGGCGGATTCGATTGAAAAGAGAAGGCCCTCCCCTGTGCAGTCATTCCCGCGAAAGCGGGAATCTGAACGGTAACAGCAGCCGGGGAGCATGGAGCGAACGATGGAACTGAAAATCGTGAAGATCGAGAAACCCGCCGAGATGAACTTCATCCTCGGCCAGTCGCACTTTATCAAGACCGTGGAGGACCTTTACGAGGCCATCGTTCAGACCGTGCCGGGCATGAAGTTCGGCATCGGCTTCTGCGAGTCCTCGGGTCCGGCGCTGGTGCGCTACGCCGGCAACGACCCGCGGCTCATCGAGCTGGCGCAGAAGAACGCGCTCGCTCTCTCCTGCGGCCACGCCTTCATCATTTTCATGGAGGGCGGATTTCCCATCAACATTCTGAACACGGTCAAAAACGTCCCCGAAGTCTGCCGGGTTTTTTGCGCTACGGCGAACCCGGTGGAAGTGATCGTGGCGGAAACCGAGCAGGGACGCGGGATTCTCGGCGGCATCGACGGCGTAAAGACCACGGGCATCGAGACCGACGCCGATATCAAAGCACGAAAGGAGCTCTTGCGGAAAATCGGATACAAACTGTAACGCGGAGTTCGCGGCCGGTTATGCGTGGCGGGGACCGCGTAGGATCCGCGCCGGCAGCGTCAGCATCGCCCACAGCAGATCGAACACCCCGGTAACAGCGATACCGACAATGCGGAACGGAAGCATCAGCAGCCACACGATGGGAAATAGGACGAGCGCGGCCAGCGCCAGCGGCCAACAGAGCACCAGCAAAATGCACCAGAGCAAGAACTTGACCATCGTTGCCTCCGCGCCTTCTCTCAAAATCAATTACGCGAAGCGCTCGCAAAAGTTCCCCGCCGCGAGCTGCCGCTCAGGGCTTGCGATCGAGCACCGTGGCCCCCAGTTCGCCGCGCGCCAGTCGAACCGAAACCTTCGCGCCCAACGGAACCGCTTCGGCGTCACGCACGATGCCGCCGGCGGCGTCGCGCGTGATCGAATAGCCGCGAGCGAGGATCGCAGCCGGATTCCGTTCGCGCAGAATCGCTTCCACCTGGCCCAGGCGCTGCCGACGGTCCTCAAGATCGCGCGCGAAGGCGGCTTCAAATCGGCTCTTGCACTCTTCGAGTCCGGCGGCTTTCAGCCCCAGCAGCCGCCCGACGTCGTAACGGACCACGCCTGGAGCAATGTCCATCAGCTCCCGCCGGGCCGCGTCGAGCCGCTTGCGCACGCTGCGGTCGAGCGCCACCACGTCGTCGTCCACGCGCTCGGCCCGTTCCGCTAGCCGCGCCGCGAGCGTCTGAAACACGCGGTGCATCCGAAGCTCGGTGAAACGCGAACGCGCATCCGAAAGCTTCAGCCGCAGCAGTTGCCCGAGATGCCGGCCGCGGTTTTCAAGCTCAGCAGTGAAGTCCTGCTTGCGGCGCACCACGAGTTCGGCCGCCGCAGACGGCGTGGGCGCACGCAGGTCGGCAACGAAATCCGCAATCGTAAAGTCCGTCTCGTGACCCACGCCGGAAATGATGGGAAGCCGCGAAGCAGCGATCGCCCGCGCCACCGTCTCTTCGTTGAAGGCCCAGAGGTCTTCCAGCGAGCCGCCACCGCGCGCCACAATGATCACGTCCGCGCTTGTCTCGCGGTTGAGGCACTCGATGCCCTGGGCGATTTCGCGCCCGGCGCCTTCACCCTGCACGCGAACCGGATAGAGCAACACGTTCATGTTGCGGAAGCGCCGTCGCAACACGCGCAGGATGTCGCGGATCACGGCGCCGGTAGGCGACGTGACCACGCCCACCGTGCGCGGCAGCTCGGGGAGAGGCTGCTTGCGCGCCGCATCAAACAGGCCCTCAGCCGCGAGCTTCGCCTTCAGTTGTTCAAACGCGAGCTGCAGCGCGCCCAGGCCCGCCGGCTCCAGAAGCTCCACCACAAGTTGGTATTCGCCGCGAGTCTCGTAAATGCTCAATCGGCCCCGCGCGATGACGGCGAGCCCGTCCTGGGGCTTGAACTTGAGATAACGCGCCTGCATTCTGAAACAAACGGCGCGGAGTTGGGCGCTCGCGTCCTTCAGCGTGAAGTAGAGATGACCGGAGCTCGCCGGCCGGAAGTTCGACACTTCACCGGCCACCCACACGTCCGGAAAGTGCTTGTCGAACAGGCCGCGAATCTCGCGGCTCAATTCGGAGACGCTGTAGATCTTGCGCGAGGGTTGGAACTCGAAAAGGCTTTGATCCATAAGAGCGGTTGCCGGTTGGCGGTTATCGGTCCTTGGCCCACCCAACGATCTTCAGCGTCGGCCGAGAAAAGAAATCAACCACAGGACCACAGTCAGCACGGCGCTCAGGATCAGGCAGGTAACAATGGGAAAGTAGAACGATCCGTGCTTGCCGCGATAAGCGATGTCACCCGGCAGGCGGCCCAACGGCCCGAAGGAAAACCGGGAGCGCGTCATCAGCAGCAAGCCGAGAGCGACCAGCAGAACGCCCGTGAGCACCAGAAGTCTTCCGAGCTGATGCGATGCTCCAGTCATGCGCCCACTTCGCTAAACCAATTCCACACCGGGAAAGAAGTAGCCGATTTCGTAAGCGGCCGTCTCGGGCGCGTCGGAACCATGGACGCAGTTGCGCTCGATGCTCTCGGCGTACAGCCTGCGAATGGTGCCGGGCGCGGCGTTCGCCGGGTTTGTCGCGCCCATCACTTCGCGCAGGCGCGCGATGGCATTCTCGCCTTCGAGCACCATCACGCACGCCCGTCCCGAGCTCATGAACGCGGTCAGGCTTTCAAAAAAGCCTTTGCCGCGATGCACGGCGTAGAAGCCCTCAGCTTCCTTCTTCGAGAGATTCACCAGCCGAGCGGCAACAATACTGAATCGATTCGCCTCAAAGATCTTGATGATGTCGCCGACGTGCGCGGCAGCCACGGCGTCCGGCTTGATGATCGTGAGCGTCCTTTCGATTCCCATTCGGTCTCCTGTGTCTCCCTAACGTCTACTTAAACGACAGCGCTTCCCCGGGCCCCAAGCAATCCCGCCATCGTCTCGCCGAGCAGCGCCGGGCTTTCCGCCATTGTCACTCCCGCCGCTCGCAGCGCTGTGATTTTGTCTGTCGCGGTGCCCTTGCCGCCCGAAATGATGGCGCCCGCGTGCCCCATGCGGCGGCCGGGCGGCGCGGTGCGGCCGGCAATGAACCCCACCACCGGCTTCTTCACTTTGGCCTTGATGAACGCCGCGGCCTCTTCCTCCGCCGCGCCGCCGATCTCGCCGATCATGATGATGCCGCGCGTGTCCGGGTCGGCGTTCATGAGGCCGAGCGCGTCCACGAAACTCGTGCCGATAATCGGGTCGCCCCCGATACCCATGCAGGTGGACTGTCCGATGCCGAGCGCGGTCAATTGGCCCACGGCTTCGTAGGTCAAGGTTCCGCTGCGGGAAATCACCCCGATGTGCCCCTGCTTGTGGATTCGACCCGGCATAATCCCGACCTTGCACTTCCCCGGCGAAATAATCCCCGGGCAGTTCGGGCCGATCAGTCGCGTCTTCCGGTGATCCGCCAGGTACTGCTTCACTCTGACCATGTCCAGAGTCGGAATGCCTTCCGTGATGCAGACAACCAGCGGAAGCTCAGCGTCGGCCGCTTCCATAATCGCGTCAGCGGCAAACGGCGGCGGCACGAAGATCATCGACACGTTGGCGCCGGTCATGTCTACCGCTTTGCGAACCGTGTTGAACACCGGGACCTCATGCGCGCCATCGGCGCTTTCCCAGATCGTTCCACCCTTGCCCGGCGTCACGCCGGCCACAACCTTTGTGCCGTATTCGATTGCCTGCCAGGCATGGAATCCGCCTTCGCGTCCCGTGATGCCCTGGACGAGCAGACGAGTGTTTTCGTCAACGAGTATCGACATGTTGTTCCTGGACTTGACTCACTGAGCCGATATTACTGCCTTCTCCGCCGCGTCCTTCATTCCGTCGGCCACGGTGAAGTTCAGGCCGGACTCGCGCAGAATCTTCTGCCCCAGTTCCACGTTAGTGCCTTCGAGACGCACCACAACCGGCACCTTGATTCCGAGGCCGCGCACCGCGGCGACGACACCGTTGGCCACGATGTCGCAGCGCATGATGCCCCCAAAAATGTTAATCAGCACGGCGCGCACGTGGGGATCGCTCAAGATAATCTCGAAGCCGTGCTTCACCTGCTCTTCACTCGCCCCGCCGCCCACGTCGAGGAAATTGGCTGGACTACCCCCGGCGTACTGGATGATGTCCATCGTGGCCATGGCGAGGCCCGCGCCATTCACCATGCAGCCCACCGTGCCGTCCAGGCGAATGTAGTTCAGCTTGAACTCGGAGGCTTTGATCTCGAGCGGATCCTCTTCGTTGAGGTCGCGCAGCTCCAGGATGTCCGGGTGGCGGAAAAGTGCGTTGTCGTCAAAAGTCATCTTGGCGTCGAGCGCCAGCAGGCGTCCTTGCTTCGTGACGACAAAAGGATTGATTTCCGCAAGCGAGGCATCCGTGGCTTCGAAGGCCCGGTAGAGAGCAGCAAAAAACTTCGCCGCCTCGCCCACTTGCGCGCCGGTGAGCCCCAGGCCAAAGGCCAGCTTCCGAGCCTGAAATGGCTGGAATCCGACGGCAGGGTCGATAAACTCTTTGAGGATTTTGTCAGGATGCTCAGCCGCCACCACTTCGATTTCGACGCCGCCTTCGGTCGAGGCCATGAACACCGGACGGCCGGTCCCGCGGTCGATCACCAGCCCGAGGTAGAGCTCGCGCGCGATGTCGAGGCCTTCCTCGATCAGCACGCGCCGCACCACGCGTCCTTCGGAACCCGTCTGGTGGGTGACCAGCGTCATGCCGAGCATCTCGCCGGCAATCTTGGCGGCTTCGTCGGCGCCATGCGCCAGCTTCACCCCGCCACCCTTGCCGCGACCGCCGGCATGGATCTGCGCTTTCACGACAACCGTGCCTCCACCGAGTTTCTCGGCCACGGCGCGAGCTTCGTCAGCTTTCGAGATCACTTCGCCGCGCGGCACGGTCACGCCGAACCGGGCAAGAATCTGTTTCGCCTGATATTCGTGTATTTTCATGTAGAACTTTTCACTTGCACGGCGCGGTTGCCGGGCCGCTCGACGCGAGGTTACGCTACCATGGTGGTGGCGCGCGTTCGCGAGATTTCTCAGTATAGGGCACCGAGCGTCAGAAAGGCAACGAACCCGCGCTCTCCTGCGATGACCGAACTGATCCACAACACGGCGGAAAAACTGCGCCGACAGCAACACCTCACGCGCCACGAGGCGCGTGACGTGATGCGCGAACTGCTCTCAGGCACGGTGCCGGATGCGGATATCATCACCTTTCTCGTCGCCCTGCGCGACAAAGGCGAGCAGACGGCGGAGCTCGTCGGTTTCGCCGAAGTGATGCGCGCGCGTGCCGCGGAGCTCCTGCGGGACGCGGACGTTCGCCCGGATGCGCTCGCTAGCACCGGGCCACTGCTCGACACCTGCGGCACCGGCGGCGACGGGCTCGGCACGTTCAACATCTCGACGGCAACGGCGCTGGTGGCTTGTGCGGCGGGAGTGCGCGTGGCCAAGCATGGCAATCGCTCGATCTCCAGCCGCTGTGGCAGCGCCGACGTGCTTGAAGCGCTGGGTGTGAGAATCGACCTGCCGCTCAAACGCATCCCGCAAGGCCTCGAAACCGTGGGCATGGTATTCCTCTTCGCGCCGCACCTGCATCTCGCCATGAAGCACGTGATGAGCGCGCGCCGCAGCCTCAAGACCAAGACCGTCTTCAATCTGCTCGGGCCGCTCACCAATCCGCTCGGAGCCTCCGCGCAGCTCGTCGGGGTCTATGACCGCGCCCGCACTGAGATGATGGCGCAGGCGTTCGCCGAGGTCGGAACACTTCGGGCGCTAGTCGTTGCCGGGGCCGACGGTATTGACGAGATCTCGACGGTGGGGCCGACGCAGGTGTCGGAGTCCGGTGACGGCACAGTCACGACGCGCGAGATCACGCCGGAAGACTTCGGCATCGAGCGTGCCCCGGCCGGAGCGCTCGGGGGCGGCGATCCGGCCACCAACGCGCGATTACTGCGCCAGGTACTCGATGGCCAGCCGGGACCCTACCGCGACGCGGTGCTCGCCAACGCCTCCGCCGCCCTGGTGGTGGCGGAGAAGGCAAGCGGCTTACTCGAAGGCGTCGCACTCGCCGCCGAGGCCATTGATTCGGGCAGGGCGCGGCGAAAGCTTGCGGCGCTCGTGGAATTCACGAACCGATAATGGTGGCCGAGACTTGTGACGCCGATGGTGGCAACCGATCATAGCCGCAGGAAATTCGCCAGGAGCTGCTTTCCGGTTTCGGTGAGCACCGACTCCGGATGAAACTGCACGCCTTCGACTTTGGCCTCGCGGTGCCGCAGCCCCATAATGAGACCGCTGGGCGTTGTGGCCGACACTTCGAGGCAGGCGGGCAGGCTCTGGCGCTCGACGATGAGCGAGTGATAGCGCGTGGCGGGGAAAGGGTTGGCGAGCCTGGCGAAGATCGTCTTCCCGTCGTGGGCGATCGGGCTGGTCTTGCCGTGCATAATCTCCGGCGCCCGGACCACCTTGCCCCCGAATGCCTGGCCGATCGCCTGGTGCCCCAGGCACACTCCCAGGATAGGCACGCGGCCCGCGAAGTGTTGAATCACCTGCAAGCAAATGCCGGCTTCGTCCGGCGTTTTCGGGCCGGGGGAGATTACGATGCGCTCGGGAGACAGGAACTCGATTTCCTCCACCGTCGTCCGGTCGTTGCGGCGCACCTCGACCACGGCTCCAAGCTCGCCCAAATACTGCACGAGGTTGTAAGTGAAGGAATCGTAGTTGTCGATCACCAGGATCATCGGCGATTCATAAACTCAGATTCTCTCAGCAGCTCCCTCCGCGGCCGCCGAGACATAAATCTCCGGCGCGCGGCCGGTCTTCTGCTCGTATCCTCGGGCGACGGCGACTTTGAAGCCGTCCACGGCGGTGGTGCGCACTAGATTAATCGTGCAGCCCCCGAAGCCGCCTCCGGTCATGCGAGCCCCGAAAACGCCGGGTGGTCGCGCCGCCAGGTCTACCAGCAGATCAAGCTCGGCACAGCTCACTTCGAAATCATCGCGCAGGCTGCGGTGCGACTCACCCATCAGCGCGCCAAAGGCCGCCAGGTCGCCGCGTTCGAGCGCCGCCGCGGCGGCAAGCACCCGGGCGTTTTCACTGACCACGTGACGGCAGCGGCGATAGACGGCTTCGGGCAGATCGCCGCCGTGCCGCTCCAAATCCTCCCGAGTCACGTCCCGGAGCGCCCGCACGTGGGGTAGATGCTGAGCGAGAGACCTCACCCCCGCTTCGCATTCCAACCGGCGTTTGTTGTATTCGACGTTGCTCAGTTCACGGCGGACGCCGGTGTGGCAAATCACCAGGCTCACGTCCGCTGGCAGCGCCAAGAGACGGTATTCGAGCGACCGGCAATCAAGCAGCAGCGCGTGCCCGGCGCGGCCAAAGCAAGACACAAACTGATCCATGATGCCGCAGCGCGTGCCCACATACTCATTCTCCGCCTGCTGGCAAAGCCTGGCGAGCTCGATGCGGTCTAGGCGCACACCTGAATTCGCCAGCAGGGCATACCCAGTGGCAACCTCCAGAGCGGCAGAGGAACCGAGCCCGGCGCCCATCGGAACCTCGCCCGAGATCAGCATATCGGCCCCGCGCAATCGGTGGCCAGCCCGCTCGAGCATCACGGCGACCCCGAACACGTAATCGCTCCAATCGGGCCGAAGGCGCGCCGGGCGAGCGTCCAAATCGAATTCCGCGCTCTCAGAGAAGCTCCCGGAATAGACCTTGAGCTTGCGATCCGAGCGCGAGCCGACGGCCACCCAGGTGCGGAGGCCGATCGCGGCGGGCATGACGAACCCGTCGTTGTAATCGGTATGCTCGCCAATCAGGTTCACCCTGCCGGGCGCGCTGTAGATGCGTGGCCGCTGGGCGTACATTGCCTCGAAACGCTTACTTTGTCCGATCCAAGCAATAATCAACACTCCTGTATTCTTGGCCGCCCTAGGGGTTATAGTCTACCCATGGAAATGCCCCAGGAAACCTCAAAGGGACAGACGCAATTTGCCGAACAGGTACAAGAGCAATAGAACGAGCAGGACTACCCCAACGATCCCGATGCCTCCACCCGAACACCATCTCCGATAACCATAATAGCCTCCGCCCCCGCCAAACACGAGCACCAAGACGACAATAAGGAGGATCAGTGACATGGGAAGAGGGTGTCCGAGATTCGTTGGAGGTGAGCGGCGGCCCGGTTCATTTTACGCCACCCTTTGCTGCGATGAAGCTGGATTTTCCTCCCAGGCTGCTTTCAACATCCACAGGTCCCGGCAGCCCCTAATCCTGCGAAAATGCTTTTCGGTCAGGAGCAAGGCCGCGGCGGCCCAGCGCAAGACCATCTGCCCGTCCCGCCACCGACAGACTCGCCGGGTGCGGAGCTTCACGCCGCTGTGCGGGCTTTCGATAATATTGGCCGTGACCCGGCAGCGAGCCAGGCGGGGCGGCAGCCCCAAACGGTTCACCGTGAATATCTCCGCCAAGCCTTCCCGTAAGCTCGCCGCCGCGGCGGGAGAGAGCCCTGTCCTGAGCGCAGCAAAGGGTAACGAGCGTAGCGAGTCGGATAAAGGAGGGCTTTCGACAGCCGTTAACCACGTCGCCACTTGCGCCTCCGCCCCGCGCGGAGTAGCCTTGCTTCGCCGCCGTGCGGCCGCCGTCGCAAGTGAAACGCTCGACGCGAAAGGACACTCAGCCATGAAGAACGCAAAATCGCACCTCGATTGGGGGACTTGCATCCTGGCTTTGCTCGTGGGGCTCGTTGCGACCCCATCGGCGCAGGCGCAGACCTTCAAAGTGATCCACAGTTTTTCCGGCTTCAGGGACGCGGTTGATCCACCCGCGTTGACGCCGACTGGCTCGAGTGTTGTCGGCGTGCTTGGTAGTTCGCGTAATGCAAGGTTGGGGGGCGACTCACCTCCAGCCAACCAGGTAATTCTCGACGGAGACCAGCTGACAGTTCGGGATGGCACTGCGAACCTGACACTTGTTGGAGGGAGCCGAATCCTGGTTGGCGGTCACACGGACGTGTCGTTTCATCGAGACAGCAGACGAGTGGTAACAGACATTTCTAGGGGCAGGCTCGAGTTCTTCAATCCTGGAAAATCAGCCTTGTTGGCGCGCCTGGACGCCGGGAATCTCTCCATAACGGCGGGATCTGGAGGCGAGAGCTTGGGCGAGGTCGTCGTCACGCTCCACGCAATGATTGTCTCGGCCTTGCGAGGCTCGTTACACATCGAAGGGGCCGACGGTGCCTTCGATGTGCCTCAAGGTAAAGAAGTTCTGCTGGCCCGAAAATTGGTAGGTTCACGATCAAAAACAGTGGATGAGTTTCCCGCCCTCGCCGGGGTACGGCTGATAGAAGCCAACCATGATGCCTCCCACAACGCTCTGAAGCACTTGTGCACGGTAGAAGAGCACTTCGAGCATGATCCCTTTGATGCGTTGCTCGACGATATCTGCGACAAACATCAAGACAAGATCAAGCAGTTGTGCGCCGACGAAGCCAAGGACGACCTCAGACCGAGTCCTTACCTTCCCGAGCGTAGTTCACTAGATCAAGCAGTCGACAATCTCTGCGCCGAGCCGCGCTAGGTTTTCATTTTCACTAAAAGGTTTTCCTGTGATAAATGCAACCGACGTAGTAATTTACACCAAAGACACTGAAGCAGATCGCGCTTTTTTGGGACGGGCGTGGCGCCGCGTCTACGCCACCCACCATTTACCACTTGACAAACTCCGCGCCCTCGTTGTACCATTCCGGTGTCGCGAGAAATGGTGTGCCTCCCGCAGCTTCGAATCGTGCCCGTTCAACTCCCGAACCCGCGACGAATGAAGCCAATCAAAGCCAATCGACTTAAAGTCTTTGATTTTAATGTGATAGCAAGAAATCACAGGAAACGAGGCAAACCGAATTATCTGCTTGTTTATCATTCGATTAGCGCCATTTTACCGGCAATTTTCGAGAAGTTAGTACCGAGAGCCTGTCCCTCGAAGCTGGAATGTGATTCAGAATCAACAAGCTCCATGTATGCACTGCCAATTCGAAGGGGCGGGCGCTGATGGCAACCGCTCCCCAACCCCTCACCGGAAGCTTCTGGCAGGATGTCCGCGCCATGGCCCGCAACACCGACCGACCCGGCTGGCGGCGGTTCTTCCTGGCGCTCTTCGGCCTCACCTTTTCATTCTTCCTCGCCCTGTACTCCACCGCCCTGCGCGAGGCCGGAAACTTTCGCCTGGGCGCCGCCGTGGCCGTGCTTTCGCTCCTAGTGGCCGGGTTTGTCGCCCTGAAGACGGTGCCGTTCCTCGCCCGGCGAACTTCGCTCGACCGCTGGATGGTGAAGATCGAGTATGAGCTGACGCGCGAGGGATTGGTCTACCTCGGCGTCATCGCGGTCATCGTGATCGCGGCGCTCAACACCGGCAACAACCTGCTCTTCATGGTCCTTGCGAGCCTCCTTGCCGGCATCCTGGTCTCCGGCATCCTCTCGAAGATTGTGCTCTCGGGCTTGGAGATCGATTTCACCCTGCCGGAACACATCTTTGCCGGCGACCCGGTGGCCGGACGGCTCGAACTCCGCAACCGCAAGTGGCTGTTCCCCTCTTTTTCGGTCACCATCTCCATCCCCGCTCCAGCAAAAGGCCGCCACGCCCGCAGCGCCGTGGACCCGGCCGCGATCGGGCTAGCCGACGCGCGCGCGTTACCCATGTTGCCTACTTACTTAGCCTACATTCCTCGTCGAGCCTCCGCCGTCCGCCCGGTCGAGCTGGCCTTCGCCCGCCGCGGGCGGTACACCCAGCAGGGTTTCCGAATCGGCACGAAATTCCCCTTTGGGTTGCTGGGCAAGCGGCGCGAGGCGCCGCTCGGCCGCGACATCATCGCTCTGCCGAGCGTGCAGCCGACGGAGGAGTTCTACGAGATCCTGCCGCTCCTGACGGGCGAGCTTGAAAGCGATATGAAGGGGCGCGGCCACGACCTCTACGCCATCCGCGACTACCAGGAGAGCGACTCGGCGCGCCACGTGGACTGGAAGGCCACAGCCAAGGCGTGCGACCTCAAGGTGCGCGAGTTTACCCGCGAGGACGAGCGCCGCGTGGTGCTGGTGTTCGATTCACGCCTCGCGGCGGCCGACCAGCCAAGCCTCGCGAAGTTTGAAAAAGCCGTCAATTTCTGCGCCTGTCTCGCCTGGCACTTCTACGAGATCAACGCCCAAATGGAGTTTGTGACCGACGGCTTCGTGAGTGGTTGCGGGCACGCATCGGAAACCGTCTATCCCGCGCTCGAAAAGCTGGCGCTCATCGAGCCGCGCCTCGTCGGCTTGCCCGGCCCGTCAGGCCCATCCGGCGACGACGTGCTCTCGCGCCTCGGGTCAGGCGACCGCGGCTTTCACATCATCCTCACCAGCCAGCCGCGCGGCTCGATTCCCACGCATTTGTGGGGGTCGTCTTATATGGTTTTCTTCGATTCATTGTGAGAGAAGTGGGTCAGTATTTCAGTCGGTCAGTACTTCAGCCCAACCAGACACAGCCCGTCCGGCACACGGCTTGATCATCCTGACATAACCGAACTACTGAGATACTGACTCACTGAACCACTGAGGTGTGATCGTGAATGATTCTCCAGCCTTCGGGGAACTTGCGGAACACCAGAGTAAATACGCCGCCGGGACGGTCCTTGGCGCGTTCGAGTTGCCACTGGCCGAGCACCAGCGCGGCATCAGGCGCAAGCACGTTGATCTCGAGATCAGAAAAAGTCAGGTGGCCCATCGCAGCGCGGTCAGGATACTGGCGGCGGTAACGATCGAGCACCGCCTGCCAGCCGCGCAGGACGCCCTGCGAGCCGACAAACTCGGTCTTCTCCGACTTCCAATAGCCCTGCATAAAGGCATTCACGTCGCCGCGATTCCACGCCGCCACCTGAGCGTCCAGTACGGCGCGGATTTGCGAGTCTTGCCCCGGCGGCGCGGCGGCGTTCCGCCGCGCTGCCGCGAGCGTCGCCACTCCAAGCAACGCCGCGAGAAAGCACAGCCTGGTTCGTTTCATTCGCCCATCCTTTGCGCCCACCCGTGGGCGTTCAGTGCCCGGCAAGGCGCTCCACCTTCAGCCGAGCCGTTGCCGCGCCAGGATCACGGCGCCGAGCGCCCCGGCATTGTCACCCAGCGCGGCCGGCACCACCTTCACGCGCCGCAGATCGTCAGGGCGCAGGAAGTACTCGAGCGCCGTCGCCCGGATGGGCGCGACGAAGCTCTCGCCCAGCCGCGCCGCCAGGCCTCCGCCAATCACCACGCGCTCCGGCCCGAGCAGGTTCACCATGTTCGAGACCAGAACGCCGAGGTAGTACTCGGCGCGCTGCATCACTTCGCGCATCAGCGGATCGTGCTTCTTGAGCGCCGCGTGGATCACGCTGCTGGTCATGCGCGGTTTGTTCTTTCTCTTCATGATATCGAGCACCACGCTCTTGCGGCCGGCCTTGATCGCCGCGCGCACGTCGCGCTCCATCGCCGTGCGGCTGGCCAGGGCTTCGGCGTGGCCGCGGCGCCCGCAACTGCACACCGGGCCGTCCACCACGAGAACCGTGTGGCCCACTTCGCCGGCGCCTCCGTGACTGCCTTCATAGAGTTTCCCCCGGCTGATGATGCCGCCGCCGATTCCCGTGCCGACCCAAATCCCCACCATCTCCTGGGTCTTTCCGCCGGCGCCGAGCGCGTGCTCTCCCATTACGCCCACGTTCACGTCGTTGTCCACCATCACCGGAACGCGCAGCAGCTTCTTGAGGTCGCGTCCGAGCGGCACTTCCTTCCAGCCGAGGTTCGGCGCCTCGTGAACCACACCGCGCTTCGGGTCGATGGCCCCCGGCGCGCCAATGCCGACGCCGCGCAAGTTGTGCCGCGTCCGTCCTGCCGCGTTGACAGCCTGGATCACCAGGCCGGCGATGTCCCCAATCACCCGGTCCGGCCGCAGCGACGCCCGGGTGGGCAATTTCTCTTCCGCCAGGATTCGGTGCCGCGCGTCCACGGCCAGCGCCTTGATGCTGGTGCCGCCGAGATCAATTCCCACGTAGACGTCATTCTTAGATGGCATCCGTTCTCCTTCATCACGCCGCAAACAGGTTGCGCAATACAAAGAAAATGTTGGCGGGCCGTTCCGCCAGGCGCCGCATGTACCATGGAAACCAGTAGCTGCCGTAAGCGACGAGGACGCGGGACCGCCAGCCTTCGCGGGCGAGGCGCAGTTGCTCGCCACGCTGAATTCCGTATAGCATCTGAAACTCGAAGCCATCTTTGCCCAGCTTCCTCGACTCCCCAAGCTCCGCGATGCGGCGAATCAGCTTCGTGTCATGGGTGGCGAAGGCGGCGCGCACTCCTGCGGCGCGAGCCTCATCGCTCAACAATTGTTGGGCCAAAGCGAAGTAATTCGCGTCCACGTCCTTCTTGTGCGGGAAGGCGCGGTCAGGCGGCTCTTGGTAGGCGCCCTTCACGAGGCGAATGGCTGGGCCGAGCGGCACGAGCGCCTTCAAGTCTTCCGCGGTGCGGTAGAGGTAGGATTGCAAGCAGACGCCGACGTTCGGAAAAGCCGCGCGGGCGCGCCGGCAAAGATCGAGCGTCGCGTCCACATAGTTGCTGGCCTCCATGTCAATCCAAACCACGCTCGCCGCGCCCGCGCGTTCGATGATTCGCTCGAGGTTCCGGTAACACAGTTCCGGGTTGAGATCGAGGCCCAGTTGCGTCGGCTTTACCGAGAGCTCGGTTCCGAGGCTGGAGGCGCGGATGCGACCGAGCACGTCGAGGTAGTGTTCGGTGACGCCGCCCGCTTCCGACGCGTCGTGGATATTCTCACCGAGTTGGGTGAAGATCGTCCCGATGGAGTGCCGCTGCAATTCGCTGGCGGCGGTGAGGGCATCGTCCACGGTCTCGCCGGGCATGAATCGCGAGACGGCGCGCCGCACAAAACCGTAGCGAGTGGCGCGTTCGCGCAGCCAAGGGCTTGCGGATCCGGCCAGGAGCACGCTGCGCATCACACTCATAGAATCCAAGTCTCCCCGGTAAGGATGACCTCGAACGGAGCCAGCGGCGCCCCGGAGGATTATGGCAGGCGCCGCAATTGTTGTCGAGGTAGACGAGCGCGACCGGTTCACTGTATTGACACGATTCGGACGAGCAGGTAAGTTAACCGTTCGCCGTTGTCATATGTCAAGCACCCGGTCAGGCACACGATGGGCCCTCGGACTGGCGGTGTTCGCCCTCGCCGCTAGCCTCTCACCGGCTCTGACCGGTCAAACCGCTTCGCCGCGGGGGGGCAGCCTCAGTGAGCGCATCGGGCGGGTGATTGATCGTCCAGAGTTCCGCCACGCAAGTTTCGGCATCGAGTTCTTCGACCTCGACAGCGGCAAGTCCGTGTATGAGCTCAACGCCCAGAAGCTCTTCACGCCCGCTTCCACCACCAAGCTCCTGACCGAAGGCACCGCGCTCGAACTGCTAGGCGCCGACTTCCGCTTCCACACGCGCGTTTACCGTATCGGGCGCCTCAAGAAAAACGGGACCTTGAAGGGCGACTTGGTACTGGTGGCGAGCGGCGACCCCAACCTCTCAGGCCGCATTCAGGCTAACGGCACTATGGCCTTTGAGAACGAAGACCATTGCTACGGCGGGAGCGTGGACACTCGGGCCGTGCCCGGCGATCCCCTGCTGGTGATTCGGGAACTGGCCGCGCAAGTGGCGGCGCACGGCGTGAAGCGAATCGCGGGCCGGGTGTTGGTGGATACTCGCCTCTTTCCCGAAGGCGAGGCCGAACTCGGCACCGGCTCCATCATCTCGCCCGTGGTCGTGAACGACAACATCATCGACGTCACGGCGAGCCCGGGAGCCACGCTTGGAGCGCCGGTCGAGTTGCGCGTTTCCCCCGCCACGGCCTATGCGCGATTCGTGAACCAGGCCACCACCGGCGCCGCAGATTCCGAGGCGGACATCAAGTGGGCGAAGGACCTCGAGAGCCCCGACGGCAGCCGCACGGTGGTGGTGACCGGCAGCATGCCTCTCGGCAAACCTTCGATTCTGTTCAACTACGACGTGCCCCAACCGAGCCGGTTCGCGGAGTTCGTGCTGGCCGAGGCGTTGTGCCAGGCCGGAGTACGGGCGCCATTGCCATCGGGGCCGTCGGGCGCACCCGTTGCCAATCTTCCGGTGTCTTCCGACTACACGCCGGCCAACCTGCTGGCCGAGCACGTCTCGCCGCCCTTGTCCCAAGAGATCAAAGTAACCTTGAAAGTGAGCCAGAACCTGCACGCCAGCGTCACACCGTCCATCCTGGGCGCGGTGCTCGCTCACAAGACGACGGAAATCGAGCAGACGGGGTTTGACCTGGAGCGAGGATTCCTGGAAAAAGCGGGGCTCGACTTGAGCGGAGCATCGCAGGCGGACGGCGCGGGCGGCTCCGAGGCCGCGTTTTTCACGCCCGATTTCATCGTCCATTACCTGGCCTACATGTCCAAACAAAAGAACTTCGATGTGTTCTTCAACGCCCTGCCGATCCTGGGCCGCGACGGGACGCTGTGGAACATTCAGCCGCAATCGCCCGCCGCCGGGCACGTCCACGCCAAAACGGGCACCTATGGCGCCTACGACGCTCTGAACAAGAACCTGATGGTGACCGGCAAGGGCCTGGCCGGGTACGTCACCACGATGGAGGGCCGGCGCCTGGCGTTTGCGGCTTACGCCAATCGAGTGGCGGTGCCGACAGGAGATGACGCCGCCACCAGTATCATCGGTCAGGCGCTCGGCGAGATCGCCGCGGCCGGGTACGTGGCGCCGTAGCGGCGTCTCGGCGGATGTGTCCTTCTCCCATGTAAGGGCCGGCATTAATTAATTAGTGTCTTGACAGCCGCCTCGAAGACCAGTTTATATTGTCGCGTTGAGAAGGGGGAGCAGCCGAAGTTCGGTCGTTCGACCGGCGTTCCCGCGAGTTGTGAACCGATGTTGAGTTGTGCCGGCCAGGCTTGTTCATGAAGGCCAAATCGTGACCCCGGGGGGATACCTAATGGCTCGAAGAGTTTCGCTTCTGCTGCTGGCGGGTTTCTGCTTGTCAGTCGGTTTTGCTTCGAAGGCGGCCGCGTTATCTTTCACCATTGGCCCTTCGTCACTCAAGTTTGGCAACCAGTCGGTCAAAGTGGCGAGCTCCCCGAAGACGATTACGGTGACCAACACCGGCAAGACTCCGATAACCGTCATGAGCTTCACGATTACAGGTTCCGCATTCCAGCTCAATAGTGGCACTGCGCCCAACACGATCATGGGAGGACAGAACCAGGGCTACCGTGTCGTTTTCGCCCCCACGGCCGTCGGGACCTACACCGGTACGTTTACGTTTTGCGTTAAGGGCTCCGTGCCAACCATCGTGACACTGTCGGGCACCGGAATCTCAACCGGCGCCATTTCCCAGGTTACTCCGAACACCCTGAGCTTCGGCAATCAGACCGAAGGTACAGCCAGCGTCCCGCAAACGGTGACGATTTCAAACATCGGGACAACAGCGCTGAAGGTGATGTCGGTGAAGAGTTCCTCGCTCAATTTCACGGTGCAGGCGCCTACCAACGCGACGACGCTGAATCCCGGGCAGTCGCTCGCGGTGTGCGTGACCTTCGCTCCCTCGGCCACGGTAGCCTACACAGGCACCCTGGAGGCGGTCTACGACGTGTTGCCTGTTAGCGGCGCCGCTTTCACTGGAACCGGCACGGCGCCTACGTCGCTTATCATCACAAGCTTGGCGAATCTGCCTCCGGCCACCCAGTCCGCGGCATATCTGGCGACTCTCCAAGCCGCCAGCAGCAACGGTCCGCTGACCTGGCAGTTGTATGGGGGCACAACCCTGCCCACCGGGCTCACCCTTTCCAGCGCGGGAGTCATCAGCGGCACACTCGACCCGTCCGTGCAGAAAGGTACCTATTCGTTTACGATAGAAGCGACCGATTCAGTTGGGACTGACATTGAGCCCTTCTCGCTGACGGTCGATGCACCCACGGGCGCTGCCTGCAACAATATCTCCTGGAACATCGCCAACACGACGATGCCGCTCGTGCCGGTCACCGACCTCGGCACCGGAACCTATCTCGGCACCGAAGGCGGGCTTTATTGCAACGGGTCAAACGTGCGTCCGGCGGCGCACGATGCCGCCGGGGTGGCGCTGGCGCAAGCCATCCAGCCGCTCGACGCGAACGGCAACCCTGACCCCCTTAATGGCAAGGAAGCACTGGTGGCCCTTGGCATCTCAACCGCGCATAAGGAGTTCAACACCTTTGCGAATTATTTCACGGCTGATCCCTTGAAGAATCCCAAGCTCGTGGTGGTCAACGGAGCGCAAGGTGGTGAGTCCCTGAAACTGATCTCGGAGCCGACCAGCCCATACTGGACCACGATTCTCAATTACTTTCTTCCTAATGCTGGCGTGACAAATTTACAAGTGGTTGCAGTTTGGATTGAAGACATTGATCCCAACCCGACCGGAACCTTTCCAGCCGACATCACCACCATTCAGACCGAGTACGAGACCTTGGCCCAGACAGTGCACACGAATTTTCCCAATGCCACCCTGGCCTACTACTCAAGTCGTATTTACGCGGGATACTCGAACGGCATCGCCCCGTCAGACCCGGAGCCTTACGCGTACGAATCAGCCTTTGCGGTGCGAGGCGCGATCGAGGATCAGTTGAACGGTGATCCGAACCTGAATTACGACCCCACGCTGGGAGCCGTGAAAGCGCCTTGGATGGCGTGGGGCCCGTACGATTGGTCGAACGGTATGCTCGGACGGCTGGACGGTCTTGTATACACCTGCCAGGATTTCGAGTACGACGGCTACCATCCCGCCGACCCGTCAGGGCAAACCAAGGTAACGGACCTGCTGCTGAACTTCTTCAAGACTGATGACACCACGACCCCGTGGTTCTTGGCGCACTAGCCCTGATTCGCGCCGGCAGTCTTGGCAAGCTCGCGGTGCCGGGGATATTTGGATTTCCAGAATCGCAGCTCGAGATTTACGGTTTTTCATAAGAACCCGCCATGCCGGAATAGGCCTAAGTAATTCATTTATAAGCCGCTAATCAATACAGTTGCTTTGGCCGCCTGATTGCCCTACCATGAGTCGACGGTTTGGCGGCCGTGCCAGCGCCAAGTTTCTTTGACGCTGGCATTATTGGTGTAAGAACAGCCCCTCGCGGGTCTGTGTATTTCTCCCAGTATCCCCCGCACAAACTGTTGCGCCTTGAAGCAGTCGATTGCCGTTGCTGACTTTTTCGACCGGTTCGGGCGCTAAATAAACAGAAAGAAGGAGGAACTATGAGAAAGAATCCGGTCCCGCGATTCTTGTTCGGGGCCTTGCTTCTCTGCTTATTCGGCCTGCTTTCGGCGGGCGCGGCGCTGGCGGATAATGTTTACGGATCCATCCGTGGCACCGTGACCGACCCGAGCGGCGCGGTGGTGGCGGGAGTGAAAGTGACAGCCACCAACGTGGCGACCGGCGTGGCGGCCACGGTGACCAGCAACGCCGCGGGCGATTACGCCTTTGTGCAACTTCCGGCGCCCGGCAACTATGACGTGACGGCCGAGATCGCCGGCTTCGAAACCTATCAGGCTCACCACATCCCGCTCCAGTTGAATCAGATTTACGTATTGAACCTCAAGATGGAGGTGGGCACAACCACACAGGAAGTGACCGTCGAGGCGAACGCTGCCCAAGTGGAGACCACGAGCATCGAGCTCGGCACCACGGTGGACAGCAAGCAAATCGTGGACCTGCCGCTCAACGGGCGCAACTGGGTGCAGTTGCAGCAACTCGAGCCCGGGGTGGTCGCGGCGTCCGATGGACGCGGCAGCTTTGCCACCAACGGCAGTCAGGCGGCGCAGAACAGCTACCTGATCAACGGGACCGACAACAATGACTTCCCGCTGAACACCAATCTCATCACTCCAAGCCCCGACGCCATTGGCGAGTTTAAGATGGTGACCAACACGATCAATCCGGAGTACGGCAGGAACTCCGGCGCCATCCTGAACGCCGTCATCAAGGGCGGAAGCAACGCCTTTCACGGCGATGGCTTTGATTTCTACCGCGATACCAGCCTGAACTCGCGCAACTTCTTCCAGCCCAAGCCCCAGGTGTTCCACCAGAACCAGTTTGGCGGGACGATCGGCGGGCCCATCTGGAAGGATCACACGTTCTTCTTCTTCTCCTACCAGGGGAACCGGAACCGTCAGCCGGAGCTCAGCAATGGCGGCGGCAACACGCCGGTCTTCACCGCCGACCAGCGCAACGGCACCGGAGGTTTCACAGATTTGGAGACTTCCACCAAGACTTCACCCTTTCCGCTGGTAGGCGACAACGGGCAGACGTTCGCAGCCGGAACACCCTACTCGACGATCTTTTCCCAGGGTTTTATTCCGACCGCGGACTTCAATACCGTCTCGTCCGGCTTGCTCAACAAGTTTGTTCCGCTTCCCAACGCCGGAAGCAACTTCCAGTTCAACCCCATTATCACCGGCGTTGATGATCAGTACCTGGAGCGGATTGACCATACCTTCAGCCCCAAGGACGCGATTTGGGGCTATGCCCTCTGGGAACGCAATCCCACCGTCACGGCGCTTCCCTTTACGGGCGCCACGCTCCCCGGCTTCGCCGAGGTGGACGCAAGGCACTACCAGCAGTACACGCTGGCGTGGAACCACACCTTCGGCGGCACCACGCTCAATGAAGCGCGCTTCGGATACTCGCGCTTCAACTTCCAGGCGATCGCCCCGCAGAACCCCGTCTCGCCGTCTTCGGCAGGGTTCACCGGGATCGTCCCGCAGCAACAAGGAGCAGACCAGAGTCTGCCGGTCGTGACCGTCAACGGTCTGTTTAACTTGGGATTCTCCGGCAATGGACCTCAGCCGCGAATCGACCAGGTGTACCAGGTTACGGATAACCTGACCAAAGTCGCCGGAGCCCACACCCTCAAATTCGGCTTCGACATGCGGCGGTTCGAGGTTTACAACCCGTTCCTGCACAACAACGACGGCAGCTTCACGTTTGCTGGCGCCGGGTCATTCTCAACCGGCAATGCGGGAGCGGACTTCCTGCTCGGCATCCCGGACAGCTACGCTCAAGGCAGCGGCGACATCCTCAATTCCCGGACGCGGGAGTACTACTCCTACGCCCAGGATCAGTGGAAGATGCGGCCCAACTTCACCTTGACTTACGGCGTGGGATGGACAATTGACACGCCGTTGGTCGACAACTATCACAACAACCATGCCACTCCCGCCTTCCGGCCGGGTCAGCAGTCGGCCCTCTTCCCGACCGCGCCCGCGGGTTACGTTCTGCAGGGCGATGTGAGCAACGCTTACGGAACCACCCACTATAAGGACTTCGGTCCTCGTATCGGGTTTGCCTACAGCCCGAGCTGGGGCTGGCTGACCGGCGGCGCCGGGTCGACCAGCATCCGCGGGGGCTTCGGCCTCTACTTCAACCGCTTCGAGGGCGAGACGGCGCTGCAGTTCAACGCTTCGCCTCCCTTCGCGCAGAACTCTCTGGGCGTGGGCGACATCGGACTCAGTCCCAGCTTCGCCAATCCCTTCACGGACGTAGCGGGGCGTGGCTCACTTGCGAATAAGTTTCCGTTCGCCGGGCCAACTTCCAACATCAACTTCGCGCTCTTCGAGCCGCTTTCGATTAGCGTGTTTGACCCCAACATCACCGTGCCGTACGCCGAGAACTTCAACTTCACCATCGAGCGCCAGCTTGGCTCGAGCACCATCCTTTCACTCGGCTACGTCGGGGCGCTGGCTCATCACGAGGTCATCGCTTACGAGCTCAACCCCGGCATCAACGCGGCGGGCTGCGCGGCCAACCCGACTTGCACCGGCAACAGCCTGATTCAGAACCTGCTGTTCCCCAACAACTTTGCCCAGCCGGGGAACATCTTTGGTTCGATCGGCAACGTGGCCACGGTCGGCAACTCCAACTACAATGCCTTCCAGGCCAGCTTGAACCGGCACTTCG
Source organism: Terriglobia bacterium (assembly GCA_035934405.1). GTDB lineage: Bacteria > Acidobacteriota > Terriglobia > UBA7540 > UBA7540 > DASYXW01. The sequence goes on from DASYXW010000047.1 coordinate 23,725, forward strand.
CTCACGGGCTGCAGTTCCAGGCCGCTTACACCTGGTCTCGCTCCATGGACAACGGTTCAGGGTTTGAAAACTCCGGCTTCGGCGGCGGCGGATTCGGCGGATTCGGGTCGCTGCGGGGAAGTAATCCGTTCAACCGCAATCTCGATTATGGGCCTTCGATCTTTGACGCCACCAATCGGCTGGTGATCAATTACGATTACGCCCTGCCGAGCGTGCGCCGCTTCAACTCGATGCAGTGGGTGCCCAGCCGCCTCACCGATGGCTGGACCATCGCCGGCATCACAACTCTCCAGAGCGGCTTCCCGCTGGATGTGATCGACAGCGGTTTCCGCTCCCTGACCTGCACGGCCTTCACCTTCTACCAATGCCCCGACGTTCCCAACGTGGTGGCGCCGGCGCAGTATTTCAACCCGCGCAACAGTTCGCCGGCTCCTGGCCTCACCGGCAACTACTTCTTCAACCCCAACGGCTTCGCGCCGGAAGCGTTCGGCACCTTTGGCAACGCCGGGCGCAACCTCTTGCGCGGTCCGGGAATCAACAACTTCGATTTCTCGCTGTTCAAAGATACCCGGATCACCGAGAGCACCAGACTGGAGCTGCGGTTTGAATTCTTCAACCTGTTCAACCACACCCAGTTCAACCCAGGAGGCATCGTGACTGACATCAACGCCGGCTCGGCCTTCGGGCAGGAGTTCTCGGCTCGTCCTTCACGTCTGATTCAGTTGGGCGCGAAGTTCTACTTCTAGCCTTCGCACCTAGCTCAACTTCACAAGCGTCCCGACCTCGGTCGGGACGCTTTTTTGTAGCGTGGCTCTATGAGCCGCGAAAAACGCTTTGTAGGGCGACTCCATGTGCTGCGAAAAACGCGGGCCACAGACGCGCGCTACTGAAGGCTTGTTACGATGCGGGTTCTCCAACCCGTCCTACCTTATTGTTTTTGGAAGTCCAATACGCCTCACCGTATCCCCAACCAAGCTCTGGGCAGGCACTCCCGTCGCCAAGTTCCTGTTAACAGACAATTAATAAAAGATTGACACTTTGGTTGTGAGGGTGCTAGGTTGCCTGCCGGGACCTTGTATTGCCGGAGGGCCAAGGTCCCACTCGCCACGATGAGGGCATTGCATGCTGCGGACTCTCTGTCCGCCAGCGGCCCTGGTTTTCACGACTTCCCTCCGGCAAGAAGAGATCGCCAAGTCAAACTTGAAACAGGAGGAAAGCATGTACAAGGGGATGCTCGTCCGAGTTCTTGCTCTCAGTGTGTTGCTTTGTGGTCTTTCCCGCATGGCGCTGGCGCAAGTAGTGAAGGGCTCCATTTCTGGGAGCGTGGTGGACAGCACCGGGGCGGTGGTGCCCGGTGCGACTATCAAGGCCACCAGCGAGTCGACGGGTGAACAATACACCGGCGTCACTGATCAGGCGGGCCAGTTCCACCTCGCGCTGGTTTCGGTTGGAACCTACAAAGTGGAAATCGGCCAGTCGGGTTTCAAGACACTGACCTTGACGGGTGTGGGCGTGAGTGCATCGCAGGACGCAAGCCTCGGCTCGGTCAAGCTTGAGGTCGGCCAGACAACGACGACTGTTGAAGTGTCGGCTGCGCCACCGCTGATCGAGACAACGCAGGCCCAGGTGACGAATACCGTCAGCAACGCCGGAATCCAGGCCTTTCCGGGGCTCTCGCTCGCCCAGGGCTTGGACTTTCTGGCGCTGCAGGTGCCCGGCGTGGTCAACAACCGCGATCTGGGTTTTTCCAACACCAATGGTCCAGGGTTCGCGGTCAACGGTCTGCGCGGTCGCAACAACGACCAGCAGATCGACGGCCAGAACAATAACGATAACTCCGTGGGCGGTCCCTATCTCTTCCTGGCCAACCCCGATTTCGTTCAGGAATATCAGATCGTCACGAACAATTTCGGTCCTGAGTACGGTCGCAATTCTGGATCCGTGGTGAACATTATCACCAGGTCGGGCACCAACGACTGGCACGGCGACGTCTTCGGCACCGAGGGCAACTCCAAGCTCAACAGCCTGAGCAACGCGCAGAAGGCTTTCCAGGGACTAACGAAGGTGCCCACGTTCAACAACGAGTTCAGCGGCGCAAGCATCGGCGGGCCGCTGAAGAAAGACAAGGCTTTCGTCTTCGGCGGATTTGATGACAACATCATTGAGCAGACCAGCGTGGATTCCACCGGCAGTCTGACCCCGACTCCCGCCGGGCTCGCCACGCTCCAGGGTTGCTTCCCCGGCAGCAATACCATCGCGGCCCTGGCAGCTTTCGGGCCTTACGGCATCACGGGCGGAAATCCAACTCCGAGCGGCACTCCGACCACCGAATCACTCACGGCCGCGAACGGCACGCCCTGCATGGCAGAGTTCGCCGGCGTGCAGCGGACGCTGTCCACTCCCACCCACCAGTATGATTACACCGCCCGACTCGACTTCAACGGCGATAAGAACCGCTTCTACGGCCGCTGGCTCTACCAGAAGGCCACCCCACTCGACATCGATCCTTTTGGCACGGCCGCGGTGGGGTATCCGGCCAATGTCCCGTCCTTTGGCGAGGACTTTGGCGTAAGTTGGACCCGCACCCTCTCTGCCACCATGGTGAACGAGGCGCGGCTGAGCTACGGCCGCCTGAATGTGGAATTCGGCGGGAACGGCATCGGGAACACGGTTCCCAATCAGGGCAACATAGCGAATGGCCTGACCAACGTCAATATCTCCGCCCCGTTCACAGGCTTCGGCCCGGCTACCAACGCGCCGCAAGGACGCATCGTGAACACCTACCAGTTCCAGGACAACTGGAGTTACGTCCACGGCCCGCACGAGTTCAAGGCGGGCACGAACCTCAGCTACCAGCGCTCACCGAATGTGTTCCTGCCGAACTTTAACGGCCAGTTCAGGTTCTCTAACTTCCAGAACTTTGCCCTGAATGTCCCGAGGACCGTCAGCATCACGCTCGGCAGTCCCAACCTTGATTTCCGCGAGCACGACTCCTTCTTCTACTTCGGGGACGACTACCGCGTGAAATCGAACCTGACTCTGAATCTGGGTTTGACCTACACCTACTTCGGACAGCCGGCCACTCTGTTTAACACCCTCGACACCAGGAACGAGTCGGGCTCGACGCCGTTCTTCAATCCTTCCCTACCGCTCAGCGTCCGCACTTTCCCAGCGCTTCCGGCCCCCAAGAACCAGTTTGGGCCGAGCGCAGGCTTCGCTTACACGCCGCACGGCAACGGAAAGACGGTGCTTCGTGGAGGCTATCGCCTCTCCTACGATCCCCCCTACTACAACATCTACCTGAACATCGCGAGTTCCGCTCCACAGGTGCTGGCACAGACGCTCGCCGGCGCGACAGCGGCCGCCAATCCTCTCCAAGCTGCACCTCTGGGTCCGGCGGTGCGCAACCAGCTCGCGCCCTTCCTCACCCTCGGTGTTGCCGATCCTCGTTCCTTTAACCAGACCAGCGTGACTCCGAACTTCCGGGCGGACCACGCACAGGAATGGTCGTTCGGCATCCAGCGCGAACTCGTTCCCAATGCCGTTGCCGAGGTCCGTTACGTCGGCAACCACGGCGGAAACCTCTTCCAGTCCATCAACGGCAACCCCGAAATCGCCGGCATCGCAGCCGTCTTCCCGAATCTGGTTCCTTCCGGCGTCACGCCCTGCCCTGCCTCCCAGGCCATAGTGCCGCAAGCGGTCGGCCGCGTGAACTGCAACGAGGGCGTGCTGCGGACCCGCACCAACACCGGTGTCTCTGACTACGAAGGTCTCCAAACTGAGCTTCGGGTGACGAACTTGGCCCACCAACTTACGCTCCACACGGCGTACACTTGGAGCAAGACCACTGACAACGCCAGCGAAATCTTCGGCACCTTTGCCGCTGGCGGGACCTCTGCTTTCTCCCAGAGCCCCTTCAACTTTCTGAGCGGCGAGCATGGGCCTTCCGGTCTCGATATCCCGCAAAACTGGACCATCAGCTTCGTCGAGCAAATTCCGGCGTTTCGGAGCCAGCACGGAATCCTCGGACACATCCTGGGTGGCTGGAGTCTGGCGGGCACTTACCAGCTCTCCAGCGGCCAGCCTTTCACGCCGAGCCAGATCTTCTTGAACACCTTCTCCGGCCCCAACTCGTTCTATGACACCGCCTTCGATGGCGCTTTTGCCGGCATCTTCGAAACAGCGCGTCCGTTCGCCGGCAGCCCCAGCGCTCCGCTGTCGGCGGTCGGCATTTACGCCGGCGACGCCTGCAATGCGCTAGGGGTAGGGTGCTCTTCGGCGCCCAACCAGCTCATCAGCTTCAACTCAGCCAACGCCAGTGGCAGTGTCGTGAACGTGACGTCCAGCCAGGTTCGTTTCATCGCCAACGGCCAGGAGGCTGACTCGATCTTCGGGACTCCGTTCGGGAACGTTGGTCGCAACACCGTCCGCGACTACCACACGAACATCGGCAATTTCTCCCTTTCGAAGGAGGTTCGGGTCACGGAACGCGTGAACGTGCAGTGGCGAATGGACATGCTCAACGTATTCAACCATCCCAACTTCGGCAGCATCGATCCGTTCCTCGAGGACGCCGGACTGACCTCGCAAGGCACCGGTTTCGGTATCCCGAGCCTCTTCGACGGCGGCAGCCGCAGCATCAACTTCAACCTGAGGGTAAACTTCTAGCCGCTGCTGGACTTCAGGGTAACGCAGTTCTCAAACGTGAGGGCGCCCTGTGGGCGCCCTCTTTTTTTCTGACCGGCTCGGCGTGCGGAGAATTACTCAGATGGCCCTGAAGATTTACTTCTAGGCCCGGTCCAACTTGTGTGGAGATTCTCCCCACTTTTCCCGCCCGATCGTTCCTGAAGCGATTTGACGCCTCGTAACCCGCTGAGAACATGGCTCCAAAATAAACCGTCTCACGTTTCTCAGTTTTCTCCATCCTCTCATTTTGAAGGTCTAGACTGGTGAGGATGGACGAGTCCGGCTGCAAACGTTGCCGCTTTCCTACGCCGCCAAGTCATGAGTCTTGGCTCGCCAGCTTCCAAGCAGGCTCTCGAAGTTCGCCCTGGGTGCGCGCCGATATGATCGGGGTCTGTCCCGGCGCCGTTGAGGCTCCAGAGCGAACTCACGCGACGCTCGAAGCCGGAATATCTTTTGCAATCAACGCGCGCGCCGAATATAGCCCAAAGACTGACACTCCAAGCCGGAATGCCCTTTCCCGTCAACACAGACAGGGAGCATATCCCCTGGCTGGCCCGATTGCTCGGGATTGCCGAATCGCCTGCTGCCGGCGGCCAGTCGCCACTCGGCGGTAGTGGGTCAGTTTGCTGTAGCGCCGCTCTATGAGCGGCGAATTCAATTGAAAAGAAAAGGCCGCCCGCCGCGGCGGGCGCTACAACGTCCAAACTGACCCACTACCCACTCGGCGCTTCGATAGCGCGGCTTTGAAGAGTATGCTAGAATCTTTGCTCGTCGAAATTCAGCGGCCTTTTTCCCGTGGATGGACGCCCGCGGGGCCGCTGCAACGTTCGCGCCAAGGTGACTTGCCATGTCTGGGCATTCCAAATGGGCGACCATCAAACACAAGAAGGGCGCGCTCGACGCCAAGCGCGGGAAGATCTTCACCAAGCTGATTAAGGAAATCAGCGTGGCGGCCCGCATCGGGGGCGGCGACATCGACTCGAATCCGCGCCTGCGCGGGGCCATCCAGGCCGCCAAAGCCGAGAACATGCCGGCCGACAACATCAAGCGCGCCATTCAGAAGGGCACCGGCGAGCTTCCCGGCGCCACGTACGAAGAGTCCGTCTATGAGGGCTACGGCCCGGGCGGCGCCGCCTTGATGCTCGAAATCGCCACCGACAACAAGAACCGGACTCTCTCCGAGATCCGGCACATTCTCGGGAAGCACGGCGGGAATCTGGGCTCGAACGGCTGTGTGGCCTGGATGTTCTCGAAGAAGGGCTACATTGTGATCGAGAAGGATAAGGCGGACGAAGCCAGGCTGCTCGACCTCATCACCGAAGCTGGCGCCGACGACATGAACGAAGACGACGGCAACTGGGAGATCTTCTCCTCGCCGGCGGCCTTCCCGCAGGTGGTGGAACGCCTCAAGGCGGAAGGCATTACTCCGGCCGCCTCCGAAGTGGAGATGATCCCGCAGTCTCACGTCAAGCTCGCCGGCAAGGAAGCCGGGCAGATGCTGCGGCTGATGGAGGAGCTGGAAGACCACGAAGACGTGCAGCACGTCTACGCCAACTTCGACATCGCGGAGAGCGAGCTCCAAGCCTTCGCCCAAGCGAAGTGACGAGTGATCAGTGGCAAGTGGTGAGTGGCCAGTGGCGAGTTACGGGCGAATAGAATCTTCTGGAATCTGGAATCTGGAATCTGAAATCTATTTCGGCTTTTCCGTCTGCCTCTTCTTCGCGGTATCGGTCTTCCTCCCCCTGAAATCCCTCTCCGCGCGGCCAGTCTCTTCGCCCGCTACACTCACGTACACACGCACGCTCCAGGGCAGCGTGCCGGAGTTCCTGCTCATCTCGGTCAACCGCGAGGGCTCCGGAGCTTATGAAGGCCGCGCGCTCGCGGACCCGTCGCATCCGGTCCCGCTGCAACTCTCCGCCGAAACCACCAGCCGTCTCTTCGCGCTCGCCGCCGAGCTTAATGACTTCCGCGGCCTCGCCCTGGAGAGTCACAAGAAGGTGGCCAACCTCGGAGCCAAAACCTTTACCTACGAGAGCGGCGCCGAGAAGAACGAAGTCGAGTTCAACTTCACCGAACGCCGCGAAGCGCGCGAGCTCACCGATCTCTTTGAAAGAATCGCCACCTCCGAGCAGCATCGCCAGGCGCTGGACTATGCCATCAAGTACGATCCGCTGAGTTTGCCGAAGGAGCTGCAGCAGGTGGAGGCGGACATCGAGAACAGGGCGCTCGCGGATCCCGAGCTGATGGTGCCGTCGCTCGAAGAGATCGCCAGGAACCCGCGCTTCCTGCACCTGGCGCAAGTGCGGGCCGAGAGTATCCTGAAGGCGGTCGCGGGTGATCCATAACCCGCCCCTTGCGTCACCCTCCGGCCTTCGGCTCTCTTCGCCGCCTGGCGGGTTGCTGCTGGGTCAGGCAGTGCAGCGTCCCCAGTCCCCACACGAGGTCCACGGCGTGAATCCCCACCACGGGCCGGTCCCGGATGACCTCGGAAAGAACGCCGAGCGCGATGCGGTCGTTCGGATCGTTGAAGGTGGGAACCAGCACCGCGGCGTTCGCCATGTAGAAATTGGCGTAGCTCGCCGGCAAGCGCTGGCCGCGGAAAAAAAGCGGCGCGGGCATGGGCAGTGGCACGACTTCGATCTTCCGCCCGTCCTCCAGCGTCATGCCTTCCAGCCGCTCGCGATTCTCTTCCAGCGGCGCGTAGTTGGCATCGCGCGGATTGTCTTCCCGGCACAGGACGGCCGTGCGCGGGCCGACAAAACGGCACACGTCGTCCACGTGGCCGTGCGTGTCGTCGCCGGCGATGCCGCATCCCAGCCACAGCACGTTGGTCGCGCCGAGATAATCGGCGAGCGCGCCTTCCACCTCTCGACGGGTGAGCCCAGGATTGCGGGGCTGGGTCTTGGTATCGAGCAGGCACTCTTCGGTTGTGAGCAACGTGCCGCGGCCGTTCACGTCAATACTTCCGCCTTCCAGCACGAAGGCGCGGCCGCGGGCTCGCGCCGGGAACACACGACACCGCAGCGCGCGCGCGACGCGCGCAGCCACGGCGCTGTCCTTCCGCCAGTCGGGGTACTTCGCCCAGGCGTTGAAGCGGAAGCCGGCGACGGCGACCTCGGGCTCGGGGCCGCCGCGCCGGATGAAAATCGGTCCGAAGTCGCGCGTCCAGCCGCGGTTGGTCGGAACGCGGAAGAAATCCACCCGGCCGGCGTCGGCGCCCGTGCGCCCGAGGACGGCGCGGGCTCGCGCCTCGTGCGCCATAGAATTGACCAGAATGCGGACAATCTCCTGCGATTCCCGGCGCTCACCGGACGCGCCCGCAACGAGCGCCCGCACGATCTCGCCGAACACCCAGGGAATGGGCGAGAACTTACCCGGCCAGTCGGCGCGGTGGTGGGGCCAGGCTAGCCAAGTAGCCTCGTGGCGTTCCCATTCCGCCGGCATGCGAAAGCCCAGCGATTTTGGATTTTGGATTCTAGATTTTAGATTTACGATTGACGGACCCTTCTGACTTCTGACTTCCGGCTCCTTGCCCTGACTTCTTTTTGATACCGCGCTCTGTGGGTAGCCCGCCGTATTATCTGAGGGCATCGTAAACGACCATCCGGGCGACGGGGCGGCCGTCTTCCTCCTGCTCCGGGGCGTAGACACGATGGGTGCTGACGTCGACCGCCAGGCTGTGCACCTTCTTTGCGACCGGAAAGTCTTCGAGGTTTTGATAGTGGTTCGGGTCCTTTTGCTGGATGACAGCAATCGCGCCGCTGTAACATGCAACGTAGATTCGCTTCAAACCGGGATCGAACTTGACGACATCGCCGCCAGAGGGAATGGGCAAGAACGCAATGGGCTGGTGCCTTTGGAGATCAAATACCGTAATCAAGTTGTTGCCCTCGCAGACGAGAAATGCACGGCGATGCCGCGGATCGAGCGCCATGCCGTGATTGCCTTCGCAACGTCCAACGGCATAGCGCCCGACGACGGAGTCGTCGGATGGATCGATAACAGCGAAAAGGTTCCGATCTTGCAGATTGACGTAGACCTTGCGTGCGAAGGGGTCGTACTGCGGCATTCCGGTCTCGCTGTCAAAATGAAGGGTCTTCACAATCTTGTCGTCGGTCGCATCCACCACCGCCTCTGCCTTCCCGCGCTCGTCTGAAACGTAGACTTTGTGAAAGGGTTCGGCGTAGGCGCTGCCATCGGGCTTCGCCTCAGTCGCCAGCTTCTTGATTACTTTCATCTGGCCCAGATCGATCACACCGATCTTGTTTTCCCACCAATCGGACGTGTATACCTTGTTCAAATCTGGCGCGTACGCCACGCCCTCGACACCAGGCACACCCGGTATGGCCTTCACCAGTTTGTTGGTCTTAAGGTCGATCACGTAAAGGATCCCCGCGGCCAAGTGAGCGGAGAGGAGATAGTCATTCTTGTAGTCAATGGTGAGGTAGTCGAACCGCTTACCCGCTGGGCCGGGCAGGTCGATGACAGCAATCTTCTTTAGCGTCGCAGGGTAAGCGGGAATCGCGACCAGCGTCAGGAGCGAGACGATGAGACTGCGTCGGATAAGGGTCATGGAAAACACCTCCTCTTACTGACTTCTGTCCTCGCGCTTTTCGTCTTCCTCGTCCAGGAACCGCTTTTCGATTCCGCCGTAAGCGTCAATGCGGCGGTCGCGCAGGAACGGCCAGTGGCGGCGAACGTTCTCGAGTTTGTTGAGGTCAACTTCACCGAGCAGAATCTCCTCGCGATCGGCCGAGGCCTCGGCGATGACCCGGCCGAAGGCGTCGGCGATGAACGACGAGCCCCAGAACTCGATGCCGGCGCTTTTCCCCTGCTTCTCATGCCCCACGCGATTCACCACCGCCACGTACACGCCGTTGGCGATGGCGTGAGCGCGCTGAATGGTTTGCCAGGCGTCGCGCTGCGCCGCGCCGTGCCGCGCCTTTTCCGCGGGATGCCATCCGATGGCGGTGGGATAAAAAAGAACGTTCGCGCCAGCGAGCGCCGCCAGGCGGGCCGCCTCCGGATACCACTGATCCCAACAGATCAGCGTCCCGACGCGTCCCACCGCGGTATCGAAGGCGCGGAATCCGAGGTCGCCGGGAGTGAAGTAAAACTTTTCATAGTAGGCCGGATCGTCCGGGATGTGCATCTTGCGGTAGAGCCCGCGCAACTCACCACCGGCGTCAATCACCGCGGCGCTGTTGTGATAGACTCCCGCGGCGCGACGCTCGAAGACCGGGGCAATGATGACCACGCCCAGCCGCCGCGCCACCTTCCCCAGCGCCTGGGTGGTGGGGCCGGGCACGGGTTCAGCAAGGTCGAACAAGGCGGCGTCCTCGCGCTGGCAGAAGTAGGGCGAGCGGAAAAGCTCCGGCAGGCAGACGAGCTGCGCGCCCTGGCGGGCGGCCTGCTTGATGAGCGCGACCGCGCGTCGAAGGTTGTCTTTCGCGCTCGGGCTCATCGCCATCTGAATGAGTCCCACCGTAAACCTTTGTGGCGCGCCGGGCATGGAAAGAGCCTACACGATTCGAGCATCCGCTCCAACGGGTTTCCTGCCCGCCCGACGGCTGACCTGGAGCGCGCCGTTTCCTCCGTCGAGGGACCAGCATTCGCATCGGGCCGCGCTCCGAGCAGAGCCCGGCATTTCATACTTGCACGAAAACGTGCAAAGCCGTAATATTGTACGGAATTGTGCAAACGAAGATAAAATACCGTGCGGTCCTGATTGCAGATGTCGTGGGCTCGACCCTGACGCCTCGCCTCCGCTCGCTGCTGGCGGAAAGGGTGAGAGTGGTCTCGCGCTTGGAGGCGGCGGCAGGCTTGATTCGCCTGCCTTATGCGATTACCGCGGGAGACGAGATTCAGGCGCTCGGGTCTAAACCCGAGATCATGCCGGAAGTAATTTTAGACCTGCGGCGCCGGTTCCGGCCGCTCGCTCTGCGCGTCGGGGTGGGGATCGGCGACGTCGCGGGGCGGTTAGTGGGACCGGTGAACCGGCTGACGGGGGAAGCCTTTGTTTCCGCCCGGCGCGCCCTGGACAGCGTGAAGCACACAAAAGCGCATCGCTTTGAAGCCCTCACGGCTTTCTGCTCGCCGGACCCACGCTTCGACGCTATGATCAATACGCTGTATGGACTTCTGGACACACTGATTGGCAGCGTTTCTGAGAAGCAGTGGGAAACCATCAACGCCTACCTCGGGGAGGGGAGGGCCGATGCCGCGGCTCGAGCGCTGGGTATCAACGTGTCCACGGTCTCCCGCAATCTGAAGCGGGGATACTTCTGGCAAATGGAAGAAACGGCGGCAACGGCGAGGAAGCTGCTGAGCGAACGTTTCGACTAGTTGCACGAAATTGTGCAATTCTGATATTTTGCACAGAAATATGCAAACGTTCACGACTACGTTTCTCGTATTTCTTTCGGCTCATCTGCTAACGGCATTCGTCCTTCCGACGCACCGCGGAAGAAAGCCTGCCAAGCTGACGGCCCACTTCGGGCACGGGCTCGCGCACTACTTAACAGCCTGCGCGCTGGCGGGCCTGGTGGCGGTCTCTTGGCTCGCCTCATGGCCCTTCCAGGCTGCGGCTCTTGGCCTGACCGTCACCGACCTTCTGATTCTGACGGTTGAGAGCCGTATAGAACGGGACGGGGGTCTCGTAAGCTTCGTGAGCTCGGAGCTGTTGCACTTGCTTGCGGCCGGTGGCGCCGCCTGGATCATCGCTCGCCCGGGAACCGGGACGCTCGCAGCGGGGCTGGAGACGTTCCGGCACGATCCGAATCGACCCCTGGCCCTGCTGGTGGTGTATCTGGCGGTCGTCTTCGGCGGCGGGGCGGTGGTCCGCGTCGCTTCGCGATCGCTGCTGGTGAGTATGCACACGGCAAAGCCGGTGGAGGCAGAATTGAAGAATGCCGGCCTGTACATCGGCTGGCTGGAGCGCTTCCTCATTCTAACCGCCTTGCTCCTGCAATCGCCGAGCACGGCCGGCCTGATCCTTACGGCCAAGTCGGTGGTTCGCTATCCGGAGATGAACAAGTCCCTCGCCTTCGCGGAATATTTTCTGATCGGCACACTCTTGAGCATCAGCATCGCCGTGGCCGGCGGGTTGATCCTGCGGAGCGCCTGGTGATCAAGATCGCGCCATCCATTTTGTCCGCCGACTTCACCCGCTTGGGCGAGCAAGTGCGCGAAGCCGAAGCGGCGGGCGTTGACCGCGTCCAGATTGACGTGATGGACGGCCGCTTCGTCCCCAACATCAGCTTCGGGGCGCTGGCCGTGCGGGCGCTCAGGCCGCTCACCCGCTTGACGCTCGAAGTCCACCTGATGGTGACACCGCCCGAGGACTTCATTGACCAGTTCGCCGAGGCCGGCGCGGACACGCTCATCGTCCATCAGGAATCCACACCCCATTTGCACCGGGCCATTCAGCAGATTCACGCTCACGGCAAGAAGGCGGGCGTGGCGCTGAATCCTTCCACGCCGGCCATCATGCTTGCCGAGGTACTGGGGGACATTCAACTCGCGCTGCTGATGACCGTCAACCCGGGTTTCGGCGGTCAGGATTTTATTCCGGGGGTTCTGGGGAAGGTCCGGCAGGTGCGCGGCGAGGTCAACCGACGCCACCTCGACTGCGAAGTGGAAGTGGACGGCGGCATCAACGAGAAGACGGCGCCGCGGGTGGTGGAAGCGGGCGCCGACGTGCTGGTGGCGGGCTCAGCGGTTTACGGCGAGCAGGACGGCGTGGCCGCGGCCATTCGGCGCTTGCTCGCTTGCGCCGCATCGGCGCGGCCGGGGCCGTGAGCGGCTCGGACGCGTCACCCTCTTGGGAGATTCAATTTGGCGAAGTATGTTCTGGCACTCGACCAGGGAACCACCAGTTCGCGCGCCATTCTGTTTGATCGCGACGGCAACGCGCGCGCCTCCGCCAGCCGGGAGTTCAAGCAGTATTACCCGCAGCCGGGCTGGGTGGAGCACGACGCCGAAGAGATTGCGGAATCGCAGGTTGCCGTGGCGCGGCAGGTGATGGCTGAAGCCGCGGCGCGGCCTGAGGACGTGGCCGCCATCGGCATCACCAACCAGCGCGAGACGGTGGTGCTGTGGGACCGCTCGACAGGCAAGCCGGTGTACCCCGCCATCGTGTGGCAATGCCGCCGCACCGCCGCGATGTGCGACCGGATTCGCCGCGACGGGTTCGACCGCGCTCTGGTTGAAAAGACGGGCTTGGTGGCGGACGCCTACTTCTCCGGCACGAAGATCGCCTGGATGCTCGAGAACGTACCGGGCATCCGTGAGCGAGCCGAGCGCGGCGAGCTCGCCTGCGGCACCATCGACACCTGGCTTCTGTGGCGCCTGACCGACGGACGCGTCCATGCCACCGACGTCAGCAACGCCTCGCGCACGCTGCTCTTCAACATTCACACGCTAGCTTGGGATGAAGAAATCCTCTGCTACTTCCACATTCCGCGGTCTCTGCTGCCCAAGGTGAAGTCATCGAGCGACCGGTTTGGGGAAACCGCCCTCTTAGGCGGGAAGAATTCCATCACCGGCGTCGCGGGCGACCAGCAGGCCTCGCTCTTCGGACATCAGTGCTGGCAGGCGGGTGGCGTGAAGAATACCTACGGGACGGGTTGTTTCCTTCTCATGAATACGGGCTCGCAGGCGCCACGCTCGAACTCCGGACTGCTCTCGACCGTGGCCTGGCGGCGCAGCGGAGCGACCACCTACGCGCTCGAAGGCAGCGTATTCATCGCCGGCGCCGCCATCCAGTGGCTTCGTGATGAAATGGGGCTCATCAAAGACGCCGCTGAGAGCGGTTCCATCGCCGCGTCGGTCGCCGACACGGCGGGCGTCTATTTCGTACCCGCTTTCGTCGGCCTCGGCGCCCCGCATTGGGACGCTTACGCGCGCGGCGCGATCGTGGGGATCACGCGCGGGTCGAATCGCGCTCACCTGGTGCGCGCGGCCGTCGAAGCGATGGGCTATCAGACGCGCGAGGTGCTCGATGCCATGGCGCGCGACTCCGGCATTCGTCCGGCGGTGCTGCGCGTGGATGGCGGTGCCGCCCGCAACGATTTCCTGTGCCAGTTTCAGGCGGATATCTGCGACCTGCCAGTCGAGCGGCCCGCAACCACAGAATCAACCGCGCTGGGCGCCGCGTATCTCGCGGGACTCGCCGCCGGCTTCTGGAAAGACGAACGTGAACTCGGCGGCCAGTTGACCACCGGCCGGCGCTTCGAACCCGCCATGCCCGCCTCGCGCCGCGAGGAGCTCTACGCCGGCTGGCAACGGGCGGTGGAGCGCGCGAAGGGATGGGCCGTTTAGCGGCGGGCCCAGCTTGGTTTTTGACACTCGCGTGCGCTTGTGTGAATATAGGCGCGGAGAAATCATGAAACAGAATCGTTTGGCGCGCCTGGTGCTTGCTGCTGTCCTGCTGCTGCTTGTCGTCGGACCGCTGTTGTCGGGCGGCGTCGACCTGCTGGTGGACTGGCTCTGGTTCGGTGAGGAGGGCTTCCGGGCGATTTACACGACCCTCCTCAAGGCTCAGATCGGCTTGAGCGGCTTGGCCAGTTTCGGATTCATGGCCGTGCTGGCAGCGAATCTTCTCATCGCGCGCTCCATTGCCCACCGGCGCGGCTACCGCGTTTATAGCGAGGTCATTGAGTTTCCCGCCCTCGAGCGCTTCACCTCGCTGTTTCGGGCTCTCGTCTGGGTTGCGGTCATTTTCCTGGGTTACATCGTCGGCGAGTGGTCCTCCGGGCATGGATTCGATTATCTGCTGGCGCGAAACGCTGTCACCTTGCATCAGGCCGACCCGCTTTTCGGCATCGACCTGGGCTTTTATCTTTTCCAACTGCCCTTTTACTGGTTTCTCTTCTACCTCGCTCTCGTCACCTTGATCCTTTCCCTGCTCGGCGTCGCCTTCCTGTACTTCATCGAAGGCGGCGTGTACGTGGTCGGTCGCGGCGTCACCATCACTCGCGCCGCGCGCGCTCACTTTATGATTCTCGGTGCGGCGCTGTTTTTCCTGTTGGCCTTTCGGGCGCGACTGGCCATGTACGACCTGCTGTATTCCTCCCGCGGCCTGATTTATGGCGCGGGTTACACGGACGTGCACGCCACGCTGCCCGTCTTGTGGATTCTGCTCGGGCTGTGCCTGCTGACGGGCCTGGCGTTTCTCGCCGGAGCCCAAAGCGGAAGCCTCCGGCCGCCGGGGTTCGCCATTCTGGCGCTCGTGGGCGTGTGGGTGATCGGCGGCGCGATTTATCCGGAAATTGTCCAGCGGCTGATCGTGGCGCCCAATGAGTCCGACAAGGAGAAGCCGTATATTGCGCGAGCCATTGAGTTCACCCGCAAGGCTTATGCGCTCGATCGCTTCACCGAGCGGGAGTTTTCCGCCGTCGAAGACCTCACGCTCGACAACATCCACCAGAACGACGCCACCATGCGCAACGTGCGTCTGTGGGACCACAAGCCGCTGCTAACCACTTTCTCCCAGCTTCAGGAAATTCGCACCTACTACGACTTCCCCCGTGTCGATAACGACCGCTACTGGATCAACTCCACCTATCGCCAGGTCTCGCTCTCGCCGCGCGAACTGAACCCTGCCAGCCTCCCCAGCCGCAACTGGATTAACGAACACCTGACTTACACCCACGGCTACGGGCTGTGCATGGGCCCGGTGAACGAGTCCACGCCTGACGGCCTGCCGGTATTCCTGGTTAAGGACATCCCCCCGGTTTCGGACGATCCCGCCATTCACATTACGCGCCCGGAGATTTATTACGGCGAGCTGCCGAACGACTACTGCTTTGTGAACACGCGGCTCAAGGAGTTTGATTATCCTTCGGGCGACCAGAACGTCTACACCAGCTACGCCGGCGCCGGCGGCATTCCCGTTCGCAACTTCGCCCGACGGCTGCTGTTTGCGCTCAAATTCGGCGAGCCCAAGATTCTGCTTTCCACCGACATCCGGCCCGAGAGCCGGCTGATGATCTACCGCAGCATTCTGGACCGCGCCGGCCGTCTGACGCCTTTTCTCACTTACGATCACGACCCCTACATGGTGATCGCCCAGGACGGCAGTCTTTACTGGATGCTCGACGGCTACACGGCCTCCAGCCAATATCCTTACTCCGAACCGTGGGGTGACGGCCAGGGCAATTACATCCGCAACTCCGTGAAGGCAACCATCAACGCCTACACGGGCGAGACACGCTTTTATATCAGCGATCCCTCCGACCCGCTGATTCAGGCTTACGACCGTATTTTCCCCGGTGTCTTCCAGCCGCTTTCCGCCATGCCCGCCGACCTTCGCGCTCATATCCGCTACCCGGAGGATTTCTTCTCCATCCAGGCCGCCAAGTACGCGGTCTATCACATGACGGATCCGCGCGTCTTTTACAACAAAGAAGATCTCTGGCGTGTCGCCCAAAGCGCTGCCCGCGGCTCGGAAGCGCCGATGTCGCCCTATTACACCATCATGAAATTGGCCGAGGTGGGAAAGACTGAGGAATTCATTCTCATGGTGCCGTTCACGCCGGCGCGCAAGGACAACATGATTGCCTGGATGGCCGCCCGCTGTGACGCCCCGGACTACGGCAAGGTGCTCGTCTTCACCTTTCCGAAACAAAAGCTCGTCTACGGCCCGCAGCAGATCGAATCGCGCATCGACCAGGACCCGGGCATCTCCCAGCAACTGACGCTCTGGGACCAGGGAGGCTCGAAGGTGATTCGCGGCACGCTGCTGGTGATTCCGGTGCTCAACTCTGTGCTCTACGTCGAGCCCCTGTACCTCGCCGCTGAAACCGGCGGCGGCCTGCCGCAGTTGAAGCGCGTCATCGTCTCTTACTCCGATCACGTGGTGATGGAATCCTCTTTCGACGCGGCACTGAGCCGCGTGTTCGGCGGCACCGTGAACACCGCCGCAAACCAGCCCGCGACCGCAGCCGGCACACAGGGTCAGGCCAGTGGCGGCCAGGCAGTCTCCGGTCAGCCTCAGGATCTCCAGCAAATGATTCAGGAGGCGAACCAGCATTTTGAGCGGGCGCAGCAACTGTTGCGACAGGGAGACTGGGCCGGGTATGGCGAAGAGGTAAAGAAGCTCGGTGAAGCACTGAAGAATATGTCAGTGCCGGGAAAGCCGCGATGACCTCACGCGGAAGCGTAGGGGCGCCTAGAAGTCGATGTGGAGCCGCAGGGCCGGCACCAACACCGGACCCCGGTCGCGGTTGTAGCCGGGATTAGTGACGTGCTGGATGTCAAGTGAACCAAAGACTCCCCGCCACAAGTGAGCGGTGTAATAGCCCTCGAAGATTCGCTCGCGCCCGTAAGTCAGCTTGCCGTCGCCCAGCACAAAGCCGAGTCCCCCGAGCGCGAGGTATTCACGATGATCGCCGGAAAGGCCGTTCGCCACGAACGCGCCGCCGACCTTATCGAGCTTGCGCCGCCAGGCGTCCCCACGAAGGTCGGCGCCGAAAGCGGCCGTGCGGTCGTCTTCGGTGTAGGCAAACGACTCGTTGCGCCCGTCGCTCCATCCAAACCTCATGAAGGCGCGAGCGGTATCCGTGATCGGCTGTTCGAAGTTGACGCCAAAGCCATACTTGACGCGGCCCTGCCGGCGCGTCGCCGTAACATCGGGCGCCGAGACCTTGCCGGCGCGGAACTCGCCGATGGCGTCGCGGTAGCTGCCCATGTTGGCGTGGTTGACGTAGGAGAGCAGCCGCAGCGTGCCCGCGCGGTGCGGCACGACCGCACGATGAAGCTCAAGCTCCAGGTTCTCGGCGTGGGCGCGAAGGAGGTCCGCGTCAAGGTTTGGACCATTCGCCACCTTTGGCATCATGGCCTCAGCGAAGCGCAGCGCCCAGCTCTTGTCGTAATACTCGGCGATAGCGCCCCAGGTGTAGCCGCGCGTGTTGGCGGCGTAGTCATAGGCACCGTTGTTGTCGTCCGTCCAGTTCAGGAACTGCAAGTGGCTGTCGCTGCCGACAGCGTTCAAGTCGAAAAAGTCCACCAGGCTGAACTTGCCGGCGCGAAGATCGATTCGCCGCGCCGGCAGTTCGGTCGCAAGGCCGAAGGGACCCCGTTCGGTCTCTTGCTCGCCGCCGCCGAGGTCGATGACTTTGTGAATCATGAAGCGGGCGAGATACGGCGTCTGGCCCAGGTCGGGGCTGCGAACGACATCGAGGTTGGTGAAGCCCCCGAGTCCAAGCGCGTCACTGATGCCGTGGCCGCCCGCGCTCTCAATGTCGAAAATGACCTCCGTGGTCTTGTTGAGCTCAAGCCCGGTATCGAGCGTGAGCAGATTCGAGACCGCAAACTCAGCTTTCGACTTGAGGCTGTTGGGGCCGCTATACTCGGCTCGAAACGAGGAATGGCCCTGCCCGATGACGTTAATCTGGCCGGAGACCCAGAAGCGGCCGGACGCGGGATGCTCGAAGACGGTTGTCGCCGTGTCCGCCTCTGAAGGCGAGCTGGCGGCAGCAGCGGGGGCCGGCACTTGGCCGAAGACCGCGATCGGCCAGAGGACTACGACGAGTAAAGCACTGTTGAACCGCAATGGCACTCCAGAGTAAGAAATCGTACTTAATCCCCAGCCACTGCCAGCATAACCCTCGCCCGGGACCCCGCCATGAAGGAGCGGTTGCCGCGGCGTGACGGAGCGGGAGGGCGGGTCTTGCCCTGGCCAAAGATCGCTATATACTGGATACTCGTGCTTAGCAGGCCGCTGGAAAATCCGATGATCGTGTCCTGCTTCGGTCGCCGCGGCGACCGAAGAATCCCGGCATTTTTTGAATCAAGCAAATACTGAGATCCTTCGTCGGTCGCCGCGGCGACCTCCTCAGGATGACAGCTTGCGAGGTTTTTTAGCATGCTGTTAAATTAGGTCTTCCGCACCTACCTGAAGTGAGCGATGCCACCCATCATTGAAGTCGCCGAGCTGAGCAAGGAGTTCCGCACGTTTCGCCGCCGTCCGGGCGTGCTGGGCGCGCTGCAGAACCTTTTCGTCCGCGAGTACGTCACCGTTCACGCCGTGGATCGCGTCAGCTTCACCATCGACGCGGGTGAGATGGTGGGCTACATCGGGGCGAACGGCGCGGGAAAGTCCACCACCATCAAGATGCTCACCGGCATTCTGGTGCCGACCAGCGGGCGGCTGGTGTCGAACGGTTACATTCCCTACCGAGACCGCCGCCGTTACACCAAGCGCCTGGGCGTTGTCTTCGGGCAGCGCACGCAGCTCTGGTGGGATATCGCCGTCATCGAATCGTTCCGTCTGCTCAAAGAAATCTACGAGATTTCGGACCGCGACTACGAGAGTCGCATGAACCGCTTTGCCGAGATTCTGAACGTCAAGGAGTACCTGCATACGCCGGTGCGCAAGCTGAGCCTGGGCGAGCGCATGCGGTGCGACCTGGCGGCGTCGCTGCTGCACAATCCCCCCTTGCTCTTTCTCGATGAGCCCACCATCGGCCTCGACGTGGTGGCCAAGGACCGCATCCGCGAGTTCTTGAAGGAAATCAACCGCACCGAGCACACCACCGTGCTGCTGACCACGCACGACCTGGCGGACATTGAAGAGCTTTGCCGGCGCATCATCATCATTGACAAGGGCAAGGTGCTGTATGACGGAGACCTTGCCGGAATGAAGGATCGCCTGGCGCGGTACAATCAGATCAAGTTCTTCCTGAAGGATCGCTCCCAGGTGGCGCGCCTCGCGCAGGTGGTGACCGACGGCATTGCCTGTGAGCGCGTGGACGAGCTCACGTACCTGATGCGATTCGACCGCCGAGAGCACTCGACGGCGGAAGTGATTCGCAACCTGGTGAACACCCTCGAAGTGCGCGACATTTTCGTGGAGGAGGAACCCATCGAAGACATCGTCAAACGGATTTACCTGAGCGGTGAAGTAAAGTAGCTGCGCGACGCCGCTCGCCAGCATCCGCTACACCGCCTTCTTGCGCAGAGGGACCTGGACCAGGCAGTAGGCGAGAACGGCGAACGCGACGAGCGAAATCCACCCGCCCCAGTTCTCGACAAACGGCAACACGTCATACCCGGTGAGAGCCTTCGACAGCGAAGGAACGTTCCAGATGAAAAGCGCGGCGAGCAGGATGCCGGTGATCGCCTCGCCGGCGATGAATCCGGAGGCCAGCAGCGTGCCGCGCTCTTCGAACTTGGCTTTCTCCTCAGGGGTTGGATTGCGCCGCGCCGCCGCACGGTCGGCCAACCACTTGATGGCGCCGCCGACGAAGATGGCGGACGTGGTTTCAAGCGGCAGGTACATGCCGACGGCAATCAGCATGGGCGAAGGCGCGCCGATCATGACCAGCGCCACGCCGAAGAGGCATCCCATCAGCACCAGTCCCCACGGCATCTGACCGCCCACAATTCCCTGCGCCAGCTCCGCCATCAGACCCGCCTGCGGAGCGGGGAGGGCGCGTCCGCCGATGCCGCCGGTCGCGAGGTTCGCCTGGTGCAGCGCGATGATGGGCCAGAGCAGAAAGAACGAGACGGCGGTGACGCTCAACACCTCGACCACTTCCATCTTCCACGGCGTGCCGCCCAGCAGGTAGCCGGCCTTCAGATCCTGAATCAAACTGCCGGAGACACAGCAGGCGCAGCAGACGACGGAGGCGACTCCGAGCACGGCCGCCACGCCGCCCAGCCCCTTCATGCCGATGGCCACCATCACGAGCGCCGCGATAACGAGGGCGCAGAGCGTGAGTCCGGACACCGGCTGGTTCGAGGATCCGACTAGCCCAACCAAGTAGCCTCCAACAGCGGAGAGGAAAAATCCGGTGATGGTCATCACCACCGCAGCCAGGATCGCCGCCGGCCACGAGCCGGCGAAGTGGTGATAGATCACCGTAATCGGAACGACCAGCGCGACGATGGCGGCAATGATCCACTTGATCGAGATATCGATGTCGAGGCGCGTCTGGACGCTTTCCATCGCGCCCTTGACGGAGGCCTGGAAAGCGCCGCGAATCGAACGCATAATCGATTCGCGCATGCTGTAGAGCGTGTACACCGTGCCCACCAGCATGGCGCCGACGGCGATCGGCCGCACCACGCTGTACCACACCGCGCTCGAAACCACGTCCCAGGAGCCTGCACCGGCCGCCGTCACGCCCAGTCGCCGCGGCAGGTCGGGGTCCATAAAGAGGACGAGCGGGATGAGCAGCAGCCAGGCAATCACGCCGCCGGAAAAGTTAATGGCGCTCAGGCGCGGCCCGATGATGTAGCCGATGCCGATGAGCGCCGGGGAGGCGGCGGGTGTGGTGTAGGCGATGCCACCACCGTAGGCTACACTGCCGAGCGGCTTGTTCTCGGAGGTGTAATTGATGAGCGAGCGCGGAAAGCGCAGAAAGGGCAGCGTGACCTCTTCCTTGAAAAGCTGGAATCCCTTGCTGTCTTTCAGGAACTGCAGGAGCGCGCCGAGGGCCATCGCCCCGAACACGTACTTGGGCGCGTCGGTTGCGCCCGCCTGTCCGGCTTTCACCACCTCGGCGCTGGCCGTGCTTTCGGGAAACGGCAGGTCCGGCGACTCCACGCATAGCGGCCGCCGCAGGATGATGATGAAGAACACGCCCAGCAGTCCGCCGGCGAGCAGGATGAACGTCCCCACCCAGTAATGGCTGGCGAGGTCGGTCCACAGGCGCTGGCCGTTCACGTTGACCATCATGAAAGCAGGGATGGTGAAGATGGCCCCGGCCACCAGCGCCTCGCCCACGGAGGCCGCGGTGCGCGTCAGGTTCTGCTCCAGCACGCCGCCACGGAAGAACGGCAACCGGAAGAGCGCGATGGCAATCACCGCGGCGGGAATGGTGGCGGCCACGGTCTGTCCGGCTTTCATCCCGAGATAGGCGTTGGCGGCGCCAAAGACCGCGGCCAGGATGATGCCGGCGAGCACCGCCTTGAGGGTGAACTCGGGCTCGGTGGAATCGTGCGGAACGAAAGGCTTGAACGCAGGTTTCGACTCAGGCACAGTTTGCCTCCATAGAAGCGGCGCGAAGCGAGCCGCGGAAAACGGCGACTATAACACGAGCCGCGGGCGCATACATGGCAGATCTACGGACGGGCGAGAATCGCATACATCCCGAAAAGAAGCGTCGGGGCGTATGCGCCGCCCCCGATCTCATGCGCCCGGCGGGCTTGACTGGCCCGATTCGCCCGCCGGGTCGAGCTGGCCCGATTCGCCCGATGGGGTCTCAGGCGCAGGCCCCGATAAAATCGGGGCAGGCCCCGATAGGATCGGGGCAAGCTGGCCCGATTCACCTGCCGGGTCGAGCTGGCCCGATGGGGCGGCGGCACTCGCTGCGACCGCCACCGCGACGGCCACCGCGACGTCGAGAATCGCCTTCCGCACCTCACGGTTCCACTCCCCGATCGCGTGCAGCGGCACGTCCAGGTCCAGATCCAGCCACGTCAGCGCCACCATTCGCATCGTCGACTTCGCCTTGTAGGGGGGCAGCACCCGCTCCGCCCGCCGCCGTTCCTCCGGCGACCAGGCCGCCGCCTCCGCTT
>DASYXW010000056.1:0-31532 GCA_035934405.1 Terriglobia bacterium
CAAGAGCACGTGCTCCCGCGTCTGCGGCATCGGCCCGTCCGTCGCCGCCACCACCAGAATCGCCCCGTCCATCTGCGCCGCCCCCGTGATCATGTTCTTGATGTAGTCGGCGTGACCCGGACAGTCCACGTGCGCGTAATGCCGGTTCTTGGTCTCGTACTCCACGTGCGCAATCGCGATCGTGATCCCCCGCGCCTTCTCCTCTGGCGCGTTGTCAATCGAATCGAACGCCCGGTACTTCACCTTGGGGTTGTGCTTGGACAGCACCTTGGTGATCGCCGCCGTCAGCGTCGTCTTCCCGTGATCAATATGACCGATCGTCCCAATGTTCATGTGCGGCTTCGATCGATCAAACTTCTCTTTGGCCATACGCTCCTCGCCTCACAACAAGAATTCCAATCTCTCCAGTCGCAGCTACGTACCCACCGCCCGGCCCTGGACGCGCGCAATCACCTCTTCCGCAATCGCGTTCGGCGCCTGTTCATATCGCAGAAAGTGCATGCTGTAGGATGCCCGGCCTTGCGTGCGCGACCGCAGGTCGGTGGCATATCCGAACATCTCGGCCAGCGGCACTTTGGAGCGGATAATCTGCGTTGAGCCTCGCTTCTCCATGCCCTCGATATGGCCACGGCGCGAACTCAGATCGCCCAGCACGTCCCCCATAAATCCTTCCTCGTCAGGCACCACAACTTCCACCTTCATGACCGGTTCCAGCAGGACGGGGCTTGCCTTCCGTACCGCGTCCTTAAAGCCGAGCGAGCCGGCAATCTTGAACGCCATTTCCGAGGAATCGACTTCATGATAGGAGCCGTCCTCGAGCGCCACGCGGATTCCCGTCATCTCGTAGCCCGCGAGAACTCCGGTCTCCATCGCCTCCCGAATGCCCTGATAAGTGGGCCCGATATATTCCTTCGGTACCGTTCCGCCGACGATTTCATCCACAAACAGCAGGTTCAGGTCGGGGTCAAACTTGGTGGTGGATTTCTTCTTGGTGAGTTCGGCGATTTCACTTGGGTCAGGATGGGGGAGGGGCTCAATTCGCAAATTGACGTGGCCATACTGGCCTCGACCGCCGGTCTGCCGCACGTACTTGCCTTCGCCCTCGGCGGCGGAGCGAATCGTCTCGCGATACGCCACCTGGGGCCGCCCGACGTTGGCTCCGACGTTAAACTCGCGCATCATGCGATCAACAATAATCTCCAGATGCAGCTCGCCCATGCCGCTGATGAGGGTCTGGCCGGTATCCGGGTCCGTGTGCACCTTAAACGTCGGGTCTTCCTGCGTCAGCTTGCCGAGCGCCGTCCCCATCTTTTCCTGATCCGCCTTGGTCTTCGGTTCGATCGCCACCGAAATCACCGGCGCCGGGAACTCCATCGACTCGAGCACAATCGGCGCGTCTTCCGCACACACCGTGTCGCCCGTCGAAACGCTCTTCAGGCCCACCGCCGCCGCGATGTCGCCAGCGCGCACCTCGCTGATCTCTTCCCGCTTGTTGGCGTGCATTTGCAGCAGACGCCCGATCCGCTCGCGGCGGTCACGCCGCGGACTGTAGACCGTGTCGCCGTTCTGCAGCGTCCCGGAATAGACGCGAAGAAAGGCGAGCTGGCCGACAAACGGATCGGTCATGATCTTGAAGACCAGCGCCGCAAAAGGCGCATCGTCCTCCGCCGACCGCGTCGCGCTCTCTTCGGTGCCGGGAATCGTGCCTTCCACCGGAGGAACGTCGACGGGCGAGGGCAGGTAATCCACCACTGCGTCCAGAAGAACCTGCACGCCCTTGTTCTTGAATGCGGAGCCGCAGATCACCGGGAAGATCTTCATGGAAATCGTGTGCCGGCGGACAGTGGCCCGAAGCTCCGCCTCGGTTACCGGCTCGCCATGGACATACTTTTCCATGATCACGTCGTCCACTTCACCCACCGTCTCTATCAACTGCTCGCGCGCATGGCGCGCCCGCTCCTGGTCCGCTGTGGGAATCTCCACCACGTCGTAATCGGCCCCCAGCGTGTCATCCCGGTACACGATCGCCTTCTGGCCCAGAACGTCGATGACACCGCGGAACTGGTCTTCCGCGCCCAAAGGCAGGCAGATCACGGCGGGAACCGCATGAAGTTTGGAGCGAAGCTGCTCCACGCACTGCTCGAAATCCGCGCCGACGCGATCCATCTTGTTCACAAACACGATGCGCGGAACGCGGTACTTGTCGGCCTGGCGCCATACCGCCTCAGTCTGCGGCTCCACGCCTTCCACGGCGCCTAAAATAGCAATCGCTCCGTCAAGAACCCGGAGCGACCTTTCAACCTCCGCCGTGAAGTCCACGTGTCCCGGCGTGTCAATGATGTTGATGCGGATGTCGTTCCAAAAACAGGTGGTGGCCGCCGAAGTAATCGTAATGCCGCGCTCCTGCTCCTGCTCCATCCAGTCCATCACGGCGGTGCCTTCGTGCACCTCTCCCATCTTGTGCGTGATCCCCGTGTAATAGAGAATCCGCTCCGTCGTGGTGGTCTTGCCGGCATCGATGTGGGCCATGATGCCGATGTTCCGTGTTTTGTCGAGCGCTATGGTTCGTGCCATAAATCCTGAGCTTCCGAAACGGCCACTGCGTCGCCCGGCAACCGAGCCAAGGCCTACGTTGATCCCAACCTATTGAGCGAGGAACCCCCAGGGAGTTCAAGGGGGCACGGGGCGGATCGCGGCTCCAGGTAGAGCCACCTCCCGCCTCATCCTAGGGTGACCCGCCACGGCGGATTACCAGCGGTAGTGCGCGAAGGCCTTGTTGGCCTCAGCCATGCGGTGGGTATCATCCCGCTTCTTGATCGCCCCACCTTTATTGTTCGCAGCGTCCAGCAGTTCCGCGGTCAGTCTCTCCACCATGGACTTTTCGCTGCGTTCCCTGGCGTAGCCGATCAGCCAGCGAAGGCTGAGCGAGGTCTGACGGTTGCGATTCACTTCCACCGGCACCTGATAGTTGGCGCCGCCCACCCGGCGGCTCTTCACTTCGAGCGCCGGCTTGATGTTCTCCAAAGCCTTCTTGAAAACCTTCAGCGGATCGTCGTTGGTGCGATTCCGAATCTCCTGGAGCGAGTCATACACGATCTGCTGCGCCACCGATTTCTTGCCTTCGTACATCAGGCAGTTAATCATCTTCTGGAGCATCGGATTCCCGAACACCGGGTCCGCGGCCACTTCGCGACGTTCCACTGTTCCCTTGCGAGGCATGCTAAACCTAGCTCCTAAATCCTAAGCTCCTAAATCCTGCTTTACGACGCCTTCGGACGCTTGGCGCCGTACTTTGACCGCCCCTGACGCCGGTCTCCAACTCCGGCGGAGTCGAGCGTTCCCCGGATCACGTGATAGCGGACACCCGGAAGATCCTTCACGCGCCCCCCACGAATCAGCACGATCGAGTGCTCCTGCAAATTGTGCCCCACGCCGGGAATGTACGTGGTCACTTCCATGCTGTTGGTCAGCCGGACGCGCGCCACCTTGCGCAGCGCTGAATTCGGCTTCTTCGGGGTTTGGGTATAAACTCGGATGCACACCCCGCGCTTCTGTGGACAACCCTCGAGCGCCGGGCTCGACGTCTTATACCGCGGCGCCTCGCGTCCCTTTCGAACCAATTGACTGAAAGTCGGCACTCAAAACCTCAAGTCGGCTCTGCCACGCACGCTGCCTTGGAAGCCTTGCCTCACTGGGAGAAAATTGCTCAACCGCAAAGCCCATCGAATGTATCAAGCTCCGGAGGATTCTGTCAAGCAGATTTCCAACGGGAACTTCAAAAAAACCCGAAACACCCGCGCCCTGCCGCCGGTTAGCGCATTTCCAGAATCTCGCGCTCCTTGCTCTTGCCCTGAGCATCCAGCTTGCCGATAAACTCATCCGTGGCCTTCTGATTCTCCTCCAGCCCGCGCTTCTCTTCGTCTTCGGAAATCTGCTTATCTTTGAGCAGCTTCTTCAGCGCCTCATTCGCATCCCGGCGGATATTGCGGATAGCGGTGCGATGGTTCTCCAGCACTTTGTGGAGATGCTTCACCAGTTCGTGCCGCCGCTCCTCGGTGAGCGGAGGAATGGGAACCCGGAGAATCTTGCCGTCATTCATGGGATTGAGGCCCATGTCCGACGAGCGGATCGCCTTCTCGATTGCAGCGAGTAGGCTCGCATCCCACGGTTGGATCGTCACCAGCGACGGCTCCGGCACGCCGAGCGTTGCCACCTGATTGAGCGGCGTCGGAGTCCCGTAATACTCAACCTTCAGGTGATCGAAAAGCGACACCGACGCCCGGCCTGTCCTCACCGTGGCCAACTCCACCTGGAAATCCCGGATGGCCTTTGCCATGCGGGCCTTCGTCTCCGCCAGGACATCCTTCAACATAAGACCTCACATACCAGAACCAGGAAGCCGGTTCCAAACCCGGCAGAGCCGCGAGGCAAGTCGAGCCGGGTCATCGCGCGACCAGTGACCCAACCTTCTCGCCGGTCACCACGCGCTTGAGGTTGCCGGGAACGTTGAGGTTGAACACGATGATCGGCAGGCTATTTTCCATGCAAAGCGAGATCGCCGTCGTGTCCATCACTGCTAGGCGCTTCGAAAGCACATCCAGGTAGGTGATCCGGGAAAACATCTTCGCGTCCGGCACCTTCTTGGGGTCGGCGTCGTAAACGCCGTCCACCTTGGTGGCCTTCAGAATCACCTCAGCTTTGATCTCCATGCCTCGCAGGGCGGCCGCGGTATCCGTGGAGAAGTACGGATTCCCGGTGCCACCCGCCAGAATCACCACCCGATCTTTCTCCAGGTGCCGGATCACTCGCCGGCGAATGAAGGGTTCCGCAATCTCACGCATCTCAATCGCTGTCACCACGCGCGTTTGCGAGCCGCACTTCTCGATGGCATCTTGCAGCGCCAGAGCATTGATCACCGTAGCCAGCATCCCCATGTTGTCGGCCACAACCCGGTCGATGCCTCGATCGGACGCCGCCACGCCGCGAATGAAGTTTCCGCCGCCCACCACAATCGCGACGCCCACTCCCAGGCGCCGGACTTCGTCCACTTCCTGGGCGATGCGCGCCGCAACTTCGGCATCCACCCCGAAGCCCTGCGAGCCCATCAGCGCCTCGCCGCTGAGCTTCACGAGTATCCGCCGAAAGGCCGGCTCACCCATGGATTCGCACTCAGGAAGGGCGCCGCAAGTCGCGCCGCTACGTATGGGGGCTGGAACGTTCTACCCCCGGTTCTTAGGTCACGCCGCCGCCGGCTCCGGTCCGGTCTTCGCGATGCCCTCACCCACCTTGAAGCGTGCGAATCGCCGCACCGTGATGTTCTCTCCGAACTTGGCGATCTTCGAAGTGATCAGTTCGCCGATCTTCGTGCTGCCCGAGGTGTCCTTGATGAAATGCTGCTCGTAAAGGCAGTTGTCCTCGTAAAACTTGCCGAGCTTCCCGTCCACGATCCGGTTCACCACTTCCGCCGGCTTCCCCGAGGTCACCGCCTGCGCTCGCAGCACCTCGCGCTCGCGGTCAATCTGCTCCGGGGTCACGTCTTCCTTGCGGATGAATCGCGGGTCCGTGGCGCAGATCTGCATCGCCAGGTCGTGCACCAGTCCCTGGAACTCTTCGTTGCGGGCCACAAAATCGCTTTCGCAATTGACCTCGACAATGACGCCGATCTTGCCTCCGGCATGGATGTAGGAGCCGACCAGACCCTCTGCCGCCACGCGGCTGGCCTTTTTTGCGGCCGCCGCCTGTCCCCGTTTGCGCAGGATGGTGAAGGCGTTCTCCAGATCGCCGCCGCCCTCTTCCAGGGCCTTCTTACACTCCATCATCGGCGCGCCGCTCATCTCGCGCAGCTTCTTCACCAGTTCGGCGCTCACCGCCATTTGCTTCATTCCTCCCTACACCGTATACCAAAAAGCAGGCGTCGCCCTTTCGGCTCCGCCTACATGAGACGCCAGGCTTACTCGCCCGCGGGGGCCTCGCCCGGCCCGCCCTCTCGCCGGCCTCGCAGCCTGGCCGCCGGCACTCGGCGCTTGCCGCGTGGCACGCGGACCCGGCCCTCCAAAACTTCCTCCGCTGCCACCACGGCCGCTGAAACGCCCGGCTCGCCCTCCACAAACTGGGGCGCCTCGCCTTCGCGGCCGCCTTCAATCGCTGCCGCTTCCCGCTCTCGATCAAGCTCTTCCGCCATCCGCTCCGCCGCAATCTTCTCAGCTTCCATGCGGGCCTGGTCCGCCGCCTGCCGCCCTTCGAGCACCGCATCAGCGATCCGTGAAGTGAACAAGCGGATGGACCGGAGCGCGTCATCGTTGCCCGGGATCACGTAATTCACATAGTCGGGGTCGCAGTTGGTGTCCACCACCGCCACCACCAGAATCCCCAACTTGTGAGCCTCGAGCACCGCGATCCGCTCCTTGTTTGAGTCCACGATGAACAGGATGTCGGGTAGCCCCGGCATGTCCTTGATTCCTGCCAGGTTGTGGCTCAGGTGCTCCCGCTCGCGTTCCAGCTTCAAAACTTCCTTCTTCGGCAGCAGGTCGTAACGGCCGTCGCGGCTCATCTCGTCCAGTTCCTTCAGCCGTTGGATCGATTTCTGGATCGTCGCGTTATTCGTCAGCAGGCCGCCCAGCCACCGGTGGTTCACGTAGAACATGCTGCAGCGGGCCGCTTCCTCCGCAATCGCCTCCTGAGCCTGCCGCTTGGTGCCCACAAAGAGGACGTTGCGACCCTCCTGCGCCACGTCGGCGACAAACTTGGCCGCCTCCTTGAAGAGCTTGAGAGTTTTTTGGAGATCAATGATGTAGATCCCATTGCGCTCGCCGTAGATGTACTCCTTCATCTTCGGATTCCAGCGGCGCGTCTGGTGGCCGAAGTGGACGCCAGCCTCCAGGAACTCTTTCATCGTAATCGTTGCCAAATTTCCTCCCGTCCGCAAAGGCAGTGGCTAGTGGCGAGTGGCGAGTCATCGTCCGCAAACTTGCCACTTGCCATTCACCACTTGCCACTAATCCCCAACCACTATCTCTTCGAAAACTGAAATCGCTTCCGGGCACCTTTCTGCCCGTACTTCTTGCGCTCCTTGGCGCGCGGGTCGCGCGTCAGGAAGCCGCCCTGGCGAAGCTTCGGCCGCAACTCCGGATTGAAAACCAGCAGGGCGCGCGCGATCCCCAGCCTCACCGCTCCCGCCTGTCCGTGGATGCCGCCTCCGTGGGCGAGAACCGCGACATCGAACTTTCCCGCTGTTTCCGTGGCTGCGAAGGGCTGCT
This sequence comes from Terriglobia bacterium, assembly GCA_035934405.1. Taxonomy (GTDB): domain Bacteria; phylum Acidobacteriota; class Terriglobia; order UBA7540; family UBA7540; genus DASYXW01. The sequence goes on from DASYXW010000056.1 coordinate 7,257, forward strand.
GCACTTCTCCGCGCACCGCCTCGGATGGGAAGTAGGTGTCGAAGGACCGCCGATTCACCACAATCTTGCCTTCGCCCGGCTTCATGATGACGCGCGCCACAGAGGTCTTGCGGCGCCCGGTCGCCCGATACTGAACGTTGTCAGTCACAAAGACTCCTTGATGCAGTGACAGGTGAGGGCCAACAAGTGCCGCGACAAGCACCCCTTCGCTCGTCACTCGTCACTGATCACTCGCCACTGTTCTTAAAACGTGAGCGGCTCTGGACGCTGCGCCGTGTGTGGATGCGTAGACCCGACGTAGACCTTCAGCCTGCGGGCCATGCGATCACCCAGGCGCGTCTTGGGGAGCATACCGAGGATCGCGTCACGAACCAAACGCTCCGGCCGGGTCTCAAGAACCTTGCGCGCGGAGACTTCCTTTAATCCGCCGGGGAACCCCGTGTGATGCCGGTACATCTTGTCGTCCAGCTTCTTCCCCGTCAGCCGGACTTTTTCAGCATTGACCACAATCAGCCCGTCGCGGTGTTCCACATACGGAGTGTAGTCGGGAGCATTCTTTCCCGTCAGCACCTGCGAAGCCCGCGCGGCCAGCCGTCCCAGCACCCAGCCGTCCGCGTCCACCAGCCTCCAGCGGATACTTCCGCGACGCACCTTGGCAAAATAAGTCCCCACAGATCTCCTCACTGCAATCAGGGTGAACCTCTATTAAAACCAAACCGAAGCTTCTTGTCAACTGCTTTCCTGCGTGATTGGGCTATACTTGCGGCGGAGGTGCCGCCGCCGACTCGCCACTAACCACTAGCCACTCGCCACTAGCCACTGTTTTTCCTCAGCCGCGCCATCGCCCGGTGGACCTGCTTCGCGTTTTCGGCGTCCCGGTCCGAAGGAAGCAAGTCGAGATACTTCTGGTAAGCCGCCAACGCCTTTCGTCTTTTCCCGGTCTTTTCGTACACTCTGCCGAGCCCCAGGTATCCCTCGGCGTACTCCGGGTCCGTGGTCACGGCTTCGCGAAAGCGGCTGAGCGCCGCCCGGTAATTCTTTCGCCGCAAATAGTAGTTGCCGATCTCGACGGATTTCCACGGCGCCGGCGCGGCGCTTTGTCGCTGCCCCGCCGGCGGCTTCGAAGCCGGCTTTGCGGCAGCCGGTTGAGCCTGTGCCAATCCCCTTGCCGCCGGCAGCAACGACATCAGAGCGGCAGCCAGCGCACCCAGTCGGGCGAATCCCATCACGGCTTCTTATTGTACCGCTCCGGAAACTCTTTCTGCAGGGCGCGGAGCTTGGGCAGGTCGTTGAACACGATGTAGGGTTGATCGGGATGCCGCTCGAGATAGTTCTGGTGGTACGCCTCGGCGGGATAGAAAGCCTTGAAAGGAACCACCTGGGTCACGATCGGGGCGTTGAACACTTTCGCCTTGTTCAGTTGATCGATATAGGCGAGCGCCGTCTGCTTCTGCTCGTCATTGGTGTAAAAAATGACACCGCGATATTGCGTCCCCTCGTCCGGGCCCTGGCGATTCAATTCCGTCGGGTCGGTGGCCACCGAGAAGTAGATGCGAAGCAGTTCGGCATAGGAAATCTGCGCGGGATCGTACGTGATCTTCACCGATTCCGCGTGACCCGTCGTGCCCGTGCTCACCGTCTCATACTGTGCGGTCCCGGCTTCTCCGCCGGAATACCCTGAAACCACGCTCTTCACGCCCTTCACGTGTTTGAACACGCCGTCCACACCCCAAAAGCAGCCACCCGCCAGAACCGCCGTCTGAGTGCCTGGCGCCTCAGTGGACTTGCCGGCGAACGTCGGAACCTGCCCCTGAATCGGCGCGCACGCCAGAGCGCCCAAGGCAGCCGGCAACGCAAGAAGAGCAAGATTGCGACGGACTAACCGAAGACCCAGCATTTGTAAGACCTCCGTGTTTCGATTTCTGCGTCAGGCGATTTTCACTGCCTCCGCATCTCATTTGATCATGCAGCGAGCGAAAAGTTTCGGGCTAAGCTCCCTTGCCTCCCGGCGACCTCTCCCCTGGCGCGCGATACCCAGGAATGTAATAGCACTCGATCTTGTCATCGTGCTTTCTCATACAACCCCAACAGAAGTTCATATGATGACGGCAGCAATGTAGCGTGCCCCATTCTTTCCCGCAATCCTCACACAGCCCGAACTCGCTTGCCGGGTCAGGCGTCTGTACCGGCGGTGTCCTTACCGCGGCCGCGCCCGCACTGCTCAAACCAAGCACGCTTGCCGGTTTCTGTTGCGGTATATGACCGCCGCGGCGCGTGCCTCGGTTAGACTCCGCATCACTCGCTCGGCTGTTCAGCGTGGGTCCATGGCGGGCGTCACGCGGTGGTCCGATACCTCGGTCCGCAAGGATGGCGGCAAGCGTTCGCGCCTGCTGCTTCTGGGAGCTTCGCATGATGGCAAAAATGACGCTGCCCAGCACCCAGATCACCGCGCACGGCAACCCGACGTACCAGCCCAACAGGTAAAGCACTAGCACGGCCCCCGCTCCGCCCGGCTGCTGGCGTTCAACGACCGCATAAACGAACAAGGCGCCGATGGCAAGGCTTACCCACCCGAATAGTCGAATTATGACCGGCTTTCTTATCTCTCCCCCCTCTCGGCCCGCCCCCTTTGCGCCTCGGCGCCTTGGCGAGAGATGCTCTTGCCCCAGTGCGCGCCGCCCGCCGCCTCAGGCCTGCGTCAGGAAAATCGGCAGGCCGACTTTGCGCGAGTAATTCGGACGGTACCTCTGCGTGTTGTACATCGTCTCCACGTCCACCTGCCGCGGCCCGAGCTTCGGATCGGGAATGGGAACGGCCGTGTAGCAGCCATGCGAAATGGCCATCATCATCCCGTGCGCGCCCTTCTCCACCGAGTCCATGGCCATGTTGGCGAACGTCGTCGCCACCATCCGGTCTACGAAATCCGGCGTGCCGCTCCGCAGGTCGTAGGTGAGGTCGCTGACGATGGTCTCTTCGCCGGTGGCGCGCTTGATCTCGTCGCTCAGGTCCTCGCCCACGTTGGCCTTCTTGCGATGGCCGAACGCGTCCGGCTCACCGTACTCACGCACTTGGTAACCCTGCCACCCCGCGCCCTCCGAAACAATCACCAGCGCGTAATTGCTGGGATTCAATTTCTTGTCCGTCACCAGCACGTCCATCAGGTGCGCCAGGTCGAACCGGTATTCCGGAATGCAGCAGCGGATGGACGTGACGTACGCCGTGTAAAGCGCCGTATAACCCGCGTCGCGCCCGAACACACGGAAGATGCCGATGCGCTCGTGCGACCCCACCGTGGTGCGCTGCCGCTGGATGGCCTCCATGGCCCGTGTCACCGCCGTCGAAAACCCGATGCAATACTCCGTGTTGCGCACGTCGTTGTCCATCGTCTTGGGGATCGCCAGCACCTTCACGCCTTCCCGGTCCAGCCGGGCCGCGTAGCTCAGCGTGTCGTCGCCGCCGATGGCGATGAGATAGTCGAGCGCCAGCTTCTCGATGTTCTCAAGCACGCGCGTGGTGACGTCGTACACCGTTCGCTTCTCGCCCTTCTTCACGCTTTCGAGCTGGGGAAAGTTGCCGCCCGCGCACGCCGCCGGCAGCTCCGGCATCCGCGCCGGATTGGTCCGCGTCGTATGCAGGAACGTTCCGCCGGTGCGGTCGATCGTGCGCGTGTTCTCCCGCGTCAGCGGCAGGATGTAGTGCGCGCGGCTCGCCGGGTCTTCCAGGTTGACGTGCGTCAGGCCCTCCCATCCGCGCCGGATGCCCACCACTTCGCAGTCGATTTCCACCGCCCGGTATACCACGCTCTTGATGACGGAGTTCAGCCCGGGGACGTCGCCACCGCCGGTAAGAATGCCGATGCGTTTCGCGGCCATGGACTCCTACTTTCCGCTCACCTGAAACTGCTCGATCAGCTCCCGGATGCGGCGCGCGTCGCCCTTGCGGTGCCCGTAGCTGGTAATGGGATCCGTGCCGCCCGACGAATCAATGCGGATCGTGGACCAGATCCAGCCGGTGCGAATGTTCACCGACGCCACCTTCCCGATCGCGATGCTCTCGTCCTCCGAACCCACCAGGTGCGGCTTGATTCGCGACACGTGCTGCGGAGTGATCTCGATTCGCACCGGAAAAAACAGATTTCCGCGCGTCCAGCGGCTGGCGGTAAAGACGTACCTCTCATCCGGCATCTCAGGCGCCTCCCTTGTTCCCGCGACTACGATTGTAACCCATTCCAGTCGGGCGCCCCGCCCGGTGATGCTCCTTCCGCCATCATTCCCGCGCCAGCGGGAATCCATTGTGGAACTCGGGAAACGAAGCCGTTGCTAAGAGCGAAACAGAGCAACTTTTCCCCTCCCGCTGGGTTCATACTAGCGAAGGGCAAAGAGGGCAGAGCGGCTCTGGGAGCCGCGGCTAAGAGGAAATGAAAGGAAGGTGGACAGTATGTCCAAGATCTTAAGACTTTCGGTAATTGCAATGGCAGCGGCGCTGATGGCTCTCGCGCCGGCCGCCCCTGTGGCCTCAGCCGCGCCGCAGCGTGGCGTGATCGTGGCCAGAGGCTTTTACGGCGGCGGGTTCTACGGCGGTGGCGGATTCTACGGCCGCGAGTTCTATGGCGGCGGATTTTACGGCCCTGGCCTGGGCTGGTACGGTGGCTGGTATGGCCCCGGCTGGTACGGGCCTCGCTACTACTACGGCCCGCGAGCCGGCGAGGTGAAGATTGACACCAAGATCAAGGGCAACTCGATCTACGTGGATGGCGGCTTCGCCGGTGTCACCGGCAAACTCAAGAAGTTCCCGCTGCGCCCCGGCAACCACAACATCGAGGTGCGCGACCGCAGCGGGCACGCGTTTTACCAGGAGCGTGTCCACGTGATCCCGGGCAAGACGATTAAGATTCATCCTGATCAAGGTTGAAGCCCCTTCACGGTCATTCCCGCGCAAGCGGGAATCCAGGCTGTGGGGTACAATCGTTGCCATTCACCGGGGCACATCGCCAGATGTGCCCCTTTTCTTTTTCGACGCATGCGCCAGCCAGCTCAGCCTTGACAGCCGTTAACCGTCTCGCCGCTTGCGCCGCCGCGCCGCGCGTAGTAGCCTTTCTCCACCCTTGCGGCTCGGGCCGCAACCGAATCATTCGACGCGAAAGGACGCTGGCCATGAAACACACCAAATCCGGACTCGCTCTTGGAATCTTACTGATGCTCGCCGTGCTCGTGGGGCTCGTTGCGACCCCATCGGCCCAGGCGCAGAGTTACACAGTCCTGCACAACTTCGCGGGCTCACCGGATGGGGAGTTTCCCTACGCTGGTCTGATCCGGGACAATGCTGGCAGCTTCTACGGCACCACCGCCGACGGTGGCTATCACCTGGCCGGAACCGCCTTCAAGTTGGATAAGACCGGCAAAGAGCACGCGCTCTATAGTTTCACGGGCGTGTTCGATGGCGGAGGCGTTCTCGGCGGTGTTGTCGAGGACCCAGCAGGCAACCTCTATGGCACCACTGTGGGCGGCGGAGGCACCGGTGAGGGGGTGATCTTTGAAGTGTTTGCCGTCGGCGGGGAGGCCACGCTATACAGCTTCACTGGCGGTCCAGACGGCGGAAACCCTCTCGCGGGTGTGCTTCGCGATGCTGCGGGCAACCTTTATGGCACTGCTGAAACCGGCGGCGATCCGTCGTGCAAGTGCGGAACTGTGTTCAAATTTAATGGCCGGCCGCTTACCGTACTACACAGTTTCCGCGGGGGCACAGACGGAGCGACTCCAGAATCTGGCCTTTTACGCGACACGGCAGGTAATTTCTACGGTACCACGACGTCTGGTGGCGGTGGCACGTTATGCGGAAGCTCCGTCGGATGCGGAACGGTGTTTGAGGTGGCTCAAAGTGGCAAGGAGAAAGTCCTGTACAGCTTCACCGGGGTAGCGGACGGGGCGAATCCTGTGGGCGGGCTCATTATGGATCAAGAGGGGAACCTTTACGGCACCACGGTATTTGGAGGGAATATGTCATGCCCAATCCAACCTTCTGGCTGTGGGACCGTTTTCAAGGTCGACCCGAGCGGCAAGGAGACCGTGTTGTACAGTTTTACCGGCGAAGCAGACGGAGCGAATCCCTACGATAGCTTGGTCATGGACGCGGCCGGTAACCTCTACGGTACGACCGATCTGGGCGGAAACCTGTTATGCGGGGGAAATGTAGGGTGCGGCACGGTGTTCAAGCTTGATACAACGGGCATGCTTACGGTGCTCCACAGCTTCTCTGGGGGCGAAGGGGCGAATCCGGTCGGGGGTTTGGTCATAGATACCGCCAGCAACCTGTACGGTACCACGAAATCCGGTGGAGCGTCCAAAGCATGTCGAGGCGGCTGCGGAGTGGTGTTCGAGGTCACGCCTTGATGACGACGGGTCGCCGCGGCCTCTTTTCGGCTCGCCGTGCGCGTGAGCGAACGTAGCGCAGGGCTCGCTATTTGCCCTGCGGCTTTTTCCATGATGTTCTCTTAAGGCCGCAGGGCTTGAAAAACGACCCCTGCGCTACGAATGCGGATCTTCAACGTCTTAGGGCAAAACCCGCAGGGCCGAAATCGGGGCGGGTGGCGCATACGTGCCGCTGTTTGGCATGTATGCGATGCGATCCCTTAACCGGGCCGAGCGCTGCCAGCACTGGGTGCGAACCCGCCGCTTGACCTCATCTTGCAAGAAAGAGCTTGACGCCCTTAATCCATATGGTACTATATTATCAGTTACCCTGGACCCGGGAGGCCGCCAGCGGTACATTGGAGGTGTTCCGTGTCCCTGCGCAAACCGCCCACGCGTACTGAAGCGTTCCTCGCCGCCCACCGCTCGAACGCCCTGAAGTCCACCGGCCCACGCACAGCAACTGGGAAAAACGCCATTGTTTTCAATAGCATGAGGGCAGGCTCGCGATCCCCGCACCTCTTCGAAACCCTCGCCCGCTCCAGCCTCGCCGTGCAACTCGACTTCGCCCGGCTTTATTCCGCGCTCTACCGTGCCCTGGCCCCGGAACCCGAGCACGCCGGCTGGGTGCTGCCCACGGCGGCCACAATCTGGCAAGCCAAGCGCAAAATCGAGCGAAAGGTGCGGTCGCTGGAGTTCAGGTCGAAGGTGGGTAACGGACGGACTCCGCTTCCCTGCCGTTGGCGGCTGTACCATCCTGACCGGCCTGACCGGCCCGGCCAGGCGGGTATGCCCGGTTGGCGGGTAACGGTCAGCATCTTTGTGCGCCGTGGCCGAGGCAAGACCGGGGTTCCGATCTGGGCCGACTGTGGGACCGGACCCCGGCCCATGCACGTCGGGGTCACAGTCTTTTGCTCGAACGGGGGCGCCGCCGAGCGAATATCTCTATGAACCGGCGGGCAGAGGATGATCAAAGCTGGAATGTTCTTAATTGTCAGTTCCTTCACGAGATATCCTGCCACTTGCGGGGCCGCCAAGAGCGGATGCAGGTCAAAGCTGGAATGTCATTAAGACTCAGGAAGATGCAAGTATGCACGGCTAAAACGAAATGGGGAAGAGCCTCGACTCTAGCGGCGGCCTCTGGCCGCCGAAGCCAATTGAAAACCAAGACCGGCGGCCAGAGGCCGCCGCTACACAGCGCCAAACCTCGGGCTGTCAACCCCGGTTGTGTTATACTGGATTCGTTGCGGGGCTCGCGTGAAGAAACCTATTGGCTGGAGCGATGGAAGCAACCTGCAACGGCGGGTAACGTCTAACTCATTTCAGCCTGTCGCGGGCCAACCCCAGCGCAAGGAGCAAACTGCCGCATGAGCAACCGAATCCGACTCATTCTGATTTCCGTGTCCTCGGTCATCGTGATGTACATCGTGGTCGGGGGCGTGCTCGGTAAGAGCGCCTCGAAGACCGGCCATGACGAAACCTACCGCGACTTGGGTGTCTACAGCGAGGTGCTCTCGCGCATCAACAGCGACTACGTGACCGAGCCCGACCTGTCGAAGGTGACGGACGGCGCGATTCGTGGGCTGCTCGAAGCGCTCGACCCTTACAGCACCTATTTTACGCCGGCAGAGTTCAAGGACTACATGGCCCATCCTGACCCCGGCCCGGCCGGCGTGGGCATCTTCTTCTCCAAGCGTTACGGTTACGCTCCGGTGGTTTCGGTGCTGCCCGGCAGCCCGGCGGAAAAGGCCGGAATCAAGCCTGGCGACCTTCTCGATCGCGTCGGCGATTCGCCCACGCGCGAGCTCTCGGTGGTTCAGATCAAACGGCTGCTGGGCGGCGCGCCGGGAACGTCAGTGACCTTGTGGGTGGTGCGCGAGGCGCGCGGCGAGCCGGAGAAAATCGAGTTGACGCGCGCCGTCTCGAATGACCTGCCGGTGGTGGGTGAAATGAAGGACGAGGGCACCGGCTACATTCGCGTGGCCACGTTTGAAAAAGGAACCACGGAAAAAGTGGCGGCCAAACTCAAAGAGTTGACGGCGCAAGGCGCCACGAAGGTTGTGCTCGACCTGCGGAATTGCGCCGGCGGCGACCCCCAGGAAGCCGTCTCGACCGCCAGCCTCTTCCTCAGCAAGGGCCTGATTGTCGCCTACACCGAAGGCCAGCGCAGCCCGCGCCAGAACCTCATGGCGAGGCCCGAGGGCGCGGTCTCGAACCTGCCGCTCGCGGTGTTGATTAACCGCTCCACGGCCGGCGCCGCCGAGATCGTCGCCGACGGCATCGCCGGCAACCAGCGCGGCGACGTGGTGGGCATTCCCAGCTTCGGCGTCGGCGTGGTGGAGAAAGTGGTTCCGGTGGGCGACGGCTCCGGGCTGCTGCTGGCGGTGGCCAAGTACTACGGGCCGGACGGCAAGGCCATCGAGGATAACGGCGTCACCCCCAACGTCCTGATGACGTCCCCGGACGAGACCGGGGGGCTCGCCGATGAGACCACTCCGGAACAGTTCGGCGGCAAGGACGATAAGACGCTGCAAAAGGCGATCGACGTCTTGAAGCAGAAGTCCGTGCCCGCCAAAGCGGCGTGAGGCTTGCGGCGGCGGTCTCTCACCGCCGTATGGGGACAGCTGGACTCCGACATGCAACTAGCGTAGTTGCGTAGCCTACTACATGGCGAGGCAGTTCTTTTCACCCGGCCGCCGCCGGACTTCGAACAACCGCAGAGCCCGCGCGCGCCGGCGGCGCTCCCCTTCCCGCCGCCAGGCTCTTCTCGCTTTCTTCGGCGCCTCCATCCTCATCGTGTTGTGCGTGGCCGGCGCCTGCAAGTGGTTGAGGCCGAAAACCACCGCTCGCAAGTCCTCGAAATCCACTCCGGCCAAGTCCACCGCGAAAACTCTCACCGACGCCGAGAGGCGCGAGATCGCGGCCCACGTCTCGTCTGCAATCGAACGCGCCGGCGGCGATGACGTCTGGATCAAGCCGGACCACGGCGCGGTGCCGGATCCCGAGGTGCTCGCGGTTTCGCGCGCCTTTGACGTGGTGGCGGCGGCGATCCGCCAGCAGGCGGAGAAGGACGGCCTGAGGACGGCCACCGCGAGTGCGCCGGGGGGGAACGGCTCGCGATCGCTGGAAGTCACCCTCTCCCTGTCACCTGGAGCAAGCGGCGTCGTCGGCCGCTGGCGCCTGCGCGAAGTGCCGCGACTCTACCGCGCCGCCATCGTGATTGACGACCTCGGTCAGGAGATCGAGCCGGCGCGCAGAATCTTTGCCATGCCGTACGCCTTGACGTTGTCCGTGCTGCCCGGCCTGCCGCACTCCTCTGAGACTGCCGAGGATGCGCACCGCGCTCACCGCGAGGTCATGCTGCACCTGCCCATGGAAGCGCAACCAGGTTCTGGGCCGCCGCCCGGCCGCGGCGAAATCAAAGTGGGCATGCCGGCCGGCGAAGTCGCCGAGACCATCGAGCGAGATCTCGCATCCGTCCCCTATGCGAGCGGCGTGAACAATCACGAAGGTTCGCGCGCCACCGCCGACGCGCCGCTGATGGCCGAGGTGATGCGGACGCTCGGCGGTCGCGGTCTCTACTTTATCGACAGCCGCACCAGCCCTAGCACCGTGGCGCTGGCGGCGGCGCGGCGCCAGGGCCTGCCCACGTTTTATCGCTCGGTCTTTCTCGACGACACGGAAACCGTCGCCTACACGCTCGGCCAGCTCCACCAGTTCCGCCGGGTCGTTGAGTATCAGGGAGTCGCGCTCGCCATCGGCCACCCGCACCCCACCACGCTCCGGGCGCTCGAACGTTTCCTGCCGGCGCTCGAACAGGACAACATCGAACTGGTGCCGGCGTCCGAACTCGTCCGATTGCCCGAAGCGGCGAGGCTGTCGCCCCCGGGAGACAAGAGAGAGTAAGGGAGTAGGGAGTGGAGTTACTTGGTGCTGGGAGGAAGCGTGATGGTGACGTCGCGGTCGAGGCGCATCCCGATCAGCGAGCCGGCAGAAAGTCCCGCCTGCTTGCCGCGCGGCAGCAGAATGGCGGCGGCGATTCCCGCTCCCGCCGCGGCGATGCCCGGGCCAATGCCGCCTGCGGCGCCTGCGGCCGCGGCCGGCGCGACAATCATGATGGCCTGCTCCTTGTGGTTGGCGCCGCCACCTCTGAGGTCGCCTTCCGGTCCCACGGTAGCGGAACCACCGGTCTCACTGGAAAACACTTCGGTAAGCGACCCCAGGATGGCAAGCTTCTCACCGTTCGGCATCTCGACGGTATCAAACTCGATGCTGAGGTATCCACCCTTGCCGCGCCGCCTGGCGGGCTTCACCTCGCCGATGTGCCCGTCAACGCGCAAGCCCTTAGGGAGCACGTCGGTGTCCTCCACGCTGACCGGATCGAGCAGCGTAGTCAGCACCCGGTCGCCCACCTTCGACGTGCGGGAGTTGATCGTGGTATGAAGCTGGAGCTTGAACTCGGTGCCTTCCGGAATAACGATGTCGTTCGGGTTGGGGGTCTGATCCTGATCTTGCGTCTGATCCTGCGATGGACCACCCGCTGCGTTCTGCGCCCGCAGATCCGGAGTTGCCGCCCAAGCCAGCAGGCTCACGATACCCAAGGCAAGAACCCATTTTTTCATTCAGCTTCTCCCCGCGCTGCTCTGCGGCCCCGGTTCCGGCGAAATGCCGCCGGCTGCGACCACCCTTCATTCATTTCACCATTAAGAACGGCCCGCCGTCAAAGAGAAAATGTCCCGGCTTCAACCTCACCCGGTTCGATGCAAACGAGGCGGCAGAGTTTGGATGCGCCGGCCGCGGTCGGGCTGGTACTGGTATGGGCTCGGTTTCTTGACTAAACGGATTGCCCTGCCGTACTATGATTCGCAGTGCTCTCATCAGGCGAGAACCGGCGGGGTGGCTCAGTGGTAGAGCGAGGGTCTCATAATCCCTAGGTCGGGAGTTCGATTCTCCCCCCCGCTACCACTCTTTTCAATGGCTTACGGACGCATTTGGCCCAGTCACGACGGGCACTGTGGCGACTTTTGTGACCTAAAATCTCAAATCTCGCGTACTGAACTTCAACAGCGATCTCAAAGGGGCCGGGCACGGCGAATGTTCCGGTCTTTCCTGTGCCCGCAAGCCGTGAGATGAAGCGCGTGAAGAAGTGCTGCATGTCCAGATCGCGGATGACAGGACGTCACCCCAGTCGATTACCCTCCTCGCGCAGGATTCCGTAGGGCCGCCGCTTTGCGGACTGCCGCTCTCGGTGCATCACTTCCCGTGAGCTTGTACTCATATTCCACCCCTTTCGTTCTGAACCGGTGAAGACTGCCCCTGGTGGGATATTCACCAGCTTTTGCGCCGTCCTCACTCCCTATAGCGGGAGGATGATGCAAGAACTGTCACGGCAGCAAAAGCAGAGTTGACTTGGCCCGCGAGCGCCGCTTAACATGAACGCCCGGGTTTGCGGCAGACACTCAAGGAGGTCGTTAAGCTATGGTGAAGGTAGGAATCAACGGTTTCGGACGCATCGGGCGCAACGTGTTTCGGGCCTGTCTCGGCGACGCCGGAGTTGAAATCGTCGCGGTGAACGACATCACCGACCCCAAGACGCTGGCGCATCTGCTGAAGCACGATTCGGTGTTCGGCGCGCTCCCCGCCGACGTCGGTTACGGCGCCGACTGCGTCCAAGTGAACGGCAAGAGCATCCGGGTGTTCAAGGTGAAAGACCCCGGTGAGATTGACTGGTCGTCGCTCGGCGCCGACGTTGTAGTGGAATCCACTGGTCTTTTCACCAACGCCGCAGAGGCCAAGAAGCACCTGAAGGGTACGGTAAAGAAGGTCATCATCTCCGCGCCCGCCAAAGGCGAAGACGTGACTATCGTACTGGGCGTCAACGACAAGATGTACGATCCGGCCAAACACCACGTCATCTCCAATGCCTCCTGCACCACAAACTGTCTCGCCCCCGCCGCCAAGGTGGTCCACGACAATTTCAAGATTCTCAAAGGCTCGATGACCACCATTCATGCTTACACCAACGACCAGAAAATCCTCGATTTGCCCCACAAGGACTTGCGCCGCGCCCGCGCCGCCGCGCTCTCGATGATCCCCACCTCGACCGGCGCTGCGAGCGCCATCGGACTGGTGCTGCCGGAGCTCAAAGGCAAGCTTGATGGCTACGCCATGCGAGTGCCCACGCCCGACGTCTCGGTCGTTGACCTCGTGGCCCTCACCGAAAAGTCCACCACCAAAGAAGAAGTGAACGCCGTCTTCAAGAAGGCCGCCGAGGGTCCGCTCCAGGGCATCCTGCAATACTGCGAGGAGGAGTTGGTTTCGAAGGATTTTACCGGTAACCCATATTCCTCCATCGTCGACTCCGGCTTCACCAAGGTCATCGACGGCAACCTGGTGAAGGTGACGGCATGGTACGACAACGAGTGGGGATACTCGTGCCGCGTGCGGGATTTGGTCAAATTTGTGGCGGCGCGATCGTAGGGGCGCTGCTTGCGGCGCCCCCCCTTGAGGGAATGGGGAGTGGCGAGTAGGCAGAACCGCGCGTGACCTCCTCCGGCAGTGGGCGCTCTCCCACCGCCGGGAGCTTGAAGCCAACTGGGAAAAAATGAAGGCCGGACAGACTCTAGATCGGATTGAACCCTTGGAGTAGTCGACGGGTGGCGCGGACATGCCGGGGTTTTGGCATGTCTGCGATTCGGCCGATAGCACGACGCTCGGAACAATCGCAGAAATCAGGAAGTGATGTCAGCGACACCCGACGCAATGAGGTGTGCGAGATGAGCAACGCAACGAAGCTGATGGCAGGAGTGATCCTCCTCACCGTGCCGACCATCCAGTATGGCGGCTACTTCCTCCTGACTCAGTTGAAGGATAAGACCTCGGGCTATATGTCCAATCCCCTGCGGCAGAACTTCTTCCGCGCCGGCCACGCCCATGCCCCGCCTTTTTTCCCTGGATGCGGCGGTCCCGCCACGCGCTCCGCTAACGGAATCCGGGACACCCTCGGCTTCGATCGCCTGGCATGCTTCCGTCAGGCTCCCGAACCAGTGCTCGTTCAAACACTCGTCCCTCATCTTGCCGTTAAAGTTCTCGACGAAAGCATTCCGCACCGGCTTCCCCATCTCAATGAAATGCCGCTCCACCCCTTGTGCAGGTAGGCCCAGACATTCAGCGCTCCGCTTCCGCCGCCACACGCTCAGCCCTTCTTCCCGCCTCAGCAGCGCCGTCAGCAATCATTTCAAAGGCATTTTGAACACATTGGCAACACGGCTTTCTCCCACTACCCGGTAGTGGGTCAATTTCGATTTTGGCCCTGTTTGGAATCCTAATTGCCCTCTGTCCGATTTCGGCCACTGCGCTATGTCACCCTGCTCTGGACGAGCCGCCAGTAGCTGCTTTTGGACTCCCAAAGGTAGCTAAACTTCGTCTGATAGTTAGGAACCCCTGCCGACTTGATAGTGTGTTTGTACTCGACGATTCCGCGAAGCCAGAGATAGTTTTTGGTTCCGCTGACGGCTGCATTGTAGTCCCAAATACTTGCAAGCAGCTCTGTCGTTTGAACGAGTACTCCTTTCTGTGGCAAGATTTGGGGGTTAAATCTCTTCCCGTCTTCGACAATGTCTTTGCTTGGCGGTGTCTTGGGGTTGTCGCTTATTACCAAATCCGCTTTAATCTTCAGAAGTTCAGCTGGCGTCCTACCATAATTCTTGATCCTGAAACTGCAAGTAGGAGTCGAGTTTATCGGGTTAGGCGAGGTGATACTGTCTCCTGCGGATTCTCCGAATTCCACCAGCAGCCATGGTCTGTTCTCGCCCTCTACGGCATTAATACTTCTTTGCGCAGCTTGGGTTGCGCGCCGAGTTTCCACAGCCTGCCAAGCAACCACACCGAGAGTTCCGAAAGCCGCAATGACAAGCCACCATTCGGGCCCTTTGAAGGCTGCGTACCACTTTGGCGGGTTATCGTTGGCTTCCTGGGGTGTGTCGGCGGAATCCTGATGTTTTACGGCAGCAGCAGCAGCCGCCTGTTTTGGGGGATGGCAATTTTTGTCGTTAGCAGTCTTATTTGGCTTACTGGTCACACCGATTGCACACAACAGGACGGCTACCATGGCGGCGTGTTCCGTGCGCTTGTGCATGACCCCAACGAATTATACGCCGGATCATGCGGCCTGAGAGTGGCTCTGCGCTATGAGCCTGACGATGTCCTGAATATCCCAAACTCGGCTTGCGAGGCCGGCTTCCATCGCTGGCGTTACCCGTAGGGACTGGTGAATCCGGCAGAAGTTGTAATGCACAGCGTAGAGGGCAACCGCATGACGCAGATTATCAACTTTTTGGGAGAAGGCATTGGTCAGGCGCGTAAAGCGCCGCATGGACATCCGCATGGTGAGATTCGCCCGCTCGACGTAGCTTGTCGAGATGTGTCGGCGGCTCGGATTGCCAGAGATCGTCGCCGCTTGTGCGCCAAGGCAAATCGAAGGACTATAGCGGCGTTCAGACTCAGGAGCCGCGCCGTACAGCTTGGTCAACGTAGCGTAATCCACGTCACAGCCGAATGCGCTCTCAACGGCGTCCAGATAGACGCGGTATCCGTCCGTTGTGAGTTGCACGCGATTGGCAAGGCGACTCGCCACGTCCTGCATGAAGTAGTAGGCGCTCTCCGCATCGCGGGTTCCGACAAGGTAGGAGACGGTCAGCTTGGAATCTGCATCAACCGCCGTCCATGTCCAAGTATCACCGTATCCGAACTGCCCGCGCTTTTCTTGCGGCACGTTCTTTTGCTTTGCGTAGCAGAATTGCCAGATTTCATCGCACTGAATCCGGCGCGATTTCACGCGGCGCACTGTGCGGTCGTGAAACTCCGCGCACGCCGTCCCCACGTTTTCCAAGAGCGTGAGGATTGTGCCCTTGGCGACGCCAGTCATGCGGCTGGTGGCGCGAATCGAATTGCCTTCCACAAGGGCGTTCACAACGGCGACTTGCTTGGAGAAAGGTAGTCTGTTCATGTCCAGCATTATGCTTGAACGTTCAGGCATTGTCAAGCATTATTTTCATCCTGACAGAACTTTTTTTAGGAAGCCTTGCCCTCTTCCATTTGAGCTGCCAACGCGGTATATTCAGCGCCCTCAAGAGAGGGCAAAGTCCATGACAATTGCGGCTGGTTTTCGCTGCGCAGACGGTGTTGTCCTCTGTGCAGATACTCAAATGACTCTTGGAATCACTAAATTCCCAGAATCTAAGTTTCGATTCTATGGCAGCCTAAAATGCGAGCCTGCCTTCGTATATGCAGGCGACCGAGACTTTTCAGTCATGGCAATCGATATGATAAGTGAAGCGATATCCTCAGCGGAACAGAGCGGAAGAGAAATCACTGAGGCCGTTCGGAAGACTCTCGTCGAAATACATAGAAAATACTTTCCGCTTCCGACATTTAAAGATCAAGAGCCGTTGTACCTACGAGCACTAGCATGTTTTTGGATTAACGGTACTCGTAGTTTGTTTTCAATTTCTGGCCCCGATTTAGCGCCAGCCGATGGATGCCGTTGTATTGGAATAGGAGAATACCTGGGACCTTACGTTACACAAATAGCATTCGATAAAAACTTAAAGTGGCGTGAGGCGATTTACTCTGCCGCATATTTACTTTTTTGCGCTAAGGAGTTTGTTCCTTATTGCGGGGGGAAACCCGAAATCATGAGTTTGCGCGACCGAGGACGTCATTTTGAGAAAGCGGGACCAATGTTTAATCAGTTTTTTGACATTCAGCCAGAAGTCTTGGAGACGCATTTCAGAAACCTTCACAGTGAACTTCGAAATGTTGTTCTGGGATTCGGAAATTTAAGTCTTAACAAGAAGAAATATCAAGAAGTGTTAGCGGCATTTTCTAAGAATCTTGAAGCTATGCGCAAACCTCACTTAAAAGAAATGGAGGCGTTTTACGCCCAAGCTTTTGCCGCCGCTGATGAGCCGATGTCAGATGAAGAATTAAACAGAAGGGCGGAGGAAATAATGCAGGAAGAAAATGACGATGATGTTTAGTTATCTTGGTTTTCTCGCCCAACGCATGACAGCAGCCTTGCGGGCAATCTCTGAGCGCCGTTCTGGCGACAGAGCTTTAGCTCTAGCCGGGCCACCTTTCGGGCCTCCGAGCTTCCCCAGGGCGACGGCGGCAGGGTTCTTAGTCTTCTCGCGGGCTTCGATGCGATCAAATACACGCTTGGCAAGTAGGATCGGGTCGGTTCTTGAGCGTTTAGGCATGGCGATATGATGAGGACTTAGGCGGGTGGGATGCAAGGGAAAAGTGAAGGAAATTCAGACTGACCCGCTACCCCGGGGTATTGACGATGGCAGCGGTTCTTGGTATAAAGGAACGACGCTCTCAGACACCTGAGAGCCGGGCGCAAAGCGACAGCAAGAGTTGATTGAGAGGGGCTTCAAGTGTCCCACATCCGCCACTTGGCCGTGCTCATCCTGGTCTCATTCGGCCTGACCGCGACCGCCTCACCCGGGCTCGCCCGGAGATCGTTCACCGTGGGACCGAGTCAGCTCAAGTTCGGCAGCCAGTCCATCAAGCTTCCGAGCGCCGTTAAGTCGGTGACCGTGACCAACACGGGCTCAACCACCGTGACCATCAGCAGTTTCAGCATTTCTCCCAGCGAGTTCGAGATCACCGGTGGCACGGCGCCGAATGTATTGCTGCCGGGAAACGCCACCGGCTATCGAGTGGTGTTCGCGCCTGACCAGCCGCAGGCGTTCAGCGGCGCGCTTACCCTCACTATCAGCGGCGATCCCAGCCCCGTCGTTGTGCCGCTCTCCGGCACCGGCATCAGCACGAGCGCCATCGCTCAGGTCGCGCCTGCGTCGCTCGCCTACGGAAACCTGGCGGTGGGCTCGACCAGCAGTTCGCAAACGGTCACCGTCACCAATGCCGGAACGACCGCGCTCACCGTGAAGTCAGTGGACAGCTCGTCGCTCGCCTTCACGATAAGCGGCTTCGGGCCCAACTCCGTGACGCTACAGGGCGGCGAGTCCACATGCTTCACCGTTAACTTCAGCCCTGCCGCCACCAACTCCTACACCGGCACTATCAAGATTGTCTACGACGTGTTGCCCGCAAGCGGTGTGAGCATGACGGGTGCGGGTGTTCCGCCGATTTCTCTCGCGATCTCCACGCTCTCCGCCCTCCCGGCGGCGACCCAGTTCTCCGCTTATCTTGCGACGCTAACGGGCGCGGGCGGAGTGGGCCCATTTGTGTGGGGCCTCGAGCCAGGCTCGACCTTGCCCGACGGCCTTACCCTCTCCGCCTCGGGCGTGATTAGCGGCACGCTCGGATCGGTCGGGGTCGGGACCTACACCTTCACCATCGGTGTCGTGGATTTCGGTTTAGGCATTGAGGTGACCAAGCAATTCGCGCTTGCCGTTGACCGGCAGACCGGAGCCAACTGCAACAACATTTCGTGGAACATTGCCGGCACCACCAACCCTCTCGTCGCCCTGAATGACCTCGGCACCGGAAACTACTTCGGGGTGATCGGCGGCCTCTATGCGCACGGAGGCAACGTGCGGCCGAAGAAACACGATCAGTCCGGGGTGGCGATAGCCGACGCCATCCAGCCCCTCGACTCCAACGGCAACCCCGATCCCGTGAACGGCAAGGAAGTGTTGCTCTCGCTCGGAATCTCGACGGCGCAAAAGTCGTTCGGCACCTTTGTTGATTACGCCAGCGCCGACCCCTTGAAGAACTCCCATGTCGTCATTGTCAACGGCGCGCAGGCGGGCGAATCCTTGAGCCTCATCTCGCAATCAACCAGTCCTTACTGGACGACGATTTTCAACTACCTGCTGCCCAATGCCGGCGCCGATGCCAATCAAGTCGTCGCGGCCTGGGTGGAAGATATCGACCCGCAGCCCACCGGGATGTTTCCCGCCGACGTCACTGGACTCGAGACCGAGTACATTACTCTGGCTCAGGTTCTTCACAACTTCTTCCCCAACCTGCAGCTCGCCTATTTCGGGAGCCGGATTTATGCCGGCTACTCCAATGGCGTCTCCACCGCTGACCCCGAGCCTTACGCGTACGAGTCGGCTTTCGCGGTGCGCAGCACGATCCTCGATCAGCTTGACGGTGATCCCGCCCTCAATTTCGATCCTACGCTCGGACCCGTCAAGGCCCCCTGGCTCTCCTGGGGATCGTATTATTGGTCGAACGGGATGCTGGGCCGCTCCGACGGCCTGGTGTGGACTTGCCAGGACGTGGAGTCGGATGGATATCATCCTTCGGATCCCTCTGGGAGAACCAAGGTGACCGACACATTGCTCAATTTCTTCAAGACCGACGACACCACCACACCGTGGTTCCTGGCGCACTGACCACCGCGGCAGCCGGCTTTCCGCCGAGGCGACGCGGGGGCGCCCAATCGCCTTGCCAATCCGATAAGACATATAACTGTACAATAAATCTAAACTTGACTTAAATATTATCTATAAAAATAATAGAAAATGGCCGAAAAGCGCCAAACGAAACCGTTAGGTCTATGAAAACAAAGGATTGGATGATCTCTGGAGCGGCGCGCGGCGCCTATCTCGGAATTACGCGAGACGAAAGCCAATCTTATGGGGAACTCTCCGGTTCCGGACGTTTTCGAGAGCGGTGTTGGTGCCGCGCCGCCGGCGCGGCACCGCAGCACAGACACAGCTAAGTGCCTCGCGAACAGTATGTGGCTGCGGTTGCCGGGAACGCGATGGCGGGCGCTATAAAAAGAAGGACCGGACAGCCTGCTGCGCCATCACGATCACCGGCTGCGGATAAACGCCGATGGCGACGGTGAGCGCGGCCGTCACGGCGAGCGCGAGCGAAACACCGGGGCTGGTCGAGAGCGGCACGTCGTCGGGGGCGCGCTTGGTGAACATCACCACCACAATCCGGAAATAGTAGTAGAGCGCGACGACAGCGTAGGCGACGCCGAGGACGGCCAGGTAGTAATGGCCAGTTTCGATGAGCGAGAGGAAGATGAAGTATTTGCCGATGAAGCCGGCGGTGGGAGGGATGCCGGCGAGCGAAAGCAGGAAAATCAGCATCAGGATGGCGTGGCCGGGGGCGCGCGCCATGAGGCCGGAGAAGTCGTCAATCTCGTCGCCCACCAGGTCCTTGCGGCGCATGATGATGATGACCGAGAAAGCGCCGAGGTTCATGAAGGCGTAAACCAGAAGATAGATGAAGACGGCGGTGAGGCCGTCCTTCTGGCCCTGCGCGGTCGAGGCGGACATGACTCCGGCCGGGCCTCCGGCGGTGGCAATCAGCCCCAGCAGAAGATACCCGACGTGCGAGATGGTGGAATAGCCGAAGAAGCGCTTGATATTCGTCTGCGTGATGGCGGCCAGATTCCCCAAGGTCATGGTGGCAATGGCGACGCCGATCATGATGGGCTGCCACTCGGCATGCATGGGTCCGATGCCGACCAGCAGGATGCGCAGCAGGATCGCGAAAGAGGCCGCCTTGGGCGCAACCGAGATGAACGCCGTGATGGAAGTGGGCGCGCCCTCGTAAGCGTCCGGCGTCCACTGGTGGAAGGGCACGGCGGCAATCTTGAAGAAAAGCCCGGCGAGCAGCGTAATCATGGCCAGCCACGAAATGGGGTCGGCGGAGGGCCGCTCGGAGAGGCGCTGGGCAATGACGTAGAGGTTGGTCGAGCCGCCGATGCCATAGAGCAGCGACATGCCGTAAAGCAGCAGGCCGGAAGCGAAGGCGCCGAGCAAGAAGAACTTCATCGCCGCTTCGTTCGACCGGCGGCTGGTGCGCAGAAAGCCGGTGAGGACGTATTCGCAGAGCGCCATGAGCTCGATGGCGAGGAAGAGCGTAATCAGGTCCGTGCCCGAGGCGAGGAGCATCATGCCGACGGCGCAAAACAGGATCAGGGCGTAGTATTCGCCGTAGTGGGCGTGCTCGATTTCGAGATACCTGGCCGAAATCAGCACCACGATGGCGGTGGCGGTGACGATGATGGCCTTGAAATAGAGCGCGAAGGGGTCGAGGGTGAAACTGTGCGAAAATCCTTGATAAGCCTCGCCGCCGGCAAACATTTTCCAGAAGATGCCAAGCTGCACGCCGGCAAAAGTGAGTCCGATGAGCGCCATCACGGCGTTCATGAACTTCTCGCGCTTGCCCAGAAGAAAGTCGAAGATCAGGATGGCCAGCCCGAAAATGGTGAGCAGGATTTCGGGCTTGATGACCTGATAGTCCGCGGCTTGGAAGAATGTGCCCATCAGCGGGTGGCCCCTGGGGTCCGCGATTCAGCCAGGGTGGGTTTCAAACCCGCCCCTACGGGCTGGACGGGAACCGTGAGCGCGGGTGGGGAAGCGACGGCGTTTGCCGGCGGGGAGGAATAGAAACCCGGGTTCACCTGCTGCACGATCGCTGCGACCGGCTTTTCGAGCACGTTGAAAAACGGCTTAGGGTAAAGCCCGATCCAGAAAGCCCAGATGATGAGCGGGACGAGGGTCATAATCTCACGAAGACTCAGGTCCTTCAATGCCTGGTTTTTGGGATTGTCCGCTGGGCCGAACATCGTCCGCTGGTAGAGCCACAGCAGGTACGCAGCGCCCAAGACAATCCCCGACACGGCCCACGCCGCCCAGTGCCAGTTTGCTTCAAACGCCCCCTGCAGAATCGTGAACTCACCGATGAAGCCGTTCAAGAGCGGCAGGCCGACGGAGGACAGCATGATGATCATGAACAGCGTGGCATAAACCGGCATGACGTTGGAGAGGCCGCCGAACTCCTTGATCTCGCGCGTGTGGCGACGCTCGTAAATGAGTCCGACGATCAAGAAGAGTCCGCCGGTGGAGATGCCGTGGTTGATCTGCTGGATGACGCTGCCAGAGAGTCCGTGGGGGTTGAGGGCAAAGATGCCCAGCGTGCAAAAACCGAGATGGCTGACGGAGGAATAGGCGATCAGCTTTTTCATGTCGCGCTGCATCAGCGAGACGAGCGCGCCGTAAATGATGGCGATAATGGAGAGCACGACCATCGTCTTCACGATGCGCGGGTTGGAACTGGCTTTGGGCAGCAGCGGCAGTGAAAATCGGATAAAACCGTAGGTGCCCATTTTCAACAGAACACCGGCCAGGATCACCGAGCCGGCCGTGGGCGCCTCGACGTGCGCGTCCGGCAGCCAGGTGTGAAACGGGAACATCGGAACTTTGATCGCGAAGGCGATCATAAAAGCCCAGAAGACCCAAAACTGAATGTTGATGGGCCAGGCGCCCGCGTGTTGCATCAGGTCCATCAGGTTAAACGTGTAAATGCCGGTGTCGGTGTGATAGTGGAAATAGAGCGTCAGGATGCCGAGCAGCATCAGAACGGAGCCGGCCAGCGTGTACAGGAAGAACTTGATGGCGGCGTAGAGTTTTCGCGGGCCGCCCCAGACACCGATGATGAAGTACATCGGCACCAGCATCACTTCCCAGAACACGTAGAACAGGAAAAAGTCGAGCGACATGAATACGCCGAGCATGCCCACCTGCAGCAGCATAAACATGGCGTAATACTCTTTCACGCGATCCTGCACGGCAATCCAGGACGAGAGGGTAGCGATGAAACCGAGCACGGTGGTCAGCATGATGAGCAGAAAGCTGACGCCGTCGATGCCGAGGTGATACTGCGCGCCGATGGAAGGAATCCAGTTGTGCTGCTCGATGAACTTGAACTGCTGGTCGGGCGCCGTACTGGAAAACCAGAAGACCAGGGGCAGGGAGACCAGGAAGCCGGCGAGCATGACGAGGTTCGACCACCAGCGGATGGCCTGCTTGTTCTCGCCGGGGATGAACATCAGCAGGATCATCCCCACGAGCGGCGTGAAGAGGATGATGCTCAAGATGTGGTCGTGGAAGAATTCCATCATTTAACCTCAGTCCATACCAAGAAGCGAGTGGCTAGAATCGCGTCGACGCTTCTCGCTTCTTGCATTCAGAAATGCACGAGATAGTACGCCATGAACACCAAAACACCGAGCACGATGAAGAAGGCATAAGTCTGGAACAGGCCGGTCTGCACCACACGCACCGGGTAACTCATCAACTTGGTTCCGAACCCCAGCACGTTGACCGCTCCGTCGATCACCCACTTGTCCCAGAAGCGCGATAACTCGCCGGACATGCGCGTGAGCCAGCCTGCGCCGTTCACGCCGCCGTCCACCACGATCTGGTCGAAGGCGGCGGAGGCGTTTCCGATGTCTTTGACCCGGTTCACGAATAGCGCATCGTAAAGCTCGTCCACGTAATACTTGTTGAGCACGACTTCGTGCACCGGATTCAGCGGCGCACCGACCGGAGGCGGCACTGCCTCGCGCTTGACATACTTCACGAAGGCAACGCCCAAGCCAACCAGCGCAATGCCTACCGACAGCGCCATGAGCTCAAGCTCCAGGCTGTGGCTGAACTCCACCGCGTGACGCGCCGCGAAAGTGTTCTCGAAGACCGGCGCGAGGAATCTGGCGAAGTTTTCGGTAGGCCAGTTGATGTAACCGCCGAGAACGGAAAGAATCGCGAGCACCACGAGCACACTCAGCATGGTGAACGGCGATTCGTGAATGTGATGTTCCGCCTCTGGCTCAACGCGCGATTGGCCGAAGAAGGTCAGAAAGAGCAGCCGGAACATATAGAAAGCCGTCAGTCCGGCGGTGATCCAGCCGACCGTCCATAAGACTTTCGAGCCGTAAGGACTCGAAAACGACTGCCAAAGGATCGCGTCCTTGCTGAAAAAGCCGGCGAATCCGGGGATGCCGCTGATGGCGAGGGTCGCTGCGAGAAGGGTCGCAAAAGTGATGGGAATCTTGTGGCGCAGCGCGCCCATCTTGCGCATGTCCTGCTCACCGCCAAGCGCATGAATCACGCTGCCGGCTCCGAGGAAAAGAAGGGCTTTGAAGAAGGCATGAGTCATCAGATGAAAGATGCCGGCGGCAAACGCGCCTACGCCGCAAGCCAGGAACATGTAGCCGAGCTGGCTGATGGTCGAGTAAGCGAGCACTTTCTTGATGTCGTTCTGGACGAGGCCGATCGACGCCGCCCAAATAGCGGTTGCGGCGCCGATGACGGCGACGATCTGAAGGGCGGTGGGAGCGAGAACGTAAAGAGCGTTCGAGCGCGCCACCATGTAAACGCCTGCGGTCACCATGGTCGCGGCGTGGATTAGCGCGCTGACCGGCGTAGGGCCTTCCATGGCGTCCGGCAGCCAGACGTAGAGCGGAATCTGCGCCGACTTGCCGGTGGCGCCGACGAACAGCAGAATGCAAATCGCGGTGATCGCGCCGTTGCCGACGGCGAAGTGGCCGCTGCGGGCCATCGCCGTGACATCATGGAAACTGACGGTCCCGAAGGTCACGGCCATCAGCATCGTGCCGAGCAGGAATCCGGCGTCACCGATGCGGTTGACGATGAACGCTTTCTTGCCGGCGTCCGCGGCCGACTTGCGCTGGAAGTAGAAACCGATGAGCAGATAAGAGCACAGTCCGACGCCCTCCCAGCCGACGAACATCATCAGGTAGTTGTCCGCCAGGATCAGGATGAGCATCGAGAACAGAAACAGGTTCATGTAGCCGAAGAAGCGGTAGTAGCCGCCCTCGTGCGCCATGTATCCGATGGAATAGAAATGAATCAGGAAGCCGACGCCGGTCACGACCATCAGCATGACCGCCGAGAGCGGGTCAAGCTGGAAGCCGGCGTTGACGGTAAGCTGGGCGAGCGAGCCGCCTGAAGAAGACGAGAGATGATAGGCGCCGGCGGGCAGCCAGGTGTACATCGTCTTCAGGAACGTATGGCCGGGCAGGTTCAGCAATTCCGCAAAGCAGCCCAATGCCCAGGCAAAAGCTGCG
>DASYXW010000079.1:0-2631 GCA_035934405.1 Terriglobia bacterium
CGGAATCGAGCATGGCGGGTTTCTCGGCGCCCGATGCGCCGACGCGCAGCAGCTTCATGGTTTTGCCTCCCTGGCCGGCGCGCGCCCGGCTCGCGAACCCGCGCCCGATCTTCCCGGCGGACGACTTACGAGAGTTCGCGCGCCCGCGCTAGAGTAGGTTCTAAGTCTAGCCAAACATATTTGAAATTTGCCGATTAAGCGATGTCCGCGATTTTGTCGGTCGGGTACCCGAGGATGGTGACGACCCGACCGCTCTCCCGGTCCGAGTAGACGAACGCCGGCCCGTCGATGCGATAGCGGCCCTTCCAACCGATGGTGAACGCGGTATCGGTCTCCTCGATATCGACTGGTTCGGTCTCGCCATCCCGGGCGAGCCGTGCGGCCAGTTGATCCGAGCGGTCGAGCAGCCATGCATCACCGGTATCAGTTGAGAACAGCACCAGCTGACCAATGATGACAATGCGGCCGTCATGCTTGGCCGCCCGACGTTGGATATAGCGCACCTCATCGGCCAGCCGAAAACTGGTGTCTTCCACGATCCGCTTGCCTGCGCCACGCTTGACGGTTGTTGCAACCCGACCGCGTTTCGCGGGGTTTGCCATGGAACTATTCACCCAGCTGTTTGGCGACTTGCTGGTCTTCGTCTACCACTGCTTCGACCGTATCGTCATATACGGCTACCTCTCCGGCCTGTCCCGCCCCGAGCGGGTGGTAAACTTCTTCCATCTGGTGGTCGGCGTTCCGGTCATCAGCAAGGACGTCCTGCGCCAGCGGACGGCCGACTACCAGAACTGGGTGGAAGCCTTCGCGCGCAATCACCGGATCCCCCTCGAATGGGCCGAAAAGGCCGTGCGCAAGGAACACCATGTCCTGCCTTGGCAACGCCGCATGGTGCGGAGCGATAGCTACGGCGTCTACTTCATCCTCAAAAGCCTGGAGCAGGGACCGACCTTTCGCGTCACGGTGCCGAAATATCCCACCAAGGATCCCAACTATCGCATCCTTGCCCGCCAGCGCAGCCGCTTCACCCACTACTATTTCTATATCCGCGACGAAACCCTTGGTCCAATGGTCATGCGGGTCGCCTCCTTCCTGCCATTCCAGACCACGTATTACCTGAACGGCCACAGCTTCATCGAACAGGAGCTGAACCAAGCGGACATTGGATTCCGCAAGAACGACAATGCCTTTCTCGCGGTCGATGACGTCGCCGCGCTGCAGGCTGCCGCCGATCGATTGAGCCCCGATATCATCCGCAAACGCCTCGACTACTGGACCCTCATCTTGGGCCCGAAGTTCTCCGCCAAAGAGCGCAAGCGGCTCAACCTGTCACGCTTCTACGCCATCGCCCAGATCGAATATTGCCGTAACTTCATCTTCAAACGCCACTTTCCCATCCACAAGCTGTTCCAACGGAGCTGCGAACTCGGTCTGTGGCGACTGACCGCCGACAAGATCGCCGAGATCTTCGGCACCCGCCTGAACCGCAGAATGCGTGGCAAGCTCGCCACCGTCATCGACCGCATCGAGCATGGTCATCATGCCTTCCGTGCCTACTTCAAGAACGCCGTTCTCAAACAATACGAGAAGTTCGCCACCTTCCTGCGCAACGAGCTGGTCTCCAATAACCTCGCCGATTTCCAACTCAGGAAGGGACTGGATCATCTCGATGCCGTCCGCGAGAGGTTCCAAGACATCACCGGCCGCTTCGCCGGCTTTCAGGCGCAATGGCTCAACGTCCATGTCGACTTCCCACTGCTGCAACGCATCGCCCTTCCCATCACCGTTGGCGCGGTTCGCTATCCCGGCATCAGGATCCACGACCCACGCGTCATCCGTCTGCTCGAAGTCCTCCTGCACGGCGGCACTCACGTCGGCGGCTGGACCGCCAAACAGATCCACCTTGCCGTGCTCTCCACCTTCCACCTCTCCGAGAAAGCCTATGGCCTCAACCAACTGCGCTACGACTTGCGCAAGCTCAAAGGCCACGGGCTACTGCAGCGTGATGGATCCCGCTACGCCTACCGTCTCACCCCGAAAGGCGTCCAGGTGGCCCTGCTCTTCCTCTTCTTCCACAAACAGCTCTGCGGTCCGCTCGCCCATAGCCGCTTCCACCACCGCCCCATCGCCCGCCATCAGCCAGCCAGCAGGCTCGAAGCCGCCTACCACCGCGCCGACAAAGCCATCCAACACATCGTTGATCTGCTTGCTGCCTGACGTCCGCATTGCCATCGCAATTGTCGGACTCTTCTCGTCTACGATCCTCAAAGGTAGAATCTAGCCTTCTCGCGCCTGCACGTTCTCCGAACCTGCCCGGTCCAGAGGTGGGGCCTTCCTTTACAGCCGCCGGTCGCTGGCGGCGCGCGCTGCACCGCGGCACAGTTCCGCCATGCCGGCGCCGGTTCGCGAACGCATCCTCGAGCTGGCTTCGGGCTCATCCGCAGGGCATAGCGACCCTGTCCCTCATCGATCGCCTCGGGACCGAGCCGAAAGCGACGCGGAACGCGCTGCACGACCTGCGTCGACGCGGCCTGGTGGACAGCACGGCCGGAGCTGCCTCTGGGCCTGTCTGGACCGCCGTTGTGGACCCTCCCCCGGCAATCGGCTTCCGCCGTGGCGCAGCCGAGCTTG
>DASYXW010000082.1:0-36193 GCA_035934405.1 Terriglobia bacterium
CCGCCGGCCTTCCGAGAGGTGGAGTGTGGCTCGGTTCAGGTGTTTTCACCTCAAGTCCACCCGCGGGGTTGGCTGGGCGCAGAAAACAAAGCAAGAACAAAAACGCTTGACTCCGCCGCCCCCTTCATAGATGCGCCAGCCGGGAATGTCATCCGCCAAGTAACAGCCGCGGACCTCAAAGGCGGAGGTCCGCGCTGCGCAACTCATCGGACTTTTCTTTTTTTTGCGAGCGATCGGACTTGCCGGGTCAAATCGGGAAGGCGGGCGAGCGACGCCTGCTGCCGCTTGAAATCCGCCACCGGACGGGCCGGAATGCCCTCGACGACTGCTCCTTGGCGGACGATCTTGCCGGGAAAGATTGCCGACTTGGCGCCGATCATGACGCGGTCTTCGATGCGGGTGTGGTCGGAGACGCCCACCTGCCCGCCAATCACAACGTAGCTGCCGACCTCGGCGCTGCCGGCGATGCCCGACTGCCCGGCGATGACCGTGTGGCGGCCAATGCGCACGTTGTGGGCGATCTGGCAGAGGTTGTCGATCTTGGCGCCCTGGCCGATGACGGTCGCGCCCAGCGAGCCGCGGTCAACGGTGGAATTGCTTCCGATTTCCACGTCGTCTTCGATGATGACATCGCCCAACTGCGGGAACTTGTGATGGCGTCCCTCGGCAAAGACATAGCCGAAGCCGTCCGAGCCGATGACGACGCCGGCGTGCAGGACGACGCGGTTGCCGATGCGGGCGCCCGGATAAACCGTGACGCGCGGATACAGCACGCAGTCCGCGCCCACCTCCGCGCCTTCGCCCAGAGTGACCCCGGCGCTGAGACGAGTGCGCGCGCCCACCGTCACCCGGGCTTCGATGACGACGCCGGGGCCGACGCTGGCACTGGCCGCGAGCAGTGCGTCCGGCGCTACGACCGCCGTCGGATGCACGCCGGGCGGCGGCGGGGCGGGCGGCCGCAATGCCTCCACGGCCCGGATGAAGGCCAGCTTGGGATTGGCGACAGCAATCGTGGTCTTGCCGCGTACCTCTGTGCCCTCGGGCACCAGAATGCACCCGGCGCGGGAATCGGCGGCTTGCGCCCGGGCGCGCGCGCCTTCGGCGAAAGTAAGCTGGTTGGGGCCGGCGCGGTCAAGCGCGGCCGCGCCGGTTACGTCGAGGGCGGCGTTGCCGTGCAGTTCGGCGTTCAGCAGCCGAGCAATCTCGTCCACGCGCATGATTACCTCTCTCGATGCTGCTTGTAGGGGTAGGGCTTGCCCTACCCTTCCGGTTCGGACGATCCCACAGGGTACGGCAAGCCGTACCCCTACCGATACAAAGGAGGTTCCCCCGGCGGACGCGTCTTCCAGCGCCGGTGCACCCACAACCACTGATCGGGGTAGCGCCGAATGTAGTCCTCGATCAATCGCGTAAAGTTCGCGGTGTTGGCAAGAATCTCTTCCTCGGGATTCTCCCGTTCAATCCACTCCACCGGCTCGAAGCGCAGGCGGTACTTTTTCCGCTCGGCATCCCAGATCACGAGCCCCAGCACCAGCGCGGCGCCGGTCTTGCGCGCCAGGCGCGCCGGGCTGCTGGTGGTGCAGGCGGGTGTGCCGAAGAAATCCACGAAAACACCTTCGGAGAGAAGCATGTTGGTGTCCATGAGGACGCCGACGGCCTCGCCCTGCTTGAGCGCCCGGAGGACCTGGCGCGCGAAATCATTCTTCTCAATGGGCCGCCCGCCGGAAAGGGCGCGGTAGCGGATGACGAGCGTGTTGAGCAGAGGATTGTCCATTGGGCGGACGGCGAAATGCAACGGGTTGCCGTAGACGCCGTGGGCGAAGGAGCTGAGCTCCCAGTTGCCGAAGTGGGCGGTAAGGAACAGGACTCCCTTGCCCTGGTCGCGGGCGCGGGTGTAATGCTCCAGGCCGTCGTAGGTGATGACGCTCTCGATTTTCCGCCGGCTCCATTGGGGAAAATGAGCGAAATCCGCCAGCATGCGCCCCCAGTTGCGAAAGGCGCGATAGACCACCTGGCGGCGGCGGCGCTCCGTCCAGCCGGGAAACGCCAGGCGGAGGTTGAAGAGTCCGACCTGGCGAAGCCGCGGCCAGAACCAGTAGCTGAGCGCCGCGAGGACGGAGCAGAAAGCGCGGGCGATACGGTTCGGCAGCCAGCCGAGCAACTTCAGCACGGCGGCGGCGGCCACGTATTCGAGGCGATGCCGAAAGCGTACCGGCCGGACTGCTTCCGTTGGCGAGGAGGCAGCCACCGGGGCGAGCGGAGCGCTCATAGAGTAGGCAGTATGGCAGAAAGATTGATTCATTGATTCATTGATTCAATGAGTCAATGTACCTGACCCCTGACCCCTGTTTTTAAGCTATACTGGCGGCGAACCCACGGGCACGCCAGACGCGAGGGAGAACGGTTGACCCCCGAAATCGTTGACATCCGCCGGTTTGACGCGAGGGATTTCAAGCCGCTGCTCGCGGCTGAAGCCCTAGCTTGGGCCGAGGCTATGCGCTGGGATTACACGCCTTCGGCGCAACTCATCTCCTCGTGTCTCGAAGAAAAGCGCCTCTCCGGTTACGCGCTGCTCGACGGGCGGCGGATTACCGGTTACAGCTTTTTCGTCTATGAGGGCGAGAAGGGGCTGGTGGGCGATCTGTTTGTTGATGGCAATGGCGGTGGCCTCAGGCGCGAGCACGCCCTGCTGCTGCTCGAATCCACCCTCGAAACAATGGTCGCCACGCCGGGCATCGGGCGAATCGAAGCCCAACTGCCGCACTTCGGCGCCGAGGAGCTGGAAGCCTGCTTTCGAGCCCGCGACTTCGAAGTGTACCTTCGCCGATTCATGGTGCTGCGGCTCAGGGACCGGCCCGGCAAACAGGCCCCAGCCGTGAGGACGGAGGACTTCATCATTGAACCCTGGCAGCGCAAGCACGATCCCGCCGTGGCGCAGCTTCTTTGCGCCACCTACCGGCAGCACGTCGACGCCGTGATCAACGACCAGTACGCGTCGATCGAGGGCGTGACGCGCCTGATTGAGAACATCGTGCACCTGCGCGGCTGCGGCGAGCATATTCCGCGCGCCTCGCTGGTGGCCTTCCATCGTCCCACCCGGAGACTCGCGGCGGTGGTGGCGCTGACGGCGGTGCGGCCGGGCACCGGCCACATCCCGCAGGTGGCGGTGGCGATCGCGTTCCAAGCGAAGGGCCTGGGCAGCGCCTTGATGGAGATTGCCTTCCGGGAAGCCGAGGCTCAGGGCTATCACGAAGTGTCGCTCACGGTCACGGACTTGAACCGGGGCGCGGTGAGGCTCTACGAGCGGCTGGGGTTCGAGACGTTGCGCACGTTCGGAGCCTTCGTATGGAACCGGCCGGAATAACGCCCACATGCGCACGCTGCGGCTCTACTGGATTTTCGCCCGACCCTTTACGCTGATCCCGCCCATGGTCGGGATTTTTTCCGGCGCGCTCATCGGATACGGCGCAACGCGCGCCCCGCTTCGCGCCCTGCCGGTGATCCTCGCGGTGCTCGCAGCCGCAGTACTCAATGCCGCCTCCAACGGCCTGAATCAGATTTGCGACCTCGAGAACGATCGGCTCAACAAACCTCACCGCCCGCTGCCTTCGGGGCGCATGAGTCGGGCACAGGCGTGGGGCTTCGTGGCCGTTGCTTATGTCGCGGCGCTCGCGATGGCCGCGGGCGTCAACCGGCAGACGTTCGTCATCTACCTCGTCGCGGCGCTGGCCACGGTGGCCTATTCCGCGCCACCGCTTCGGCTGAAGCGGCATCCGATCGGCTCCAACTTCACCATTGCCTTGATTCGCGGCGAGCTTCTGAAGGTGGCAGGCTGGGCGGCGGTCTCCACCGTCCTCGGCTCCATTGAGCCGTGGTACATTGGCTTCGTCTATTTTGTTTTCTTGCTCGGAGCGACCACCACGAAGGACTTCGCCGACATCGAAGGCGACCGGGCGGCGGGCTGCATCACGCTGCCGGTCCGTTACGGCGCGGCGTGGAGCGCCCGCGCCATCAGCCCATCGTTCATCGCGCCGTGGATTCTGCTCGCGCTCGGAGCGCGGCTGCACATCCTGAGCGGAAACACCGGAGCCATCATGCTTCTCGGCGCCATCATGCTCGCCTGGGGCGCCTACGTGATTTACCTGATGAACCGAGACCCGCAGCGGCTCACGAGCGAAGGCGAGAACCATCCGTCGTGGCGCCAGATGTATTGGATGATGATGGTCGGACACCTCGGGCTCGCCGGGGCGTACCTGGTCGGCCTGCTCGGCCGCTGATTCATTCAGAGTCTCGCGATGATCTTGCTCACTGGCTCGACCGGCTATCTCGGTTCGCAGATCGCGCAGGAACTCGTCCGGCGCGGGATACCGTTTCGTGTTCTGGTGCGCGATCCGTCGCGGCTGAAATTGGAAATTGGAAATTGGAAATTCGAAAACCGAAATTCGAAATTCGAAACTCGAAACTCGAAAGTCGAAACTCGAAACTCGAAGGTCGAAACTCGGAGCGCAGCGGCGGGATACGAGATTGTGATAGGCGACCTTAGTGATCCCGGTGCGCTGGCGCGCGCGTTGCGCGGCGTTCAGCAGGTCATCCACACTGCGGCGCTCGTCAAGGTGTGGGCGAAAGACCGGCAGGATTTCTGGCGCGTTAACGTGGACGGATTGAAGAATCTCTGCCGCGCTGCGGCGAAGGCTGGCGTCGAGCGGATTGTCTACACCTCGTCGTTTATCGCGCTTGGCCCTTCGGCGGACCCGAATGCCGGCGAAGAGCTTCGGCATGACGGCAAGTTCAGGAACGAATACGAGCAGACGAAAGCCGAGGCGCTCGTTTGGCTGCGCGACGAGGGCTACCGTCAGTTCCCGGTGATTACGCTCCTTCCCGGAGTGATTTACGGCAAAGGGCCTCTTACCGAGGGCAACATGGTGGGCAACATGATCCACCAATATCTCTTCAAGATGATGCCGGCGCTGGTCGGGTCGGGCCGGCAGCGCTGGAGCTTCGCCTACAATCGTGACGTGGCCGCCGCGCACGTGGCGGCTTTGACGGCAGGACGGCTGGGGCAGGAGTACATCCTGGGCGGCGACAATCGCTCCCTCAATGACTTCTATCGGGCGCTGGCGCAGGTCTCCGGGCTTCGGCACCGGGTGAGGCACGTTCCGTTCGGCGTCGGCAAAATCCTGGGCGGTATGGATGTCGCGCTCGCCCTTGTCGCACCTCATCAGCCGGTCCTAACACCCGGCGCCATTGAGATATTCAAACACGACTGGGTCTATTCAAGCGGCAAAGCCGTGCGCGAACTGAATTACCATGTGACGCCACTCGATGAGGGGCTTCGCGCCACTCTCGCCAACGCATGAACGCCGCCTCCTCGCCTTCGCTCTCCCGGCCCGCGCTTTTCCCCACGCGCAAGATCGTCCACATGTCGATGCTCGGGTTTGCGTTCCTGCTGCCGTTTTTGACCTGGCTCGAGGCAGTGGGAGCTGCGGTGCTCGCGCTGCTGTTCAACGTTTTCCTTCTGCCCCGGCTCGAAGTGGATTTGAGCAAGCGGCCGGTGAGAACGAGCGGCATTGCCGGCGATGCGTCGGGGCAGGCCGCGGACTTTGACCAGATCCTCACCGGTACTTGGACAGGCATCGTGCTGTATCCAATTTCCGTCCTGGCGCTGATACTCATCTTCCGTCATCGGATGTATATTGCGGCGGCGGCGTGGGCCATCATGGCCCTCGGCGATGGCATGGCGAGTGTCGCGGGTGGCGCGTTCGGCGGGCCTGCTCTGCCCTACAACCGAGAGAAGACTTGGGCGGGCTTCGGCGGGTTCATTGTCGCGGGCACAGCGGGGGCCTACGTCCTCACGCGCTGGGTGGCGCCGTCGCTCGCATCGAAGCAGGTGCTCGCGGTCTGCGTCGCGACCGCTGTGGCCGGCGCGCTGGTCGAAAGCGTCCCGATGCGCCTCGACGACAACCTTTCGGTCCCGCTGGCCTCGGGCTGCTTCATGTTCTCGGCCTACCTGGTCGAACGTTCCGCGCTCGCGAGCAACCTGCCCTACCTGGGCCGCCGCCTCGCGCTCGCGGCCGTCATCAACCTGGCGTTTGCGCTTCTGGCGCTCCGCTTCAAGACCATCAACCGCTCCGGCGCCGCGGTGGGATTCCTGCTAGGTGTGCTGGTGTATCTGGGCTGGGGCTGGAAGAGCTTTGCGCTGCTGCTGGCGTTCTTCCTGCTCGGGTCGGTGTCGACGCGCCTGGGCTACCGGCAGAAACTGAAGCGCGGGATCGCCGAGCGGCGAGGCGGGGCGCGAAGCTGGCGCGAAGCGCTGGCGAATGGACTCGCGCCTGCCTTCTTCTCCGTGCTCGTTCTCACCACACATCAGGAAGCGGCGTTTCTGCTGGCTCTGGTGGCGTCGCTGGCGGAAGCCGCGGGCGACACGGTTTCGAGCGAAATCGGCGAATGGCTTTCGCCGCGAGCTTACCTGCTCACCACTTTCAAGCCCGTTGCCGCTGGGGAGAACGGTGGAGTGTCACTGGCCGGCACCGCAGCGGGGCTCGCGGCTTCGGCGATGGTGGTGGGGCTGGGATACGCGCTCGGACTGTGCCGCGCGGGGTTCGCGAGCGCGGCGTTCGCACTCGCCGCCGCAGTTGCCGGCAACCTTTTTGACAGCCTGCTGGGCGCGACGCTCGAACGCCGGACTCTGGTGACCAACGGCATCGTGAACTTTGCCGGCACGAGTTTTGCCGGAGCGCTGGCGCTCGTCTGGATGCTGGGCCGGTGAGAGGGCACCCGGAGTTCCTGATCCGGGAGCGAGTTTCGGGTTTCGTTTCGAAGGGCGTGGCGTTAGCATACTCACTGACTTACGGAGGGCCGCGTGCGAATGACTCCTGCTCTGGTACTGTTGCTGCTGGCCACCGAACCGGTTCGCGTTCCCCGCGACCCCGGACTTTACTATCTCATGCCACCAGACACATCGCGCATCGAAGGGCGCGCCGTGACGGTGTCGCAGGGGAGAAGCCGCATGCCACTCGGACGTTCGATGCCGGCGCCGATGAAGGCTATCGGCGGAGGAGGTCAGTCTGAGGCCGAAATCCTGGGCGAGCACGCGGCGCAAAGAGTGATTGCCGCTCCGGTCTTCTACTTTCGCGCCCAGGAAGGTCAGGAAGCGACGGGCGCCGGCGACCTGGTGCTGGTGAAGCTGCGGGTGAAGAAGAACCACCGCGAATTCACGATTAGCGCCGAGGGGCCGTGGCAATCGAACACTGGAGTGCCGCTGCGGTCGCAGGTGGAGTTCTACGCGAAGCGGGTGGAAAGCGGCCTTTACAAGCTCACGCCGGCCGAGGACTTGAAGCCCGGCGAGTACGGCTTTTACCTCTTCCGCGGACGCGACCTTCCGGGATTCCTCTACGATTTTTCCGTGGCGTCGCCTGACGCTGTTCCATAGGCCGTGGACGCTGGTCCGCGACCTTAGCGGCCCAACCCCGAGACCGTGCGGCTGGCCTCCGTCCCCTGCTTCTGCTTCTCGACGAGATCACGATAGAACGTTCCGGCGATTTCGGCGGCGTGCGGCCCGAACATCGGGCGGCCGCCGCGCAGCAGCACCACCACCACGTATTGCGGCTTGCCCTCGGCGGAATAGGAATCGAACCAGCCCAGGCGCGCGCCGTCTTCGCTGCAGGTGCCGGTCTTGCCGAAGATCTGCTCGGCAGGGTCGTAGGCGCGCCGCGCGGTTCCATAGAGCACGGCGGCGGCGAGGCCATCCCTGAGCTGGGGAAGGTAGGGCGCGAGCTCGGTGAGGCGCCGCTTGACGCGCGGCTGGAACAGCGCCTGCTCTTCGGGCGACCGCGGGTACTGCAGGTAGTAGAGCGTTCCGCCGTTGGCGATGGCCGAGAGCACGGCGGCCATTTCGAGCGGCGTCACTTCGATATCCTGGCCGAAACTCGTCAGCAGGCCCACTCCGCCTACTTTCGGCGGCACCGCCGGATAGGCTCCCGCCGATTCTTCCGGAATATCCCATCCGGCCTTTTCGCCCAATCCAAATTCGCGGGCGTAATGGGTGACGCGCCCAAACCCCAGCATCTCGCCGAGCTTGGCAAAGTAGGCGTTGTTGGAATGCGCCAGAGCCTCGGTGAGGTCCACGCGCGAGCGGCCATAAACGCGGAGCTTGGTGCGCTCGCTGACGATCCCCTCGCGCAAGGCGCCCAGGGCGACGATCGGCTTGATGGTGGAGCAGGGTATGAAGGCACCGGTGAGCGCCAGCTTCTGGTTGACAATGGAGAGGATGCGGCCGGTGTTGGGGTCGGCCACGACGACGCTGCCGTTGAGATTGCCGAGAGCGGCGATGGCGGCCTGGCGGATGGCGGGATCTTCACCGTACGAGCTGTCCCCGGCAGTAGAGTCTCCAAAGGAACTGACGTTCCACGGGCTCCAGGCACGGGCCAACCGCCGCCGTCGGTAATGGCGAGTGTGGCGAGTGCGATGATACTTGGTGGTGCGCGCCAGGCGGCGGTGTGAGAGGGAATGAGCGGAGCGCCGTTTCGCGGATGTCGTAGAGGCAACGGCGCGGAAAAGAGCGCCGCCTACCAGGAGCCAGGAGACGGCCAAGGCCAGGATAGTGGCTTTCTTCAAGAACACGGTTAACCCCCGTCGGAGGATCGCTCCGAACACCCCGCCGACCCTGGCGCCGGCCTTCGGGGATTTCATGCTTTCAACTCTCAGCGGGAACCCCTCCAAGCTCCCCCCACGTACTTTAACCCCAAGCGCAGATTAACTTGCCTCTGCCCTAATTACAAACAGTTTCTTTGACGGCCCTCATCCCCAGTGACTGGATTCACGGGTATCGCTCCTCATATCTGCAAAGTTCATTCGCGAGAGCTGTGGCCGGCGCACTGCAGCACCCCGAGGTACCGGTTCCACGGCCCCACGGCCTCCCGGTATTGGTGGGCCATAAGCCTTGAGACTTGGTGCAGATGACTTAAGTCATGAGCGGCCCAGGCCGCCAGCAACTCTGACAGAGTAACGACTCCGAGTGCAGGATGTCGTCCACGGCGCTCGAGATCCTCTTGCCGCAGATTCAATGCACGCAGTTGGCGCAGGTTTTCTGACCGCAAACCCGCAAATTCGTCCAATAACTCTCCGAGCGACTTACCTTGACTCTCTCGCACGTGTCCCCAACGATCAAAGGAATCAAACGTCTGCGCCTCGCCAAATTGCAGCACGATCCTCGTGCGCGACATCCAATCCGTGCGTTCTCCGTGAATCAGATGGCCGACCACATCGAACGCGTTCCAAGTGTTTTCACCTTCATTTCGCAATGTCCACGTTTCCGGTAGATCGCGCAGCAGCGCATTGAGTGCAGCGGGCGTGCGAGTGAGAAGCGATATTGTGTGCTCCAAATTATGTTCCATCACGCTCGTCAATCCGCAGACCGTGATTCTTCACCAGCCTATTTCTTTCCCTTGCCTGCCGCCGTGGCCCCGGCAGTCTCCGCTGCCGCGGGCTCCTGAGACCCGGCCGGTAAAGGCAGGTGTAACTGCTTGCGCACCTCGGTTTCGATCTTCTTGCGAAGGTCGGGATTATCACGCAGAAACTGCTTGGCGTTTTCGCGTCCCTGCCCGATGCGCTCGCCTCCGAAAGAAAACCAGGCGCCGCTCTTTTCGAGAATGCTGCGCTCGGCGGCGAGGTCAACGAGGTCGCCTTCCTTCGAGATGCCCTCGCCGTAGAGAATGTCGAACTCGGCCTCGCGAAAGGGAGCCGCCATCTTGTTCTTGACGATCTTGGCCTTGGTGCGGTTGCCCACCACGCGGTCGCCATCTTTAATCGAGGCGATGCGCCGCACGTCGACGCGCACCGAAGAGTAAAACTTCAATGCCCGGCCGCCGGTGGTGGTCTCGGGGTTGCCGAACATGACGCCGATTTTCTCGCGGATTTGGTTGATGAAAATCAGGCAGGTTTTGGATTTGGCCACGATGGCCGTGAGCTTGCGCAGCGCCTGCGACATCAGCCGCGCATGCAGGCCGGGAAGCGACCCGCCCATCTCGCCGTCGAGCTCGGCCTTGGGCACCAGCGCCGCCACGGAGTCAATCACCAGGACGTCCACGGCGTTCGAGCGCACTAGAGCCTCGGCGATTTCGAGCGCCTGCTCGCCGTAATCGGGCTGGGAGACGAGGAGATTGTCCACGTCAACGCCAAGTTTCCTGGCATAAGCGGCGTCGAGCGCGTGCTCGGCGTCAATGAAGGCGGCCATGCCGCCGCGCTTCTGGGCCTCGGCGATGACGTGGAGCGAGAGCGTGGTCTTACCACTCGACTCGGGGCCGAAAATCTCCACCACGCGACCGCGCGGCATCCCTCCCACGCCGAGGGCGGCGTCAAAGGAAAGCGCTCCGGTGGGGATGACCTCGACGGGCACGAGCGCGTCCTTGGCGCCCAGCCGCATGATCGAGCCCTTGCCAAACTGCTTCTCAATCTGGGTCAGCGCCAGGTCAATGGCCTTGGATTTCTCAGCACTCTGCTCGGGCATCTTGTCCTCTTTCCAGCGAGAATCGGTGCGTAAATTGACGCCAGAATGCACCGGAAATTGCGGCCCCAACCCCATCCAGCGGTCCCCCAGGTTTGGCCGGTTTTCGGCGCGTTGTCCATTCTGCAATAGAGACATTGGCTTGGGAGATGCATTCCGCCATCCTACTGATTATGAACTACATTGCGGCTTAGATAGTCCACTCTTGCCTCTGTAGGGATGCATTTAGCTATCCAATTGATTACAAACGAGATTCTAGCTTCGTGCGTCAAATCTCCGCGCCTGGTTCGAACATCGGTGCCTAGCCGCTCGCGGTGGGTCGGTTTGCTACGCGATTTTGCGATTCGGGGCACTGGCAGTCCATGTCGCAAGAAACACCGAACCCCATCTTACTGTAAAGTTAAATATCTGTCAAGTTAAATCTTAGCCCTCCTGCCGGAGCCACAAGCGGGCCCTACTTCTCCACCCGTCCGTTGGCATGAACCAGAAAGCTCGCGCTCAGCGGGTAGATCACGCTCCAGGGGGCTTTCTGGCTGCAGACCGCCACCGAAACGCGCACATAGCCGGTTCCACTTTCGGCGAGAGCGACCTCGGTGATGTACTTGATCGGCCCTGGCTCGGACGGATAGACGGCTCGCTTCCGTAGCTCTTTCTGCAGGGCGTCGTGAGACTTCACAGCCCAGCGGTCAACCTCGAACTTGAGATACGGAGCGAGCTCCCGGCGTTTCACTTGCCTGTTACCCTCCCGGGCCCTGCGTCTTGCCGTACTCGTAGAATCCGCGGCCGCTCTTGCGTCCCAGCCGTCCCGCGGCCACCATCTTTTCGAGCAACGGGCAGGGGCGGTACTTGGAATCGCGGAAGCCATCGTACAACACTTTCATGATGTCGAGACAAACGTCGAGGCCGATAAGGTCGGCGAGCTCCAGCGGGCCCATGGGGTGATTCATCCCGAGCTTCATCACGGTGTCCACGCCCGGAGCGTCCGCCACGCCTTCCATCAAGGCGAAAATCGCTTCATTGATCATCGGCATGAGGACGCGGTTGGAGATGAAGCCGGGGAAGTCGTTGGCGCGCACCGGGGTCTTGCCGAGCGACGTGGCCAGCGCTTCCGCCGTCGCCACGGTTTCGGGCGCGGTCTCGAGGCCGGGAACGATTTCGACCAGCTTCATGACCGGAACGGGGTTGAAAAAGTGGATCCCGACAAACTGCGCCTGCCGGGAGGTTACGGCGGCGAGCCGGGTGATGGAGATGGAAGAGGTGTTGCTGGCGAGAATCACGTCGGCGCGGCAATGGCGGTCAAGCTCGCGAAAGACTCCGGCCTTCACGTCGAAGTTCTCCGTCACCGCCTCGATGACGAAATCAGTCTGAGCAAAATCGGCCGCGCTGGCAGCAGCCTTGAACCGTCCAAGCGCCGCTCGCTTCTCGTCAGCGGTGAGGCGTCCCTTTTCGACGTCGCGCGCCAGACCCTGTTCGATCTTCGCCGCGCCAGCCTCCAGAAACTCAGAGGACGCGTCATAAAGCAGGACGCTATAGCCGTGACGCAGGAACACCTGGGTGATGCCGTGGCCCATGGCGCCAGCGCCGACGACGCCAATCGTTTTGATTGAGTGATTGAGTGATTGAGTCATTGAGTCAGTCAGAGGTCGTGCCCTAAGTAGGCTCTCCCGCCGCATGGCCGCTCGCGCGTTCAGCAAGCAGAGCCCGGTAAGCCTCCTTCATGCCCTTCGGCAGGTAAGTATACCTCAGGACCTCGTCAACGATTTCCGGGTGCAGCGACAAAGGCGAGTTGGTAGCATGGAAGCTGCCCCCGGCCGCAACCTTTTTTCTTGCCCTCTTTCCGAAGAAGGCGTTTTGCCAGAGCAGGGGCCCTCGCGCGGGACTCTTTGCGTCATCGATGATCTTCTCAAGATACCCGCAAGGGAGGCGGACTTTGTTGGGCGAAAGACCCCCCTGCAGCTTAACGTTTCGGGGACCATCGGACAGCGTGCAGTAACGTCGAACCTCCCACACAGCCCTGTCGAGCGCGGGGAGGTGCCAGGCCCACAAGTAATATGAGGTTTCAAGGTACCGAAACCGGCCATACGTATCGAGGTGGCGGATGAAGTCCTGCGTTAGCTTCGTAAGATCGGGCCCGACCTTCCCAGAGTTTTCGATTCTCGACATCGCAGCACCAAGGTCATGCTTCACTTCTCGGGCTGGAATGCGGTTGAGGAACAGTATACATTTCAGGTATTTCTCGATGGCCTGCTGGCTTGCCCAAAGACACTGGGCGGCCAGACCCGACCGGTACGCCATACGCGCAACGATGTAGTCCCCATCGGCGACATCTCGGAAGGAGCGGATCGCGAAATCGTTTAGCAACCCGTCAGCGGTCATTGCCGTGAGCCGACAACAAACTTCGCCTGCTGATCGACAATGAATTCCATGCGGTTTTGGAACTGTTCGCCGGTCACGTTATTTCCTCGTACCCGCCGCCGTACCAGCGGTCCTGGTGCCAGCCGAGCTCAATCACGTTCCACGGCCAACGCCACCGCATTGCCGCCGCCCAGGCACAGCGCCGCGACGCCGCGATGGACGTTGCGCCGCGCCATCTCGTAAAGCAGCGTGACCAGGATGCGCGCGCCCGAAGCCCCGATGGGATGGCCGAGCGCCACGGCGCCGCCGTTGACGTTGGTCTTGGCGGGGTCAAGCCCCAGCTCCTGCATCACGGCCAGCGCCTGCACGGCGAAAGCCTCGTTCAGCTCAATGAGGTCCACATCCTCAAGCTTCCAGCCGGTTTTCTTGAGGAGCGATCGGACGGCTTCGACCGGCGCCATCATCACCCACTTGGGTTCGACGCCGCTTACCGCCTGGGCGACAATCCGAGCGAGCGGATTCTTGCCCAGTCGTTTGGCATTTTCGGCGGAAGTCACCACCAGCGCCGCCGCGCCGTCGTTGGTGCCGGGGGCGTTGCCGGCGGTGACGGTGCCGTCCGGCTTGAACACGGGCTTGAGTTTCGCGAGGGCTTCGAGGGAGCTGTCAGCCCGCGGCGACTCGTCCTTCGAGAACATCACCGGGTCACCCTTGCGCTGCGGAATCGCGACCGGCACAATCTCCTCGCTGAACCGGCAACTCTTGATCGCGTCCACGGCCCGCCGTTGACTTTCGAGCGCGTAGGCGTCCTGGCGCTCGCGGGAAATCTTGTATTTGTCGGCGACCAGCTCCGCCGTCATGCCCATGTGAAAGTCGTTGAAGGCGTCCCAGAGGCCATCCTGAATCATCGAGTCGAGCACTTTGGCGTGGCCAAGACGATAGCCCTGGCGCATCTGGGGCAGGAGGTAAGGAGCATTGGTCATGGACTCCATCCCGCCCGCGACGACGATTTCTGAGTTGCCGGTCTGGATTGCCTGCGCGGCGAGGCCGACCGCCTTCAGGCCCGAGCCGCACACTTTGTTGATGGTCATGGCGGCGACGCGCGAATCGAGTCCGCCTTTCAATCCCGCCTGCCGGGCCGGGTTCTGACCGAGGCCGGCCGAGATGACGTTGCCCATGATGATCTCGTCCACCTGACCTGGCTCGAGCCCGGCGCGCTGCACAACCTCGCGGACCACCACGGCCCCGAGGTCGGTGGCCGAAAACGGGGCGAGACTGCCCTGGAACTTTCCAATGGCCGTGCGCACCGCGCCCACAATCACCGCTTCTCTCATAGGTTCTTATTCTCCTGTGGGGATTATAGTCCGGCGGCGCTGGGGAGTACAACAAAAGCGCCGAATCCTGCTAGGGCGCCGTTAAGAATTGGTCCCACACTTGCGGCGGAGCGCCGCGTGCAGGCGGGCGCGCACCGGAGAGGGCAGCTCGAAGATTTCGCCTTCGCAGTAGAACTCAATCGTGCGGCGCGTAGTGTCGAACACGATCTCGCAGTGGTGGCACTTTTCGAGGTGCGCTTCGATCTCATGGCGCAAGCCTTCATCGAGGTTGCGGTCCAGGTATTCGGAGAGTTCCTGCAAACATCGTTGGCACTTCACGACATCGTCTCCCTTTTGAATGTCTTGCTCAACTCCTCGCGGAGCCGCAGCCGGGCGCGGAAGAGGCGCGCCTTCACCGCCGGCACGGTGAGATCGAGCGTGGCCGCGGTTTCTTCGGTCGAGAGACCTTCGACGTCGCGCAGCGAGAAAACCACTCGCAAGATCGGCGGCAGCGACGCGATGGCCTGCTGGAGAATCGCGCGGAGTTCGGTCTGGCCGAGCTGCTGCTCCGGATTCGGCTTCCAGTCCGCGAACTCGCGCGGCGTCACCTCGCCCTCGTCGTTCACCGCGTCGTCCATGGGCACGGACTTGTCGGAACGCCGCTTGCGCAGCTTCATCAGGCCTTCGTTGACGGCGATGCGCACCAGCCACGTGTAAAAGCGCGAGTCCTCGCGGAAGTCCGGCAGTTTCTTGAAGGCTTTGAGAAACGCCTCCTGCAGCACATCCTCGGCGTCTTCGGCGTTGCCCGTGATGTTCAGGCCGAGCCGGTAAATCTTCTGCTCGTAGCGATTCACCAGCGCCTCGAAGGCCTCGTAACTGCCTGCCTTGGCTTCGGCTACCAGAGCCGATTCGTCCCGCTCGGCCACTTTCGGTGAAGTCTCGGTCATAAGTTTCAGAATAATCTCTCGCGGCCTGCCCATTATGACTCATAGTCGGATGTCCTGCGCGGGCGAATTGGCGCCCAGTCGGGGCGCGCGGTCAACCTGCGGAAGCGCCCGAAACTGCCCTATACTGGCTATCCTATGCTGATCGAACCACGACAGCCCTTCGATCTCGCGCGCACCCTGCGGTTCATCCTGAGTCCGCCGGCGCTCGCGAACGGACGCGAATTTGGCCCGCTACTCGATTACTTTGTGGACGGCGAATACCGCCGCGTGGCGGAGGTCGACGGGCAGCCGGTGCTGTATGGGGTATCGCCATCCCGCCGTGGCCGGGCACCCGCGCTCCGGGCGAGGATTCTGGCCGGGCCAATGGACGCCGCCGCGGAGCGCGCCATCGCGGCACTGGTGGAGCGGCAGTTTTCGACGCGCCTCGACCTCGCGCCGTTTTATCGTCTGGCCGGACGCGACCGGGTGCTTGCCAGCCTGGTCCGGCACTTCGACGGCATGCGCATCCCGCAAGCCCCGAAGGTGTTCGAGACGCTCATCTCCGCTATCATCGAGCAACAGGTGAACCTTAGCTTCGCGCATCAGGTGAAGAAGGCGCTGATTGAAGCGTACGGGCCGAGCCTGGAGTTCGAGGGCCGGCGCTACAACGCCTTTCCCTCGCCTGCGACGCTCGCCACCACCACGCCGCGCGAGCTGCGGCGGCTTCAGGTCTCCGGTCCCAAGGCGCGCTACATCATCGAGATTTCGCGCCAGGCGCTCGACGGCACGGTGGACCTGGAAGGATTGCGCCAGATCGAGCCCGCGCGGGCGCACGAACAACTGTTGCGGCACAAGGGAGTGGGCCCCTGGACGGCGCAGTACGTCGGGCTCCGCGCGCTAGGCCATAGGGATTGCCTGCCCGCTGCTGACGTGGGCCTGCAGAAGGTGGTGAAGCGGCTCTATGGCCTGCGACGCGATCCCACCGAGGCTCGGGTGGCTCAGCTCGCCAAGGCCTGGGCGGGCTGGCGGAGTTACGCCACGTTTTATCTTTGGCTGACCTATTGGGAGGACGAAGCGTGGAAGGGCAGACTGCAGACCGAGATTCGCGAGCGGCAAGCCGGGGAGGCAAAGTGAAGCGAGCGCCACTTGACCTCACGGAACTCTTCCTGGCGCAGGCGCGGCACTCGCTTGAGAAGCATCATCTGCCGCGCATCGAGCACTGCCTCCGCCGGCTCCCAGAGCGGGATATCTGGTGGCGGCCAAACCCGGCATCAAACAGCGCCGGCAACCTCGCGCTCCACCTTTCCGGCAACGTCCTCCAATGGATCGTTTCCGGCCTGGGTGGCGCGCCGGACGTGCGCCGGCGTGATTGGGAGTTTGCGGAGCGCGGACCCATTCCACGCCGTAAGCTGCTCAAGCTGCTCCGCGGGACCGCGACGCTCGCCTGTAAGGTACTTGCCGAGCTCGGTCCGCGCGAGCTGACGGGGATGCGCAGCATCCAGGGGTTCCGCTTGACCGGATTCGAGGCCATCTCTCACGTCACCGAGCACTTCGCCTATCACACCGGACAGATCATTTTCATCACCAAGCTCAGGCTGGGCGCGGACTTGCGATTCACACGCTTGCCCGGGGAACGCAGGAGGAGAAAAGAGCTCTCGCAGGTCTAGCCGGCCGACCGCTGCTACGTGAGCTGGTGGACCTGCCTGGCGAGCAACACGAGGGACCCGGCGGGGACGGTGACGCCGTTGATCGTGGTCGCCTTAGGCTGGAACTCGAGCAAGCCCTTGACCGTGAGCGTGGGCTGCGCCGTCAGGGCGCTCAGACCGCTCAGGTTGACGAAGTTCGTGGTTGAGTCGGTGAATACATAGATGGGCGCATTGTTGAAGAGCGAAGCGCACGGCGCCAGCACAAAAGCGCCGGTGTGGTCATCCGAGGCGTCGGCGAGCAGCGACGAAAAGTTCCCGAGATGCGTTTGCAGCTTCAAGTAGATCTTGGCGGCGGCGACGGTGGTGAGCGGCGCGACAGCGGGCGGCGGAGGCGGAGTGGGCCGCGTGAAGATGCCGTGAACCACGACTTCTTCGCCCACGGCGAGCTGTGCGGCGCCGAATCCCAGGTTGGCGAAATCGTTGGCGGGCTGGCCGACCGAGTAGACGGTGGATGCCGGCGCCGTGACCGTGACCACGCTATCCAGAGGCACGGCAAAATCGTCATCCGGCTCCTCCTCAAGGATGAACAGGTCAAATGCCACGTTGCCGCTTGAGTCGGTAGTAGGCTTGGTCAGCACGTAGCCGATGAACGCGAGCATGCTCTGCGCCACGTTCTCCACATCCTCGAGCTGCACAGACTTCGCCACCAGGTTGCCGTTCGGGTCGATTAAGGCGTCAACCTCGACGAAACTCGGCGTTAGCACCTGATTCAACAGCATAGAACTGCACGGCTGATTAGAAACGGTTGCCGAAGCGCAAATGATGTTCTGGG
This sequence comes from Terriglobia bacterium, assembly GCA_035934405.1. Classification (GTDB taxonomy): domain Bacteria; phylum Acidobacteriota; class Terriglobia; order UBA7540; family UBA7540; genus DASYXW01. The sequence continues at coordinate 17,571 of DASYXW010000082.1, forward strand.
CAAAATAATCCGTCGGGAAACTGACGTTCACCGCAGGCCCTCCGGCGCCGGAGACCGACGACGACAGGAGTTGGATGGACATGCTGCCGGCAAAGGTGGTCGCGGAGGACGTGCCGGGAGTGCCGGAGGTAAACGTGTTGGGGTTAACGCTGAGCACAAAACCTACCAGGTCGTCGAGCTCCGTGAAGCCGGTGCTGGAGGCGCTCAGTGCCCCGACCGTCACCACTGGCGTCACCGTGGCCCCCGTCACCTGGCCCTGGGAATTAGTCGTGAACTGGACTGAGTGCTGAAGATCCAGATCCATCTGCATCACCGAGATGGCGCTCGCAGAGATCGTGACCGGTGGCTCAACGGGGAACATGGTCGTCGCGGCAGAGGTTGTGGCGGTCACGCTCGAAATCGGAGGGTTCTGCGTCGGGTCGTAGCGCACAACCACCGGCGCCGAGACCGCGAAGGATCCTTGATTATAGGTTTGCGACACAACACTGGTGAGAGCGAGGACCGTCGAAAACTCCTGGAGGATACTGAAGCCAACCTTGATGGCCGTCACGTTGGAGTTGAGAATGGTGGCGTTAGTCGTGCCCGTCGTCGGAACCAGGTCCAGGCCGGTGGCCGTGAGGCGAAACGAGAGGATATCGCACAGGGGTGTATCCCCGATCAGTGTGTAGAGCGAGCCAATGGTGCTGGACGAGCTGGAGGAACTGCTGCTGCCGCAACCCGCCAGCACGATCGCAGCAATGGCCGCAACCAGGCCCAGCGTCAGACGACGTCTCAACATCCATCTCTCCTCAATGCAACCTTCGGGCGCGTGCTCCAAGTCAGAAGTCATCGCGCAGGGTTCGCCCGCACAACACCGCGTTCAGCGGGAACTCTGTTTCTGATGGCGGCGCGCAAGCTTCAGGTTATCCGGTTGAAACCTCAGCCTTGCAGACCAAAACACCTTCATAGATACAAATACAGTGAATTGGGGAGAGAAGGCAAGGGGCGTTTGCGACCAACCTCCTGACCTTGGGCATGATTGCCCACCGGGTGAGCAATTTTGACCAGACATCCTGAGAGGCATGGATTAGCGTTCAAAGCGACACAGGAGACTCAGCACGAGATCACCCTCGACTTTGGGCGGGTTGCGTGTACAATATCGGCGGCAGTTTCCTACCGACATCGCGAAGCATTTTCTTGTCGTTGTTGCTTCTCGGATCGTGGCCGCGCGGGGGAACACGTAAGGGAAGCGAGATCCTCGATGAATATTTTGCTCTATAATCCCGACAATGAAGTGACCAACAACTTCATGCCCCACCTGTGGATGTTTCTCCTCAAGTCGCTTACGCCGGCTGAGCACAGCGTCTTCCTGGTGGACGGCAACGCGCGGCGCATGAACGCAGCGGAACTGGTGGAGTACATCCGCGAGCACTCGATCGGCCTGGTGGGCATTGGAGCCATGACGCGCATGGTGGCCAAGGCCTATCGCATGGCTGACGCCATCCGCGCTGCGGGAATCCCGGTGGTGATGGGAGGGCCTCACGTCACCGAGGTTCCCGACGAACCCCTGGGACGGAACGGCGGGCCGCGCCACGCCGACGCCATCGCTCTGGGCGAGGCCGACGCCACCTGGCCGCGGATTGTGGCCGATGCCGCGCGCGGCGCTTTGCAGGAGGTCTACGCGCCGGTGAACGAGGCCGGCAAAGAAGTGAAGCCCTCGCTCGGTGATTATCCGGAGATCCCCTGGGACCGGATGGACCTGGAGCAGTTCAATCTCATCCGATGCCTTCCCCGGATGGCGCGACGCGGGCTCGAGCGCCTCGGCATGACCTGGCAAAGCTTCCACATGATTCCGATCGAGTCGGGGAGAGGCTGCCCGTACGGCTGCGAGTTCTGCACCGTCACCGGATTTTTTGGCGACTCCATTCGCTTTCGCAGCAATGAAAGCGTGGTGAACGAACTCCTGCTTCTGAAGTCCCTCGAGAAGGAGAATAGGGGAAAAATCGCGGTCTTTTTCATCGACGACAATTTCGCCATCAATCCCAAGCGCACCAAGTCGCTGCTGCGCGAGATCATCGCCCAAGGCGCGCAGGTCCCCTGGGTGGCGCAAATCAGCATGAACCTGTTGCGCGATGAGGAGTTGGTTTCGCTCATCGCCGAGAGCGGCGGCAAATGGATCTTCATGGGGCTGGAATCCATTGACCCGGAAAACCTCAAAAGCGTCGCCAAGGGTTTCAACAAGCCCGGCGAGTATGCGTCGGTGCTGGAGCGTCTCGCACGTCACGGCCTCTATGCGATCACATCGTTCATCTTCGGGATGGACGGCGACAAGGTGGGCACGGCCGACCGGACGCTCGAGCAGATCCGCTCCTGGCCGCCCGGCCTGCCGGTGTTCGGCTTGCTCACGCCCTATCCTGCCACCCCGCTCTACGACAAGCTCGCGGCCGCCGACCGCCTGACGCGCCCGAAGCACTGGCTGGACTTCCAACCATTCGTCATGGCGCACACGCCAAAAGGACTCTCCGCCAACCAGGCGGAGGGCGAAGTGCGGCGGGCTTGGGAGGCGTCGTACGATTCCGTGGCCAATTCTCGCGCGATGCAGTGGCTCGAAAGCCAATCGCTCCCCGACCGCATTATCCACTTGGTGGCACGGCTGGCCTTTCGTGGCATCTATTTCCCGCAGATGCGGCGCCGGGAGTGGGCGCGGGTCTTGTTCGCCAATCGTGGCCCGATTCTTCACCTGGTATACCAGGGACTCAAGCTGCGATTCCGTTCGCCCTCGCGAACGAAACGGCCCATGCCCGCGCCGACCGCCGCCGTGATTCCCGAAGAGCTTGAGGTTGGAGGCGTGGCGGTGGCGTCTCAGGCCGAGACCGGAGAAGCGTAGCCAAGGAGGAACCGTGTCGAAACGAAATGGCGATAAGGCCCGCTATGGGCGCGAACAATACCGGAAGGTTGTTCGGCGAGAAACCGCCCGGTCACTGAAACTGGCGCTCGATCGGAAAACCGCCGCGAAGGGGCAGGCGGAGTCGAAGTAACGCACCGATCGAACGCCCGGCGAGCCGGAGACGGGGGACCGCGTCCGAGGCAGCGTGGTACACTAGACCCATCGGAGGGATGGGTGAGTGGTTGAAACCGGCGGTCTTGAAAACCGTTAGCCCCGAAAGGGGCTCGGAGGTTCGAATCCTCCTCCCTCCGCCAGCAAGTTCGAGCCGTAGACAAATTGGTCGGCTTTCGCGCGCCAATCAACCCAAACAATCCGGAACTGGGACCTTTCGGCCGTGAACCGGACCGCAGAAACCCATTGACCGGGCTCAGCGGCGTGGAATGTCTGCGTCCTCAATCCGAACAGAGTTTTGGCAGGCACCCGGAATGATAAAGCACCGTTATGCCGTGACAGGTTGAGCGGTTGCCCGCGCCGATGCGCCGGTGGCTTGCATGGTTTCCGAGGCCCGATCCCATTCCACGATGCGGCGGAGATGGTAGGACTGGTTCGCGAGGTGGACAGCGATAGCGGCCTGCCAACCCATCCTCGCCGTTACTAGCGCCGGCTTTCGAGATCGCACACACTCGATGAAGTTCAGCATGTGCGCGTTTTCGCCGAGCAGACTTGTCTCAGGAACGCTCATTCTTGTCTGGCGCAAGGCAGGTGGCATTTGGCTGATCGTTTCGCCGGCGCGAGTGAGGTCGTGCATCATGTAATACCACTCGCGATAGGTCTCGGCCCACGGCTCCGCAGTTTCGGCGTACGGTTCGACAGCGGGCGCGCGGTCAAGTCGCATACCCTTCTCACCAATCGTCAGCGATGCCTCAGACCCAAGGAATTGCAACTGTCGGCCGGTTCTTGAACCGGCCTGGGAGGCGCTCAATTCGACAGAGAAACCTTCGGGATAGTGGAAGGCGGCCCTGAAAACGTCGGGCACGTCGCGACCGTCCTTCCAGCGATAAAGTCCGCCGCTCGCCACGACCTCGGCGGGCGCCTCCGATTTCATGATCCAGTGCACCACCGTCAGCGCATCGATCAACCGGTCACCGGCAAGCCCGGAACCGTAGTCCCAGAAGCAGCGCCAGCGAAAGAATCGTTGCAAGCTGAACGCATGTGCGGCCTTGACCGGCTGCTCGAATTGGCTCCAGCCGATCGATTGCGGCGACGCATCAGGCGGATACGGGAATTGCCAGGCAGCGATGGAGCCTGTCGAATTCCAATCGCCCTTCACCAAGTAGACGCGGCCCAGGTGTCCGCCCTGAACGATCTCGCGCGCCTCGAGACAGAGGGCGGAACTCGGGTCCCGATTACCCATCTGGACGATCCGTCCGGACTTCTCCGCTGCCGCCACCACCGACGCGCCCTGCTCGAGGCTGTGGCCGAGCGGCCCCTCGCAGTAGACATCCTTGCCGGACTGGATCGCGGCCTCGAAAATGGCCTTCTGCCAATGGCCGGGCACGGCGATGATGACGGCATCGATGTCCGCGCGATCGAGTACGCTGCGAAAGTCGCGCGAAACAGCGGTGCCGGAGCCGGCGATCTCGCGGGCGCGCTCGAGATGTCCGTCATAGAGGTCGCTGACCGCCACCACTTCGAGGCCGAAGGTGGATTGCGACTGCAGCAACAGACGGTTACCCTGCGCACCGCAGCCGATAAGTCCCAGCCGAACTCGCATGCTCGCAGGGCCTCGTTGTTGCGTCTGGCGTTGTTGGGCCGGCGTTGGCGCCTGAGAAGACGGGTCCAGGACAAGGCCGCCGGCGCCGGCAGCAGTGGCAACGAGTCCGACAGACTTTGTACCAAACTCACGTCGGGTCATCGAGCCTCCCGAAAGTCCCCGCCGGCGGCGCGCCCATCGCGCCCTCACGCCTCCGCGAGAGTGCGCGTCCGGCGGTCCCAGTGAAGGGTCCTTTGCGCAGCAAGAGCCCTGTTGCCGAGAATCGCTGTCGTGGCCGCCTCAACGCCCATGTGAACGTCTTCCACCGGCTGCTTGCCCTCTCGAATCGCGGCCATAAACGAGGCCATGTGCGGCGAGAAGCCGGAGACGTACTGCTGGTAGTCAAGGGGAGCCGATTCCTTGATCGGCTTCGGCGCTCCAGGCGGCGAGTACTTGCGCGACGGGGTGAGCGGCAAATTGTGAGCCCGGTAGAATTTTTCGCGCTCCGGCCTAGCCCAGGATTCGACGGCGTAACTCCAGGAAATCGGCCAGTCCTCGGCGTAGACCTTGTAGTCGCCGAAGGTCAGGTCCATAGACGCCTTGCTGCCCAGGATGTAAATGTGCTGGCCGAGAAACTGGTTGTCCTGGTTGGCCTCGTAGTTGGCGATGAATCCCTCGGGGTAATGGCTGAGGATCGAAATGGCGTCATAGACGTCGCGACCGTCATCCCAGACGAAGCGTCCGCCCGCGGCGGAGATCACCGGTGGAGCGGCGGTGACGCTCATCACGAAGTGGACGGTGGTGATCATGTGGACGAGCACGTCTCCCGCCAGCGCCTCGCCGTAGTCCTGAAACTGCCGCCAGCTGAAGAAACGCGCGGGATCAAACGGGACCTTGTGGCTGGCCTGTTCGAGATAGGTGGTCCAGTCGATGGTTCCAACCGATGCGTCCGAGGGTACAGGCATCTCCCAGGCGCTGATGACCGTGTTGGTGTCCCAAGTCGTCTTAATCTGCGTCACCTTGCCAAGCTCACCGGACTGAATCAAACGCCGCGCCTCGATGACATGCGGCGAACTGACGTGCTGGCTGCCCACCTGAAAGATCTTCCCGGATCGCTCGACGGCGGCGATGAAGTCGGCCGCGTCCTCGATGTTGTGAAGGAGCGGCTTTTCGCAGTAGACGTGCTTGCCGGCAGCGAGCGCATCCAGACATACTCTCTTGTGCCAGAAATCGGGCACGGCAACGACCACGGCGCCGACATCCTGCCGCTCCAGAATCTCCTGATATCGCTTGGTCGTGGCAGGCTTCGGGTGGTCTTCGGCCAGTTCGAGGGCGCGGGCGAGGTGCCCATCATAAAGGTCTGCGACCGCGACCACTTCAGTGTTAGGCTCAGCGTAGACGTTGCGCACGAGCTGCGAACCCCGGATTCCAAACCCGATCATGCCGACGTGGACGCGCTCGTTGGCGCCGAGAATGCGGCTCGCGGATCTCGCGAGCAAGGTGGTGGCGGAGAGCGCGCCTCCGGCAGCCTTCAGAAAGTCACGCCTCGAGCTGGAAACTGTCTTCATTGCCGTGTCACCCTCCGAGAACCAGGCTTCCGATACTTCGCGCACGTTGACGCCGGATACGACTCACTTGGCGGCGACTGCTAAGGAACTGCGATCGCCTCCTGCGCCCCTTGCCGACGGCTTGTCGCCCGGTCCACTGAGGCCAGCGCCAAGTTCAGCAGCAGCATCAATGCCGCGCCCGCGACGACGATCCAGTAAGCCGGGCCGAGACCGCGCAGACCCGCCGTGAAGCCGATAACGGGCCGCACGACCATCGCTCCCAGCCAGCCCGCGGTCACGGTCAATGCAATGGGGGTTCCGGAGGCCTCGGGAAAGCGGCTTCCGACAACTCCAATGGCGGTTGGAAACACCACCGCCATGAACAGGCCCGCAAGGATGAGCGACGACACGGAAAGCCGGAAGTCGGAAGCGACACGCATGCCGCACAGTCCGGCCACGGACCCACCGGTTCCCCAAAGCAACAGAGCGCGGGACGAGATGAACCTCAAGGCCCACCGGGACATCAGGCGCCCGGCCATAATCGCAGCCGCAAACAAAGAGACACCGAGGCGCGCGTGTGACAACGCCGCGCCGAATTCGCGCACCCAGTACACTACCTGCCAGTACCACACCGAGGTCTCGATGCCAACGTACAGGAAAACAATCAACGTCGGCAGCCAGAACAGTGGTTCGGCCAGGATGGGACCGCGCCGCTTGTGAGCCGCATGCGCGGGCTCAGGGAAGCGGGTCGTCCAGTCAAATCCAAACACTCCAAGGCAAATTACCGCCAGAATCATCGTCGTACCGGCGAGACCGCCGAGCCGCTCCAGCCAGGTCCGCGCCAGGGGTGTCACAAAGGCGCCAAGGCCAAAAAAGAAATTCAGCAGATTCAGCGCCGCCGTGCGTTCGGCCGGGTTCAGGTCCGATACCAGCGATTGAGCGGCCGTGACCACCATGCTTCCACCCAGGCCCAGCGTGAGAGCAAGCGCGCAGATTTCCTTGAAGCTCGCCGCCCATCCGAGCCCGGCCAGCGAAAGCGCGATGACCGCCAGGGCGGGCAGGAAAACGGACTTCTTGCCGAAGCGATCGAGCAGTGGACCTGCGCACAAACTGGCCGCCACTAGCCCCACGCCGTTCAACAGAGAAACGGCGCCCGCACGCGCGTCAGTGAGGTGAACGCGTGCGACGAGGTCAGGCAGGATGGCCCCCAGCAATGAGTCGATGGAGCCCCAGATGAAGATCGCGAGAAAGCTCGCGACCATCAATCGTCGGCTCGAGAGGGGTCTGTGAGATTCCATCACTGCCCTTGGCGTGTCGAATCTGCGATCAGTTCAGTCCAACTGCAAGCCGGCTTCGGCGGCGGAGAACCCGCCCCCGCTTCGAGGTCCAGATGCAGCGTCTTGACAAGATATTCGCGGTTGCGGCCCGCAGCCCTCTCCGGATCAGGCGAGCCGTCCAGTTCAACGTCGATCCAGCCGCGATACCCGGCCCCCTTCAACTCGGTTACCAGCGCTGGAAAATCCACCGTTCCCTGTCCCAGTTCGAGAAACTGACCCCATTCACCCGGTTTGGCCGGAGGACGATAGTCCTTGAAGTGCGTGTGAATGATGCGCGAGCGGTAGGTGCGAAAAACCTCCACCGGGTCACTGCCGCCGGCCGCCAGGTGAGCGGTATCCGGGCAGAGATAGTAATAGCGCGGGTCGGTCATTTCCATGATGCGGTCAATATCCGGCCGCTTCTCAATCAACGAGCCAAGATGAGGATGGACGCCAATTTTCAGTCCCGTGGCCTCGAACACTTCCTTCCCCAGAGCGTTGGCTTGCCTGGCATACTCCTGAAACCGGTCGGCGGTCCGTTCCGTCGCCTCCGTGCCGCCGATGACGATGACCTTGCACCCCAGCGGCTTTGCGAAACGCGCCGCGGCGAGGTTCTTGCGGCGATTCTCGTAACCTTCCGTCGCGTGGTCGAGATCAGTGGTGCTGTAGAAGGCCGCGAGATCCATGCCGTAGCGCTGCATCTGATCCCGGAATTCGGACTCCCGGCCCTCGTACAGCTCGGCAATCGTGTATTCCCCTTCGATACCGCGGTAGCCCAGACCCGCAAGCTGCCGGGCAGCCAGCCACCAACTGCCGGGATAGTGGCGCCGCCAACTGAAAATCTGATAGCCGACGCGGAACGGCTGCATACTTCCCCTGCTGCCGGAGTCTCCTGCTTTACCGCTACAGATTCCCCTTCCGAAGTTCTTCCGTCAAGTAATCCGCATTGCGCATGCTCAGTGCCAGCAGGGTCAGCGTCGGACTCTTTTCCGTCTGCTGAGGGAACAGGCTGGCGTCCGAAATAAACAGGTTCTTCACTTCGTGCGTCTGCCCGAACGGATTAGTGACCGACTCGCGCGGGTCGGTGCCCATCCGGCAGGTCCCGGTCTCATGCTCACTGGAACCGGGATTGGGCGGCGACTCCGAAACGTGGACATCCTCGGCCCCCGCTGCCCGGAAAATCATGCCGAGTTTCTCCTGCATGTCCTTGAACATCTTCCTCTCGTTGTCGCCCCATAACTCGGAATGAATCTTCACAATCGGAATGCCGTACCTGTCGACTTCACCGGAGGGATCGATCTCGACGTAGTTACCCGGGTTGTCCAGGCGCTCGCCGAAGGAAATGGCGCCCACGAATGACTCGTAGCGCGACGTGATATCGCGCTTCAACGCTGCTCCGAATCCCCGCGCGCGAAAGTCGATTCCTTTGCCGCTGCCGGATTGGGTCTGGAAACCGCGGATGTATCCGAGGCTTTTCTGGTAGCTGCGATTGAAGCGCGGGATGTAACCTCCGTAGGTATAGCCCTCGTCTGCGTAGGGCTTCAGCCCGCGCAGTTGAGGAAGAAATCCACTCGCCGAACAGGTGATGTGGTCTTTCAGGTGTTTTCCCACGTGCTCGTGATTATTGGCGATGCCCTTTGGGAACAGGCGCGACTTCGAGTTCAGCAACAGCCGCGCCGTCGCAATCGTCGAGGCCGCCACCACCACCACGCGCGCCCGTGATTCGTAACTCTTGCCGGTCAGACGGTCCACCCACCTCACGCCGCTGGCGAGCGCCGCCGCCGGGCTCACCTGAATCTCGGCGACCACGGCGTTCGATCGCAGCGTCCAGTGACCGCTGGCCTTGGCCTCGGGCAGAAGCACCCGGGACGAGTCATACTTCGCAGCCACCGCACACCCTTCGGCGCATTCGCCGCAGTAATGGCAGGAAGGCCGCCCGCGGTGAGGCCGCGTGATGATCGCCTTGGGCTCATGAGTATAAATCAAATCCGGCATCCCCAGCCGCGCCACCGTCTTCTGGAGAATCCGCTCGCCACAACGGAACGGTTGAGGCTTCATGAAATGGCCGCGGGGCCAATCCGCATGAGCCAAGTCGAGCGGGCCGACCACACCGATGAGGTCTTCCACCTTGTCGTAGTAGGGCTCGAGGTCTCGATAGGTCAAAGGCCAGTCCGGCCCGAAGCCATCCTCGCTGCCCGCCCGGAAGTCGCGGGGACTGAATCGGGGAGAAACCCCGTTCCAAAAAACCGAGCGCCCGCCGACGCAGCGGTACCGCCGCCAATACCACGAAGCGCTGCCAGCCGTGGTGTAATTGACATCCTCTTTATAGACGAAGTACTTTGATCGCTTCCAGCTTCCCGGTCCCGGCTCGTGCAGCGCCCGCTCCGTTTCCGCGTAGCCCAGACGCCGGATCGCCTGCCAGTACTTCTCGAAACTCATCAGATCGTCTTCGGCAACCTCGGGACCGTATTCGAGGCTGAGGACATTCACGCCGGCGATCGCGAGTTGCCGGGCCATGAGGCCTCCTGCCGCCCCGGTGCCAACGATGATCACGTCGTAGTCTTGCCTGCTCATCGCCTCTTGTCCCCAGGCGCGCCTTCGGAAGGTAACGCCACCCAACGCCGTTCGTCCGGGCAGCCGGGCATCTCAGAAAGCATCTGATTGCCCACCCATTGAAGCTCCTCCATCATGCCCATTTCAGACTGGAAGTAACCCTCGATCACCAGCAGCTTGACCTGCTGAAACAGTTTGCGGCCCGGCTCAAGCTCGGAGCTCTCTTGATCGGACTCGGGCAGATCACTGATGCGGGTCACGACGCGATTTCGCGCCGCCTCGTCCGCTTCGGCGAAACTCCGCTGGCTCTCTTGTTGCACGTGCTGATCCAGCCACAGCACGCCCGCTTTGATCGTTTCCCGGACAGCCGGTTTCACGGTCGCAACCTGATCGATGAACCAGGGGACGCCGGCATCGACGGCGCCCGCCGTTTCCGTGCGTGGAAGAATCGTGTCCACGAGGGCCGCCAGCTTCCGAAACTCGGCTGCCGTGAAAGCCTGGGGTGAAGGGGCGGCGTCCACAATCGGGTGGTAGGCCGCAGGGCGAGGGCGCACACTCGGCGCAGAAACCACGCCGGCGCGCAACTGACCGGCCAACGCTTCTCTTCCTGCCGTGAGCCAGAAAGCGGACGCAGAAGTGATTTGAACCAGCGCCTCACGCCGCGTCGAGCCTTCATGCCCCATCAGAATAGCCGCCTTCATTCTCTGCGCCGCGCGTTGTGCCGAATCGATTCGGCTCCAACGGACAAATCTTTAGCCAGACGCGCGAGCATGTCAAGCCTAAAACGTGGTCTGCCTGCCCGGATGGGTTGCATCAAGAACACGCGATGCGCCGCGAGCCGGACGCCGCAGCCGGGCGATGCAATCAATCTCCACCTTCATCTTCGGCAATTGCGCTCCCACGGTCGTTCGCGCCGGCGGGTCCTCGGGGAAAAATTCGCGAAACACTTCATTCATCGCGGGGAAATCGTTCAAGTCGGCGAGGAAAACGCCCATGCGGACGGCATCGCGCAATGAGCAGCCGGCCGCTTGAAGAATCGCCTGGATGTTCCGGAGCGCGCGCCGCGTCTCGGAACGAATGTCGCCGAGTTCCATCTGGTTCGTCTCAGGATTGATGGGACCCTGGCCGGCAACGAACAAGAATCCGCCGGCGACGACCGCCTGCGAATAGACGCCGAGCGGTCTTGGGGCGTCGGACGTGCGAATTATCTTGCGCATGGTTTCAGCCTCTCGCCGCGGATTCTTGTTCTGGCTGGTGGCGGCTCACCAGTATAATGGCGGCCTGCGGTGGGGTAAAGAAACTCCATGAGCATGACGCCGGAAGGATCGACAGCGGTGGAGGACCCGGAGAGACCGGCCGATCGGCGGCAGAAGTGGATGGACCATCTGGTCATCGTGCGTCACGGTGAATCGCATCGCAACGTCCGCCGCCAGGCGGCGCACGCCGCGGGACATCCCGAGTACGGGGGCGACGTCCGGGACGTGGATACGCCGCTCACCCGGCGCGGCGAGCGGCAGGCGGAAGCTACCGGGCGCTTCCTGAGCCGGCAATTCCGCTTCGACCGCATTTTCGTCTCGCCCTATCTCCGCACCGTCGAGACCGCGCGGCTCATCATGAAGCAGTTCGCCGATCCGGTGGCCCCCACTTATGAAGAACGCATCCGCGAGAAGGAGTTCGGAATACTGGACGGGTTGACGCACCAGGGTATTGCGAAGAAATATCCCGATGAGCTCAAGCGCCGGCAGCACGAGGGGAAGTACTATTACCGGCCGCCAGGCGGCGAAAGCTACCCCGACGTCGCGCTGCGCCTGCACAGTTTTCTGGGCACCCTGGCGCGCGACTGCCCCAAGCAGTCGGTGCTGGTGGTCTGCCATTCCGTCGTCGTGCTGACCTTTCGCCGCCTTCTCGAGCGCCTTACCGAGCAGGAGCTGCTGGCGATTGACCGTGACCCGGAGCACGACGTTTGCAACTGCTCCGTGACCCGGTATCAGTTTGACCCGGGCGCCGGCAAGGTCGGCCGGCTGGTCCTGCGCGAGTTCAACGGGGTTCATTACACGGCGGAACTGGCGTCCACCGAGGAATGCAAACGGAAAGCCGCCAACCCGTCCGCGGTCTCACTTGGGCCATGACGGTGTGACGCCGGTCACAGAAATCGGAACTTCGACTGCCTCATGATAGTAACTTGACGTTGACCGGCTGGTGTAAGATGGCGGGTCGGAACAAAGGGTCGGCATGCGGATACGGACGGGTCTTTACCTGGGTCTCATTGGCGTCATCGCAGGCGCTGTGGTGTGGGCGGGCGCGCGGGCTGTCTCGCCCGCCGCCTCTCCTGCGGCGCAAAGCCCCGGCTCGCCGAGCTCCGAGGTTTTTACTCCGGCGCATCGCACCGCGCTCGGCGCCATCAAGGATTTTTTCAACTGGCATCCCACACCGGTGCAGCCCATCGCTTACACCCACAAAGTGCACCTCGCGAACGGCATGCACTGCACCGACTGCCACGTGGGCGTCGATACCGGGCCGGACGCGCGCATCCCCAACGTGCAGCTCTGCATGACCTGCCATTCGGTGATTGACACCGACAATCCCGAGATTAAGAAGATTGCCGCCTACTACGGGCGCGGCGAGCTGATTCCCTGGCAGCGCGTTTACGACTATTCCCCCGAGGCGCACGTGAAATTCAACCATGCGCCGCATATCCGCGCCGGGGTGGATTGCAAAGCGTGCCACGGTGACATGACACAGCAAACGGTCGCGGTACGCTCCGTCAATCTGACCATGGGATATTGCATCGACTGCCACAAGCAGAAGAACGTATCGACCGATTGTACGGTTTGCCACTTCTGATTTTGGATTTACGATTTTGGATTTTGGATTCACAACATGCATCCGATTTTGATTTGGCCGTCAGCGATGGAATCGAGATGTGAGCATCTTCTGGCTTCTGACTTCTGACTTCTGGCTTCTGCTTTTCCATGGATCGTCGCGACTTCTTCAAAATCTCGGCCCTCACCGGCGCCACCGCCGCCCTCGACAGTTGCGGCAAGCCCGAGCGCCAGCTCATCCGCTTCATCCCGGAAGAGGACCTGGTACCCGGCGTTGCCACCTGGAAGCCCAGCATCTGTACGCTGTGTCCCGCAGGGTGCGGCTTGATCGTGAAAGTGATGGAAGGCGAAGCCGAAGTGGTCCGCAACGGCAAACTGGGCCTGATGCCGATGGGCCTGGCGAAGAAGCTGGAAGGGAATCCGAACCATCCGGTCAACCAGGGGAAGCTGTGCCCGCGCGGTCAGGCGGGATTGCAACTCACCTATCATCCCGACCGCATCAAGACGCCGCTCAAGCGCTCCGGCGAGCGCGGCTCGGGCGAGTTTCAGGAAATTGGTTGGGACGAAGCCATCAAAGAGCTCGCGGCGCAACTCTCGGCTTTGCAGTCCTCCCAAGAAAGCGCTTCGCTCGCTTTCCTCACCAGCCCTTTGCGCGGCCAGCGTCGCGAGCTGGTGGAACGATTCCTCGCCGCCTCCGGCGCGCCACGCCCCACCGAGTGGGCTTTTTTGGATGATGCGGTACTGCGTCGCGCCAACCAGCTCAGCTTCGGCCGGCCGCAATTGCCCACCTTCGATCTCGCGCATGCAAATTACGTCATCTCCTTTGGCGCCGATTTCCTCGGCACGTGGAACTCCCCTGTAGCGCAAAGCATCGCTTACGGCGAGATGCGCCAGGGACGCTCCGGCCGGCGCGCCAAGTTCGTCATGGTCGAGCCGCGGGTGTCGCTGACCGGCGCCAATGCCGACGAGTGGATTTCCGCACGGCCCGGAACGGAAGGCGTCCTGGCGCTGGGCGTGGCCCACGTGATCATCGGAGAGAAGCTGCGTCCAGCAAGCGGGGCCGGCGGCCCTGCTGCGCTCATCGAGGGTTGGCCCCAAGGCCTCCCGGATTTTTCGCCCGACCTGGTTGAAAAGCGCACGGGCGTTCCCGCGGCAACGATCACGCGAATTGCGCGCGAGATGGCCGGGCACGAACCCGCCATCGCCATGATTGCCGGCGCGCCTCTGGCCGAGACCAACGGGTTGTGGAGCGCCATGGCAGTCAATGCCCTTAACGCGCTCCTCGGCAGCGTCGGCCAGCCGGGAGGCGTTCTCTTTACGCCCGATTCAGCCGCCGCCCCACCGAAGCCATCGCAGGCCAGCCGGGAGGGGTTGCCGCAACCTCTCCAGGCGCTGGCGCAACAGGCGCTCTCCGGCCGGCCCAACCCGGTGAAGGCGCTGCTGGTTCACGACGCGAATCCGGTGTTCGCTTCGCCCCCCGCGTGGCGGATCCGCGAGGCTATCGAGAATGTACCGTTCGTTGCCAGCTTGGGCAGCTTCCTCGATGAGACGAGCATCCTCGCCGATCTGATTCTGCCGGATCATTCTCCGCTCGAGTCGTGGCTCGACGATGTGCCGGAGTCGGGCACGATGCAACTCGCGGCGAGCGTCGCGCCGCCCGCTATGCTGCCGCTCCACTCGACCCGCGCCATGCCGGATGTTCTGCTGGATATCGCCCGCCAACTTGGCGGGCCCCTCAGTGCGGCTCTGCCGTGGAAGAGTTTCGATGAAATGTTGCACGCGGGCTTTGTCGATCTCGGGGAACGGCTCGGCACGACGAATGCCAAGGGTGCTGACGATTTTTGGAAGAAGGTGCAGGCGCAGGGCGGGTTCTGGGCCACGGAGACGAAGCTTGCCGCGCCCAAGGATCCCAATAGTGTTGGACGAGCGAAGGCCGTGGCTCCGAGCGATCCCCAATTTCAAGGCGACGAACAAGGCTACCCGTTTTACTTCCTGCCTTACGCCTCCCAGATGCTCTATGACGGCTCGCTCGCTCATTTGCCGTGGATGCAAGAGACGCCTGACCCGCTTTCGACAGCCATGTGGGGAACGTGGGTGGAAATCAATCCGAAGACGGCCGCGCGGCTCGGCATCCGGCAGGGCGACTTGCTGGAAGTCGCTTCGCAGCACGGCAAACTCCGGGCGCCGGCGCTGATTTATCCCGGCATCGCGCCCGACGTGATTGCCATGCCGATTGGACAAGGACACGAGAGCTTTACCCGTTATGCCAGCACCCGCGGCGCCAACCCGATTTCGATTCTCGCGCCACTCACCGAGCCCGAAACCGGTTCGCTTGCCTGGGCAGCGACGCGCGTAAAGATTTCGCGGGTCGGCGAAGGAAAATTGACCCTGTTTGGCGGCGGACTGAGTAGATTCCCGCATGAAATTGAAACGCGGTAAATGGAGCACCTGTGGAACCCAAAATCCCAAATCGAAAATCCAAAATTCGATGGGGCATGACCGTTGATCTCGACCGCTGCACCGGCTGCGAAGCCTGCGTGGTGGCCTGTCGCGCCGAAAACAACGTTCCCACCGCCGGACCCGATCAGGCCGCTCGCCAGCGCGCCATTCACTGGATTCGCGTCGAGCGCTACTGGGAAGGCGAGTTCCCGAACGCGCGCCTCCGCTTCCAGCCTGTCCTGTGCCAGCAGTGCGACGCCGCACCTTGTGAAGCGGTCTGCCCCACTTACGCGAGCTATCAGAATCCGGAAGGCTTGAATGCCCAGATTTACAATCGCTGCGTCGGAACGCGCTACTGCGCCAACGCCTGCCCGTACACGGTGCGCTTTTTCAATTTCTACAACCCGGTTTGGGACAAGCCGTTTCACTTGCAGCTCAATCCTGACGTTTCCGTGCGCTCGGTCGGCATCATGGAGAAGTGCACGTTTTGCATCCAGCGCATCAAGGCGGCGGAAATCCAGGCCGAGGCAGCCCAGCGCGAGCTGAAGGACGGCGAGTTCAACCCGGCGTGTGTCCAGAGCTGTCCCACGAAGGCGATGGTGTTTGGCAACCTGAACGACCCTGAGAGCGAGGTCTCGCGGCTCTCGCAATCCACTCGCGGCTCGAAACTGCTGGAAGAGGTCGGCGCGCGGCCCAAGATCACATACCTGGCGCGCGAATCCGCTCCGGAGGAGGGCGGCGCCACGTCCTGAAAGCCTATGAACAAGACTCCGGAACAGATGAACGAAGACCTGCTGCGGCCGGTTTTTCATACCACGTGGCGGTTCTGGGCAACGGTTGGCGTCCTGCTGTCGGTGATCGCAGCGGCGGGGCTGGCGCTCAGTTACCAGGTCTGGAATGGCATCGGGGTCTGGGGCATCGACCGGCCGGCTTTCTGGGCCTTCGATATCACCAACTTCGTATTCTGGATCGGCATCAGCCACGCCGGCACGCTGATCTCCGCCATCCTGCGCCTCGCCAACGCCACCTGGCGCCGTCCGGTAACGCGGTGCGCGGAAGTCATCACCCTCTGGGCGCTGATGATTGGCGGCATGTTTCCCATCATTCACCTCGGACGCCCCTGGCTCTTCTTCTGGCTGGCCCCCTACCCCAACGAGCGCGGCATCTGGCCGCAATTCCGCTCGCCCCTCATGTGGGATTTCTTCGCCATCTCCACCTACATCACCGGCAGCGCCATCTTTCTCCTCTACCCCATCATTCCGGACTGGGCGCTGGTGCGCGACAAGTCGAGCGGCTGGCGCAAGAAGTTCTATACGGTCGTTTCCTTGGGCTGGCGCGGCACCCCGAAGCAGTGGAATCGGCTCGAAATGGCGATGAAGATCATGGCCGTGGTCATCATCCCGGTCGCGGTCTCGGTGCACAGTATCGTTTCCTGGGACTTCGCCATGGCGCCCGTGCCCATGTGGCACTCCACCATCTTCGCGCCTTATTTCGTTTGCGGCGCGATCTTCAGCGGCATCGCGGCGCTGATTATCGCCATGGCCATCATCCGCAAGGCGCTCGGCCTCGAAGACTACATGAAGCGGCTCCACTTCGAGAATCTCGGCAAGCTGCTGCTGGTGATGAGCCTGCTGTGGTTTTACTTCATCGTCTCCGAGCGCCTCACCACCTGGTACGGCAACGAGCCTTCCGAGATGGCGGTATTCTGGTCCACCCAGATCGGGTCCTTTTCTCCGCTGTTCTGGACCATGGTCTGCTGCAACTTCCTGATCCCCGTGCCGCTGCTCGCCATCAAGAAACTGAGGACCATCACCGGCACGGTGATCGCCTCCTCGACCATTATTGTCGGCATGTGGCTCGAACGCTTTTTGATTATCGTGCCGTCGGAAACTCACAAATACCTGCCCTACGCTTATGGCAGCTACCGGCCCACCTGGGTCGAGATCACAATTACGGCCGGCACCTTCGCCGCCATGATGCTGCTGTACGTGCTGTTCGCAAAGTTCGTGCCCATCATCTCAATCTGGGAATTGAAGCTGGGGGAACGCAAGCCAGTCGTCAGTCCTCAGTTGTCGGTTGTCGCTTCAGATTTGCCGGCGCTCGCTGAGCCGACAGGTTTGGCAACCGATAGCTGACAACTGAGAAACTGAGAACTGACAACTGAGAACTGACAACTGATTTATGACAGCCATCTACGGTCTGTACCCCGATCCCGGCTCCGCCGAGCGCGCTTTCCAGTCTTTGCGCCGTCCACCCGACGGCGTCGACGTCAGCGACAACGACATCGTGATTCTTTCCTCCGAGCCTTTCGAGGAATACGAGTTTGGACGGCGCGGCCATCGCACCGTCATGCCCTGGCTCGCGGCGCTGGGCGGCCTCGCCGGGGGCCTCCTGGGATTTCTCTTTGTGTCCTACACGCAGCGAGCGTATCCCCTTCCGACCGGCGGCATGAAGATCGTGTCCCTGTGGCCGGACGGCGTCATCACTTACGAACTCATCATGCTGAGCGCCATCCTCACCACCCTGGTCACGCTCCTCATCACCGCCCGGTCGCCGCGCCGCAGCCGGAAGCTCTACGACCCGCAAGTCTCCGAAGGCAAGATCCTCGTCGGCGTCGTCAACCCCGCCGAGGCGTCCAGCGCCGGGCTCGAACGGATGCTCCGCGACGCCGGGGCTAGTTCCGTAGTCAGTTGCCCGTAGCCGGTTGCCAGTTCCCGTTCCCCGGCCTGTCATCCTGAGTCCGCGGCGGCGGACGAGGGATCTGCTTTCGCGCACCTCCCGCGGTTCAATAGCCTGCAATAACTCCGTCATTCGCCCTTCACAATTCGCAATTAAACTGCGACTTCGAGCTAATGGATTGAAAGAAATAGACGATAGAGACTGTGGAGCGTAGATTCTTTCCGGTGTGAGGGACTGGTGGACTCTTTGGGTTTTGACTCCGATTCCGACCTGTTTTCGCTCGACCGGCTCTGGAAGTGGGTCCGGCAGCATCCCGGCTCGCTGGTCGTGGGCGCCGCCCTGCTGGCCGCGCTGCTCGCCTCCCGCCCCAGGACCACCGCGCCGCCTTCGGCCGACACCGACGCCGAGGAAACCCCGCTTTTCATTTGACGGCCCCTGCCGAGCTTCAGCGACGCCGACATGACGAACATTCTGGAAAAGGGTCTGACGCCCGAAGGCGCGCCGATTCGCCCGCCCATGCATGTCTACCATATGACCCACGAAGACGCCGCCGCCATCGCTGCCTACCTGCGGTCGCTCAAGCCCGCCGGCGGAGAGTAGGCAACCGGGCTCCCAGGCCTTTCCCCGGCCATCGCCTCCTCCCAGATC
>DASYXW010000083.1:0-4638 GCA_035934405.1 Terriglobia bacterium
TCAGCGACATTCCATGCTCACATGCACAGAAAAAGGGGAAAGACTGGATGGAGAGATGCACAGCAGAAACCTGTTGGTAAATGCCCCGAAACCGCCACAATTTTTGCGCCTCCAACCTGCACACGTGCCCCCACTCCTGCACATCGGAGCAACGTTTCTTGGAGAAACCACTTTCCGTCTGGAATATCAGCATGAAATGTTGTAAATACATCGTCGTAGCAGGTCGCCATGTTCGCTCAAAGTAGCGTGGAGAGCAGGAACGCGACGCGATGCAACGCCACCACGGTCGCGCCCTTTGCCTGGGCCACCCTTGACAACAGCACCCCCAGGGGGTGCTGTTGTCAAGGGACGTCGGAGGCGGGTCGAAACATTCCCCCACCCGTTCGGGCCACAACTGCGCGCTCAGCTCACGGCAGCGCCGAACCACTTGGGCAGCAGGACGCGCAGCTCCTGCTGGTCTTCACCGACCCACGCCACGTGGCCGTCCGGCCGCAGCAGCGCCGCGGGCACGTCCAGTTCCGAGCTTTCGTCGACGACGTGGTCGACCCGATCTGACCAGCCCGCCACCGAGAGCCGGCCGGTCTGGTCGAACAGCAGCCCGCGGCCGCCGTGCATCAGCCCGTAGAGGCGCCCCTGCTTCAGCCCGACATCCCGCAGCCGGCGGCCGACGAGCGGATGCTCGCCGCCGAAGTCGTAGCGGACCCCGATCGCCGTGATCTTCTCGACCAGGTACCGGTTCACCTCATCGAAGTCCATCAGCTCCGACACCAGCCGGCGCACCGCCTGGGCACCCGGCTCGGGGGACAGCAGCTCCGACTGCGCGCGGGTGTTGTCCAGCACGGCGGCGGCCACCGGGTGCCGTTCGGTGTGGTAGCTGTCCAGCAGCGCCTCCGGCGCCCAGCCGTTGGCCTCGGCGGCCAGCTTCCAGCCGAGGTTGAAGGCGTCCTGGATGCCGAGGTTGAGGCCCTGTCCGCCCATCGGCGGGTGGATGTGCGCCGCGTCGCCGGCCAGCAGCACGCGGCCGGTTCGGTAGCGCTCGGCCAGCCGGGTGGCGTCGCCGAAGCGGGTGAGCCAGCGCGGTGAGTGCACGCCGAAGTCGGTGCCGGCGAGCGCCCGCAGCCGCTGCTTGAACTCCTCGAGGGTCGGCGGGACCGTGCGGTCCTCGGCCACCCCCTCGGCGCGCACGACGAAGCGGTACACCCCGTCCGCGTGGGGTGCGGGGCCGAACCGCACATGGTTCGTGCGGACTTCGGCCGCCACGGCGGAAAGCCGCTCCGGCGGCGCGGCCACCTCCACCTCGCCCAGCAGCCACTCGACCCTGGCGGGCTCGCCGGGGAAGCCGACCCCGAGCAGCTTGCGCACCGTGCTGCGGCCGCCGTCGCAGCCGACGAGGTAGCGCGAGCGCAGCCGCGTGCCGTCGGCCAGCTCGGCGGTCACCCCGTCTTCGTCCTGGCTCAACCCGACCAATTCGGTGCCGCGCCGGATCTCGGTGCCGAGCTCGATGGCGTGCTCGGTCAGCAGACGCTCGGTGATGTTCTGCGGGATGCCGAGGATGTACGAATGCGCGGTGTCCAGCCGGTCCGGCTGCGGCTTGTCGATACCGGCGAAGAAACCACGGAGCGGGTACTGCTGGCCGTGCGCGAGGAACCGCTCCAGCAGACCGCGCTGGTCCATCACCTCGATGCTGCGCACGTGCAGGCCGAGCGCGCGGGCATGCCCGGTCGGCTCCGTCTCCCGCTCCAGCACGAGCGCGTGCACGCCGTGCAGCCGCAGCTCGCTGGCCAGCATCAAGCCGGTCGGTCCGCCGCCGGCAACGATCACGTCGATCATCACCCCCCCCATTTCCATACCATCTCTTCTCCTTTCATCTGTCGGTGACTCCTTTCACACACGACGAGGGTCTGGCACACGCCTGATGAAGCCTGTGCGTTTTGAGCACACACACGAGCGGTCTCGCGGGCTCAAAGGAGAGCTTTCACCGCGGGTGCACAAGACGGGCGTCGCTTCCACCTGAGTATAGGGGAAGGAACGCCAAAAAAAATCGTCCAAAAAGGCAGTGTGCGAGTAGACAGGAGGTGATACAATAAAAATGGGAACAAGTGGGCTCGTTTTTGAGCTTCGGAAACTATGCAGTTCCTTGCTCTCGCGGACGTGAGACAGACGACAGGTCACCCTCCTTCCTCTCTTCGCGCTTTGCCGTTCGGCATCATTCCAACTTGCCAGGGGCTTTTCTTTCCACCATTCCATTCCAGGACGCAAGGTATGGAACGGCTTTCCCAGGAAACGCGTGTCCCACTGTGCAGGAGTGGGGGCACGTGTGCCGGTTGGAGGCGCAAAAACTGAGGCGGTTTCGGGGCATTTACCACCTGTTTTCTGACGATATATCGGCCAAATTGAGGCGACTTTTGCATAAAAGCCCAAATCGCGCGATGAATTCAGTCAACCCACAGAAGCGGGCTAGCTTCAGCGCGAGGGGGCGTGGTCAAAGGTATGACACGCGCAAACCCTCGCCATGCGTCTTCTCACGGAGATGACGGGAACAGTTCGAGATCGGTTTCGTGGTTGGGAGGGGGCATGCGCAAAAGCTAAAATGAAACGATCCGTAACTGATTTTCATCGATTTCTGGAAGCGGAGGCTGGACGACGTTGACCTGCTTCCGCTTTTTCCGCGATGCGTAGTCAGGCAGCTTCAGAAAGAGCAGCCATTCATCAGGTCCGAGTGTCCACAGCTTCAATTGTGACGACTGATAGCCCGTCTCAATGAGGCGCGGATTTTTTACCTCTTTGATGTGTGTATCATCCTCCGCCCACTCCATCGTGTGAGAGCAGCCAGTTCTGTGTCCTGATATTCGATCTTGAGCGTACTGGTGTAGATGCTGATCTGGACTTGCTGCTTGGCCAACCCCTCCTCCGCGTAGAAGCGCCATCGGCGAAAACGAATATATCCCGATCGATCCAAGTAGCGGGTAAACTCCGTCGCAAAGAAAATCCGAGAAAGCTGTGGCGCCGGGAGAGTACGCGCCAGCACACCACGCAGCACGTCCTGGGGACTGTGCCGCCCATCCTGGCGCTCGCGGTGCGCGAAATGAATTTGGCAGTTGTAGTCCCTTATGAATTTGCGATGGGCCTTCTTCATCTCGGGAAGCCGGGGAGCTTTATTTAGGTAAAAATCCACGAGACGCCGCATTATCCAGAAGTGCGCCTCTATATAATTTTGCCAGCTCTGCCTGGGGTCGATCCGCTCCTTGCGGATCGACCCCAGGCAGAGCTTCATATATCGCCATTGCTCGTTTTGAATAGAAGACTCCACCACTATCCGTCACAATAGCCTCTGGAGCACCGTAGTTGCGCAGTGCCTTGGCGAGTACCCGCAGGTAGGCGGCAGTGTCCTGCCTTTCCGAGATGGCAGAAGCGAGCAGCATCCTCGAAAAGTTCTCAAGAACACTAATTATATAGACTGGGCCTTTGATATTGGGAAGTTGGTGATGCTCGATATAACGTATATCGATACTCCAATATTCGTGGCGACGCGTGGCTTTGAAAGGCATCTCCTTCTTGGGCTTGGGTGGAGCTTTTGGCTTATCCAACCCATAGAGGGCACGGTGCTTCGCCATGACGCGGCCACACGTGCGCGGGGACACCTTGATGCCCAGGGCTCGCAGGGCGGCATGCATGCGCCATTCCCCAATCAGCGGATTTTCCTGCTTTTTGCGGATCTCATTGGCGATTTCCAGCGTCACCACCCTGGGGGCTTTGCGGGCGCGCGACTTATCATCCAGGCCCTTGACACCCTCTTTCACCCAGCGCTTCAAGGTGGTATACACCGTCTGCCGCGAGGTCGCCAAATACTCGGCAATCGACGTAATTGACCATCCTTCGGCGTGAAGCTGCACAATGTCGTGGCGACGTTGCGCAGGATCGGGAGTATCGTCGAAGCGGGGGAAGCGACGCATTTGGATGGATGGAGGCGGCCCAGAGGCCAACACCATCTTGACCGAATTGTGAGAAGGACGCCGCTGAAAGCGAGCCTCACAGATCTCCGCAATTTCGCGTAAGGACATGGTAGGCAATTCAACGCGCAGGTCAACGATCAACTGGCGCATATCTGGCGGCAGGCTTCGTGCTGTTTCCTGCGGCTGCTGATCTGGGCCTGGAGGCGAAAAAGCTGACCATTCCCTGTTCGTCAAAGGCATCAGCCTTGCGCTCCAGGGTAGGGCGTGGCTCGCCCGTCTCTTCTGCTCGTTTTATAGCTGGATCACCGAAAAGTACGATAGGGCGTAACAATTCATATGCTGTTTGTTCCGGCCAGAGCGTGTACTGCTGGATAGTTTGCCAGTCTTCAGTATGCTCGCGCTGAACCCGCTTGCGTTTGGGCACCGTGCTCCCTCCAACACGATGAAATGGGCTGATGCATCAATCGTACCTGGATTGTTCCCCATTTGCAAGCCCTCAGGCGTTTTTTGCTCATTTGGCACTGACCACATACGTCAAGTATGTTACGTTTTCCTTGATGTCAACCCTGATGCCACAGAGGTTCTTCAGAAGCCGATGGAATATATGCCATACTCCGGTATAGCAAAGGGATCAAAAAGAGGCGTTTTCTTGCCTCTTTTGCATGTGTTGCTGCTGTTCAAGAAG
>DASYXW010000087.1:0-19252 GCA_035934405.1 Terriglobia bacterium
TGGCGGCTGCTGGAGCATCTCCGCCTGGCGCAATGGGACATTCTCGAGTTCAGCCGCAACCCGAAGCACGTCTCGCCGAAATGGCCGGAGGGCTACTGGCCCGAAGGCGATGCGCCTCCCGATGACGCCGCGTGGCGCCAATCGGTCGAGCGCTTCCGGTCAGACCTTAAAGCGATGCAGCGCCTGGTGGAGAATCCCACCACCGATCTCTTCACCGCGATCCCCGCGGGTGACGGCCAGACGATCCTGCGCGAAGCGATGCTTATCGCTGACCACAATGCGTATCACCTCGGCCAACTCATGATGCTCCGCCGGGCGCTAGGCACGTGGCCCGAGGTCTGAGAGCTTTCGGAACTGGAGCACCATTTCAATGCCGGCCGCGTACCGCTAAGCCCCCTGACCTCGTCACTTGACTTCAGGACCCTTTTTCGCCTCTTCAGCGATGCCGGCTTGGATTTCCTTGATCGCCTGATTGGTATGAGTCAGCGCGGCGTAGCGGTGACCATAAAAATTGCGTTTAGCCCGATTCAGCGCCGCCGCCGCGGCCTGAAGATGCTTCATGGCTTCGTCCATGTTGGGATGCGCATACGCGGGCGCGGGCCCGGCCGCAGGCTGGGCAGCATAGCTGGTCTTCGCGGCAAGGTGCTTGGTGGCGATCTGAGGCTGGGCAGAACTCCGCGCGCGGGCTACCGCTAAGGAACCTGTCAAGGCCAGAGCCACGCCGATGACCGTCGTAAGACGGTGCCAATATGTGTTTTTCATTACTTACACTCCTTTTTGGTTCGTGAAATCGCCCCAACAGTCCTTTGGGCTGTTCCGCAGTATAGCACACGAATTGACAGACGCAGACAAGAATGTGTGACGCTGAAGCTTTTCGTAATTAAAGAATCAAGCTGCCGCTTGGCTACCGCAGGGAGGGTGCCGCGGACAAAGTATCATGAATGAAGTCGTCGTCCGTTGCACGAGGTGGGATGATCTAGGGACGACAGCCGCTTGCCAACTTGAAAACCGTCCCAGCCGGACGTAGAGTTTCCGCCGTAAGCGTTCTGGGTGGGTCGCGGTGACATAAGCTTACCGCCCGACAACTGCCGCCAGCC
This sequence comes from Terriglobia bacterium, assembly GCA_035934405.1. Lineage (GTDB taxonomy): Bacteria > Acidobacteriota > Terriglobia > UBA7540 > UBA7540 > DASYXW01. The sequence continues at coordinate 1,098 of DASYXW010000087.1, forward strand.
TAAATCGCTTGCCCACAACATCTTGTGGTATGGCCAAAAAAAAGTACAAAAGCTGGTATTTTATGCTTGACAACGCTTGGGAGCGGCGGTATTACTTTTCTCCGCGCACTGCGGGGCCGCCGGCCACAAGGGGGATGGGGCAGGCAGGCCCTTCGATCCGCCGGGGGGCGGGTCGCGACAATTTTCAAACCAGAACGCAGCGCCAACTGAGAGATTTCGAGGAGCCTGCGATGCCGGAACATGAAGTTACTTCAATGTTATTGAATGAACGGTTAGATGAGAGCACGGTTTCGAAGAAGCGCGGCCTCACGGTGAAGCGGGTTTTCACCAAGCCAGGCATTCAGCCGTTTGACGAGATCGAGTGGGAGCTGCGCACCGCCTCGATTCAGAACGAGCGCGGCCAGACCATCTTCGAGCAGCGCAACGTCGAGGTGCCGAAGGACTGGTCGATGACGGCCACGAACATTGTGGCTTCGAAATATTTTCACGGCAAGATGAACACGGCGGAGCGCGAGTCGAGCGCGCGGCAGCTCATCAGCCGCGTGGCCGACACCATCGCGCAGTGGGGCGTGGAGGGCGGATACTTCCGCGCCGAGGACGACGCCAAGAGTTTTCACGACGAGCTCACGCATCTTCTGGTTCGCCAGAAGGCGGCTTTCAATTCGCCTGTCTGGTTCAACTGCGGCCTGTGGCACAAGTACCACCGCAGCTCGGAAGGCGGCGGCTGGTACTGGGATTCGGCCACAGGCAGCGTCAAGAAGGAGACCGAGGCCTATCGCCATCCGCAGTGCTCCGCCTGCTTCATCAACTCCGTCCAAGACAACCTCGATAGCATCCTCACCCTCGCCAAGACGGAGGGGATGCTCTTCAAGTGGGGTTCGGGCACGGGCACGAACCTCTCGCCTCTTCGATCCTCTCTGGAAACACTGTCGGGCGGCGGTGTGGCCTCGGGTCCCCTCTCGTTCATGAAAGGCTTTGATGCCTTTGCCGGCGTCATCAAGTCGGGCGGCAAGACGCGCCGCGCGGCGAAAATGGTGATCCTCAACATCGACCACCCCGACGTGGTGGATTTCATTGAGTGCAAGGCGAAAGAGGAGCGCAAGGCGTGGGCGCTGGTGGATGCCGGGTACGACTCGGCGCTCGACGGCGACGCCTACTCCTCCATCTTCTTCCAGAACGCCAACAACAGCGTGCGCGTCACCGACGATTTCATGCAGGCCGTCATCGAAGATAAGGACTGGTCCACGCGCCGCGTCCTCAACGGCCAGCCCGTGAAGACCTATCGCGCCCGCGACCTGATGAGCAAGATCGCTGAAGCCGCCTGGCAGTGCGGCGACCCGGGGATGCAATTCGACTCGACCATCAACAAGTGGCACACGTCGAAGGCGACGGCGCCCATCAACGCCTCGAATCCGTGCAGCGAGTACATGTTCCTGGACGATTCGGCCTGCAACCTGGCTTCGATCAACCTGATGAAGTTCCTCGGCGCCGACGGCCGCTTCGACGTGGAGGGTTTCCGCCAGGCCGTGGACATCCTGATTACGGCGCAGGAAATCCTGGTGGATAACGCCAGCTACCCGACGGAGAAGATTGCGCGCAACTCGCACGACTTTCGTCCGCTCGGTCTTGGCTACGCTAACCTGGGCGCGCTGCTGATGGCCACAGGACTGCCTTACGATTCCGACGCCGGGCGCGACTACTCCGCCGCCGTCACCGCCGTGATGCACGGCGAGGCGTACCTGCAGTCGTCGCGCATCGCCGCCGAGGTCAGTCCCTGCCCCGGCTACGCCGTCAATCGCGACCCGTTCCTGGGTGTGATCTCCATGCACCGCGCCGCGCTCGCCAACATCAACTCGCGCAACGTGCCGGAGAACGTCTCCGAGAGCGCCAAGAAGACCTGGGACGAGTGCCTGGCGAGCGGCATGAAGTACGGCTACCGAAACGCTCAGGTGACGGTGCTCGCCCCTACCGGCACCATCGGCTTTATGATGGACTGCGACACCACCGGCATCGAGCCCGACTTGGCGCTGGTGAAATACAAGAAGCTGGTGGGCGGCGGGCTCATCAAGATCGTCAACAACGTGGTGCCGCAATCGCTGCTGCGGCTCGGCTACACAGAAGAGCAGGCAAGCGAAATTGTGAACCACATTGACCAGCACGGCACCATCGAGGGCGCGCCGCACTTGAAGCCGGAGCACCTGCCGGTCTTCGATTGCTCCTTGAAGCCGGCGAACGGCAAGCGTTCGATTCCTTACATGGGCCACGTGCGCATGATGGCCGCGGTGCAGCCGTTCATCTCCGGCGCTATCTCGAAGACCGTCAATCTCCCCGAAGAAGCCACCATCGAAGACGTCTCCAGCGCCTACATCGAATCCTGGCGCCTGGGCATCAAAGCCATCGCCATTTACCGCGACGGCTCGAAGAGGACTCAGCCCTTGAATACGGCGGGGGTTCGGGGTTCGGGGTCCGGGGTTCGGAAGTCCCAAGTCGACGAATCCCGGTCGGCCAGCTCCGAACTTCCACCTCCGAACTCCGAACTCACGACCCCGAATCCCGGGGCAACTTCTTCGGCGAAGCGGAAGAAGCTGCCCGATGAGCGCCGCGCCATCACTCACAAGTTCTCCGTGGCCGGGCACGAAGGCTACATCACCGTCGGGCTTTACGAGGACGGCCAGCCGGGCGAAATCTTTATCACCATGGCCAAGGAAGGCTCCACGGTGTCGGGCCTCATGGATTCCTTCGCCACCGCGGTCTCGCTCGCCTTGCAATACGGCGTGCCGGTCAAGGTGCTGTGCGACAAGTTCAGCCACATGCGCTTTGAGCCGAGCGGCTATTCGTCGAATCCCGAAATCGGCTATGCCAAGTCGCTGATGGATTATATCTTCCGCTGGCTGGCGCTGAAGTTTCTGCCGCGCGACCTGCAACCTACGGAAAACGCCAGCTTGGCCGCGCCCAACGGCGCCGAGGTGGTCCACGCCAAGAAACTCGCGTCGCAGTTCAGTCAAGCAACGGGACTCGGGAGCCAAGAACCGGGATCCGGGGTTCGGGACTCGGGGTTCGGGAAGGAAGAATCCCTTAGCTCGAATCCCGGACCCCGAACGCCGAACCCCGTGCCCAGCTTGGTCGGCGTGGTCCACGAGGATGATGCTCCAAGCTGTTCGGACTGCGGCGCGATTATGGTCCGCAACGGGGCATGCTTCCGGTGCATGAACTGTGGGAGCACGAGCGGGTGTTCGTAACAGAAGGGACGTGAGGCTATGCAGAGCATGTGCGCATGCGATATTTTGAGAGCGGGGGGAGAAGACCGCTTACACCAAACGGAAGGCTGGCGGGTCTCGGCGAAGTGAGGTTGTCGTACGGCGTCGCCACAACCGAAAGTCAGGGACTAAGCGAGGCGGACGAAAGCGAACATAACGCGCAGCCACGTCAGCACTGGAGTCCATATTGTCCTCCGCGATGGCTACAAATCTAATTGCTTTCGCGGGCATGGTCATCGGTGCTGTAACACTGTTATTTCTAATCAGGTACGTTCGAGCCACGAAGCAAATTGCGAAAGCCGCCGTCGAGCAAGCGGAGGCGGGCCGAAAGCTAGTGACAGTTGCCAATGATCAACTAGAAGGGCTCTCGAAGCCGGTTGTTGTCGTTGACGGGATCGAAACAGGTAGCGGCAACTTTTTCCTAATCCCGCTGCGCAATATCGGCACTGGTTCTGCGTTAGTGATCAGCGGTTCGGTCACGGAAAAGACAGGCTTGGGCTCGGGACGCAAGCTTCAATTTGCGTCGTCGATCCCATTCTTGGAGCAAGGCGGCGATCGAAAGGTGGCAAGGGTGTATCCCATCCCGCTTGGATTCGCGGCCGGGACAGTTGAGTGTACTTATTTCAGTACGAGCGGGGCTCACTATCTTTCCACCAGCACGTTTGAAGCAGGCAGTCTGGTTGGCTTTGCGGCCCAAGTATACTCTGACAAAAAGGGGGCCGGAGGCAATGTTGAATAACGGCAAAGCACCGAGAAGGCTCCCTGTCGACGTTCGCCAAGCCCTCCAAGCCATCTGCGCCTACGGCAAAGGACGCTGCTGGTACTGTGACGCGAAGCTGCCGAAAGCGCGCAAGGCCATCCGCGACGGCTGGGACGTGCAGCGCGTTGAAGGCCAGCCCGTGGCCAGCATCATCCTCGTCTGTCCAAGTTGCTTACGTCAGGACCAAAGGGTACAGGTGACAGGTTACAGGGTGCAGCACGCCGGTACCGGAGCCCTGTAACCTAAGGGAGGCGCCATGGAAGAGAAGCGGCTCAAAGCCTACTTTGAACGCGAGTCGGCTGCCCTGCTCGCGCGCAGCACGTCCGACCCTGACGGTTTCCGCGCCTACTTCGCGAGTCACAATCCCCGTGACGAGGAAATTCTCGGCCTGCTTGCCATCTCCACCATGAGCGCCCGATTTCCCCTGCGCCAACGGTTTCCCAGCCCTCTCGAAGCCCTCGCGGCGCTTTCCGCCCCCACGCGCGCCGAACTTTGTGAAGAGTTTCGCAGGAAGCTGAAGACGAGCGCCAGCCATCTCACTGCTGCCTAGCCTACCCGACGGACTCCGATCGATCCTGTGGTATCCTGCCGCTTGTTCGTTTCCGTCGAGGAGTCTCCATGAACTGGGTCGGGGAACTCGCTGCCGGCATCACCGGCCAAGTACTCGCAGACGAGCCGTCGCGCGAGAACGTGGCCACCGACTTTGGCCGCATCGTCTCTCGCGTGCCGGCTGTGGTGGTCCGTCCGGCATCGGCGGAGGACGTCGCCCGCGCGGTGAAATTCGCGGCGGCTCACGGCGTGGCGGTCGCCACTCGCGGCGCGGGACATTCCCAGAGCGGGCAATCGCTTTCTGACGGCATCGTGCTCGACATGACGTCGCTCGCCGGCCTTGCGAGCATTGAAGAAAAAACCGGCGACTTGCGCGGGACCTCCACCGCCGTCTGTGGCGGCGGGCTCAAGTGGAGGGCGCTGGTGGAGCAACTCGCGCCCCTCAGCCTCTCGCCTCCGGTGCTCACCAACAACCTCGACGTGACGGTCGGCGGCACGCTCTCGACCGCCGGCCTCGGCGTCACCTCCTGGCGGCGCGGCACACAGGCCGATCACTGCCTGGAGCTTGAAGTCGTCACCGGCGCGGGTGAAATCGTCCGCTGCTCGGAGGATTCCAACCGCGATCTCTTTGACGCCGTGCGGGCCGGATGCGGCCAGTTCGGCGTCATCACCGAGGCCACGCTGGCGCTGCGGCGGCATCAGCCGGAGTTCCGCAGCTACTACCTTCTCTACGACGACCTCGGAGCTCTGCTCGATGACTCGAAGACCCTCATGGCCGAGGAGCGCTTCGACTACATCGAGTCCTGGTGCGCGCCATGCGTGCAGGGCTTGAGGAAGGTCGGCGCCGAGCGCCAGCCGTTTGCCCAGTGGTTCTACCCGCTGCACCTGACCGTCGAAACTGACGGCCGATATATTGCGCCAGACCCGGGTGAGAAACTGCAGGGGTTGCGGTTCTACAAGCACATTCATACTGAAGATGGGGAAATCAGTGAATTCTTCGCGCGCCTTGATCCGCTCTTCGCGCTCTGGAAGCGTGGCGGCTTCTGGGAATACGCGCACCCGTGGATGGAATGCGTGCTGCCCTGGCAGGCGACGGCGTTTTACATCACCCAGGTGCTCGGCAACCTGCCGCCCCAGGCGATTGCGGGCGGGCACGTCCTGCTGTGGCCAGCGCGCGGCAACGCCTCGCGCGTCCCGCTCTTCATGCGCCCGCCGGGTGAACACCTGATGGGCTTCGGCATCCTCTCGGCGTTTCCCAAGCATCTTGTCGCAGACGCCCTGCCGCGTCTCAACCAAGCCAGCGCTGCCTCGATGATGGTAGGCGGTAAGCGCTATCTTTCCGGTTGGGTGGCGTTCGACGCCGCGCAGTGGAAAGCCCACTACGGCGACCTGTGGCCCACCGTCGTCGAGCTCAAGAAGAAGTACGACCCGAAAGGAATCCTGAATCCCGGGTTCTTGAAGGTTGGGTGATCAGCGTGTGGCTCCCGCGTTCCTTCCGGGTTGACGTCATCGCGCACCCCTGCCATTCTGGTGCTCTGGATACCTCTTGGGAGAGCAGAAATGAAGTCCGTTATCACGCTTCTCATTTTCGTTGCGGCGGTCGTCTCGTGTGTCTGGGCGAGGCCACAACAGCCCGCCGCGGTTTCACCGCCCGCCGCGCCAGTTCCGGCACAATCAGGAGCGAGCCAGACATCGCAGCCTGCCCCAACGCCACCTTCGGCGCTGCCAAGCGAGGGCCAGAAATCCGCCGCGACGCCACAGACAGCCGCGCCCCCGGCGCCCGCTTCGATGGACGTGGCGCAGGTCCGGGCGCTGCTCTACCAGATCTACACGGCCGGTTTCCGCATCACCGATTTACTGGGCACCTTGCAGTCTGACAAGTGGAAGATGGACGACGCAGCGCGACAAACGTTCAACCGCACCGTGGAGTCGGTCCGCACGGAGTTCGAAGGGCTCGAGAAGCCGCGCACTGAACTCTACAATCATCCGGAGGATTCCGGGTCGGCCGATGCGGTGGATGCCGCACTTAGCGCCCTGCTGCCGGACGTCGACACGCTGGCTCAGGCGGTTGCTCAGAACGAGGGCGCCGCAACGGCAGCCGAGTTCACGAAACCACGGGGCGAGCTGGCGGGTCTGCAGCAGTCGCTCGAATCGTATCTTGCCTTTCTCAAACCGCGCGCCGCAGCGAAACCTTCACCGGGCACGACGGCCGAGCCGGAAACCGAGGTCGTCGCGTCCCCCGAATCCGCCGCACCCCCCTTGACCCGCAAGACCGTCACCGAGGGTCCGGGTTATCTCTCGCCGCCCCAGGTGAAGACCTTGCTCCACGGGGTCTATATGGAGTCTTCTCGCGTGCAAGACCTGTTGAGCGTCCTGCACCCCGAGCAGTTGAGCTTGAGTGACACGCAGCGAAGCGCGCTCAAGAGCGACGTCGAAACCCTGCGCAAAGGATTGGGCGATCTGGCGCAGTGGCGCGGCGAGCTCGATGAGCAACCCGGGAGCATGTACTTCAGCTACCAGACTTACACCGCTCTGAACACGCTCGCGCCCCAGGTTGACGCACTCGCACGCGCCCTCGCGGGGCTGGGCAAGGCGGGGCTCAGCGATCAATACGCCGACCCGGAAGGGAAGCTCCTGGGCTTCGAGCAGACCCTTTCGAGCTACGTGGCGTATCTGCTGCGCAACCAGCACGAAATCTTAAGCTCGCTCGAAGACGATCTGGTGAGTTGCCAGACCACGCTCGGCTCCGCCATGAGGCCGCAGGCGGAGGCTGCGGTTCCCATGAAGAACGTCATGCCGGTATTCCAGGGGCACCCGCATCGGGGTCACCCGAAAGCGAAAGCGCCTCCACACACGCGCAAGGGACGAAAGGCAACCCCAAAACACAAGGACAAGGTAAGCAAGCCGTAACGCAGCGCAGGGTTCTGCCGGCACGATTGCCGATTGCTTGCAGTCTGATTTCGTGATACCGATGAGGTACGCGGGCCCGCCTGAAGATCGAAGGTGAAGCACGGGCCTGCGGCGCGCAGACGCTGACGGCAGGAGGAGGACTTATGGCGTTCTGTTCAAAGTGCGGAGCACAACTGAACCCGGGAGCGGCCTTCTGCCCCTCGTGCGGAACGCCCGTCGGCGGCGCGGCGCCGGGTAGTTCGCCGCCAGCGGCGGCAGGAACCGCCATGACGTCGAACGTGGCCGCACTGCTGACTTACGTCCTGGGTTTTATCACCGGCATCATCTTCCTCGTGATTGAACCCTACAAGAATGACCGCTTCGTCCGCTTTCACGCCTTTCAGTCCATCTTCTACAGTGCGCTGCTCGTCGCGTTTTCGATCGCTTGGAGAATCCTGGAGGCGATGGTGTTCACTGTGACCCTTGGCGCTCTATGGGGCTTGTTGGCCCTGATCTATTGGGTGGTTCGCTTAGCCTTTTTCGCCGGCTGGATTCTGCTGATGTACAAGGCCTATAACAACGAGCGGTTCATGCTGCCCGTGATCGGCGAGATGGCAGCGAAACAGGCAGGGTAGTTCCGATCGCCCCGTCGGAAGGGGCCCGAGCAGTTGCCAGATCACCGCCGCAGACGCGCTCCGTCTGCAACCTGTTCTCGCTTTCCTCTTGACAACCGCAAGCCGAATGGCGCACCTTAGCGAGTTTCGCCCGAGTGGAGCCCGGGTGTAGTGATCGGGCGGTCCTGTTTCCACCTGCCAGCGCGTTTCTATGAGAGTTCGTGTCTGCTTTCACGATCAATGTTTCGATGGCGCCTCTTCCGCCGCGTTCTTCACCCGGCTCTATCGCGCGCGCATCAATCCGCAGGCAGAGTTTGCTTATCGCGGACTCGTGCATCGAGCCGGCCAGCTTTTCGACCCCGGCATGTTCGACGGCGACGAGAACGCCATCGTTGATTTCAAGTACTCGAGTTCCGACCGCCTGACCTGGTGGTTCGATCACCATCAAAGCGCTTTCCTCACCGAGGCGGACGCCGAGCATTTCCGGCGCGACTCGAGCGGCAGAAAATTCTACGGCCCGGATTTCCGCTCGTGCACGAAGTTCATCGCTCACCTTGCCGCCACCCACTGGGACTTCCGCGCCCCGGACCTCGACGAGCTGGTGCGTTGGGCCGACATCATTGACGGCGCGCAGTATCCCGACACGCAGGCGGCGGTTGAGATGCGTGATCCGGCCACCCAGCTTACGCTGGTCATCGAGGGAGCGCGTTCCCAGGACTTCGTCGCCGGGCTCATTCCGGAACTGGCTTCGAAGCCGCTCGAGGAGATCGCGGCGCTGCCTCACATCCGCAGCGCTTTTGACTCGCTCTACGCGCGGCACGTTGCCGCGCTCGACATGATCCGTTCGAGGGCGGAGTTGCGGGACGGAGTTCTTTTCTTTGACGTGGCGGACCAGAACTTTGAGGGCTTCAATAAATTTATCCCTTACCATCTTTTCCCGGGCGCGGTGTACAGCGTCGCGGTGAGCGCATCCCCGGAGCGAACCAAGGTTGCCGTGGGCAGCAACCCCTGGAATCCGACTCCCAAGACGGTGAATCTGGCCTCGGTGTGCGAGCGTTATGGCGGTGGCGGTCACGCCAAGGTCGCCGCGATTTCGCTGCCGCCGGGAGAATTGGCGCGAGCACGCGAGGTGGCGCACCAGATTGTCGGGGAACTCCGCGACAGCCTGACTCGAGGCTGAGAAGCCAGGGGCAGCCGGGACTGGGACTTGGGCCGGAAAGCGGCGTGATGGAACTGAACGCACTCGGGATGTCGGACCAGGGCCGCGTCCGCATCAACAACGAAGACAATCTGGCGGCGTGCAATCTCTCGACCGGCGAGTCGCGAGCCGGGGCGTTCGAGTGCGCTTACACGCTCGGACCCCGTGGCGCGCTCCTGATGGTGGCCGACGGCATGGGTGGCGAAGCGTGTGGCGAACTGGCCAGTGAGATGTGCGTTCAGGAGATTCCGGCGCGGCTGGGCGAGAATCTGAAAGCGCTCGCCAACCTGGGAGAGGCGCGGTTTGCGCTGGCCCTTCGCGGCGCCATCGAAGAAACCAGCAAAGCCATCTACGGAAAGTCGCGCAGCCAACCGCAGCTTCGCGGCATGGGAAGCACCACCACGGCAGCGGCCCTCTTCGGCCCATTCCTCTTCGTCGCGCAGGTGGGCGACTCGCGCGCTTACCTGATTCGCGACGGACGGATGACGCAGCTCACCCGCGACCAGACTTTTCTGAATTACCTGGCGGAGCTCGGCGTCGAGCCTCCTGCCGACCCCGAGAACGATCCCCGCAAGAGCATCCTGATTCAGGCCGTCGGCACGGCTGAAACTCTGGATGTGAAACTGAGCGGCGCGCCGCTCTACGATGGAGATCAAGTCCTGCTGTGCAGCGACGGACTTTACAACCAGGTGAAGCCGGCGGAAATGCTCGGCATCGCCGGCCGCGCCGAATCCCTTGCCAGGAAGGCCGCGTCGTTGATCCAGGCCGCGAACGCGAGCGGAGGCGCCGACAATATCACGGTGGTTCTGGCTGAGTTCACCGGCGCCGGCCTGCCGGCCGGCGGTGGTTCCCGGCACGTCGAATTGCGCGAGTTTGAGCTGGATGATCTCGGGCGATAACGCTTGAGTTTGTAGGCTAGGCAATATCCAGCGGCTCCAGCAACTCTTCCAGATTGGTTTCATCCACCAGCAGACTCAGGCACTCTTCGCGCAGGCGGTCCTGTTCGTCGAAGGCGCGGAAAAGGCGCATCTTGGCGGCAGCGTACTGCTCGTTGGAATCGAGCTCGCGCCCATGAGCGTCGCGCCAGGCCGCTGCGGCGCGCGCGGAAACAAAGATCTTCAACGCGAAGGGAGGATGCTGGTCGGCGGTGACGACGAAAGTGAAGTCGCTGCCGGCGCCTTGACACTCGGGTCTCACCACTGAGCGCCGTCCCTCGAAGAAGTATTGGTAGCAGACACCCGTCTCCGCCGCGTAAGACTTGTAACGATGTCCCATCCTGGCCAAGCGCTGTTCCTCCCGGCGTATGCAGGCTAGGGCTGCAGCCGTCCTTCGCCGAACATGCCCTTGCCCAGCCACTGCCCGCCGTCCATCACCAGCACTTCGCCGCTGATGTAGTCGGCGAAGTCCGAAACCAGGTACGATGCGGCGTGAGCGATTTCCTCCGTGGCGCCGATGCGCCCGCGAGGAACGGACCGCAGCATGGCGCCGCGGACTTCCGGCGTGGCCCACAGTTGGCCGCCGGCGCCCTCGGTTTCGACGGGCCCGGGCGCGATCGCGTTGACGCGAATCTTGAACCGCGCCCACTCGACGGCCAGCGTCCGCGTCATCGAGACCACACCGGCTTTGGCGCAGGCCGAGTGCAGGGTTCCCGGGCCACCCGTCCAGGCGTAGGTAGCCACGATGTTCAGGATATTGCCGCCACGCTTGCTCTCGATCATTCGCAGGCCGGCGGCGCGCGAGCAATAGAACGTCCCGTTCAACACAATGTTGACGACCGCGTTCCAGCCGTTCACCGAGAGCTTCTCGGCAGGGCAAATGAAATTGCCGGCGGCGTTGTTCACCAGAACGTCGATCGAGCCAAAGCGCCGGATGGCTTCGTCGCACAACCGGTCCACCTGGTCGGGCTGGCGGACGTCGGTCGCGACCGCGAGAACGGCAGCGCCCTTGCCCCGCAGCTCCACAGCCGCCGGCTCCAGATGCTCCGGACTGCGGCTGGCGAGCACCAGCTTCGCGCCGAGGCGCGCGTACTCGTGGGCGATGGCGCGGCCGATTCCTGTTCCGCCTCCGGTGATGATGGCCACACGGCCTTCGAGCGTCTTCTCAGGCAGCATCGCCTCGCGATCCTTTCGCGCCTTGAACTCCGGATTTTAGCACGCTCGCGCGCCGAGCGGGCGGGAGCCGAGCTCGCGCCGGATCGTTGAGCTTGCTGCCACGGGGCCGCTTGCATATGATGGGCGTTTCGAGTTGGAGGTGAATGTGCCAAGACTCAGTCGTGCGACTCTGATCGCATCCGTGGCCCTCGCTTGCGTGACGGGCGCCCTCGCTCAACAGCAGCCTTTCACGCTCGAACAGGTGATGAGCTCACCCTTTCCCACCGAGCTGACCGCGGCGCCCGCCGGCGGAAAAATCGCGTGGGTGTTCAACGCCGAGGGCAAGCGCAACATCTGGGTGGCGGAGCCCACGGGGAGTGGCGAATACAAATCCCGCGCGATCACTTCCTACACCCAAGACGACGGTCAGGACGTGGGCGAGCTCTCCTGGGCGCCGGACGCTTCGGCCATCGTCTACACGCGCGGCGGCGACCTGGAATTCCCTGATCGAAGTTATCCCAATCCGCACAGCTTCGTGCAATCTGTGGAGCAGGACATTTGGATCGTCAAGCTTGCCGGCGGCGCGCCGCTGAAGGCCGGCGAAGGACGCTCGCCCGCAGTGTCGCCGAAGGGCACGAGCGTGGCCTATATCTTCAAGGACCAGGTGTGGCTTGCGCCGCTCAGCGAATCCACTGCCGCCAACGGAAAACCGGAGCAGCTTATCCACTCGAACGGCAAGAGCTCGACGCTGCGCTGGGCGCCGGACGGCTCGAAGCTGGCTTTCGTGAGCGACCGCGGGGATCACAGCTTCATCGGTGTGTACGATTTCGCGGCCGGGTCGCTGCGGTATCTCGATCCCAGCGTGGACCGCGACGTGGAGCCGGTGTGGTCGCCGGATGGGAAACGAATCGCGTTCATTCGCATTCCGGCAAGGACGGAAGCCTTTGCCTTCGGGCCGCGCCGCACCGGGCAGCCGTGGTCCATCCGCGTGGCGGACGTCGCGACGGGACTTGGCCGCCAGGTGTGGATGGCCAACGAAGGGCGCGGAAGCGTCTTTCTCGGCATCGAGGCTGAGTACCAGTTGATGTGGGGCGCGGGCGACCGGTTGATCTTCCCCTGGGAGGAAGGCGGGTGGACGCACCTCTATTCCATCGCCGCCGCGGGTGGCCACGCAACACTGCTGACTCCGGGCGAGTTCGAGGTCGAGCACGTTTCGCTCGGTCACGACCGCAAGCAGATTCTGTTTTCGTCGAACCAGGGCGACGTCGACCGGCGCCACATCTGGGAGGTGTCGGTGCTGGGCGGCCCGGTGACCGCGGTGACTCGCGGCCCGGGCATCGAATGGTCCCCGGTCGCGACCAGCGACGGGCGCGCCATCGCTGTGCTGCGCTCCGATGCGCGCCGTCCCCCGCGGCCGGCGATCACCGTGGTCGCGGGCGAGATCCGCGATCTCGCGCCCGAGGCGATTCCGGCCGACTTTCCCGACAAACAACTCGTGGAGCCGCAGCAGGAGATCTTGTCCGCTGCCGACGGTCTCAAGATTCACGGCCAGCTTTTTCTGCCTGCCCCGGTGGCAGCGGGGCAGGCAAACGCCGCGGACGGCGGCAAGCATCCAGCCATCGTGTTCTTCCACGGCGGCTCGCGGCGCCAGATGCTGCTCGGCTGGCACTACATGGCCTACTACGCCAACGCTTACGCCATGAACCAGTACCTCGCGAGCCGGGGCTACATTGTGCTGTCGGTGAACTACCGCAGCGGCATCGGATACGGTCTCGATTTCCGCGAGGCGCTCAACTACGGCGCGGCGGGCGCGAGCGAGTTCAACGACGTGCTGGGAGCGGGACTCTATCTTCGCAGCCGCGCCGACGTGGACCCGCATCGGATCGGCGTGTGGGGCGGGTCGTATGGAGGATATCTGACGGCGCTGGCGCTCGCCCGCGCTTCGGATCTTTTTGCCGCCGGTTTCGATATGCACGGCGTTCACGATTGGAACCTGGAGATCCCCAACTTCGTGCCGGCTTACAATCCGGAGAAACAGCGGGAAGCCGCGCGCATCGCCTGGGAATCCTCGCCGCTTGCCTCCATCAAGACCTGGCGGTCGCCCGTGCTGATCGTGCAGGGCGACGACGACCGCAACGTGCCCTTCGCCGAGAGCGTGCATCTGGTGGAGGCCTTGCGGAAGCAAGGCGTGGAGTTCAAGCAACTGGTTTTTCCGGATGAGATTCACGAATTCCTGCTGCATCGCACATGGCTCGCGGCCTATCACGCCGGGTCGGACTTCTTTGACGAACATCTGCGGCACTAAGGGGCAGGCTGCTGGCTTGCGCCCGAGACCGGACAGGCCACGAGCGGCTGCGCCAGCTTGACGATCGTCGCCTTGTCCTGCGGCACCTCGGTGGGCTGCGTCCAGATGGCGTCGGTGGTGCCCACGTGACCTTCGGCGACCACCAGATAAGCTCCCGCCGCCAGATGGTCGAACACGAAGTATCCATCCTGGTCGGCTTGCACGGTGAGCGCGCCCTTGCCCCCCTGACCTGCCCTGGCAAACTGCGTGAGCGCCGACTGCATCCCGGCGAGGCGCTCGGTGCAGGTCTTCTCCTGGGATTTCTGTAGCGTCTCGAGGTATTGGCGGCCGGCCGCGAGATCGAGCAGCACGAGAGTGGCGCCCGACGCCGGCTGCTGCTCACCCGGAGCGGCTTGGCCTGACGCTGGGGTGGCCGTCGCGACCACGCGCCCTCCGATCTCGCCGTAGTTCATGTGGGTGATGGGGTGCTGCCGCTCCCGGACGTCAGAGGATTGGCGGTTGCAGGCCACGGCGGCCACAAGAAGCGTTCCGAGCGCGATCGTGATGAGAGTTTTGATCGTCACTTTCGAGAATTGATTCATTGAATCATTGATTCAATTTCCTTCTGACTCCTGACTTCTGCTTTTCAGAAATCAAACTTCACCGCCAGTTGAATCCCGCGCGGACCGCCGCCGCCGAGGAACGGGTTGCCGATGCCGACGTCGCCGGTGGCCTGGATCTGATAGGAGCCCAGGCTCGCGCCGTTTGATCCGATACCCTGCTGCGCGGCGTCGGAAATGAACGCCGGCAGCAAGGGGTTGGAAAAGTTCGGGTGGTTCAGGATGTTGAAGAACTCGGCCCGGAATTGCATGGTCAGCCGTTCGGTAAGGGGCGTGTTTTTGTACAGCGCGAAATCCCACTGCTTGAAGCTCGGACCGCGCAGCGTGTTGCGCCCGAGACTCCCAAAGTGGCGCGTGCCCGGCACGCAGTTCTCGTCCGGCGGGAGCCCGGAGGCCTGGAACGCGGCCAACTGCACGCTGCCCGCGGCGAGCGCGGTGCAGGGTGTGGCGAAGGAAGTAAGGTTCAAGAACTGCGCCGGATTGGTCGTGTACTGGACGGGTCCAATCACGTCGGGGCGGTCAAAGCCCTCGCCACTGCCGCTGAAATCGCCCTCGAAGTTGTAATTGAGTTGGAAGGGCTGGCCGTCCTGCAAGGTCAGGGTGCTGTCCACGCCCCAGCCGTTCTTCAACCGCTGGTAGCTTCCCCCCATCTTCGGCAGCTCGTAGCCGAAAATCCAGGTGAAGCGGTTGCGGATGTCGAAGTTGGAATTGCCGTAGTCGAGCCCCGGCTGCGTGCTGTTGTTGGGCTGGGCGGCGTTGGGCACGAAGTCCTCGCCGTCGCTCGAGGTGTCGAGCGAATGCGACCAGACGTAATTCACGATCGAGGTGACGCCGTGCCAGCCATTGACACGGAGGCTCGCCTGCAGCGAGTTGTAGTTCGAGTTGCCGTTCGACTCTTCCTGGTTGATGTAAAACGCCCCGTAAGGATTGTTTCCGAAAACGCGAGGCACGCCGGCGTTGAACACGCCGGAGTTGATGCATCCCGGCCCGCCCAGGGGGAAACAGGGGTAGGTGGTTCCCTGAAAGGTGAATGAATTGGCCTGGGCGAAAGCAATGTCAGAGGCGGTAATCGCGGCCTGCCCCGGCTGGTTGAGGTCGCGGAAGGCGAAGAGCTTGTGGCCGGCCGAACCCACGTAGCCGACTTGCAGCACCACCCGGCTTGAAAGCTGTCGCTGGATATTCAGGTTGTAATTCTCGAGATACGGAGTGCGGATGTTGCGGTCCACCGCGAAGATGCTGCCCGAGGGCGTGGCGCCAGGGGCGGTGAATACCGGGACTCCCGTTGCGATGGCGCCGCCCACCGTGCCCACGGAGAAAATCGGCGCCGGGCCGAAGGGATTGTAGGCCGGGCCAGGGCAGAAGCTGCAGTTAAACGGCAGGTGGCCCAGGAAGAAGTCCTGCGAGAAGGCGTCGTAGAAGACACCGAAGCCGCCGCGAACCACCGTCTTGCCGCCGCCGAGGGGATCCCACGCAAAACTCACGCGAGGCGCAAAATTGTTGTAATCGGGATTGTAGAGACTGCCGAGCCCAGACTGTCCCACTTGGGTCAGGGTGACTGTGGCACCGGTGGCGTCGAAATTCGTGACATTACTGAACAGGTTGTTCTTCTCTTTCACAACGCCGAAGTAGTCCCAGCGCAGGCCGTAATTCAGCGTCAGCCTGGGAGAGAACCGGTAGCTGTCCTGAATGTAGAGCCCGTGGTTGTTCTCATAGGTGTTGCGGTTGGAGTTGCCGAGCGCGGCTGAACCGCCATCCACCGTGCCGCTCAGGAAATCGGCCAGCGAACTGAACTTGAGGACGCCGCGGAAGTTGGTGCCCAGGAACTGCCTGATGCTGGTGCGACGGAACTCGTAGCCAAGCTTCACGTCGTGCTTGCCGACTTGCCAGGAGAAGTTGTCAAACGCCTGCCAGTTGGTGTCCACGCGGTCGCGCGGGTCAGACTTGCTGGCGCCGAGCTGGGCGAAGCCGTCCACGTTAATCACGGGAAGCCCCTGGTTCGAGGCCGCCGCGCCCGTGCACCCCGCCGTGGTGGCGGCGGCGCAGAGTCCGACCGAACTGGGGGCAAAGCTCTTGTCCTGCGGAAAAAATCCCTCGGCGAAGCGGTTCCATCCGAAGCGAAACTCGTTGACCTTGGTAGAGGAGCGCACCGAGGCCCACGAAATCGAAACCAGTTGCACCCGAGTGGGCGTGGTGGTGTCAAACCCCGGCAGGACGCCGCCGCCGGTCAGCGCCAGCGGAAAAGCCTGGCCGCTGTCGCCCAGGTAGTAGCGGCCGGTGACAAGGTTATTGGAGTTGAAGTTGTGATCCACCTTGGCGATGAAGCTGTCCACGCTGTTGAACGAAGGCGCGATGACGGAGGCAGTGTTTCCCCCCAGGTTCGGCGCGGGCCACGGGTCATTGTTCGGGAAGTGCGCGAGCAGTCCCTGGATGACGGGATTGGTGGCCACGAGCTGGCTGGGCACCGGCACGTTGGCCAGGCTCACCACGCCCACGGTTTCGCGCTGGCCTTCGTAGTCGCCGAAGAAAAAAGTCTTGTCCTTGACGATGGGCCCGCCGAGCGAGCCTCCGAACTGGTTGTTGTGGAACGGCGCCTGGGGGCCGGTGGAGTTGAAAAAGTTGCGGGCGTCGAGCGCGTTGTTGCGGAAGTATTCAATGGCGGAGCCGTGCAGGTCGTTGGTGCCGCTCTTGGTGACGATGTTGACCACGGCGCCGGCGTTGCGGCCGTACTCCGGCTCGTAATTCGAGAGCACCCGCAACTCGCTGACGGCGTCAATGGGCAGAATGGTGGCGGGCGTGCCGAACACTCCCGCCTCGTTGATGGCGGGGTCGTTGCGGTAGCCGTCGTTCATGTCGGTGCCGTCGAGCAGATAGTTGTTGGAGCGCCCACGCGCCCCGTTCATCGAGAACTCGCCGAAGGAGCCGGGTGAATCGCTGATCTGGTCGGGTGATCCGGCGACGCCGGGGGTGAGATAAATCAGCTTGGTGTAGTCGCGGCCGTTTACGGGAATGTCTTTGACGGTGTTCGAGGTCAAGGTGGCGCCCAGAGTGTCGCTGGTGGTCTCGACCTGGGGCAGAACCTCGGCGGAGACGGTGACCTGCTGCGAGATGGCGCCGGTCTTGAGCGTGGCGTCCACGCGCTTGGCCGCCGCCACGTCCACCTTGATGCCGGTGGTCACGGAAGTCTCGAAGCCGCTGGCCTCGATGGTCACGGTGTAGGTGCCAATCGGCAGCTCGGGGACGTTGTATTCCCCGGCGTCGTTGGTCTGGGTGGCGCGGGCCACGCCGGTGTCCACGTTCTGGACGGTCACCTTGGCGCCGGCGAGAACGGCGCCCGACGGGTCGGTTACGGCCCCGAGAATCGAGCCGCGGAAACTCTGGGCGCGGGCGGCGACGGCGGCCAGTATCGCGAAAAGCAAGCTCAGCAGCAGCACAGGCTTTGACAGCTTGTTAACGCTCATATTCATAAGTCCTCCCGATTGGAGATAAGCCGCTCTTCCCGACAGACGCTCATGGTAGTAGACGTTGGCGCGGGTGTCAACGCGCGGCCCCAACACAGGCCCGAATGGGCTCACTTCAGGGGCTAAAGCCCACCCGATTGGACTGACATGCCGGCCTGAAGGCCGCCGCTACGAGAGTCCGGGCGGGCCCGATTGGTCGGACGAGCCCGGCGTGCCCGATTCGCCCGATGGGGCAGCGCCAGGCTGGCCCGATTCACCTGCCGGGTCAAGCTGGCCCGATTCGCCCGATGGGGCGGCGGCACTCGCTGCGACCGCCTCGGCGACGGCCACCGCGACGTTGAGAATCGCCTTCCGCACCTCACGGTTCCACTGCTCGATCGCGTGCAGCGGCACGTCCAGGTCCAGATCCAGCCACGGCAGCGCCACCAGTCCCATC
>DASYXW010000088.1:0-36242 GCA_035934405.1 Terriglobia bacterium
CCAGGGGAGAGGGGGAACAAAAACGAGGGAAATAGCCCTCTCCGAGGGGAGAGGGTGGCCGGTAGGCCGGGTGAGGGGTCACGTTTATAGGTCCCCTCCTTAGGCTTCTTTCTAACGCGCATTAATGTCACCAAGTACTAGCCACTAGCCACTAGCCACTTGTCTTGTGAAGGAGGTCGTTATGCCTGGAACGATACGCGTGCTCTCGATTGACGGCGGCGGAATCCGCGGCGTGATCCCCGCCATGGTTCTGGCGGAAATGGAGCGGCGGACGCGCAAGCCTGCCGCCGAGCTTTTCGACCTGATTGCCGGCACTTCCACCGGCGGCATCCTGGCGCTGGCGCTTACCAAGCCCGGCAGCGGGGGGAAGCCGCAATACAGCGCGGCGGACCTGATTGGCCTTTACGAGCAAAAGGGGTCCACGATTTTCGCGCGTTCGTTGTGGCACACCGTGGTCTCGGCCGACGAGCTGCGGCGGCCCAAGTACACAGAAAAGGGTATTGAAACCGTGCTCGAGCAGTACTTCGGCGAGGCGCGTTTCAAGGACGCGGTCACGCCGGTGATGATCACGAGTTACAACATCGAGACCCGCGCGCCTTACTTCTTCAAGAGCTGGCGTGCCGTCGCCGACGCCACCTGCGACTTTCCCATGCGCGCGGTGGCGCGCGCCACCTCCGCCGCCCCCACGTACTTTCCGCCCGCCAAACTGGACGTGCCGGACCAGACCAATTACGCCGCGCTCATCGATGGCGGCGTTTTTGCCAACAACCCCACACTCTGCGCCTACGCCGAAGCGCGAATCCTGCATCGCGAGGCCAATGACTTTCTAGTGGTCTCGCTCGGGACAGGGCAGCATACGCGCTCCATCCCCTATGACGAGGCGCAGAATTGGGGCCTGGTGGAGTGGGCGCAGCCGCTCCTCAGCGTGGTGTTTGACGGCGTCAGCAGCACGGTGGAATACCAGATCAACGAGTTGGTGGGCGCCAGCCGCTACTTCCGTTTTCAGGCCGACTTGAAGATGGGAAGCGACGACATGGATAACGCCACCCAATCCAATATCCATGCGCTGAAGGTGCTGGCGCAGCAGGAAATCATCGAGAAGAGCGGCAGCATCCTGGCGACGCTGTGCGCCCAATTGGACACGCCGGCCATTCCGCCGGGTGCGGCGTCAGGAGCAAGGCCGTGACCAAGGCCGCAGCGACCGGCCGGAATGGCGGGTTCGCGGGATTCACTCCCGAATCCTTCCGCTTTTTCCGCGACCTCGAACGCAACAATAACAAGCCCTGGTTTGACGAGAACCGCTCGCGCTATGACACGCATGTGACGGGCGCCTTTCGCGGACTGCTCGGGGCGATCGAGCGGGCCTGCCTCCGTCTCAATCCGCACTTTGAAACCTCCGGCAAAACCAACGGCAATTTCTCGCGCATCAACCGCGACATCCGCTTCAGCAAAGACAAACGGCCCTACAAGTCGAACTACTATCTGCGCGTCTACGACGCCCGCCGGTCTCACCATACGGAGGGCTGGCTGTACGTCGGGCTCTCCGCCGAAGCACTCACCGTGGGTTATGCCGCTTACGCCTCATGGCGCAAGGGCGAGCGAAGCGCGCTCGAGACCGTTTTCCGCCCGCGATTTCAATCGCACCGCCACGCTTTCGATCGCTTGCTCAAGGACGTCGTCCGCAAGGGGCGCTACGAGACCTACTGGCATCGCCAGGAAAAGGGCGACTGGACGCAGCACGCGGGCCTGCCGCGCCGCGATGAGGACTGGCTGACGCTTCAGGCATGGATCGCGCGCAAGGTCTTCCCGCCGAATACGCGCGGGCTCGCGAGCCCCGCCTTCGCGGCGAGGGTGGAGCAGATCTTCCGGGAGCTCTATCCGCTCTACGTCTTCACTTCCGCGCCCGGCCCCAAGTGGCAGGCCGAACTCGGCAAGTCGCGCGGGCCACGAGACCGGCGCTCGGGGCGCTGACTTGGGGGAGCCATCGCGTTTTTCTTCCGCAACTTTTCCGTCGTGGCCGTGTTAGCTGTGGTGTGGCGCGACGCAATGCAGTCGGTGAAACGACGTGCTGCTTCGGGGCAGTCAGGCTGACGCTGCGTTGGATGGTTGGCTCGCAATTTTGAGTTTTCACAACGGTTTCGGATTCGCTTCGCGAGGAGCGTGATCCGAGAGAAGAGCCGGGGGCTGGCCTCTACCCCCTTGGGGGCCGGCCCCGGCCTTATCGTGCGCGGCGGGCGATAGAAGCGCCGCGAACCGATTGACGCCTTTCGATCTCCTGGGGAGTTTCCATTTCCCGGTTTCGCGTTTCCAAAATTTCCAATTTACGCCGCAACTCTTCCGCGGCGCGAGTGTTGTTACAGGCAAGGGCGCCACATTCGCGCGCTTGGCGCTCAACGGGAAGGGGAGGAGCCATGCGGAAGATCTGGATCTGCGCCGGCTTGCTGGTCTCATGCGCGATTAATTCGCCGGCGCAGATTCCCTCGCCCGGCGCCGAAATCTTCGGCGGCTACTCCTACACGCGAGTCGATTCCGGCGGCGGATTCAACGCTAACGGATGGGAAGGTTCCGTGACCGGGAACTTCAATCGCTCCTTCGGCCTCGAGGCCGACTTCAGTCAACATTACGCCACACCTCCGGCGGTGCCAGCCAACGGCAACTCCTTTTTTGGCCCCCACTCGAACGGCTTCACGTTTCTGTTCGGACCGCATTTCGCCTTTCGCGCCATCCCGCGGGTGAATCCCTTCGTCCACTTCTTAGTAGGCGGCACGCGGGGTACGGCGACGTTCGAGGGTCCCATCCCGATCTGCCAAGTAGTTCCTCCGTTCCCCCCGCCTGCGCCCCGGACTCAAACCTCCTTCACCACCGCGGCGGGCGGCGGCGTTGACGTGAAGGCGACGCGATTCATCTGGATCCGCGTCATCCAGGTGGACTACCTGCGGCAGTTCTTCTCGAACGACGGCCAGAACAACGTGCGGGTTTCCGCCGGCATCGTTTTCCGCTTTGGAACGTAATGACGGCCCGCGAGCCGTCCAATGCCGCGCTGTGTTTTCCGTTTCTGCTAGACTAGTCCTTCACATCGAGAGCGTGGAGGTCTGTGGTGAAGCGCAGCGCATGGCGTGGACTGCTGGCGCTGGCCCCGCTGGCGCTGGGGTCGGCAATATGGACCGCGCCGGTTCGTCTGGCGCATTGTACCCAGGCCGGCGGGCAGAATCCGCAACAGCCACCGCCGCCGCAGGCGCAGCCGGGCCAGCCGTCCGGACAAAACCAGCAAGGTCAGCCGCCGCCCACACTGCGAAGGCCGGGGGACGAAGGCCAGCCGATGCCGGGCGAGCCGGGCCCGATGCGAGGTCCCCACGCCGCAAACACCAGCGACCCACGCCGACTGCTGCGCGTGAAGACCGTCTACATCGAGGACATGGACAACAAGTTGAACGACAGCCTGGCCGCCGGTATGGCAGGCCAACAGCCGTTCCGGGTGGTCTCGGATCGCCGGCAAGCGGACGCGTTGCTGCACGGCAGTTGCCTTGACTCCGCCCGAAAAAAGCTCGTGGACTCGGAAGTCTACCTGACCGGGCTTCACGGAGAGCCCATCTGGATGGATATCGTCCGCCGTCCGTACAAGCCGCCACCGCTCGCCCAAGCGGTGGCGGAGAGCGCCACGGCCATCGTCGAGGACCTTAAGGAGAGCGTCCAGGAAGCGCGGCATTAGTCGCTGAGACGCGCGCCGGGGCCTGACCCGAAGTTGCTTTTGGGGCCGATTCTTAGTTACCCTCAGTAATTGCCCGTATGACACTTTTCCTGACCAGGAGCTTTAATGGCTGACGATACGCTTTACACGTTTCCCCCGGCACCAGCCGATGGCCTCGCGGAGTGGCCAGGCTCGCCGCTCGGAGTCTCGAACACCATCACGCGCACCAAGGGTCGGACGGCGGTCCACAACAAGACGGTGGACGCGACGCCGGGTTTGCTGGAAAAACTCCTGAAGAGCGCCCGCGACCACATGGCCGCTATTGAGGGCAAGCGCGCCGCCGGGGCCGTCCGCCAGAGCGACGTGGTGATTCATGGCATCCGCGTGCGCGCCATCACCAACAGCCACCACCTGCACGACTTCTGGGTGGACAACTGGTACAGTCCGGAGGAGTGGCAGCGCCTGACGGGAACCGCGCCCGCCGCCGAGCCGCGCATCATGGTCTACGCGCTCCACGGCGTCGCGGCGGAGCAGGAGGCGGCGTACTACAGCCGCGCCTCGAACACCATCGTCTTTTTCAACACCTCCTATTACGGCCAGTTGAAGAGCTGGGTGCTGGGAGCGGTGGGACGCGTCCTAGCCGCCGAGTACGGCATTCACAGCATCCATGGCGCCTGCGTGGAGCAAGCCGGCAAGGGCGTGCTCTATATCGCGCCGACGGGCACTGGCAAATCCACCAGCTCCTACGGCCTGATGACCTACCCGAAGACGCGCTTTCATTCCGACGACTGGGTGTACGTCCGTTACACCTACACAGCGCGCGACGGGCGGCGGCTGTTCGTGCTGGGCGCCGAGGGATCGGACGGATCGCGCGCCCGAGGGTACCAAGTCTACCGCTGGATCGAGCGTCACAAGAGCGACGCCTCGGCGCGGCTCACGGCCATGACGGCGGATAGCCATGAGATCCATCTGACGCTCGGCGAACTCGACCTTTCGAAGGAGATCGAGGCCTGGGCTTATACGTCGGAAAAGGTTTTCTACCTGCGCACCAACCTGGCAGAGAACTTTCCCATCTCGGCGGGCGAGATACTGGCTTCGAAAGAAGAGAACGTCCCCGACGTGACGCCGGCGTTTCTTGCGCGGCACGGCGCGACAGTCCGCGCCATGCTCGCGGATTTCAAAGACACGCGCAACCAGAAGCTGGGCGAGCTCTTTCGCGGCAAACGGGACGCCGAGCTCGAGCAGATTGCCGGCCGGCTCATCGCTTTTGACAATGCCCGTTCCATGCTCGACATCGCCAAGGTGCTGCCCGTGGAGCGCGTCTTCACCAATCCACTTGAGCCGTGCAAGCTGGCTGCCGT
Source organism: Terriglobia bacterium (assembly GCA_035934405.1). GTDB lineage: Bacteria > Acidobacteriota > Terriglobia > UBA7540 > UBA7540 > DASYXW01. The sequence continues at coordinate 5,050 of DASYXW010000088.1, forward strand.
CATGCTGCTGAAGCGCAACGCCGACGACCCCACGGTGCTCGAACACGCCAAGCTCGACAAGTTCATGGAGCACTTGCTGGTCGGCGAGACGCCGGAGAAGAAGCGCGAAACCGCGTATAACGCCTACCGCGCCGTGGACGACAAGACGGAGCGGGAGTTCATTGAAGGTCTGGAGAAAAAGGTGACGCCGTCGCACTCGCTTTATTCGCTCTTCGCCCAAGCGGGTGGCATGCCGGCGTCGCTCGAAGAGGAATTCGAACTGTTCCGCGTGATGTACTACGCTGCCCGCACCTACGATTTGAACACCACCCTGCAGAAAGACCCCGCCGTGCGCGACAAGCGCGAAGCCGTCAGCCGGACGCTGGCCATCATTGCCCGCACCCTGGACGAAGAGCCGCGCGGCATCCGCCTGACCATCGAGGATTACGGCAAATACATCGCCGCCCGGTCGGGCGCTTAGTCACCCTGCCTCCGGCTCCTCCGAATAATCTCCTCCGCGTATTAGTCGCATACGTATCTACTGTTGGCTAATTAAAACTATGGTAATATGTTCGCGAGTCTGGAGGCGTAGTCATGGGAAACCACGTATGGCGCGTACTGCTGGCCGAAGACGACCGGTTTCTGCGCAAAGCCACCGAGGCGGCGCTGCGGCGCGGTGGCTTCACGGTGCTCGCCGCGTCCGACGGCGAGGAAGCCCTCAGAATGGCTCGCGCCGAAGCCCCCGATATCGTCCTGCTTGACATGATCATGCCTAAGGTTCAAGGCTTCGAGGTGCTGCGGGAGATCAAGAAGAATCCCGGCACCGCTTCGATTCCGGTCATCATCCTCAGCAATCTGGGCCAGGAGAGCGACTCGAAATCCGCTCTCGAGATGGGAGCGGCCGACTACTGGGTAAAGGCCAATATGGCGCTGGGCGATCTGGTTAAGCGTGTGGCCAGCGTACTGGGCACAGGGGTGGCAGTGAATGAAGGGTCTGCAGGTTAGCGAAGACGAACTCAAGACTCTGCTCGTCAGCCAGCTCGAGATACTGGGCGAGGAGGAGTTCGATGCCGCCCGCGACGTGGCGAGGCGTCTTCGCGCCTCGGTGGGACAGGTGCTAGTGGACCGGGGCCGGGTGCCCCACGGGTTCCTGCTGGAGCAGCTCGCCCAATTCTGGGGGGTGGACTACATCGACCTTCGAGTGGCCGACGTCAAACCCCAGGCGCTACGCACCCTGCCCGAGGACTTCGCGCGCGCCAACACCCTGGTCCCATTTGACCTTGAAGGAAAGCAGCTCCGCGTGGCCATGTGCGACCCGCGGAACCGCGCCCTCATCGAAGAGATCCGGCGCAAGACCCGGCTCGATCCGGTTCCGTCTCTTGCCCCGGCGCCTGCCATCCTGCGCGCTCAACTGCTCTACAAGCCTCACATTCGCGAAATGATGAAATACGCCGGCCCGGATGGCGCCCGCGCCCCGGAAAACGGCGCGCAGGCTCAATCCGCAGCCTCGCCGCGCCTCGCTCCGAGCGAGCTGGTGAACCAATTGCTCGATTACGCCGCCCTCACCCATTGCTCCGACATTCACATCGAGCCTTATGAAGTGGAAGGGATCGTTCGCTTTCGCATCGACGGCGTGCTGCAGGAAGCCATGACGCTCCCCACTGACGAGCTTCCTGGCATCGTGTCGCGCATCAAGGTGCTGGCCGGCATGAGGATCGACGAGCGCCGGGCGCCGCAGGACGGCCGCTTCGAAGCCAATCTCGGCGGCCTGAAGTTTGACCTGCGCGTTTCTTCGCTCCCCACGCAGTGGGGAGAGAAAATCGTGATGCGGGCCTTGTCCAAGGATTTCATCTCCTATGACCTCGAAGACCTCGGCCTCGCCGCCTCCGATTACGCCATCTTGCTTCGCAACCTGCTGCGGCCTTATGGCATGCTCCTGGTCACCGGCCCCACCGGTTCCGGCAAGAGCACCAGCCTCTACGCCATGCTCACCCGGCTCGGCGCCGAGCGAAAGTACGCGGTGAACATCTCCACCGTCGAAGACCCGGTGGAATACGCTTTGCCGCGCATTAATCAGTCGGCGGTGAACCCCACGGCAGGGGTCACTTTCCCGAACGCGCTGCGCGCCATGCTGCGTCAGGACCCCGACATCGTCATGGTGGGCGAGATCCGCGACCTCGACACCGCCGAAATCGCCGTCCGCGCCGCGCTGGTGGGGCGGCTGCTGCTCTCGACGTTGCACACCAATGACGCCACGGCCGCCGTCCCTCGCTTGGTAGACATGGGCATCGAGCCCTTTCTGCTGGCGTCCACCCTGGCGCTGGTGATCGGCCAGCGGCTGGTGCGGCGCATTTGCACGGGTTGCCGCGAGAGCGTGCCCCTCGATAAGACCAGCCTTGCCACGTTCCGGGCCGGGGCCGACTTCGAGCGCACCATCCAAGCGCTGCAACAGCAGGGGGCGCTGCCGAAGACCACCGACCCGCTCTCGGGCGTCCGCCTGTTCCGCGGCCGAGGATGCATCCAGTGCCGCGGCACCGGATTCCACGGCCGCGTGGGCGTCTTCGAGCTCTTCGAGCTGAATGAGGAGATCCGCAAGATGATCATGCAGCGCAAGGACGCCGCCAGCATCCGCGCCGCTGCTGTCGACGCGGGGATGAAGACCCTGTTCCAGGACGGCCTCGCCAAGGTCTTCCTCGGCCAGACGTCGCTCGAAGAAGTGGCTCGCGTGGCGCTATGAGGTAGCGCCGGCATCCTGCCGGCAGTCCAGGGGCATGAGCAAATGGCTCCTCCCATGGGCTTGCGACGTGCCGTTGCGGAGTCTAGATCGCATACGGACTGGCGCGCCGCCCGGTGAGTAGGTGCAGGTAGGCGCCGGCCTGGGCACGATGGTGGATCTCGTGGTCGGTGATGCCGTAGAGCATCACCACCACCTTGCGCCGGATGTTGAAGGCGTCGTTCCTTCGCTCCTCTTCCCAGCGCTCTAGTGGAAACGACGTCGCGGCGCGAAGCGTTTCCTGGTGGGCCTCTTCGAGCTTCGCCAGTTCATCCTGGAGTGATTTCACTTCGCCGAGGATGCGCGAGAGTCCCAGCGGCACGCGCCTTTCGTAGTATCCCCAGTTGCCTTCGAGCGCCACCGCGCGCACCCCTTCCTCGCTCATCCAGATGTGCCGTGCGATTTCGCCCAGCGAAAGCATGCCCTCGGCCGGACGCCAACCGATCTGCTCCGGCGAAATCTTGCCGAGCACGTCAAGCGTCCCCGCGTGGATCGCCTGCTTGTGCTTCAGGTAGAACTCTTTGATGTCCATGTCTCACAGCTTTCGCAGCTCGGCCAGGATCTCATTCACGTCCGGCACTTGCTTCAGCTCGTAAATCTTTGACCATGCGATCTTGCCGTCTTTGCCCACAATGAACACCGCGCGATCATTGATGAACGTCACGGCGTGTTTGCTAGGTGGAAAGATGCCGTAGGCCTGGGCCGTGGCCGCGTAAGGCCAGCGGTCGGAAGCGAGCGGAAAGCTCAAGCCGCCGAGATGCTTCTGGTAGGCTACATGCGAAGGAACCGAATCCGTATTCACGCCCACGACCTGGGCGTTCGCGCCGGCAAACTCGGCAAGGTGCGCCTGGATTGCCGTCAGCTCGTCCGTTCAAACCGGCGTGAAGTCGAGCGCGTAGAAACAGAGCACCACGTTCTTCGCGCGTGCGACCGCAAGCTCAAACTCGCCTTGCGTGCTGCCGGTCGCCGAACCCAGCTTGAAGTTCGGCGCCGTGTCTCCCACGTTGAGTGCCATGAATCGCCTCCTTAGTGTGATGTGGCGCCGGCATCGTCGCCGGGACGGCGGCGCTACCACTTCGCCCGCGTTACCGCGCCTTCCGACGCCGATGAGACCATCGCCGCGTATTTTGCGAACACGCCGGTCTTGTAGCGCGGCTCGGGCTCGCGCCACCCCGCCAGACGCTTGGTGATCTTTTCCACCGGCAGATCCACGTCAACGCGGCGGGCCTCTATGTCGATGGTCACCAGGTCGCCGTCCTGGAGCGCGGCGATCGGACCGCCGCGCGCGGCTTCAGGCGAGACGTGACCCACCATCAGTCCTCGCGTCGCGCCGCTGAACCTTCCGTCGGTCAAGAGCGCTACGGACTCTCCCAGGTTTTCGCCCACAATGGCGGCGGTGACGGCCAGCATCTCGCGCATGCCGGGGCCGCCGCGCGGGCCTTCGTAGCGAATCACCACCACGTCGCCCGGCTTGATGCTCTTCGAGACGACCGCCTTCATGGCGTCTTCCTCGCGCTCGAAGACGCGCGCCGGCCCCACGTGGCGCAGCCGCTCGTGCCCGCCAATCTTCACCACCGCGCCTTCGGGCGCGAGATTCCCCTTGAGAATCACCAGGCCGCCGGTCGGCTTGAGCGGATTGGCTACCGACTTCACCACTTCCTGCCCCGGCGTTTCGACGGCCTGGCTAGCCTCGTCGCCTAGCGTACGCCCGGTCACCGTCATCGCTGCCCCGTCAATCAGCTTCGCTTCGAGCAGCCGCTGCGCGATGAGGGCGATTCCGCCGGCGCGGTGGACGTCCACGGCGACGAAGCGGCCGCCCGGCTTGAGATCGGCAATGATCGGTGTGCGAGCGCTGATGGCGTCGATGTCGTCGAGTGAGAGCGGTAGGCCGGCCTCGCGCGCGAGCGCGATGAGGTGCATCACGGCGTTCGTCGAGCCGCCCGTAGCGGCGACGCTGGCGACGCCGTTCTCGAGCGCCGGCCTCGTCACGATGTCCCGCGGGCGCAGGTTCCGTCCCAGGGTGTCCATGATCATCCGGCCAGTGGCGCAGGCTACTTCGTCCTTTCTCGGGTCGGTGGCCGGAACACCGTTGAAACCTGCCGGCGACAGGCCGATGAACTCCATCACGGTGGCCATGGTGTTGGCGGTGAACTGGCCGCCGCAGGCGCCGGCCCCCGGGCAGGCGGCGTTTTCAAGCCGCCGCAAGTCGTCAGTGGTCATCAGGCCGGCGGCCACCGCGCCGATGCCCTCGTAGACCTCGGCCAGGGTGATGTCGCGGCCTTTGAAGCTTCCGGCGGCAATCGAGCCGCCATAGAGCACGATGGCCGGGATGTTTAAGCGCAGCAGCGCCATCGCCGCGCCGGGAATCGTCTTGTCGCAGCCCACCAACGCCACCATGGCGTCGAACATGTAGCCGCGCCCCGCGAGCTCAATCGAATCGGCAATCACCTCGCGGCTCACCAGCGACGCCTTCATGCCTTCGGTGCCCATGGTGATGCCGTCGGAGATGGCGATGGTGTTGAACTCCATCGGAGTGCCACCGGCGGCGCGCACGCCTTCCTTTACCTTCGCCGCCAGCCGCCGCAGGTGGAAGTTGCACGGCATGGTCTCGATCCACGTGTTGGCGATTCCTACCATCGGCCGCGCGAGATCCGCGTCCGTAAAGCCCACCGCCTTGAACATGGCCCGCGCCCCGGCGCGTTCCGGCCCGTCCGTGATCGTGCGGCTCAAGTGCTTGGGATCGAACTCCATCAAGCCTCCGTGCCGCGCCGGGCGCGGCGAAACTCGGCAGGTACAAGACCGAGTCCCGATGGTCGCAAATCGAGCCAACTCTTGCAAGCGGACTGATTCAGTTCGCAGCCTCCGCTTGAAGGAGCCGGGCCGGGGAGGGTTTCTGGCCCAACGTGACCTCGACCGCCCGGCGGCATCGCGGGTGTACGGCTGGGGCAATTCGGACCGCCGGATTATCGCCAATGGCGCACGTATCCAGTCTAGCCGGCGAAAATGAGACAATGGGGGAAAGTGAGAAAATTGAGGCAATTTATTTCATTCTTTCGAGTGAAGGAGTTGGACTACGGAAATCAAGCGCGCGCTCCGATGCGGCGAAAAAGTGTGGAGTTTCTCCCCCGGTTTTCAAAAAGAGGCCACGTCGTGGGTCGCCAAGGGTGCGCGGTTGACAGTTCGCGATACACTGGAGGTGTATGCGGTATCTGGTGAGAGCCCGAGTAAGACGCGGCCGCGAGGCCGAGCTCCTGGAAGCCGTTGAAGCGGGAACTCTCGGCCACGGGTCGGTGGCCGAGGGCGAGTATCTGCGGAACATGAAGCAGGCCAGGCTCTGCCCGGACCGAACGGCCCGCTGGGTGGAAGTCTGCTACTGCCCGACCCCATTACAAGAAGAGCGTCCTTATTGGGAACAGTACTTCGAGCTGGCCAAGGTTCAGGACGCCCACGACCGCGGGCGCTGCCGCGATCATAACGGCTCGGAACCCTGGGCTTGCGGCGATTGCGACTGCACCGAGCGCCTGGAGCGAAAGCTGGAAGGGTTGGGGAAACCTTTTCTCGAATGCCTCCGGCGCGAGGCCATGCAGCGCGAGGCCGCAGACAGTGAGGCGCACCAAGGTTCGCAGAGCTACGCTCTGCGCCAGCCGGGCTGTTGAATTTGCGAGCAGAACGCGCGATACTCGGAGAGCCTTATGGCAGCACTGGATTGGTCACAATGCCCGGCGGTGGAAAGCGTTCCCGGAAAGGTGAGCGGTGCGTGGGTGCTGCGTGGCACGCGCATGCCGGTCGCCACGATTTTCGAAAATCTCGAGGCGGGAGCCAGCATCGACGACATTTTGCAGTGGTTCGACGGTCTTGACCGCGAACAGGTCAAGGCGGTGATCGATTTCGCGGCCCACAGTTTCAAGATTCTGACGCCCGCCCGCTGATGCTCGTTCTTTTCGACCAAGGCACGCCTGTTCCTATTCGCTTCTTCCTCCATGGACACACCGTCAGAACGGCGCGGAGAAACAGTGGAGCACCCTCACGAACGGCGAACTGCTGCGCGCTGCCGAGCCAGCCGGATTTGACGTGCTGCTTACGACGGACAAGAACCTCGCCCTATCAGCAGAGTTTTAGAAACCGCAAGATTGCCATCGTAGCGCTGGGGAACCCGCAATGGCGGTGGCGCGCCTGCATGTTCAAGCGATCATCGCGGCGGTCAACGCGGCAACCCCGGGAAGTTGCGTAGTGGTGAAGGTTCCGGACAAGTAGGGCACGGCCCATGCTGGCTTGAAAAGCAATAACACTTTTCTTCCCGCCGCTTGGCGCAGACCCTGAGGGTCTGCGAGTTTAAAAGCACTATCGCCAAAGGCGAGCTTCTCACCCATACCCCTCCGGCAGCCGCAAGTGATCAATCTAAATCGCACAGGCGGCAACCCCTCCTTAGAACCAATCGGGGGCCCGGACGTTCGGTAAACCAATTCGCAGGAACACACCGCGGAAGGTTTGGGCTATGCTGAGAAATGCGCAGCGCCGGATTTCAGATTTAAGATTTCAAGATTTCAGAGCGGTCACAGGTTTCAGATTCCAGATTTCAGACGTTCTCTCATGCTCGTTTTTTTGGCTCCCTATCCGGACAAAGCGATCGAGCGCGACGGCCTGGTGCAGCGCGTGACGGCCATTGACTCGATTTTCGAGGGCGTCCCCAGAATGTACCTGCAAGTGTCCTTCAAGCGGCCGCAGCGGAAGGTGGAGACGCACGGCCGGGTCACGGTGGAACGAGCGAACTTTTTCCTGCACGGCCGCCACATCACCCGAAGCCTTCAGGACGCGAAGTGGATTTACATCCACAGCGTGTGGAGCGGACTGCGGCTCCTGCCCTGGCTTCGAGGCTTCGGGAGCAAGATCATCTTTGACGCTCATGGAGTGCTGCCGGAAGAGATGGCCTTCGCTGGGAACCGGACCTGGGCTGCGATCACGGAGCGAGGTGAGCGTGCGCTGGTGCGGAATTGTCATCTGATGGTTACGGTGACGGATGCGATGGCGCGGCACTTTCTCGAGAAATATCCCGGCGTCTTGGAACCTTCGCAGATTCTGACCCTTCCGATTTTTGTCTCTGGGGGGGCCAGCTCTTCCGGCGTTTCCGAGCCTCCGCAGAGCCGGGAGGCTAGGACAGGCTCAGGCGATTTGCGCCTGGTGTATGCGGGCGGCGTGGACAAATGGCAGAACGTGGACTTGACGCTCGACACGCTGCGGCGCCTCGCGGGCGCGCGGCCGGATGTGAGCGCCAGTCTTTATGTCCCGCAGAGCGCCGTCAGCGGGCTTAAGGAAAAGGTTCGGCGAGCGAGTCTCGACGGGCGAATCGAAGTGGGATCCCTCAGCCACGAAGAAATGTTGCGGCAGTATGCGAGAATGGATGCCGGGTTTGTTTTGCGGGACGATACCTTGATGAATCGGGTGGCGATGCCGACCAAGCTGGTGGAGTATCTGGCGCACGGCGTGGTCCCCATTGTGCTGAGCCCGCACATCGGCGACTTTGCGGAGTACGGGTATCGATACTTGACCCTGGCCGACCTCTTTGATCCGACGAAGTTGTGCCGGGCAACTCTCGATCGAATGCGGGAGCGCAATTGCGCGAGCTTGGTTGCAGTCCGGGCGGCAACCGTGGCGGCGAAGAAGAAGCTTGAGTCGCTCATGCTGGGAGAAGCGATGGCGGCATCCGACACTGCTGGGTAGAGTCGCCACGCGCAATACGACTTCCATAGGTTGGATGACGTATTGGGATCCCCCTCACCCGTCCCGGCAAGCCGGGACACCCTCTCCCCCGGAAGAGGGCGAGGACTACAATCGACTTGGATTCCCGCCTGTGCGGGAATGACCGCTATAGGAGGTTCTCATGTGGGGCATCGTGCCTGCTGCGGGCAGCGGCACTCGGATTCAACCGCTGGCGTTCTCGAAGGAGCTGCTTCCGGTGGGCAGCCGGCTGGACGGGGAAGTGGAGCGGCCGCGCGCCGTGAGCGAATACCTCTTGGAGCGCATGACGCGCGGAGGCGCATCGCAGATTTGCTTCGTCATTGGGCCGGGAAAGTCGGACATCCTGGAGTATTTCGGCGGAGAGTTTGAGGGCGCGCGCTTGTGCTATACGGTTCAGAAAGCCGCGGCGGGGCTGTGTGACGCCATTTTTCAGGCTTTGCCGTTTATCAGCCGGACGGAACCGGTGTTGATCGGCCTGCCCGACACCATCTGGTTCCCCGAGAATGGCTTTTGCTCGCTGCCGGATGACGAGCTCTCCTTTCTGTTGTTTCCGGTGGAAAAGCCGGAGTATTTTGACGCGGTCGTGACCGGGGAGAACCGGCGCGTTGAGAACATCCGCGTCAAGCAGGCGGCCGTGGTCACCAAGTGGGTGTGGGGCGCGATCAAGATGCCGGGTGAGACCCTGCACGAGCTTTTCGCCCTGTGGTCGAAGCGGGAGCGGCGCGACGAATACATCGGAACGCTGGTGAACGAATATCTGGCGCAAGGCGGCACGGCGGTCGGGGTGGAGGCAGGGGTTTCTTACGCCGACGTGGGCACTCTGCACGGCTACCGCGAAGCGCTGCGGCTGCTGCAAGGAAAAGCAGGGAGTAGGAAGTAGGGAAAGATTTCGATGGATCTTTCAATTTGTATCCTGACGCATCATCAGCCGGCATTACTGCCGCAGTGCATCGAGTGCTGCTTCGCCGAGATGAAGAGGTCCGGCATTACCGGCGAAGTGATCCTGATTGACAACGCCTCCACCGACGGCAGCCCGCAGAGAGCCGTGGCGCGCTGGCCGGAGCTTCGGGTGCTTCGCAATGAAAGCAACCTGAGCTTTGCGGCGGCGAACAACGGGGCGATTCGCGCGAGCGAGGGACGGTACGTGCTGATTTTGAATGACGACGCCATGCTGCAGGAAGGGTCGCTCGCGAAGATGCTCGACAAGATGGAGTCTGACGGCACGATGGGCATCGTCGGGCCCAAGCTCCTGAATCTGGATGGCACGCCGCAGGCGGATTTTACCAACCTGCGCTTTCCTACATTACGCTACATCGTCACCGACGTTCTGCGGCTCAACCGGTTGTTCGCCAAGCACCCGGTCACCCGCGATCTCTTCACGCTTCAGCGGGACCCCGACCGGAGCGATGAGGCTGAACATTTGGCGGCGGCTTGCTTTTTGGCGCGGCGAGAGGCGCTGGACCAAGTGGGCATGTTCGATGAGGGGTTCCAGTTTTGGTATGAAGACACGGATCTGTGTTGCCGCATCAAGCGCGCGGGCTGGCGCTTGTTCTATCTGGAAGACGCTCGCGTGGTTCACCACGGGTCGGTCTCGACCGTTCAATGGGCAGCGTCGAAGCGGACCCCTATCTTTTACAAATCGCTCACCCGCTATTTTAGAAAGCGCTTTAGCTTCGCCACCTGCCTTGCGCTTCGGATCCTCCTTTCGGCCGGTCTCATCGTGAAAGCGTCCGTTGCCTGCCTGCTGCACTTGTTCCGTTCCGGCTCGAATCCAAAATATCAGAGCTACATTTCCGCGTCATTCAAAGCTTTGCGCGTCCTGGTGACGGAGTGGAACTGAGACGCCCGGGTGTAACGAGACCGCGATGAGGCCGCGATGAAGATCGGAATCGACGCCAACCTCCTGTCGCGCTGGCGGGGCGGGTCCTCTGTCTATCTGCAGAATATCGTTCGCGAGCTGGAGAGAATCGACTCAGGGAATCAGTATTACCTCTATTCGCAGCGCCATTTCGCGCTGCCCTTTCAGAGCCCTCGCTGGCGGAAGCGGGTCAGCCGTCGGATTCCGTTCGCGCCCGGAACCTTGTGGCTGCTGACGGAGGCCCGAAGCATGGCCGCGCGGGATGGCGTGGACCTCTTCTGGGGACCCGGGCAGGCGTTGCCTCTCGGACTTCGACGCAGTGTGAGCAACGTCCTGACGGTCCATGATTTGGTCTGGCAGCGATTTCCTGAAACCATGAATTCGTATACCCATGCGGTGTACCGGTTGTTTCAGGAAAAATGGATTCGGTCGGCCGACCGGCTGATCGCTATTTCCGGCAGCGTGGGCAACGACCTCGAAAGCCTGCTTCATGTTCCGAGCTGCAAAATACGCGTCGTGCACCACGGCGTTTCTCGCGAGTACCAACCGCGCGACCCGGCGGCCGCTGCCCGTCATGTCGAGGAGAAACTTGGAATCTCCGGCAAGTACATTTGCGCGGTGGGGACGGTGGAGCCCAGGAAGAACTTGACGACGTTGATTCAAGCTGTGAAGATTCTAAAGGGGCGCGGCTGGGGTCACCAGTGTGTGATCGCCGGCGTGAAAGGGTGGAAGGATTCGAAAATCTATGCGAGCGTCCGGCAGGCCGGATTGACGGACCAGGATGTGCGCTTCCTCGGCTTCGTCGCCGATCAAGACATGCCGTGGTTGTATTCGGGCGCGACGGCGTTTGTTTTCCCTTCGCTTTACGAGGGGTTCGGACTTCCACTCGTGGAGGCCATGGCGTGCGGCGTTCCGATCGTCGCCTCCCATGCCCCTCCCATGCCGGAGATTCTGCAGGATGCGGCGCTGCTGGTGCCCCCGGCCGGCGCCGAGGAGTTCGCTGGAGCGATCGCGCGGGTGCTTGCGCAGCCGGAGCTTCGCGAAGAGTTGGCGGCGCGGGGATTGAAACGAGCCTGGCATTTTGGCTGGGATAAGGCGGCCCGAGAGCTCCTGGATGTATTTGAGGAGTGCTTCCGGGCGCGCGGGAAGACAAACCCGGTCGTGCAGGAGCAGATTAGCTTGTTAGAACGCCGTTGAGCAGGAGGAGAGAGATGAATTTCGTCACACCGACCCACAGGCGATTTCGTAGTCCTCTAAGCGTTGCTATCGTGAGCCTGCTGTTTGTGGCTGCGGGTCTCGTGGCCACACGAAGCACGGCCGCTCCGCCCGTCGGGCCTCCATCGGGTTCCGGGAACGCGACTTTTCGCAGCTTTAATGGGGTGAACAACCTGCCCCAGGCCGCACTCGCCGAGCAGATGGGACTCGGGTGGGTACGCATGGACTTCGTGTGGGCCACGATCGAACCGCAAAAGAACCAATGGAACTGGGCCAAGACCGACAACCTGGTTCGCGGCGCCCAGGCGCAAGGCTTGCAGGTTCTGCCTCTTCTGGCGCACACCCCGCCGTGGGCAAACGGGGGCCGTTCGCAAATCTATCCGGCGAACCAGATCGCGGACTGGGAGAGCTTTGTGGAACATGCGGTCGAGCGTTACAGCGCCGCCCCCTATAATCTGCGCTACTTTCAGGTGTGGAATGAGCCGACTTTGCAGGCAGGTTTCTTCAAAGCGGCGCGGAACCTTGATTACATTGACTTGATTTATCTTCCGGCCGCCAAGATCATCCGCCAGCACGGCTGTTATGTGGTTTTTGGCGGCTGGCCCGCCAGCAACTCCCTGCAGGAGCTCGCCGGTATCCTGAATTATCACAACGCCATCCAGTGGACGGACATCGTTGACGTGCACTACCGCTCGGCGGCGGACTGGCAACAGCTTTACAACACCTGGGTGGCAACCGGCAAGTGCCGCGGTTTGTGGCAGAGCGAGACCGGATATTCAGCCGGCCCGGACTTTATCACCGTCGTATACAACCGGCTGCTGTTTATGAGCCTTCAGTGGGGATGGAAAAATCCTGATGCCTATAAGCTGTTTTATTACGCCGCGTGGGGCTCGGGGGCTGACGGGGAGAAGTGCCTGACGAAGACGGGCCCGGGCGGCCCGCTGGTGCTTTCCCACAACGGGGTCCGGCTTGCGGCGATGAGCCAGGTGCTGGGCGGAGGAACTCTCGCTCCGTTCACCCAGTTCACGGCGAACCCTCCCATGCCGGTGATGGCTTTAGGACGAGGGGGGCCGACCGCGGCGGGATACCGAGTGGGGAGCAATCGAGTTGTGATTGCCTTCTTCCTGGGCCGCCCGGCGGCCGGGAACCGTCCATCTGCTTCATTTACGATTGCCCTGCCCAGCCGACCCTCCCACGTCCAGTTGGTAAGTCCGACCGGCAGCCAGCATTGGGACCTGCCCAGCCAATACAGCGGCGGACGATTACAGGTCGCGGTGCCGCTAAGAACAGGAGTCGACGTGTGCCCGCAGTGTGGCTTGATTGAGGGGTACCTGGTGGTTGACCAGTAGCCTCATGCGAATCGTTTGGATCGCGGTTGACGTTCCGTACCCTCCGAATTCCGGTGGCAACGTCTGCATTTACAGCCGAATTCGGGAACTCGCCCGGCGAGGCCACCGCATTCGCCTGTTCGCATTTGCGCGGCCGGATGAGATCGCCGGGCGGACGTTCGAGCCCCTCCGGGAAATCTGCGAAGACGTCCAAGTATATCCCAAGCGCTCGGCGAAACGAGCGCTCCTCGGCTATCCCACGTCCAGCGTGCCGATGCGGGTGTTGACGCGGCCAGCGGAGGCCTTGTCTGCGGCGGTGGGCGAAATGGTGCGGGAGAACTGGGCGGAGGTCATACAAATTGAAACTTCGGTCCTGGCTCGCTGCCTCCCCGACCCTGGATTCGAAGGAAAGGCACCGGCGTTCCTGGACTTTTTCAGCCTGATGCACGAGGAAGCCGAAAGAATCGCTGCGCACCTTCCCGCTTTCTCTTCCCGCCGCGCGCTTTTTCGCCTGGAGGCGAAGCGGGCCAGGGCCTTCGAGCACGGCGCGCTCCGCCAGGACAAGTTCTATCGGTACCAGTTTGTGTCGGACGCTGAATTGGACCGGGTCGGCGCCCTGTTCCCTCATCTGCGGCAAAAGTTGGTCCACGTTCCGATTGCGGTTGACCTGGAGGCTTTCGCTGCGCCGGAGGGGCCTTCGGTCGTCAGGTGCGATGGGCACCGAGCGGCTTCCGAAAAAAACATCTTGTTCTGCGGCAGTTTCGAAAACCCGGCGAACGAGGACGCGGCCCGGTGGTTTGCCCGAGACATCTTGCCGCTCGTTCGCCGCGAGGTTCCGGAAGTCCGCTTCGTCATCGTGGGCCGGAATGCGCGAAAGACCGTGGGCGATCTGCGGTCAGCGCAGGTTGAAATCTTCAGCGACGTCGAGGACGTCCGGCCGCACCTTTACTGCGCGGATGTCTGCGTGATGCCGCTGCGCGGGGGAGGCGGCGTGCGCGTGAAGCTCCTGGAAGCGGTGGCGGCCGAAAGGACCATCGTGACCACGCGGCTCGGCATGGAAGGAGTCTGTCTGGTTCCGTACGAACACCTCCTGGTTGCCGACCGTGAGGAGGAGTTTGCCAGGCACTGCGTTGAAGTCCTGCGCCAGCCGGCACGCTTTCAGCCGATGGCTCAGGAGGCGCGCGTGGTGCTCGCCAGGCACCACTCCTCGGAAGCGGTCGGCGACCAGTTGGAGAGCCTTTACGAGGACGCGCGGTCTAGCGTGGCCGCGGCCCGGGTTTGAGGAGAGCCTTTTGTTTACCCTGGTAGATGGATTCGTGGCGCTGGTGCTGCTCGCGGGCCTTCTGGGGAACCGCTTTCAGCCGCTCCCCGTCGCGGCGATCGGTCTGGTGGCGCTGCGAGGGACGGTGGCGCGAATCGCGAAGGGCGAGGGGTTCAGGAAGGTCGAGTGGGCCGTCCTCGTCTGCCTGGGTTATTGGCTGGCCACCTACTTCTGGTCAACCGGCGACGTGGGTAACCTGATTTCGTACAAGTTCCTGCGCCAGGACGGCTCGTTCCTGGTGAGCTACGCCGCCTTCTTTTTCCTTCTCGGACTGCCGCTGACCGTGAGACTGTGCGAGACTTTCTGGTTCGTTTTTCTCTCGGTTCTCAGCGTCGTCGGTCTGGCAGGAACTGCTATCACCTTGAACTTGCCGTATTCCTTTCTGCTTAATCCGTTGCGGGTGGTGATTCTTGAAGAAGCCGTTGGCGGCGACATGCTTGTGGGGTGGTACGAAGCGCATAATACAGCAGGAGGCGTATTTGCTATTGCCTCGGTCATGGTCCTGGTGCTGCTACAGCAGGAGAAAGTCAGCCAGAACGGCAAGATCTTTCGCTGGTTTCTGCTGGCCGGGTGTATGAGCGGGCTGATCTTCACATATTCTCGCGGCTCGTATCTTGCTTTTTGCGCCGGGGCGGCAGTGGTTCTTCCCTGGCGGAAGCTGGGTACGGTGGTAAAGGTCGGGCTGCTGGTCGCGGTCCCGGCCGTGCTCATCATGCTCGCGACCTCATCGGTGATGGACCGGATTGACACCATCACCGACCCCTACTACGGCACCAATGCCTCGCGCCTCGAAATCTGGGGCGAGGCTTGGGATTATTTCACGCTGAGCCCTATCGTCGGCATCGGCTTCGGCCGCTTCAACGACGACTTCAAGCACTACAAAGGAGTCAAGCACGTTATTTGGGTGGCGACGGACGCCATCATCGTCAACAGCGATGGTCACGCCCATAATTCATACTTGCAGTTCTTGGCCGAGGGCGGAATCATTGGGTTGTTCGTGACGTTGTACGTGTGGTGGTGTGGCTGGCGCGAGCTCTTGTACTTTGAAGGAAGGTACCCTAAGTCGAAGCTCGGTTGGATTGAGAAGAGCGCCCGAGGCTGCCTAGTGGTGGTATGCGCCCACGCTATGACGGAGCACGCTCTGGGCCGGGGTTCGGTGGTCCTGATTCTGGGCGCGTTAATTGGCACAACCCTCGCTACGGCGCGACTGGAAGAGCGGGCGGCCAAACACCTGGCAAAGAGGGCGCTCCGCCTTGCGATGCCAGGACAAGTGGTTCCCGCAGGGCGTCCGGGGACCGTAGCGGTTAAGTAGCTGTTTTCGAGATCAGACCGCCGCATGTCATGAGAGACCATTCGCAGGCTAGGGTTGCGCTAGTCCACTACTGGCTGGTCGGCCAGCGGGGTGGCGAACGAGTTCTCGAAGCTCTGGCGGAAATGTTTCCGCAGGCGGACATTTTCACGCTGGTTTATGATCCCGGCCGTACCTCCGAAATCCTCCGGCGGCACCGAATCCAAACCTCATTTATCCAGAGACTCCCCTGGGCGCGAAAGGCCTATCGTTCCTACCTGCCATTTTGCCCCACGGCGCTCGAGCAATTCGACTTGCGGCAGTACGACCTGGTAATCAGCAGCGAATCCGGCCCCGCGAAGGGCGTGATTACCGCGCCGGAGACCTGCCACATCTGCTACTGTCATTCGCCCATGCGCTATGTATGGAACCTGTACCACGATTATTTGAAAAGCGTTGGCCCCTTCCGGCGGGCCCTCATCCCGCCTTTCATGCACTACGTTCGCCTTTGGGACAGCACCACGGCGGATCGGGTGGACCACTTTGTCGCCAACTCTCACAACACCGCCCGGCGTGTTCTGAAGTACTACCGGCGCCGGTCCCACGTCATTTACCCTCCCGTGGACGTGGCCCGGTTCAAAATCTCCCCGGTGGTGGGTTCCTACTACCTGGTGGTGAGTGAGATGGTTCCGTACAAGAGGGTCGACCTGGCTGTGGCGGCGTTTAATGAGCTGGGCCGCAAGTTGGTGGTAGTGGGCGACGGTCCTGAGGCAGAGCGTTGGCGCCGGATGGCCGGCCCGAACGTCGAGTTCCGTGGCCGAGTGGACAACCATGAGCTACCTGAAATCTACTCTCATTGCCGCGCCCTGATATTCCCTGGCGAGGAGGACTTCGGGTTGACCCCTGTCGAAGCCCAGGCAAGCGGGCGTCCGGTGATCGCGTACGGAAAAGGTGGCGCTTTGGAGACGGTCCGCGATGGCGAGACCGGGATTCTATTCGACGAGCAGAACGTTCGGAGCCTGGTGGAGGCCGTTCAGCGCTTCGAGCGGAACGAGGCGCTGTTCGATCCGCATCGGCTGCGCGCCCACGCCGAACGCTTTGACGTCGCCCGCTTCAAGACGGAGATGGGAGACTTCATTACCGGCAAGATGGCCGAGTTTGCGGGCGCAGCATCCCAGAGCAATCGCCCGACCGTGGAATTGGAGCACAGCACTCGATGACACTGCTCGCCCAGGGCGCGATCGTGACCGGTCCTTCCACGCCAAGGCGCCGCTGTCTTATCTGCCATAGCGCTGATCCTTCCGAGTATGCGCTCGTCTACCGCGTGCCCGAATTCGAAGTCATCCGATGCAAGCGCTGCGAATTGACTTTTATTGACTCCGAGACCGGCCTCGAGCCGGAGGTTGGGGAATACCCCCTCGAACAGTATCTTCACCTGGAGACAATGTACCGCTCGAAAGCGCGCCATGACTTTGCCGAACTGGAGCGGGTGTGGCGGAGCGTCAACGGCTCGGGCCACGCGCCCGTTCGCCTGCTCGACATCGGCTGCGGCGTTGGCATGTTTGTGGAGGAATCCGCGCGGCACGGCTGGCATCCGGAGGGAGTGGACGTCAACCGGGTGGCCGTCGGCTACGCCAACGACCAGAAGCATCTGCGCGTTTTTCTGCAGGATGCGGAAGGCGGGCTGCCCTTCGAGCCGGACTCGTTCGACGTGGTCACACTGTTTGGCGTGATCGAGCACCTGCAGAACCCAGGCAGCCTCCTCGTAGAGTGCCGCCGCGTTCTACGGCGCGGTGGAATGGCGGTGGCGCAGACTCCGACCGAAGATGGACTGCTGCGCCGGTGCGGCCGCTGGTTGTTCCGCTGGAGCGGCGGCAAGGTGACGTTCCCAGCCTATCAGTTTTATCAGCTTCACGGCGGGCACAGCATCTGTTTTTCCCGGAAGAGCCTCGGCCGGCTCCTGGCGCAATTGGATTTCGAGGTCAGGGAATCGGCTGACTCCACCTACGGGTTGAGCGTGCTATTGCATCGATTTCACCAGAACCCCTTGCCCTCGCGCCTCTGGAAGAGCGCCGGAACGGCCGCGGTGTTTGCGCTGGGGCGTATCATAGGCAGGTCAAACCATATGACTGTTTTCGCGGTGAAGAGATAAATCTGGCAGCGCAGTCACTGGAGTGGTGAATGGAAAAACGCGCGCTCATCACGGGGATCACCGGTCAGGACGGCTCCTACCTGGCGGAGTTCCTGCTGGAAAAGGGTTACAAGGTCTACGGGCTGGTGCGCCGGTCGAGCACCATCAATTTCGAGCGGCTCGCCCATCTCCAGGATCGCTTGGAGCTGCTGCCGGGCGACTTGCTCGACCAGAACTCGCTGATCACGGCGATTCAGGAGAGCGAGCCGGCGGAGGTTTATAACCTGGCCTCGCAATCCTTTGTGCCCACGTCGTGGAACCAGCCAGTGCTAACGGGAGAGTTCACCGCTCTGGGCGTGACGCGAATGCTCGAAGCGGTGCGGGTGGTAGACCCGAAGATCCGCTTCTACCAGGCTTCTTCGAGCGAAATGTTCGGCATGGTGCGCGAGAGTCCGCAGAACGAGAATACGCAGTTCTATCCTCGCAGCCCTTATGGCGTGGCCAAGCTGTATGGGCACTGGATCACGGTGAACTATCGTGAGAGCTACAATTTGTTTGCCTGCTCTGGGATCCTTTTCAACCACGAATCGCCGCGGCGCGGCCTCGAATTCGTCACCCGCAAGGTGAGTTACGCGGTGGCGCGGATCAAGCTGGGCTTGCAGCAGAAACTCAAGCTCGGCAACCTCGATGCCGAACGCGACTGGGGCTTCACGGGCGACTACGTGCGCGCCATGTGGATGATGCTGCAGCAGGAAAAACCACAGGATTACGTGGTAGCCACCGGCATCACCCATTCCGTACGCCGCTTGTGTGAAGTGGCGTTCGCTCACGTGGGCCTCGACTACCGCGAACGGGTCGAGATTGATCCGGCCCTGCTGCGGCCGGCTGAGGTCCACCATCTGAAGGGCGACTATGCCAAGGCCAAGCGCGAACTGGGATGGCAGCCGACAGTATCGTTCGAAGGATTGGTGCGCATGATGGTGGACGCCGACCTCGAGCGCGTACGCTCCGGCGGCGTGGCCAAGCGAGGCTCCGGAATCGCATGAGGGTTCTCATCACCGGCAGCGCCGGCTTTGCAGGCTCGCATCTCGTGGAACACTTGCTCTCGCAAGGACACGAGGTCGTGGCTTGGGCGCGCGAAGGTGAAGATCTGCAGAATCTCGATCGCGTCCATTCCAGGATCCGTGTCGTGACGGGCGACCTTCGTGACGGCGGACGCGTCCTCGAAGTCCTGCGAGACGCGCGGCCCGGGCGCATCTATCATTTGGCCGCGCTCTCCTCGCCCGCCGACTCGCTCCGCCATCCACGCCTGGTCTATGACGTCAATTTCACCGGCACGCTGAATCTGCTGATCGCCTGGCACGAGACTGGCATTGACAGCCGGATGCTCCTGGTCAGCTCGTCGCAGGTTTACGGCACGGTGGATGAGGCGAACATGCCCCTCACCGAAGGCGCTCCGTTGCGGCCCGCGACGCCCTACGCCGGCAGCAAAACGGCGGCGGAGTTCGCGGCGCTGCAATTCTTCCTGAGCGATGGTCTGCCCATCGTCCGGGTGCGGCCGTTCAATCACACCGGCCCGCGGCAACCCTCTTCGCTGGTTTGTTCGGACTTCGCGCGACAGGTGGCTGAAATCGGGCTGGGGCTGCGTCCTCCGGCGCTCACCACGGGTAACCTGAAGGTTCGCCGCGATTTTAGTGATGTGCGCGACGTCGTGCGCGGTTACAGCCTGTTGCTCGAACGAGGCCGGCCGGGGGAGGTCTACCACCTTGGTTCGGGGCGCGCGGTCTCGATCGAGAGCATTCTCGAGAGCCTGATCGGCTTGGCGGCAAAACCCATCGAAGTTCGAACCGACCCGGCGAGGGTCCGTCCGGGCGAAGCGCCGGCGGTGTGGGGCGACGTATCGAAGGCGCAGGCGCTCGGATGGCATCCGGAATATGAGCTGGCGGCTACTCTTCGCGACCTCAAGCGGTATTGGGAGGAGCGAATTAAGCGCGATGTGCGCCCGTCCCTCACGGTCGCGAGCTCTGTCGCGCCCTGACGGGCCGGCCGGCGTCGCAAGCGTGGTACACTAATGCCGGGTTATCACGCGCAACTTGCAATCGCAGCTAGGGTTGGCAGGGTATGACAGACTTCCGCAACTATGTGCTGGAGCTGAGGGAGGTCCTCGACCGCCTGCCGCTCGGCGACGTGGAGCGCATCGCGGACGTGCTCTACCAGGCTTACGAAGACGACCGGATGGTCTTCATCTTTGGCAACGGCGGAAGCGCGGCACTGGCTTCTCACATGGCATGCGATCTCGGCAAGGGGACGCACTCGCCGCAACCCGCCGAGGCGGGCGCGCCGATGGAAGGAATCAAACGGCTCAAGGTGTTCTCCGTCGCCGACAACGTGCCGATGATTACGGCCTGGGCCAACGACGCCGCCTACGAGGATATTTTCGCGGAACAGATCGGCAATTTCATCGGCCCGGAAGACGTCGCCTTCGCGATTAGCGGCAGCGGCAACTCAGCCAATGTTCTCAAGGCCCTGAAGCTCGCACGTGAGAAGGGTGCGATTACTGTCGGGCTCACCGGATTCGAAGGCGGCAAGATGAGACGGCTCCTGGATTACGGCGTCGTGGTGCCCAGCCACTGCATGCAGCAGATTGAGGACGCTCATCTGGTGCTGGCGCATCTCATTTTCCTGAACTTTCGGGAACGAGTTACCCAGCGAGCCGCGCGCGGGGCTGTGACCGCGGGCTAGTCCGCGCGCGTTCTCTGCGTTGTGCCTCTCGGGCCAACAGCTCGGAAAATGATTGAGACCACGCGTTTGGCCCCTGCCGTTCTTGTGTCCCCGGCGCTCCGGCGGTGGAAGCGGCTGAAGTCCGGCCTGGAGTGGGTGGAGACGGTCCTCTTGCTCCCGTTCGCTCTGCCAGTGATTGCTCTGGCCGCGATGGCGATCAAGTTGGAGGACGGCGGGCCGGTGTTTCACCGCCGGCGCGTGGTGGGGCCCGGCGGCGAGTTCGACGCCTTCAAGCTGCGTACCATGAGGGTGGATGCCGACCAGATTCTGGCATCCAATCCGGCGCTCGCGGCCGAGTTCTCCAAGAATTTCAAATTGAAGGACGACCCACGGGTGACCCGCGTGGGTAACTATCTGCGGAAGAAAAGTGTGGATGAGTTGCCGCAGCTTTTCAACGTCCTGAATGGTCAGATGAGCCTGGTGGGGCCGCGCATGGTGACGCCGCCGGAGCTTGACAAGTACGGCGCCAAGCAGGAGATCTTTCGCCTGGTGAGGCCCGGGCTTACGGGATACTGGCAGGTGAGCGGCCGCCAGGAGGTCTCTTACCAGGAGCGCGTCGAGATGGACGTCTTTTACGTGGAAAACTGGTCGCTCGGTTTCGATTACAGGATTCTGGCGAGGACTTTCTGGAAAGTCCTGACGGGTGAGGGAGCCTACTGAACCATGAACATTCTGGTGACCGGCGGGGCCGGATATGTGGGGAGCGTTTGCGTCGAGGAGTTGCTAAAGCAGCGGCATCAGGTTGTGGCCTACGACAACCTTTCGGCGGGATTCCGCGCCGCGGTTGTGCCCGGCGCGATTTGGGTGCGGGGCAACATCGGCGACGCCGCGGCGCTCAACCGCGTCTGCCGGAAATACAAGATTGAAGCGGTGATGCACTTTGCCGCGAGCGCGCTGGTGGATGAGTCGGTCCGCAATCCGGCGCTCTTTTACCGCAACAACGTCACCAGCAGCCTCACGCTGCTCGACGTCCTGCTCGAGAACAAGATCAAAAAGATGGTTTTTTCCTCGAGCGCGGCCACTTACGGCGAGCCCCAATCGGTGCCCATCCGGGAGGATCACCGGAACCTTCCCATCAACACCTACGGCGAGACGAAGCTCGTGATGGAGAAGGCGCTCGCGTGGTATCACGCCGCCTACGGCCTGAGTTTCGCGGCGCTGAGGTATTTCAACGCCGCCGGGGCCACGAAGCTTCTGGGGGAAGACCATCGCCCTGAAACCCACCTCATACCGCGGCTCTTGAGTGTGGCTGATGATCCGCAAGCGACGTTCTCAATCTACGGCGACGACTATCCGACTCCGGACGGCACCTGCGTTCGTGACTTTGTTCACGTTCTGGATATAGCCCAGGCTCATATTCTGGCGCTCGAACAGCTTTCCAAACCTAAAGCTCTGATATACAATGTCGGACTGGGCCAAGGGTACTCCATTCGCGAAGCGGTGGAAGCCGCCGAACGCTGTACGGGCCGTAAGATCCGCGTGAAGACGGGGCCGCGGCGCGCCGGCGACCCGGCGGTTCTGGTCGCCAGTCCGGACAGAATACGCGAGGAGCTCGGTTGGAACCCTCGTCACTCCGACCTCGCGAACATTATCACGTCAGCCTGGCAGTGGAGACAGCTTCATCCGCGCGGGTATCAGGCGGAAAAGGCGCCGGGCAAAAAAGTCTCCCGAAGCCGCGAGCGATCGAAGCGCTAGCGTCGGCGTCTTTGCGCCCTGAAAGTCATGGAAAGAAACGCCGCAAGCTACGGCCTGTTGTTCGCTGACCTGGTGGCGATCGTTGCCGGGTTCAGAGCAGCCTACTGGCTGCGTTACGCGCTGGCGGGCATCTTTCCGACTCTGGGTGATCATTCCTTTGGTGTTTACTGGCCCGCCATTCTTCTGTCGGCGGGCTTGTGGATCCTGCTCTTTCATACCCTGCAGATGGACCGCTTTCATGAGGGTCTCGGCCTGGCCGTGGCGGTCCCGCGGCTGCTCGCCGCCGTCACTTTTCTGTTGGTCGGCGTGCTGGCCGGGTCCTTCCTGGCGCGGGTATACTATTCCCGGCTTCTCCTCGGCTTGCTGTGGGCGCTCCTGGTCGTGCTGCTGCTCTCCACACGCATGCTCTATCAGTTTTCGCTGCGGTGGCTGCGGAAATACAACGTCGGTTTGCGGCGGGCGGTGATCGTGGGTGACTCCGAACTGGCCCGCGAAATTGGAGACCGAATCCGGCGGCACCACGAGCTTCGCTACGAGCTGGTGGGGTTTCTTTCGCCCTCCCGCGGACGGATGGCCGAGTCGAAGAATGGACAGATCGTCGGCGGCTCGGAAGGCATGGTGCGTGAGCTGCTGAACAAGCGCGTGGACGAGCTCATCTTCGCCATCCCGATCCGCCGCGATACGGAGATCCTCGAGTTTATCGCCCGCTGTCAAAAGCTGGGAATTGAAATCAAGCTGGTCCCGGAATACTACAAGCTGCACGTCAGCCAGCTTCGCAGCTTCAGCATCGATGGTATTCCCATTTTGGAGTTGAAAGAAACCTCCATGGGAAGACCCTACCAGTTGTTGAAGCTCTTGATGGACTACTCGGTGACTTTGTGCCTGATGCTGGCCCTGTGGCCGATCATGGGAGTCATCGCCGCGCTGCTCTACCGGGCGAAGGGTCGCGCCCTCAGCCGCGAGGTGCGGATCGGGCAAGGCGGGCGTCCCTTCACCCTCTACCGGTTTGACGTGAGTTTGGCCGAGGACGGCCGGCCGGGTTCGCCCGCGCGCGGCGCGCGGCTTTGCCGGTTCCTGCATCGTTACAGTTTCTCCGAACTGCCCCAGTTGTGGAACGTGCTGAAAGGCGACATGAGCATCGTCGGCCCGCGCCCCGAGACTCCGGAACGCATCCGGCACTATTCGGCCTGGCATCGGCGCCGCTTGGAACTGAAGCCGGGACTCACCGGCTTGGCGCAGATTAAGGGCGTGCGAGGGTACGATTCCGTGGACGAGAAAACCAAGTACGACCTGGAATACGCGGCCAACTTCTCGCCCTTTTTGGACCTGACGCTGACGCTGGCCACTCCGGGCACCTTGCTCCGGCGGCGGAAGATGGCGGTTCCTCCGCCCCCGGCGGCGGGGGTAGCCGCCGACCGATCGTTGCGTCTCGGTTGAACCGCAACGTGGCTTATCCAAACTTCATGCTCCGATTATGTTGATCGTTCGTACCCCAGTTCGGATTAGCTTCGCGGGGGGCGGAACCGATCTCCCTTCGTACTACGAGAAGCACGGCGGCATGGTGCTCAGCACCAGCATCGACAAGTATGTCTATACCGTGCTGACCGAGCGGGATGACGGCCGGATCCAGATTATCTCTTCCGACTTGAGGACGCTCGAAACCTGCGACCAGATCAGCAGGATGGAGCTGCAGGGCACCGACCTCGAAATTCCTTTCGCGGTCTTGAAGCATTTCAAGGCGGACGTGGGCGTGAATCTGTTCCTGGCTTCGGAGGTCCCTCCCGGCACGGGGCTGGGTTCCTCGGCCGCGGTGTGCGTGAACCTGCTCAAGACCCTTTCCGCTTACCTGGGGCGCGAGCTTTCGGAGCGCGAACTGGCCGAGAACGCCTTCCACGTAGCGCGGAACATCCTGCGGAGGCCCGTGGGCAAGCAGGACGAGTATGCCTCGGCATTCGGCGCTTTGAACGTGATGAAGTTCACAGCCGAAGGAACCGAGGTGGAACCTCTTCGCCTGTCGAGCGAACTCATCCTCGACCTGGAGCAGAGCCTGATGCTTTTCTTCACCGGCAGCGCGCGGAACTCTTCGGAGATCCTGGCCGCGCAGGAGCAGTCCATCCGGTCGCGGGAAGCGGACACGGTAGAGGCCCTGACCGACCTCAAGAACCTGGTGCCCGAGATGCGGGAGGCTCTGGCGAGCGGCAGCGTGGAGGTTTTCGGCCGGCTGCTGGATGAGAGCTGGAGAATCAAGAAACAGGTTTCGAGCGGCATCTCCAACCCGACCATCGACCGGATGTATGAGATTGCCCGCAGCCGCGGCGCGCTGGGAGGAAAGATTACGGGAGCGGGCGGTGGCGGTTTTCTGCTGCTTTTCTGTGAACGGGAGCGCCAGGACGATGTGCGGTCAGGCCTGCGGGAGTTCGGCCTCAAGGAGATGAGGTTCCATCTGGATTTTGGCGGGACGAAGGTTGTGTACAACGACCCCTTTTTTGATTCGGACGGCCACGGCGGCATGCGGTGGGTGCTTTCGCCCGCGCTCGAAGGGTCGCTGGCCTGACCGCCGGCGGCAACCGGCGCATGAAGGACGGAATGCCTCGAAGCCTTTCCAGAGCTTTCTTGCTGGCGGCGGGTCTGGGGACTCGACTGCGGCCGCTTACCGAGAAATTGCCGAAGTGCCTCGTCCCCATCGGCGGGGAGCCTCTGTTGAGCATATGGATCGGCATTTGCGCGAGCCTGGGAATCGAGAGCGTTCTCATCAACACGCACCACGGCGCGGACGAAGTCAGTGATTGGGCTCGAAGCCAGGACTCGCAGGTGGCGATCAGCTTGGCGCATGAGGAGACGCTGCGGGGGAGCGCCGGAACCCTGAGCGCCAACCGGGAATTCGTACGAGACGCGGGTGATTTTTACGTCTTTTACGCCGATAACCTGGTTCACGCCGACCTGCCCGGCCTTCGTTCGTTCCATGCGAGCCACGACGGGGTGGTGACGCTTGGCCTCTTCCGCGCGACGAAGCCGCAGGAATGCGGCATCGTGACGCTAGATGATGCCGGCCGGGTGCTCAAGTTCGAAGAGAAGCCCGCGCACCCGGCGTCCGACCTGGCGAACGCCGGGATATTCATCGCGCGCCAATCGCTCTTTGATTTGCTGCCGACGCGGAGCTTCGCGGATTTCGGCAAAGACGTGATGCCGGGTTTGACCGGGGCCCCAGGGGGAATATGGGGATACGTTCTCGACGGCTATATCCGGGACATTGGCACGATCGAGAGTTATCAAGAGGCCCAACGGGAGTGGCCCCGAGTGATTCGCGGGGAATCCTGGAGCGCGCCGCCGGCTTGGAACGATGCCGCCGGTCCGGAGCGTATCGGCCCGCGCTCGAAGGCGAGAGCGGCGCCGGAGATTTGAGCTTTGAAGTTCATCCTGCTCGATCGGGACGGCGTGATCAACCGCCGCATTGTGGACGGTTACGTGACCTCCTGGGACCGGTTTGTCTTTCTGCCGCGCGCCATGGACGGCCTTCGATTGCTGGCTGAGCACGGTTATGCGGCTCTGGTCGTGTCCAATCAGGCTGCGGCGGCGAAGGGTTTGATCAGCCCGGCTGAGCTCGATGCGATCACCCGCCGGTTCCTGGGCGAAGTCGAAAAGGAAGGCGGCCGCATCGAAGGCGTGTATTATTGCCTGCACCGCCCGGAAGACGGCTGCGACTGCCGAAAGCCCAAGCCGGGTTTGCTCCGGAGGGCGCAAGCGGAGCACGGCTTTTCGTTCCAGGAGACTTTTTTGCTGGGCGATGCGGAAAGCGATCTGGTGGCCGCGGCGAGCGTCGGCTCGCCTGCCATCATGATCTCGGAGGATGGTGAGCGTTTCACGCATGGTTCGCTGCGGCCGCTGGCGATCCTTCCCAGTCTTTACGCGGCCGCCGAGTTTGTAATCGCCCGCGAGGCCCCCAAGGTGACGCCCGGGTCGTGACGGTCTATGAACAAGCTGCTTGAAATCATCCTGTCGCTCGTCATCATCGGAAGCACGCTGGCCTTCGGCGGCGTCCAGCCCTTCACCTATTCGCTGATGGAACTCGCCCTCTTTTTCGGCGTTCTGTTGCTGCTGCTGAAACAGACGCGGGAGGGACGCATCAGCATTCCGCTGCCGGTCTGGCCGTTGCTCTTTGCCGCCTGGATCGGCCTTCAGATCGTGCCTCTCCCGGCTGGTCTCATCAGGCTGCTGTCGCCCGCGCGCCTCGCCAACGCTGCGATTCCCGGAGCTCCCGCGATGGCGTGGGCAACCCTGAGCATTTATCCGCATGCCACCTTGGTCGCGGGCATCAAGTTCCTGGCCTATCTCAGCGGATTTGTGCTGGCGGCGTACCTGTTTGACTCGCGCAAACGCCGCAGCATTTTGCTGCAGACGCTGGTGTTTCTGGGAGTCTTCGAGGCCGGCTACGGCATCGTGCAGTATCTCACCGGCTGGCAGAAGATTTTTACCTACACGAAGGTCTATTACACCGGAGAGGCGAGCGGAACCTACATCAATCACAATCACTTTGCCGGCCTGCTCGAGCTCACCCTTCCCCTCATCGTGGCCGCGGCGTTTTATGCTTTTCAGATCTGGTCCGACAGCCGGCGCCACTGGGTGGCGCGCGACGCTTCCGCCGAGGCCACGTCTCCGGGGTTTCAGTTGCTCTTCTATATGGCGTTGTCGGCCGTGATGATTGTCGCGGTTATCTTCAGCCGCTCTCGCGGGGGGATTCTGGGCGCCGTCTTCAGCATCGTTTTCATCGGCCTGCTGGCCCAGTTCAAGGTGAGGCGCAAGGCTTGGATGCTTGGGTTGGTGGCCTTTCTGGCGGTGGCGGTAGGCTACGGCATGTGGATCGGGCTCGGGCCGGTGCTCGAGCGCTTTGAGCAGATTGGGAACCCCAACTATCTTCAGCTTGAGGGCCGGGTGGCCATCTGGAAAGACGCTCTGAGCATGATTCGCGACTACCCCTGGACGGGAGTGGGCCTGGGCGCCTTCGAGATTGCTTTCCGGCACTATCAGACCTCGCTCGTGACCTTTTTCGTGGACCACGCCCACAACGATTACATCGAGTTGTTGTCGGAGACCGGCGCGGTTGGACTGGCGCTGCTGTTTGTTCCGGTTGCCGGGCTCCTGGTTCGAATGATGGTTTCGTTTGTCCGCGACTCCCGCCGTTACCGGCCTTCCATCACCCTGGGGTGTCTGGGCGGAGCCCTCGCTCTGTTGCTTCATAGCGCCACGGATTTCAACCTTCAGGTTCCCTCGAACGCGCTCATTCTGGCCGTCGTGCTCGGAATCGGTTACAAGACGGCGTGCATCGAGCGCCGCGATGAGAAGGCGCCGGAAAAGCGGCGGGCGGCGGAACCCATGCGGGCGTCGGCCTCGCCGCGGAGCATGGCGCACTGACCTGGACACTGATGACTCCACACCGCGACTCTTCTTCAAGTTCATTGCAGCCCGAGAACGCCCGCCGCGCGTTGTGCCTTGCCGTGGCGCTGGCCGCCACCTGCTGTGTGCTCGCCTGGCAGGCGCTGACCGTCCATTACACCTACCACGGGAATTGGACCGGACTCTTTTGCACCGGCTCGGAGTTCAAACCCGTTCCGGCGCCGCTCCGATCGGAGAACATTTACATCTTTCAAGGCAAGACCGGGTATGACGGCCAGGAATACCACTACATCGCCCACGATCCGCTGATGCGGCGGGGTTTTTCCGCCAGCCTGGAAAACGCCCGGTTCCGCTATCGCCGCATCCTGGTTGAGGGTCTGGCTTTCCTGCTCGCCTTCGGACGGGATCGCGCCATTGACACCGCTTACTTCAGCGTCATCGCGGGTTTCATCCTGCTCGGTTCGTATTGGCTGGCGCGGTTCAGTGTGAAGTTTGGATACTCGGCATGGCTCGGCCTGTTGTTTCCGCTGGTGCCCGCCGTTCTGGCCTCCATCGATCGCATGGTGGTGGATGCCCCGCTCGCCGCCTGCTCGGTGGCTTTCGCGCTGTACACGCGGGAACGCTCGCCCTGGAAGCTCTACGCTGTGCTGGTGGCGGCGGCGCTGACGCGTGAGACCGGCTTGCTGCTGATCGCCGCCTACGCGCTGTATTTGCTGAGCGAGAGACGCCTCAAGGCGGCCGTTGTTTTCTCGACCGCTGCGGTTCCGACGCTGGGCTGGTACGCGTTTGTCCACCTCCACACCGGGCCCGGCCCCACCGGCTTCATCTCGCTGGTGCCGCTCGCCGGCCTCATCGGCCGCATGATTCACCCCGTCGTCTACCACTATTCGGCGGCCGCCAACGCCCTGCTTTACGCCCTCGATTACCTGGCGCTCGGAGGGGTGGTGGCGGCGCTCGTCTGGGCCTTCCGCCTGGCGTACCAGCGCGTTTGGAACCCGGTCGCCGTCGCCATCTATTTGTTTGCCGCCCTCACGATCGCGCTCGGGCCGGGAGACCCCTGGGTGGAGGTTCTGGCGTTCGGCCGTTCGCTGACGCCGCTCTTTCTGTTGATCGCCCTCGAAGGACTGCCGGCCGGGCAAGTGACCGCAGCGCTGCCCATCGCGGCCATGGACCCGCGGATTGTCCTTGAAATGGGCCGGCAGGTCTTCAACGTGGTGCACGGAATCCTGCGCTGATATTCCCGAAGGCGCGGCGATGGTTTTCCATGAGAGAGGGTTTGAATGGTCAAGGTTTCCGTGGTCATTCCGGTATACAACGAGCGCTCGACCATTGAGGCGCTGCTGGCCCGCGTCCAGGCCGTCGACATGAACAAGGAAATCATCATCGTGGATGACGGCTCCACGGACGGAACGCGCGACTTGCTGCAGCAAGTAGCTCAGTCGGCGACGCGGCAACCTGCCGGCCTCAGCTTGCCTCAGACCGGTGCCTGGTTGCGCACCGAAAACATCAGGGTGGTCTTTCAGCCGCGGAATCGCGGCAAGGGGGCGGCGCTTCGCGCCGGATTCGAGCTTGCCCAGGGAGAAGTCGTCATCATCCAAGATGCCGATCTGGAATACGATCCAGGGGATTACTTCGACCTCCTGAAGCCGGTGGAGAGCGGTGTGGCCGACGTGGTTTATGGCTCGCGGTTTCTCGGCGGGCCGCACCGCGTCTTGTTTTTCTGGCACTATGTGGGAAACAAGTTCCTAACCCTGCTCTCGAATATGCTGTCGAACCTCAACCTGACGGACGTGTGGACGTGCTACAAGGTCTTCCGGCGGCCGGTGCTCGAGAGCCTTGACCTGAAGGAGGACCGGTTCGGCTTCGAAGCCGAGATTACCGCCAAGCTGGCGCGCGGCCGCTGGCGCGTGTATGAGATCCCGGTTTCCTACTACGGCCGCACCTATTCCGAAGGCAAGAAGATCACCTGGCGCGACGGCTTTCGCGGCATTTGGAGCACCCTTCGGTACAACCTCCTTTCCTAGCGCGGCCGCCAGCACCTGTTACCGTCCTTGAATCGCAGGTTCGGAAGCCGGCGTGAGCTTGACGTCATCCACCCAGACCTTTCCGGCGATGAGGCTGTCAATTTTTTCACTCGGCAGGCGGGAGACGGAGATGCCCACCAGCTCCGTCTTCGGACCCGTCTTGACGTCCATATCGATCTGGCTCCAGCCCGGTGTGGTGCCGAGGAGCGATGCGCTGAAGAGGTCCAGGGCGCGCGGGTCATAGTAATCGCGGACCTCAATGCGCGGCCCGCTGTCGGTGGTAATGCCCTCCGTCTTCATGAAGGCCCGAAGGTGGTACAAGTGGTCGGGCTCAACCCGCACCATCTGAAACGTGCTGCCGTAATAGGGGTTCTGATTTCCCGGAAACCGGAGCAAGAGTGAATGGGCGCCGGAGTGAAACGTGGTGCGGTCGAGGCTCACGTCCACGCCCGCGGCGGCGTAAATTCGCCAGTCAAAGCCCATGTTGAGCAAGCCGTCCTCAAAATCGCCGTTAATCACAAGGTTCTGGGGCGTCTCACTCTCCGTCGGGCTGAGCAAACCTCTCTTCACGCAGTAGCTCCAAACGCTGTAGGCTTCGGCCGGCTGCTTGATGCCGACCAGCGCATCGAGATAGCCGGAGACGGACCTCGGGTCGAAGGTCTGCCGCTCCGCTGCAATGCGATCCCACACCTTCTCAGCCTCCGGGTATTTCTTGTTGCCCACGAGATACGACAGGTAGGAGTTTTCCGCCGCGAACTCGGCCGGAATCAACTGCGCCAGGATGGTCGAGGCGTCGCCGGAGGCTTTCCAGGCGATGTTAAAGATGGGCCCATCGTAGTCGCGGGTGCCGGCGAGAACCGCCTTGAAGTGCCGGAACGAATCCTCGGTTTGGCCGTGCAGCAGGAGAAAGTTCCCCACCGCCCATTGAAAGCCCGGCTGACTGGGGGCCAGGAAATCCGTCCGGCTAAGAGCGGCGGCGGCTTGGTCGCTCTCGCCCTGCAGTTGGAGCGCGCCAGCCAGGCTGACCCAGGCCTCCGCATCGTCGGGATTCAGGGCCACCGCCCGCCGCAACTCTGCCAAGGCGCCCTCGGGGTCAATGTTCTCGGGCTCGTATTGTAGGGAGCGTCCCAGCTTCAAGTGGTAGTCCGAGTCGCTCGGATCGAGCCGGGTGGCGAGTCGAAGCTCGGGTACGGTGAGCCGGTGGGCGACCAGATCCGCGGCGTAGGTCTTGCCCACCCAGATCGCCAAAGCCAGAAACGCCGCCGCCTCCAGCGCCAAGGCCACAAACTTGGTGAGGTTACTCGATAGAGTCATTCGCATAGGATTCGCTCCGCGACTTCATGAATGATTGACTCATTGGCTCATTGACTCATTGACTCAATGACTCAATCCGCCAGAGGCAAAGTTTATCATGGTCTTCATCGAGTGATTCAGTGATTGAGTCATCGGGCCATTGAGCTATCGGGTCATTGTTTGAAATCTGTAATTTGAAATCTCCGATGCTCCGCGCCCTGACCCCTGATCCCTGGCCCCCTTCCCTACCTCCTCCACCACGGCATGGGCTTGGCCCAGCGCCGGCCGTCGCCGCGGCCCGTGCGCCAGCGCTCGCGCTCCTCCGGCGGGCAGGGCGTCTGGGCCAGCCAGCGCGCGTCTTCCAGCATCCGCTGCCGCAT